>DATIDG010000083.1:0-155471 GCA_035456405.1 Burkholderiales bacterium | reverse complement strand
GATGCCCTCCTCCAGGCTCCAGCCCTCGGTGCGCAGGTACTGGAAGTAGAGATCGGCGTAGTCGACGTCGTGCGTCATGATCGCGCCGAACACCTGCCCGAGCTGCGGCGCGGCGAGGTCGTACGGCGCAAGAAGCGTCCGCTGCGCGGTCTCGAGGAGTCGTTCCTGGGTTTGCATCGCTGTCATTCGTCAGCCCGAAAAAACGGTCACAGAGGACGCAGAGGATACACAGAGAGCACAGAGACAACCGTTGTCATCGTCTTTTCTCTGTGTCCTCAGTGATCTCTGTGACCGCTTTCCTGTTGAGGTCTTTCAAAGCACCCGATGCAGCAGCGCCGGCAGGCTCTCGCGCACCTTGCGCTGATAGCTGGGGTCGATTTCGGCAACGACAACGCCCGCGCCGTGCGCGAGGCTCGCGACCGTCTCGCCCCACGGGCTGACGATCATGGTGTGGCCGTAGGTGTGACGTCCGTTGAGGTGGTGACCGCCCTGCGCGGGCGCGATCACCCAGGCGAGGTTCTCGACGGCGCGCGCACGGACGAGCAGGTCCCAGTGCGCCTTGCCGGTCGTCGCCGTGAACGCCGACGGGATCACGATCAGGTCCATCGGCGCGAGCCGCCGGTACAGCTCAGGAAAGCGCACGTCGTAGCAGATCGACAGCGCGATGCGGCCGAAGGGCGAGTCGATCGCCACCGGCCGATCGCCCGGCTCGATCGTGCTCGACTCCCGATACTTGTGGTCCGCGTCGGTGAAGTCGAAGAGGTGAATCTTGTCGTAGCGCGCGACGCGCCGGCCTGCGTCGTCGTACACGAGGCAGCTGTTGCGCACCTTCTCCGGGTCCTGCGCCGGCAGCGGCACCGTCCCGGCGATCAACCACACGCGGTGGCGCGCCGCGGACCGGGCGAGGAACGACTGGATCGGGCCGTCGCCGTCGGCCTCGCGGATCGCGCGCTTGTCGCGGTCCGAGCGGCCCATGAAGCAGAACCACTCGGGGAGCACCGCGAGCCGCGCACCCTGATCGGCGGCGTCGGCGACGAGCTCGCCGGCCGCGGCGAGATTCGCCTCCACGGCAGGCTCGGAGACCATCTGGATCGCGGCGACACGGACGGTTTCTGACATGTCGTGCAAGCCGCCTACGGCTTCCCCTGTTTCGACCCGAACGGGTCGGGCTCGCCCTGCCCCTCGGGCAATCCCACCCGCTCGACCTGCGGATCGTCCCACGGACCGGAGATGCGGTACTGGAATGCGAGCATCTGCCCGATCGGGTCCTTCAGCAGCCGCTGCGCGAGGAGCGCGCCCACGCCGACGATCGGGTTGAGCAGCGCGACGGCGGCCGCGGCCGCGACGCTGTCGCCGACCACCGGCACGACGCGCACGGAGAGATCCTGCGTCTCGCGCGCGAGATCGGCATGGCCGGTGAGCACCACCGTCGCGGCAGGCCCGACCATCGTGAGGTCCTGCGTGCGGGCGACGCCCTGTGCGATCGTGGCCTTGCCGTTGATGTGGTCGAACGCGAAGCCCTCGCTGAAGATGTCGTTGAAGTCGAGCGTGATCCGGCGCGGCAGCGACTGCAGGGAGAGCACGCCGAGCAGCTTCCCGATGCCCGGCTTCAGCTTCACGAACTGGCCCTTCTCGGCGCGGAGCGTCACCTCGCCGCTCAGGGACGGGAAGTCGATCGTCCAGATCGGGCCGAGCCACTTGGCCCTCCCGTCGAGCTCCGCGGTGCCGCGCGCCAGCGTGTCGGGGTGTCCGAAGCGCGCGAGGTACTTGCCCGCATCGTCGGTCCGGATCGTCACTTCGAGATCGGTCTGCTCCGCCGTGGTCCCTCCTGGCGGCTGCCACAACCCGGTCGCGTTGATTGCGCCCTCCGGCGCGACCAGCGCCAGCTTCGCGAGCCGCCAGCCGCCCCGCTCGTTCACCGCGTCGACCTCGAGATGGCCGAGATCCCGGCCGTGGAGCGTGTAGCGGTCGGCCACGATGTTCAGTGCGGGCAGGCGCGTCGCGCTGGCGGCGCCCGGCATCGGGTCGGTGGCCGGGTCGGGATGCGCGAGGTGCTTGAGTCTGGCGGTGACGAGGCCCTCGCCCTCCGACCGCCATGCCACCTCCCCTGCCATCTCGCGCGCATCGACCGTCGCCTGCCACGTCCCGCCGCTCGAGAACTGCGCCTTCACGGTGACGTCGTGGAAGTTGCGACCGACCACCGTGAGCGTTCCCGCGCGCAGATTGAGGGCCGTGACCGCGAGATCCGAGGCGGCGCTTTTCGCCGCCGAGTCGGTGACCGCCGGCAGCAGCCGATCGAGATCGAGCGACTTGACGTTGCCCGCGATGAACACGCCCGGGCGATCGGGGAGTTGCACGCCGACGTCGCCCAGGCCCACGCCTGCGCTCTCGATCGACGTCCGCCCACTCTCCGTCTTCAGGATCCCCTCGGCGTTGAGCAGCGACGCCAGCGAGACCGTCATGCTCTCGCGTCGGACTGCCGCACCGCCCGGCGCCGTCGGATCGCCGAGCGGCCGGCGCTCGACGCGCAGCGGCCAGCTCTCGTCGGCCTTCTTCGCGAACGGCGCAGGCAGCTCGACTGCGACGCCGGCGAGGGTCGACTCGAACACCGCCGTCGTACGGTCCCCGCGCTTCGTTTCGGTGAACCGGAACGGGAGCTGCCCGCGGACCGACTGCGCGAACGGCAGCCCGACCCGCCCGGCGAGCTGGGTCCCGTCGACCGTCCCCTGCACGGTCGCCGACGTGGCGCCCTCGCGCGTCGCGAGCTGCACGGTGATGTCCCCGCCGAGCGTCTGCGCGGCGAGGCCTTTCGACGTGATCGAAGACTCGGTGAACTCGACCGCGCCGGTCACCTGGGCGAGCGGGGCGTCGCCGGGCGCCGTGGTGATCGTGCCGCCCGCGAACCGGAAACTGCCTGCAACCTGGGTCTTCTCGAGCATCGCCAGCGGAAGCTTCAGGCGCAATTCGAGCGTCGCGCGGCCATCGCCCGTCCAGCCGTCGGTGGCGCCGTCCATGAATCCCCGCACCGGACTTGCGGCGATGAACCTGAGATAGTCCCCGAGCGGACCCTCGGTCTGCCCGTCGATGTGCAGCTCGGACGGCCCGATGAGGTCGGGGATGATCGCGGTCACTTTCGCCACCTGGATCCCGTACGTGCTCGCACGCGGGCTGGTGATCGTCATCTTCCGTCCCTCGAAGCCGAGGTCCGCGGTGACGCCGACGAGCTGCGGCCAGCCCGGCGCATAGTCGAGGACTCCGCCGGTCACCCGCCCGCTCGCGCGAAACTCGCCCTTCTTCGGGTCATCGAACGGGAAATCGTCGAGATCGCCGCGGAGCCGGAATCGCACGTCGGCGAGCGGGGCCACGACGATGGCGCGCTGGAGCCACTCGCCCGTGTCCGCGCGGAGGACCGGAATGAGTTTGCGCACGGCGCGGCCGTCCATCCGGGAGGCGCGCACCGCGATGTCGACCGTCTGCGTGCCGTCGCCGGAGCGACGGTAGGTGGCGTTCGCGGTCGCGGCAAGTTCCGGGCCGGCGGCCGCCAGCTCGTCGAGCCTCACCTCCGCGGCGCCGTCCTGGAGCGACCACTGCAGGCGCGCACGGAGGGCGTCCAACCGGATCGAGTCCTCATCCGCCGCGCCGGCGAGGCGGATCGAGGTGCCCGTCGCGTTGAGGCTTGCTCCGCCCCCCTTCTCGGTCAGGTCGAACTGGCCGGACAGCCGCGTGAAGCCCGGCGCGCCCCCGTGGGCCCGCATGCCGAGGTCGGCGAAGCGCCCGCGCGCGCTGAACGTGTCCGGACGGGCAATCTCGCCGGTCCACGTGAACCGCACGTCGGCGAACCGGCCCTCTGGTGAAGACTTGATCAGCGCCTCGCGCAGCCTCTCCGGCAACGGCAGCCGCTCGCCGAGCAGCACGAGCGGCGCGAGCTCGATCTCGCGCGCAACGAACTCGCCGTTCTCCGGGCGGCCTTCCTGCGCCGGCGCCCAGTGCGCGGTGAAGTCCGCCGGCGCAAGCTCGGCCCCGTCGCGCGTGACGAGCGCGAGGCGGCGCGCGAAGCCGTCGTAGGCGATCCTCTCCCCATGCGCGAAAGCGAGCAGGCCCGGGCTTTCGGCGCGCTGCCGCACCCCGAACTGGCCGTAGACCGCGGCGAGCTCTAGCGCCGGCAGGTTGTTCCCGAAGCGCGCCGTCACGTCCTCCAGTGAGAGATCCGCGGCGAGCTCGGTAGGCCGCCCATCCTCAACCGCAAGCCACAGGCGCAGCGCACCCCGACCGCTCTGCACCTCGAACGGATAATCGACCCACGCCTTCCAGGCCGTCAGGTCAACCTCGTCGAGCGCGGCGTAGAGCCGGGCGTCCCACTCGCCGAGTTGCTCGACCGTGCGCCCGACCAGGTCGCCGCGCACGTCGATTGCAGACGCGTACTCGCGCGACGGTTCCGCGCGCAGCGCGAAGCGATGATGCCGACCGTGGTTCTCGAGTACGAAGTTCAGGCGCTCGAGCGTGAGCGCCGGTGCGCCCCGGACCTCGTCCTGCCACTCCACCTTCGCGTCGCGGATGATGATCTCGCCCTGCTCGAGCACCCAGTCGGCAGCGCCGCGGTCGGATCCGTCGGCGGGTCGGAGCTCGAGCCCAGCGATGAAGAGGCGCCCCTGCGGATCACGCCGAATGCGCAGCTCGGGGCGATCTAGCACGAGCGACTTGAAGCGGAGCTGGCCGGCGACGACCGAGTGCCAGGCAATGCTCGCGCCGACATAGGGGAGCTCGAGCGCCTCCTCGCCGCGCCGATCGTAGATCCTGACGCGGTTCAGCTCGAGCCGCGGCTGCAGCCCGTACCACTCCGCGTCGACGCGCTCGATCGTCACCTTTTCGCCGAGCGCGCGCGAGACGGCAGCCGCGATCTCGTCCTTGTAGTCGGCGACGTGCGGCAGCGCCCAGAAGCGCAGGACGAGCATCGAGACTGCGGCGAGGAAGTACAGCCCGACCAGCGTCCAGCCGGCGCGGCGCAGCCAGGTGAGCCACCGCCGCTCGCGCGGCTCGAGCTGTGCGTCCAGGCTCGAGTCGAGCGCGTCGTGGACTGCTTCCTCGACCTCGTGGACGGCTTCGTTGAGCTTGTTCATCCGGCGCGCGGCGCCCGGGGCCTGATGCGTGACGATCTCGTCCGGCCGCGATGGCCGGGATGGCAGGGCACGCCTACAATGGCGCGCGTCGAATCTGCGTGCACAACTCGAATCGACAACCTCGGAACGAGCCCGGCTTCCGGACTCGATCGCTGGGACTGGGATCGCTAAGGGGGCCGTGGCTCCCTTAACTACAATTCCTATAACGCTCGCGTCGCCGTCTCGACGACGCGATTGTACTGTACCCCCTCCAAGACCGTTTTTCTCATTCTACGCATAGGGTTATGTCGCATATCGAGCCTTCACTCGCGCTGCGCTGGTCGCGGTTCGCGCAACGCCTGCTCGCGGCGCGGCCGCAGCTAGCAGACGAAGTCGAGGCGGCGCATGGCTTGGGTTGGACTGCGGCGGAAATGTGGGCGTTCCTCGCCGGCCGCGACACGGGCGAAACGGCGCCGCTCGCGGCCGCGCTCCGCGAGCTCCGCGCACGCGTGATGCTTCGGGTCGCCGCGCGCGATCTCGCGGGCCTCGCGCCGCTCGCGGAGGTCACGGGCACCATGTCCGACCTCGCCGAGGTCGCCCTCGATGCGGCGCTCCGCGCGCACCGCACGCGCATGGAGGCCGAGCACGGCGCGCCAGCCGGCGCATCGGGCCCTCAGGACCTGCTCGTCGTCGGCATGGGCAAGCTCGGCGGGCGCGAGCTGAACGTGTCCTCCGACATCGACCTGGTGTTCGTCTACCCGGACGAAGGCGAGACGGCGCGCGGGCTCGCGAACCATGAGTTCTTCGTTCGGCTCGGGCAGCGCGTGATCCGCACGCTCGCCGACGCGACGCCGGACGGCCAGGTCTTCCGCGTCGACATGCGGCTGCGGCCGTGGGGCGATGCCGGGCCGCTCGCCGCCAGCTTCGAGGCGCTCGAGCAGTACTTCGTCGCGCAGGGCCGGGAGTGGGAGCGCTACGCGTGGATCAAGGCGCGCGTCGTTGCGGGCGGCGACGACCGCACGCGCGCGGAGCTCGGCAAGATCGCGCAGCCATTCGTTTACCGGAAGTACCTCGACTACGGCACGATCGACGCAGTGCGCAAGCTCCACGCGCAGATCCGGCAGGAGGTCGCGCGCCGCGATCTGGCCTGCGACGTCAAGCTCGGCCCGGGCGGAATCCGCGAGATCGAGTTCATCGCGCAGGGCTTCCAGCTGATCCGCGGCGGGCGCGACCCCGGCCTGCGCGTGCGCGCGACGCTCGCCGCGCTTGCGGCGCTCGGCGCGAGGCGCCAGCTCGCCGAGCCGGCGGTCGCCGAGCTCTCCGATGCGTACGTCTTCCTGCGGCGGCTCGAGCACCGCCTCCAGTACCTCGACGACGCGCAAACCCACGCGCTGCCCGAGTCGTCGGCCGATCGCGAGCTCGTCGCCGAGAGCATGGGCGCTCCCGGCTGGCCGGCCTTCGTGCGCGCGCTCGACGAGCATCGCGGCGCGGTGACGCGGCACTTCGAGAGCGTCTTCGCGGCCGCGAACGGCGATGCGGCCGCGTCCACTCCCGTTTGGCAGGGCACGGTCGAGGGCGATGCGGCGGAGCGGGACCTCGCCGCGCGGGGCTACATCGAGCCGCGCGAGACGCTCGCCCGGATCCGGAGCCTGCGCGCGAGCGCGCGCTACCAGCAGCTCCCCGAAGCGAGCCGCGAGCGCCTCGACCTGCTCGTGCCGCGATTCATCGAGGCGTGCGCGCGCGCCGCCGTTGCAGGCGCGCCGGGCGAGCGCGTCGCGCCAGACGTCGCGCTGCGGCGCGCGCTCGACTTCGTCGAGGCGATCAGCCGCCGCGCGTCGTACCTCGCCCTGCTCGCGGAGCAGCCGCAGGCGCTCGCCAAGGTGGCCGAGATCCTCGCTGCGTCGAGCTGGGCGTCCGAGTACCTGACGCGGCACCCGATCCTGCTCGACGAGCTTCTTGATCCGCGCGTGCTCGGCGAGGCGCCGGACTGGAGCGACTTTGCCGCCACGCTGCGGCGGGAGATGGCGGCGCACGACGGCGACGTCGAGCGGCAGATGGACGCGATGCGCGAGATCCACCACGCCTGGGTCTTTCGCCTGCTGATGCAGGACCTCGCGGGGCTGCTGACGGTCGAGCGCCTCGCCGACCATCTTTCGCTCGCTGCGGACCTCGTGCTGGCGGTGACGCTGGAGGTGTGCTGGAAGCTCGTGCGCACGCGGCACACCGACATCCCGCGCTTCGCGGTGATCGGCTACGGCAAGCTCGGCGGCAAGGAGCTCGGCTACGCGTCCGACCTCGACATCGTGTTCGTCTACGACGATCCGCACGAAACCGCCCCGGAGAACTACGCGCGTCTCGCCCAGCGCGTCAACTCTTGGCTGTCGAGCCGCACGTCCGCGGGCGTGCTGTTCGAGACCGATCTTGCCCTGCGCCCCAGCGGCGGCGCGGGGCTGCTCGTGTCGTCGATGTCCGCGTTTCGCCGCTACCAGCTCGAGTCGGCCTGGCTCTGGGAGCACCAGGCCCTCACCCGCGCGCGCTTCTGCGCCGGCGACGCCGCGATCGGCGCGGTGTTCGACGCGCTCCGGCGCGACCTGCTGCAGGCCGCCCGCGACCCCGCGCAGCTCGCCGCGGAGGTGCTGACGATGCGCCAGCGGATGCTCGACGCGCACCCGAACCGGTCGGGACTCTTCGATATCAAGCACGACCGCGGCGCGATGGTCGACATCGAGTTCATCGTCCAGTACCTGGTCCTCGCGCACTCGCGAGCGCACTACGAGCTGACCGGCAATCTCGGCAACATCGCGCTGCTGCACATGGCGGGCGCGCTCGGCCTCATTCCGGGCGAGCTTGCGCAGCGGGTCGCCGACGCGTACCGCCACTATCGCCGGCTGCAGCACCGGCTGCGGCTCAACGGCGCGGAGTTCGCGCGCGTCGACCTTGCGAGCGTCGCGTCGCATGCCGATGCGACTTTGGCGCTGTGGAAGGCGGTGTTCGAATAGCTCAACGGCTCTACGGCAAAGGCACCCCGAGCTTCTCTGCCCATGGGACGAGCGTGGGCATCGTCTCCGGATGGAGCGCGACGCCTTCTGCGAGCTGCCGCTCGCGCAGCGTCAGCCCGCGCTCGCCCGGCAGCCGCACCGGCGGGCTCCCGGGTTTGACAGGCGCAGTGCGGCACGCGGCGGCGAGCCAGCCCGCCTCGCGCACGAACGCCGCGCGCCCGCCGAATGCGCCGGGGTCGATGATCTGCACGAACACCGACGCGCCCCAGTGCTTCTCGCCGTCCGCCCGGCCGTGTCCAGCGAGTGCCGAGGTGAGCGCCTCGACGAGCAGCGCGAGGCCGAAGCCCTTGTGGCCGAGGTCCATGCCGCCGAGCGGCAGGATCGCGCCCGGCGGATCCGCCAGAAACACGGCCGGGTCGTCGCTCGCATTTCCCGCGTTGTCGACGAGCCACGGCCCGGGCAGGCGCTCGCCCCTGCCGGCGCGGTTGAGCCGCGATACGAGGCCGTTCGTGGTAGTCGATGCGCTGATGTCGATCAGCACCGGCAGCCCTTCGGTCGGAAATCCGGCCGCGATCGGATTGGGCGTGAAGCGGCCGGCGATCGCACCGTGCGGCGCGACCGATCCGGTGGCCGGATCCGAGCTCATGAGCAGCATCACCAGCCCGCGCCCGGTCGCGCGCGACAGGTACGCCTGCAGGCAGGCGATGTGATGCGAACGACGGATCGCCACGGTGACGACACCGTGCTCGGCGATGCGGGCGAACGCGGTTTCCATCGCGCGCAGCACGAGCCACGGCCCGGGCAGGAAGTTGCCGTCCCAGGCGATCGATCCGCCGCGGTCGGCGATCACGGCCGGCTCGCCGGCACGCGTCATCACGCCGTCCTCGAGCGCCTTCAGGTAAGGACCCGCGAGCTGCAGCCCGTGGGTCGTGTGTCCCATCAGGTCGCCTTCGACGAGAATCGCGGCGACGTCGGCCGCGCGGTCCGCGGCGAGGCCGGCGCGTTCGAGCAGGCGCGCGGCGAAATCGCGCAGCGCGGCGGCGGAGTAGCGGATTGGACTGGCAGGCATGCGAGGCGAATCGTAAACCGTGGACCGCGAACCGTGAACCGGACCCGTCCCGGCAAGGGACTCGCGGCTCGCGGTTCACGCTAAAATTCGCGCTTCCCCCTACCGCGCTCCCGGAGAAAAGAACCAATGGCGACCACCATGGCCGATCGTGACGGCTGGATCTGGTACGACGGCAAGCTCGTGCCCTGGCGCAACGCCACCACCCACGTCCTGACCCACTCGCTGCACTACGGCCTGGCGGTCTTCGAGGGCGTGCGCGCCTACAAGACGGTCGGCGGCACGGCGATCTTCCGGCTCAAGGAGCACACCGAGCGCCTGTTCAACTCGGCGCACATCTACATGATGAAGGTCCCGTACTCGCGCGACGCGCTCATGGCAGCGCAGAAGGAGGTGGTGCGGGCGAACGGGCTGGAGTCCTGCTACATCCGGCCGATCGCGTTCTACGGGTCGGAGAAGATGGGGGTAAGCCCGAAGGGGGCGACGGTCCACGTGGCGATCGCCGCCTGGCCGTGGGGCGCGTACCTCGGCGCGGAGGGCCTCGAGAAGGGAATCCGCATCAAGACCTCGTCCTTCGCGCGCCACCACGTGAACGTCTCGATGTGCCGCGCGAAGTACTCCGGCACGTACGCGAACTCGATCCTCGCCAACGTGGAGGCACTCGACCATGGCTACGACGAGGGCCTGCTGCTCGACGTCGACGGCTTCGTTGCCGAAGGCGCCGGCGAGAACCTGTTCGTCATCAAGAGCGGGAAGATCTGCGAGCCGGAGCTGACGAGCGCTCTGATCGGGATCACGCGCGAGACGGTGATCCAGCTCGCCGCCGACCTCGGCTACGAGGTGCGCGCGAAGCGGATCACGCGCGACGACCTGTACATCGCCGACGAGGCGTTTTTCACCGGCACGGCTGCCGAGGTCACGCCGATCCGCGAAGTCGACGGCCGCCAGATCGGCGCCGGGCGCCGCGGGCCGATCACGGCCAAGATTCAGAAGGCGTTCTTCGACCTGGTGAACGGGAAGAACAAGCGCTATCAACAGTGGCTCACGCCCGTCTACGACGGCAAGGCGAAGAAGACCGGGAAGAAGGGCAAATAGGTATGGCCGAGCCGGTTCAATCGGGGTCCACAATCGAAGTCCGGGAGGAGGACCTGCCGCTTCACTGCCCGACGCCGCGCACGCCGGTCTGGTGCTATCACCCGCGCGTCTTCCTCGACATCACCGACTCGGGCGAGATCCGGTGCCCCTACTGCAGCACGCTCTACGTGTACAAGGGCGCCAGGCCGAAAGGGCACTGAGACCCGATGCGCCTACTGGTCGTCGCCCCCAACTGGATCGGCGACACGCTGCTCGCGCAGCCGCTGCTGGCGCGGCTGCGCGCGCGCCATCCGGGATTGCGGATCGATGCAGTGGCGCCCGACTGGACCGCACCGGTGCTGCGCCGGATGCCGGAAGTCGAAGAGGTCCTCGAAGTGCCCTTCCGGCACGGCGAGCTCGCGCTCGGCCCGCGCATCCGCCTCGCGCGGCGGCTGCGCCGCCGCCGCTACCGCGAGGCGATCGTGCTCCCGAACAGCTTCAAGTCGGCGCTGGTGCCGCTGCTCGCCGGAATCCCGCGCCGCATCGGCTTCGTCGGCGAGGCGCGTTACGCGCTCCTGAACGTGCGTCACAGGCTCGACGAGGCCGGGCTGCCGCTCATGGCCGAGCGCTACCTGCAGCTCGCCGAGGCGCCGGGCCGTCCGGTCGAGCGCCCGATACCGGTCACGCGGATCGACGTGGACGAGGCGAATCTCCTCATCACCGTGAGCCGGCTCGGGCTCGACCGCACGCAGCCGGTGGTCGCACTCTGCCCGGGTGCCGAATACGGACCGGCCAAGCGCTGGCCGGCGCGGCACTTTGCGTCCCTGGCGCGCGCCCTCGCGAGGCGCGGGCGATCGGTCTGGCTGATCGGCGCGCCGGGAGACAGGGCCATCGGGGACGAGATCGCGCAGCTCGCCGCCGGCGAAGCGCTGAACCTGTGCGGCCGCACCGACCTCGCGGCCGCAATCGATCTCCTGTCGGTCGCCGAGTGCGTGGTCACCAATGACTCGGGACTGATGCACGTCGCCTCCGCCCTCGGCCGGCCGCTCGTCGCGCTGTACGGCTCGTCGAGCCCCGCGCACACGCCGCCGCTTGCGCCGCGCGCGCGCATCGTGCAGCTCCAGCTGGAATGCAGCCCGTGCTTCGCGCGCGAATGCCCGCTCGGGCACTTCCGCTGCATGAACGAGCTCGCGCCAGAGCGCGTGCTGAGCGAGATCGAGGCGGCCGTGGCGGCGGCGCGGGAGCGGGCGTAGGCGCGCGAGGCGCCAATGGCGCCTCGCGCTAGATCGGTTGAAGCCGGCCGGTAAGCCGGGTTCTGTCGAGAACGGTCATTCATCTGGGCCGCGGGTTGCCCCGCGGCTCGAGCCACCTACCCGCAGGCTGGGGCGGGCCGCCCTTTCGCGCGGACGAGCCGCGCTGCACCTGCCTATTTGGTGTTGCTCCGGGTGGGGTTTGGCGTGCCGACGGTGTCGCCACCGCCGCGGTGCGCTCTTACCGCACCATTTCACCCTTGCCTGAGAAAGCCTGCCGATCTCGCGACCGACAGACCAGCCATCGGCGGTGTGCTTTCTGTTCCACTGGCCGTCGCCTCGCGGCGCCTGGACGTTATCCAGCACCCTGCCCTGCGGAGCCCGGACTTTCCTCCGGAGGCAGTCGCCTCCGGCGACCGTCTAGCCGGCTTCACTCCGGATGATACTCGCATGGGCCCGATCGTTCGCCGCTGCAGCGCGTCTTGCATTCGCCCCCGGACAGGGCTAGACAGTAGGAAGAATTCCGCGGACAGGAGGCCTCGATGCGCCGCCGACTGTACTTCCTGCTGCCGGACGTCGTGAGCGCCCGGCGCACCGCCGCCGATCTGTTGCTCGCCCGCGTCGAGGACCGCCACATGCACGTCCTCGCTAGGCGCGGGACCGACCTCGGCGAGCTGCACGAGGCGAATGCGCTGCAGAAGACCGACCTCGTGCACGGCGCCGAGCGGGGCATGGTGATCGGCGGCATCGGCGGAATCGCCCTCGGCGTGATCGCCGTGCTCTACCCTCCCGGCGGAATCGCCTTGCAGTGGGCGACGGTGCTCGCCACCGGGATCGGCGGCGCGCTGCTCGGCGCCTGGGTCGGCAGCCTCGCGGGTGCGGGCGCCCCCAACTCGCGGCTGAAGCGCTACGAGCGCGAATTCGAGGTCGGCAAGGTGTTGCTCATGGTCGACGTGCCGTTCTCCCGCGTCGACGAGATTCGAAACCTTGTGCACCGCCAGCACCCGGAGGCGAGCGCTGGCGTAGTGGAGCCGACGATGCCGGCGTTCCCGTAGCCTGATCCGATTCGGGGCAACGCTCCGAACCTGCGCCGCTCGCGCGGCGCCCGGAGCGCGGTCCGGTCCGAGCCCTCGCGCGGGTCGAGCGTGCAGCAGGCGCGCGAACCATGCGATGCGATCCGTGCCGTGTGCGGCGGCGATCGCGGGTGAGGGTCGGGGCGCTCCAAGAGGCCCCTCAAGGGGCCTCTTTCTTTCCGGATCGCCACCCGGAGCGGAACACCGTGGGGTCGTCGTAGAACGCCGCATTCTCGTTCGCGCTCGTCCATCCCGGAACGCCGAGGATCGGCAGCGGGTGCAGCGAGCGCGTCGACGCGAGCGCGCCCGGCGCGGCGAAGTGCGCCGCCGCGCGCTCATCGAGCACGGCGATCAGCGCCTCGTCCGGCAGTTCGAGCGTCGCGCGCGGAGCCTCGACGACCAGCGTCTTTGCGGTGACGCCCTTGTACGGCGCGAGCGCCTTCTCGTGGATCGCGTGGCCGAACACGCGGAAGCGCATGGAGGTGGCAACGTCGGCGCGCCGCGTCCAGAACAGCTCCTTCCAGCGGAACTCGGCCAGCAGGCGGGCCAGCGACGCATCGGCGCAAGCGGCGATCACGCCGCCTTCGTCGAACAGCGTGAGCACGTCGCGCGCGGTGCCGCGCTGCGGGTCGTCACGCCGGCGCAACATCTCGTCGTGGTGCAGGCGGTTGATCGTCGCCTTCGTGCCCGGAAAGACGAGCCAGGCGAGCGCGTTGAAGAGATCGTGCCAGCTCTCGGCCCGCGTCGGCACCGCCCCTTCGCAATGGATCCGGATCTCGTACTGCGCCTCGAGCCTGCGGGATCTCGCCGCTGCGGCCGGGACGAACACGATTGGCGCACCGCCGCCGGAGCGCAGGTCCTGCTCCCGCGCGAGGAGGTTCAGCTCGTCCAGCGTCGGAAAGCGGTCCGCAGACAGGTGCTCGAGCAGCGGTCGCACCGTCGCGAGCAGCGGCGATGCGACGAGCGCCGCCCGGTTCCAGGCCGGCGCGCCACCGCTGCTCACACGAGCCGCCACCCGAGCACTTCGCCGCCGCGCAGCGGCACCAGCGCCGTCGCGCCGAACGCAAGCTCGCGCGGCACCTCCCACCGCTCGCGAGCGAGCGTGACGCGACCCGCATTGCGCGGCAGGCGATAGAAGTCGGGCCCGTTGAAGCTCGCGAACGCCTCCAGCCGGTCGAGCGCGCCGGCGGCGTCGAACGCCTCGGCGTAGAGCGCGAGCGCGGCATGCGCGGTGAAGCAGCCGGCGCAGCCGCACGCGCTCTCCTTCTCGCCGCGCGGATGCGGGGCGCTGTCGCTGCCGAGGAAGAACTTCGTGCTGCCGCCAGTCGCCGCGCGCACGAGCGCCTGGCGATGGCGCTCGCGCTTGAGCACCGGCAGGCAGTAGAAATGCGGCCGCAGTCCGCCCGTGAAGAGCGCGTTGCGGTTGTACAGCAGGTGGTGGGCGGTGATGGTCGCACCGATCCGCGGGCCCGCGGCGAGCACGTAGTCGGCGGCCTCCTTCGTCGTGATGTGCTCGAACACGACTCGCAGGGCGGGGAAGCGTCGCGCGATCTCGGCGAGGACGGTGTCGATGAAGACCTTCTCCCGGTCGAAGACGTCGACCGCGGGATCGGTCACCTCGCCGTGGACGGAGAGCGGCAGATCGTGCCTCTCCATTGCAGCGAGCGCCGGAAACGCGCGCTCGAACGCCGTCACGCCCGAGTCGGAGTTCGTCGTCGCCCCGGCGGGGTAGTACTTGACCGCGTGCACGAAGCCGCTCGCGCGCGCCCGCGCGATCTCGTCGGGCGACGTGTTGTCGGTAAGGTAGAGCGTCATCAGCGGCTCGAATTCTGCGGTGCCCGCCTGCGGAAGGGCGGCGCGTATCCGCTCACGGTAGGCGCGCGCCAGCTCGACCGTCGTCACCGGCGGCTTCAGGTTCGGCATCACGATCGCGCGCGCGAACTGCCGCGCGGTGTAGGGAAGCACGGCTGCGAGCGACGCGCCGTCGCGCAGGTGGAGATGCCAGTCGTCGGGGCGGGTGATCGTTATCGAGTCCATTGCAGAAGAAGCGGTAACAGCTTTCCCCTCACTTGCTTTTCCTCTGTGCCCTCTGGGTCCTCTGCGGCCGCACCTGGAGTTCCAGCGCCTTCGCGTACATATCGTTCTTCCGCGCACCGCTGATCTCGGCCGCGAGCCGCGCGGCGCTCCTCACCGGCAGCTCCGCGAGCAGGAGGCGAAGCACGCGCTCGCCCTCCTCCGCGCGCGCCGCGGCCTCGTCCGCCGTCGCACCCGACACTACCATGACGAACTCGCCACGCTGTCGGTCCGGATCGGACTCGAGCCACCCCGTGGCGTCGCCGAGACGGCAGGCGTGCACGGTTTCGAAGACCTTCGTCAGCTCGCGTGCGAGCACGACGGTCCGTTCGCCGCTGAGCACCGCGGTCAGATCTGCGACGCATTCGAGGATCCGGTGCGGCGCTTCGTAGAACACCAGTGTGTACGCGAACGCGCGCCACGCTTCGAGCACTTTGCGGCGCGCCGCGGACTTCGCCGGAAGGAAGCCGACGAACGCGTACGGACCGGGCATACCCGCCACCGACAGGGCGGCGACCGCCGCGCTCGCGCCCGGGATCGGGACGACCGCGAACCCTTGCGCCCGCGCCGCTGCCACCGCGATCGCGCCGGGGTCGGAAATGGCCGGCGTACCGGCATCGCTCACCAGCGCGACGCTCTTGCCGGCCGCGAGCAGCTGGCACACGGCGCGCGCTGCCGCGCGTTCGTTGTGCTCGTGGAGGGCGGTCAGTCGCGCGCGGATGCCGTGATGCGCGAGCAGTACGCCGGCGACGCGCGTGTCCTCGGCGAACACCGCGTCGACCGACCGTAAGGTGTCGAGCGCGCGCTGCGTCACGTCGGCGAGGTTACCGATCGGCGTGGCCACCACATATAATCGGCCGCTGCCCCCCGCTCCTTCGCCATGCTTCCCGATCGCCTGCGTCTCGTCGCGGCCGCGCTTCTCCTGCATAGCGCGGCATTGTGCTGGGCGGAGGCACCTCCGGCAAGCGCCGATGCCCCGCCGAAGCCGACGGCGCCGCGGGCGGATGTCGTGCTGCTGCTGCCGCTCGACTCGCCGGACTTCCGCGGCGTCGCGGACGCGGTGCGCCAGGGGTTCGCCGCGGCGGCCGCGCGGGGACCGGCGAAACCCCGGATCGCGGTGCGCGCAACCGACGCGAGCCCGGAGCGCATCGTCGCGGAGTACGTGGCAGCGGCAGAGGCGGGCGCAAAAGTCGTCGTCGGCCCGATGACGCGCAGCGGGGTCACGGCGCTCGCGACGAGCGGGAGGGTGGATGTGCCGACGGTCGCCCTCAACCAGCCCGAGGGCAATGCCGCCGTCGCGCGCCCGCTGTACGCATTCGGGCTCCCGATCGAGGGCGAGACGCGCTACGTCGCGCGCCTGGCGTGGCGCGACGGCGCGCGCAACGTCGTCGTGGTGAGCTCGCCCACCGTGCTCGCCAAGCGCATTCGCGAGGCGTTCGTCGACGAGTGGCTCGTGCTGGGCGGGATCATCACCGACGTGTTCGAAGTGCAGCCGGGCGCCGATCCGGCGGCGATCCGGGAGGGGCTCGCGCGGAAGCCGCACGATGCGATCTTCCTCGCCGCGGCAGGAGAGACGGCGCGCGCCCTGCGGCTGCACATGGGCGGGCAGGTCCCGGTCTACGCGACCTCGCAGATCAACACTGCGCCCTCAGATCGCCTGCGCAACTTCGACCTGGCCGGCGTCCGTTTCGTCGACATGCCGTGGATCGTGCAGCCCGAGCACCCGTCGGCCGCGGGGTTCGCGCGCCCGGCTGGCCTCGAAGGCGACGCGGCCCGCTTCTACGCGCTCGGCATCGACGCGTACCGGATCGCCGCCGCCCTGCTGGACGGCGAGCGGGCATTCGAGGTGCAGGGCGTCACGGGCCGCATCGCGGTGTCGGCAAGCGGCGCGATCGACCGGCGCCCGGTCGCCGCAACGTTCCGCGACGGGCGCTGCGTCGCGCTCGAGTGAGCACGGCGAGAAGCCGCGACGGCGCCGCGGCGGAGGACCTCGCCGCCGGGTTCCTCGTTCGCCACGGGCTCGCCATCCTCGAGCGGAACTATCGCTGTCGCGGCGGCGAGATCGACCTGGTCGCGCGCGAGGGAACGACGCTCGTGTTCGTCGAGGTGCGCTACCGGCGATCCGGGGCGTTCGGGGGTGCAGCCGCGAGCGTCGACGTGCGGAAGCAGGCCCGCGTCCTGCTCGCGGCCCGGCACTACCTCGCGGGACGGGCGGACGTGCCCTGCCGCTGCGACGTCGTGGCGCTCGACGCTCTCGATCCCGGGCGCATCGAGTGGATCAGGGACGCGTTCAGTGCGTAGCCCGATGGTGCATCACGCTGCCGGCTCGATCGCGGCGGTTGCCGCCGCGTTCCTGGTCGCGGGGCTCGCGCACGCGCAGACCGTCAGGCTGCTCGTCCAGAGTTCGCCGCTCGCCGGCTTCCGCTACGGCGAGGCGAGCCTGGTTTGGGCAGAGCTCAAGCTCGGCGACCGCCTCGACCTCGTGCGCGAGCCGGAAAACCCGCACGACCGCAACGCGGTGCGCGTCGAGTGGCGCGGGCGCAAGCTCGGTTATGTGCCGCGCGCCGAGAACGAGGCGCTCGCCTGGGCGATGGACCGCGGCGAGACGGTGACCGCGCGAATCAGCCGGCTGCAGGACCACCGCAATCCCCGCCTCCGGATCGAGTTCGAGGTCTTCGTCGAGTGAATGGTCGTGCGTTCCGGGTGTCGCCGGCCGGTGACGGGCCGTGCGCCGGCCGCGACAGCATCAGGCAGCAGCGCTAGAATCCGCGCCGAAGGAAGAGCGGAACAGCCGGCCCCCCAACCCCTCGTGTCCATCGACCTCGTCGCCCGCGTCAGCCGGCACTTCTCGGACAGCGCCCATATCAAGCTCGCCGCCGTGGACGCGCTCGCGCAGCCGATCGTGCGCGCGACCGAGGTCATGGTCGGATGCCTGCTGTCGAGCGGCAAGATCCTCGCCTGCGGCAACGGCGGCTCCGCTGCCGATTCGCAGCACTTCGCCGCTGAGATGCTCAACCGGTTCGAACGCGAGCGCCCCGGGCTGGCCGCGATGGCGCTCACCACCGACACGTCCACGCTCACCTCGATCGCGAACGACTACGAGTACAACCTCGTCTTCTCGAAGCAGGTGCTCGCCCTCGGGCAGCCGAACGACGTGCTGCTCGCGATCTCGACGTCGGGCAACTCCTCGAACGTCGTGGCCGCGGTGCGCGCCGCGCACGAGCGCGAGATGAAGGTGGTGGCGCTCACCGGCCGCGGCGGCGGCGAGATCGGCCGGCAGCTCGCCGCCGGCGACGTTCATCTCTGCGTGCCCCACAACCAGACCGCGCGCATCCAGGAAGTGCATCTCCTCACGCTGCACTGCCTGTGCGACGGGATCGACTGCCTGCTGCTCGGAACGGAGTGAACCGAATGACGCGCATCGTCACTGTCTCGTTGCTGGCCATCGCCGCCCTGCTGCAGGGATGCGCCCCGCTCGTCGTGGGCGGCGCCGTCGCGGGCGGCGCGATGGTCGCGGTCGACCGGCGCCAGCCGGACATCATGGGCACCGACGAGCGGATCGAGATCCAGGCCACCAACCGGATCAACGAGCTGTTCAAGGACAAGGGACACATCAACGTCACGAGCTTCAACAAGCAGGTGCTCCTCACCGGCGAGGCGCCGACGGAGGCCCTCAAGCAGGACGCTGAGCGGTCCGCGGCGACCGTGGGCGAGGTCAGGGGCGTCGTCAACGACCTGCAGGTCCGCGCGCCGAGCGAGCTTGCGCAGCGCTCGAATGACACCTACATCACCAGCGTCGTCAAGTCGCGTTTCGTCACCGCCCAGAAATTCAACCCGATCCACGTCAAGGTCGTCACCGAAGCCGGAACCGTCTATCTGATGGGGCTCGTTACCAAGCGCGAGGCGGACGACGCCACCCAGATCGCACGCACCACGAGCGGGGTGAAGCGCGTCGTGCGCCTGTTCGAGTACCTTCCTGTTGCGGCGCCCAAGCCGGCCGCCGCCGAAACGGCGAAGTGACGCCCTACGCGCGCCCGCGGCGCTGCAGGAACCGCATCAGCGCGCCGATGACAGGCAGCTTCGCGTACAACTCCTCGGCCGCGTCCCAGAAGTCGCGGTGGTAGGCGATGCGCCCATCGGGCGCGAAGCGCAGGTGCGTGGCGCCGTGCGCCACCAGCAGGCGCTCGCCGCCGCGAAACCGGAACCGGAATTCCCAGGTGAGCATCGCACCGTGCGGCGCCTCCCAGCGTTCGAGGATGCGGAAGCGCGGCTCGTCGACCTGCTCGAACATGTGCGCGAGGATGCGCCCGATCGCCGCGCTGCCGGTGACCTCGTTGAACGGGTCCTTGAAGAATGCCTCGGGCGCGTAATAGCGGCCGATCTCCCGCGCAGTGTCGCGCGTGAGCGTCTCGAACCAGTGCACGATTCCGTCGAGCGTCATAGGCCGGTGAACTTCCGCACCACCGGAAAATAGGCGCGGTAAGGCAGCTGCCGCAGCATCTTCAGCCAGGCGGTGAAGCGCTTCGGGAAGTGGATCTCGAACTCGCCGCGCTCGAGGCCTCTAATGATCTCGGTCGCGGCGGCTTCGGGCGAGACGAGCGCCGGCATCTTGAACGCGTTCTGCGCCGTCATCGGGGTTTCGACGAAGCCGGGGTTGACGAGGTAGACGCCGATGCCCTTCGGCGCGAGATCGAGGTGGAGCGTTTCGGCCAGGTTGATCAGCGCCGCCTTGGTCGGGCCGTAGCACAGGCTGTTCGGCAGGCCGCGGTAACCGGCGACGCTCGATACGATCGCGACCCCGCCGTCGCCGCGGGCGAGCATGTCCGCGAGCACCACCGGCAGCATGTTGTACGCGCCCATGAGGTTCGCCTCCACGTGCGCGCGCGCCCGCTCGACCGTGAGCTCCCAGGCGCGCGTCGGCTGGTAGGTTCCGGCGAGGTACACCGCGAGATCGACGCCGCCCCATGCCTTGACGATCCGCGCATGCGCGCCGGCGAACTCCTCCGGCTTCGTGACGTCCAGCGGGACGATCAGCGCTTCGCCCCGGCCTGCCACCAGTGCCCGCAGGCGTCCGGCACTGCGCGCGCTGACCGCGACCTTCGCGCCGCGCGCGAGCAGCATCCGCGCGAGCGCCGCGCCGATGCCGGTCGACGCGCCGACCAGCCAGACGCGCCGGTCCTTCCATCCGGCGATCCTCGGGTTGAGCGACATCAGCCGCCCCGCCGGAACGCGATCGTGATCTCCGCGAACCGGATCCCGAACTTCGTGATCGTCGAGCGGTTGAGCATCGTGTCGGCGTCGATGAGGTACATCCAGTCGTCGAGATCGACCTCCCAGCCGCCCTGCTCCGGCGGGAGCCTGAGCACGTACTTCCACTGCAGCGCGTTGCCGCGCGCGACGCCGCTCGCCGTGCCGACCACGTCGCCCGCCTTGCCGCCGTAGTTGTTGGCGTCGATGCGGGTGATCGTCCAGACGCGCCGCTCCTTCTTGCCGTCCGACCAATCGAACGACTCGTCCAGCGTGCCGACATTGCCCTGCCAGCGCGCATCGATCCGGACGTAGAACCGGCGCAGCACCTTGCCCGAGCGGTCCTGCACCATGCCCCAGCCGCCGACCGGGCCGTCGAAGTAGCGCGCGAGGTCGAGCTCGGGCGCCTCCGCCCGGTAGTCGAGCGGCGTCACCGACGAGCATCCGGCGAGCGCGAGCAGGGAGGCGAGCAATGCGGGGAGGCGGAGCGTCATGTCGTTCCTCGTGCGAGAGCGGCCGGCTGGCGCACCGGGATGAGCCAGAGCGCTGCGGCCGAGCCCAGCTTCAATATGCACGGCAGCAGGCAGTAGACGAGTGCGAGCGACCGTGCCGCGGTCGGGTCGCCCGGGGCGTAGCCGAGCGCGCCGAGCACCGGCAGCGCGAGGCCCGCGGCGATCGCCAGGTTCGCCTTGGTCACCAGGTTCCAGATGCCGAAGTAGCTCCCAGCCGCGGGCTCGCGCGGACCGCGGCGGTCGCGGTCGATCACGTCGGCGAGGATCGAGGCCGGCAGCGCGAGGTCCGCGCCGAGCGCGATCCCGGAGAGTACGCAGATCGCGCCGTAGGCGAATACGTCGCCCGGCCCGAGCGCGAACGCCCAGACGAACGCGACGACCGCGAGCAGCATGCCCGCGACCCAAGCGTGGCTCTTGCCGATCCGCCGCGCGAGTCCCACCCAGAGCGGAATTCCGGCCGCCCCTGCGAGAAAGTAGAGCACGAGGAAAAGCCCGGTGAGATGCGCCGCGTGAAGGACGTCGGCGATGAAGAACAGCACGAGCGTCGACGGCACCGCTGCGGCGACGCCCGAGAGCACGAAGACCGCGAGCAGGCGCCGGAAATCGGCGTTCGCGAGCGGCGCGGCCAGCGACGCCAGGAGCCCGCTCGCGGCGCGCACTTCGCGGCGCGGCCGCGGCGCGAGCGCGAGCGTCACTGCGCCGCAGAGGGTGAGCAGCCCGGCGAAGACCCAGCTCGACCGCGCGAGGCCGGTCGCGTTCTCGCCGCCGAGCAGCGACGGGAGCGCCGCCGCGGTGACGACGCCGACCAGCGTGAAGATCTCGCGCGCCGCGGTG
Source organism: Burkholderiales bacterium (assembly GCA_035456405.1). Classification (GTDB taxonomy): domain Bacteria; phylum Pseudomonadota; class Gammaproteobacteria; order Burkholderiales; family SG8-39; genus JAGVSZ01. Next base: position 134,247 of record DATIDG010000083.1, on the reverse strand, counting down.
ATGCGCGTGCGCTCGTGGGCATCGGCCGACAGCTGTGCGCCCCAGGCCTGATACGCGATCGACGCCATCGAGAACCCGAAGTACGTCACCGCCAGGCCCGCAGCGAGCCAGACCGCTGGTGCCGCCTCGGGCGGGTGCAGCAGCGCGAGCATCCCGAACGCGAGGAGCGGTAGCGCGACGGCGATGAACAGGTCGCGCCGCGGCCAGCGGTCGGCGAGCCAGCCGAGCAGCGGGTCGGTGATCGCGTCGGCGAGTCGGGTGGCGAGCAGGATGCCACCCACCAGCGCGAGCGGCATGCCGAGATCGCCGCCATAGAGCATCGGCAGGTGGACGTAAAGCGGCAACGCCGCCATGGCGAGCGGGAGACCCAGTGCGCCGTAAGCGGCGAGCCGTGCGGTCGGGACCGGCGTCATGGCGTTCCGAGGCGGTGCGGCGGGTTCCCTCCGAGCAGGCTGGCGCGCAGGTCGCGCGCGCGCGTGCGCGGGTCGAACCAGATGACGAAGAACGCGCGGGCGAACTCAGCCTCGTCGACCGAACCGATCCGGCTCCCGTTCAGGAGGAACTGCACGCCGCGGCCGGGCGTCGAGGTGCCGGTCAACTCGTCACCCCGGCGCACGTCGGGGAACACGCTGCGCATCTCTTCGAGCCAGCGCCGCTGGTCCGCCGGCGTGCCGAATCCGAGCCTGCGGATCTCGTCGATGCTCGCCTCGGCGATGCGATCGCCGGACAGGTCGCGCGCGTAACGCAGCGTGAGCGCGAAGGGCTGCGCCGGATCGAACCGCTCGCCGGCGACGGCGAGGCGCGCGTCGTACACGTGCAGCCCGAACCAGTGGAGGCTGCCCGCGCCGATCTCGCGCAGCGGCGCGGCCTGCGACGCGTCGCTCGCCTGCGGCCAGCCGAGGCCGGCACAGGCGAGGAGCGCCGCCGCGGTCAGCGCGGCCGCGCGATCTCGAATTGATGGACGTCGGTGCATCCGCTCGCGAACCCCGCTTCGCAGTACGCCAGGTAGAACTCCCAGGTGCGCAGGAATCGCTCGTCGTAGCCGAGCGCGCGCATCTCGGGCAGCCGCGTCTTGAATGCCCACCGCCAGCGGCGCAGCGTCTCCGCGTAGTCCGCCCCGAACCCGAGTTCCCCCTCTAGGTGCAGGCCGGCGCGGGCCACCTCCGCGCGGAACCGCGTGGGCGAGGCGAGCATCCCGCCGGGGAAGACGTACTGCTGGATGAAGTCGGTGCCGGTTCGATAGCGATCGAACAGGCGGTCGGCGATCGTAATCGCCTGGACCACCGCGCGGCCGCCGGGCTTCAGGCGCTCGCCGATCGCCCGGAAGTACGTCGGCCAGTAGCGCTCGCCCACCGCCTCGTACATCTCCACCGACACGACGTGTTCGTAGCTGCCGCGCTCGTCGCGATAGTCGCGGTACGCGATGTCGACCCGGTCCGCGACGCCCGCGCGATGCATGCGCGCGTCGGCGTAGGCGAGCTGCTCCTCGGAGAGCGTCAGCCCGGTAACGCGGCAGCCGAAGTCGCGCGCCGCCATCTCGGCGAGCGCGCCCCAGCCGCACCCGATCTCGAGGATGTGATCGCCGAGCCGCGGCGCGAGCCGCTCGAGGATGCGGCGACACTTGGCCGCCTGCGCGGCCTCCAATGGCTGCAACGAATTGTCCGCGAACAGCGCGCTCGAGTACGTCATCGACGGGTCGAGCCAGAGGGCGTAGAAGTCGTTGCCGAGGTCGTAGTGCGCGGCGATGTTGCGCCGGCTCCCGCGGCGCGTGTTGGCGTTGCGCGCGTGCCGGAGGCGGTACGCGAGGCGCCCCCAAAACCCGCCGTAGACCGCGCGCTCCAGCGCGTCGCGGTTGCGCGCGATCACGGTCAGGAGCTGTGCGACGTCGGGCGAGGACCACCGGCCGTCGACGAAGGCCTCGGCGAACCCGATGTCGCCGCGTCTCAGCGCCGCGCCGAACACCCCCCAGTCCGCGATCTCGAGCCGCGCAACGGGCGCACCGCCGCCGAGGGCGCGGAGGCTGCCGTCGGGCAACGCCACCTCGATCCGGCCGTGGTCGATCCGGTCGAGGAGCGCGAGCGCCGCGCGGGCGGCAAGCGGAACTCGACTGCGGAGGTCGGATGCGGTCTGGCTGCGGGCGCTCACCGGGTGACCTCCTGCAGCGGCGGGACGGGTTTCGGGAAGAACGGCACGCGCTTCGCCCAGAGCTTGAGCGCCTGCCAATGGATGCGGACTACGACGCCGAGCGTCATCCACGGATGCGCGCAAAAGGCGCCGAGCAGCGAACGCGACGAGTAGGGCGCCGCGCGGCCCGAGACGCTCGTGTGCAGCAGGTCGCCGGCGGCGTCGCGATAGTCGATCCGCGCCAGCGCGCGCGCGCCTCCGGTGACGAACCGGAAGCGGTACTCGCCCTCGACGCGGCAGAACGGCGACACGTGGAACACCTTGCGCGCGGAAAGCGTCTCGCCGGGGCTGATCGGGCGGGCGTCCGGATGCGCGAGCATGTAGCAGTGCCGCTCGCCGAAGGTGTTGTTGACCTCGCACACGATCGCGCGCAACCGCGCCGCCCGGTCGTGGCACATCCAGAAGCTCACCGGATTGAAGACGTAGCCGAGCACGCGCGGGAAGGCCTGCAGCCAGACCTCGCCGTCGGCGACCGCGAGCCCTTCGCGCGCGAGCAGCGCGCGGATCCATTCGAGCGGATGCGAACCGTCGCGCGCGCCGTGGTCGCGGAAGTCGAACCCGAGCAGGTTCCAGCGGTTGACGCCGAACCAGCGGGTCCGAAGCGCGGTGACGTTCGACAGCGGAATCGCCAGGAAGAAGACGCGATATAGGAATTGGTTCGCCGCGGGGCGCAACCGCCGGTGCATCACCGTGCCGAGAAATAGCTTCGGCGCGGGCCGCTCCGCCGCGGAAGCGCGGGACGTGTCGCCGCTCACAGCGGCACCGCGGCCCCGGCCCGGTCGCCCGGACCGCCGGCGTCTGCCGCAGCCGGCATCTCGGCCGGCTCCGGCGCAGCGGTCGCCGCGACGCGGCCCTGCCACGGCGCGTACGCACGGAGTGCGTTGGCGACGGCGAGCCCCGCCTTCAGGCCGTCCTCGTGGAAGCCGTAGCCCGCCCACGCACCGCAGAACCACAGGCCGCGCCGGCCCTGGATCGACGGCAGCTCGCGCTGCGCTTCCATCGCACCGCGATCAAACACCGGATGCTCGTACTCGAACGCCGCGATCACCTTCTCCGGCGCGGGATCGACGGGCGGGTTCAGCGTCACGATCACCGGCCGCTTGAACGGCAGTGGCTGCAGCTTGTTGATGAGATAGGAGACGCCGACCGGCTGTTCGGCGGCGCCGTCGGCGATGCCCACGTAGTTCCAGGCCGCCCGGAGCGACTTGCGCCGCGGCAGGAGCCGCGCGTCCGTGTGGAGCACCGCGCGATTGGACTGGTAGCGAACGCGCCCGAGGACGTGGCGCTCCTCGTCGGTCGGATGCGCGAGCAGGCGCAAGGCCTGGTCGCCGTGGCACGCAAGCACAACCTGGTCGAAGGTCTCGACCGCCGCGTCGGTGGAGACGCGGAAGGCGCCGGGGATGCCGTCGACCGAGCGCACCGGCGCTCCCAGGCGCACGTCGTCGAGCCGCGCAGCGAGCCGCCGGACGTACTCCCGCCCGCCGCCCTTCACGGTCAGCCACTGCGGCCGGTTCTCCACCTGCAGCAGGGAGTGGTTGTGGCAGAAGCGCGCAAAGGTCGCGACCGGGTATTCGAGCATGGCGCGCGTCGGGCACGACCAGATCGCCGCGGCCATCGGCAGCAGGTACCAGTCCCGGAATTCGCGGCCGTACCGTCCCCGGTCGAGAAAGTCGCCGAGCGCGTGGTCGCCCGGCAGGCCGCCGAGGGCGATTGCGGTGGCCTCGCGATTGAACCGCAGGATGTCGGCGAGCATGCCCCAGAACCGCGGCCGCAGCAGGTTCCGGCGCTGACCGAATACCGTCGCGAGGCTCGTGCCGGCCCACTCCAGATCGCGGTCGAGGAAGCTCACCGCGAACGACATGCCGCTCGCCGCCGACTCGACGCCGAGGTGGGCGAGCAGCGCGCATAGGTTCGGATAGGTCCTGCGGTTGAAGACCAGGAACCCGGTATCGACCGGATGCGTCACCGCGTCCAGGGTCACGTCCACGGTGTTCGTGTGCCCGCCGAGGTAGCGGTTCGCCTCGAACAGCGTGACGCGATGGCGGTCGGCCAGCAGCCACCCGGCGGAGAGGCCTGCGATGCCCGACCCGACGACGGCGATGCGCATGCGGCCGTCCCGCGACGCGGCGAGCCGCTCGCCGCCGCCCGCGGCCCGGATTCCGGGCGCGAAAATTCCCTCCGGCACGTTCACTGCCTCTCCTGGTGGGTAGATCGACGGTCAGCGCAGATCGAGCAGGCGCTCGCTCTGCACGGCGATGCGCGCGTCCCGCGGCGGGACGGCACTGTCGAACGAGGCGACGACTGCGCCGCTGCGGTCGCCGAGAAACTTAGGGAAGCACACTAGTTTGTCCTGGTCAAATATATGATCTAGGCGTAACATAGGCTTTGTTTTCGGACTTGTCAACGTTTTGTCCTAGACATTATATGACAGAGATGCCCTCCTCCAGCCCCTCGCCTGCCGTCCTTTCCATCAGCGCGGTCGAACGCGAGACCGGCCTGACCAAGGACACGCTGCGGGTCTGGGAACGCCGTTACCGCTTCCCCGAGCCGGGGCGCGACGCAAACGGTGAACGGGTGTACAGCCAGGAGCAGGTCGGGAAGCTCCGCGTCCTCAAGCGGCTGATCGACTGTGGGCACCGGCCCAGCAAGATCGTCGGCCGGACCGTAGACGAGCTCCTCGCACTGACGGCGCTCGCGGAAAAGGCGCCTGCGGCAACGCCCGCCGAGCACGCCCAGGTTCTGGAGTTCCTGCGCGCGCACCGGGTCCCCGACCTGCGGCAGGCGCTCGGCGCGGCGCTCCTCCGGCAGGGCCTGGCGGCGTTCGTGCTCGAGACGGTCGGTCCGCTAAACCGGCACGTAGGCGATGCCTGGATGCGCGGCCAGCTCGAGGTCTTCGAGGAGCACCTCTACACCGAGACGCTGCAGCGCCTGTTGCGCAGCGCGCTCGCCTCGCTGCCGCAGCGGGCGCAGTCGCCGCACGTGCTGCTCACCACGTTTCCGGGCGAGCTGCACGCGCTCGGATTGCTGATGGCGGAATGCATGCTCGCGCTCGAGGGCGCGACCTGCACGCCACTCGGCACGCAGACCCCGATCCGCGACATCGTCCGCGCCGCGGCGAGCCACGGCGCGAACGTCGTGGCGCTGTCGTTCAGCCTGGCGTACCCGGTGACGCAGGCAACCGAAGGCCTCGCCGAACTGCGCGCGGCGCTCTCGCCGGGTGTCGAGATTTGGGCCGGCGGCGCAAATCCGGGGCTCGCCAGGCGCGCGGTGGCCGGGGTGCACGCGATCCCGGAGCTCGCCGAGATACCCCTCGCGGTCGCGCACTGGCGCGGCACCGCCGCTAGGGCGTGATTCCGCGCGCGTGGCGACCGCCGCCCGCGCGGCGCCACGCTCGATTGTCGTCATCGCACCTGCAGACACGGCCGCCGCCCGGGCGCGGCGCCCGCGCCTGCGCCGGTGGCACTCCGGAACCGTAACCGCTTGATCGGATAGGGGGAGCGGCCGGCTTACGCGGCGCGGCTCTGCCGGTGGGACTTTAGCGCGCGATTTTTCAATCGCGCTGCAAGTCCGTCACACAGGCCTTTGATATAGTTGACACTGTCATGTCCCTCAAGATGCTCTATCCCGAGGCTTTCAGGTCGCTCGAGCGCGTGCGGTGGAGCCTCGAGCGGGATGTCCCATGGACGGAGTTCGTTCCGGCGAAGCTCTCCGAGGAACAGGCGCGCACCGTCAAGATGAACGCAATCACGGAATGGTCGGCGCTGCCAGCCACCGAGATGTTCTTGCGCGACAACATCCACGACAGCGATTTCTCGGCGTTCATGTCGGTCTGGTTCTACGAGGAGCAGAAGCACTCCCTCGTCCTGATCGAGTACCTCAAGCGCTTCCGTCCCGAATTTGCGCCGACCGAGGACGAGCTCCACGCGGTGCGCTTCCAGTTCGATCCCGCCCCTGCCCTCGAGACGCTGATGCTGCACTTCTGCGGCGAGCTGCGGCTCACGCACTGGTATCGCCGGGCGGCGCAGTGGCACACCGAGCCGGTGATCAAGGCGATCTACGGTCTGATGTCGCGCGACGAAGCGCGGCACGCGGGCGTGTACCGGCAATACATGAAGCGCGCGATCGAACGCGTCGGCGACGAGGCCCGCGCCGCCTTCGCCAAGATCGGAATGCTGATGGCGAGCTCGGGGCGCAGCGGCAAGCCGCTCCACCCGACCAATCTGCACGTCAGCAAGGCGCTCTACCCGCGCGACACCGTGCAGTCGAAGCTTCCCGATCCCGAGTGGCTCGAGCGCTGGCTCGACGAGCAGATCCGGTTCGATAAGGCCTGGGAGACGAAGGTCATCACGTCGATCCTGCGCAACCTGTCCGTCCTGTTCCAGCGCACGCTCGGCACCGTCCAGGACCTGAACCGCTACCGCAAGGAGCTCGCGCCGAAGATCGTGGCGGCGCGGACGCTCAAGGCGGCCTGACTGCAGCCGGACGGCGGCGCCGCAAGCGAGGGCGGGGAAACCCGCCCTTTCCGTTTCTGCGCCGCCGCTCCCGGTTATCATCGCGGGCGATGGCTCTCACCTTCTACTACGGCGCGGGCTCGCCGTACGCGTGGCGTGTCTGGCTCGCGCTCGAGCACATGGGGATCCCCTACGAGCGCAAGGTGCTCTCGTTCTCCAACGGAGACCTCAGGAAGCCGGAGTTCCTCGCGCTCAATCCGCGCGGCAAGGTCCCGGTCATCGTCGACGGCGGTCTTACGCTCTACGAGTCGGCCGCAATCCTCGAGTACCTCGACGATGCCTACCCGGACTGCGGCAAGCGCCTCTTTCCCGGCGCGGCGAGCGACCGCGCGCTCGTGCGACGCATGGTCTGCGAGACGGACAACTACGTCGGGCCGCCGACTAACCGGCTGTTCTGGCTCGTGCTGCTAACCCGGCCGGAGGAGTGGAAACCCGACCGGATCGCGACGACGCGCGACGACCTCGTTGCCGAGCTCGGACGCTGGACCGGCGAGTTCCGCTCCGACTATCTCGCCGGACCCATCACTGCCGCCGACTTCTCGCTGTATCCGCTAATCGCACTGGCACTCCGCTGCGAAAAGCGCAAGCCGGATCTGCGCCTGCGCGAGCGCCTGCCCGCGCGCATCGACGCCTGGATACGGCGCATAGAGATGCTGCCGATCGTCACGCGGACGTGGCCGCCGCACTGGAAATGAGCGCTCTGCCCGCGCCCGAGTTCGAGCAAAAGCTGTGCGACCCGCGCGACCTGGCGACGCGCGCGGGCGCGCTCCGTCGCCCGCTCGTCTTCACGAACGGCGTGTTCGACATCCTGCATCGCGGCCACGTCACTTACCTCGCGCAGGCGCGGCGCCTGGGCGCGTGCCTCGTCGTCGGGGTGAACTCCGACGTGTCGGCGATGCGGCTCGGCAAGGGCGACGATCGGCCACTCAACGCGCTCGCGGACCGGATGGCGGTGCTGGCCGCGTTGGAGGCCGTGAGCCTCGTCACCTGGTTCGACGAGGAGACGCCGCTCGCGCTGATCCTCGCCTGCCGGCCCGATGTCCTGGCGAAGGGTGGTGACTGGAAGGTCGTCGACATCGTTGGCGCGCAGGAAGTGCAGGGTTGGGGCGGAACCGTGCATTCGATCCCGTTCGCGCACGAGCGGTCGACGACGGGCCTGCTGCGCAGGATCAGGGAAAAGGGCAGCAGGAATCGGGCACCGTGAAACCGGCGCGAGGCCCGTCTCCGCAGACTACTCTTCCATTTCGCGCAGCATCAGCTCCATGAACCGGGTCCCGCAGATCGGCGTCTCGTAATACGCGGGAATCTCCCGGAACCCCGCACCCGCGTAGAGCTGCCGCGCCGCGGTCATGCGGTCCAGCGTGTCGAGCACCAGCCTTCGATAACCGATCTCGCGCGCCGCCTGTATGACGGCCGCGGTGAGCGCATGCGCGACACCATGGCCGCGATCGCCCGGCTCGACGTAGAGGCGCTTCACTTCGCCCGATTCGGCATCGAAGCGACGCAACGCCACGCATCCGATTGCCGTGTCGTCGCGGCAGGCCAGGAACAGCCGCCCATCGGGCGGCGCGTACCTGCCGGGCAGGGTCGCGAGCTCCTCCTCGAAACCCTGGAAGCAGAGATCCTCCTGGAGCCAAGCCGCGTACTCGAGAAAGAGCGCGCGTGCCGCCGCGAAGTCGACCGGGCCTGCGGCCGCGCGGACCGAATAGCGTCCCGTCACCTCGGGCATTCGCGAATCTCCGCCCCGGGGAAGCTCCCCTTGAGCTCGGCGAGCTTCCCGCGCACCGGCTCCGGCGCGTCGCGGAGCTGCACGTACACGCGTGCTCCGCCGCTCTCGCGCGGTGCCATTTCGACACCGCGCACGCCGCTTCTGCGCAGCTCGTCGGCCCTTTTGGCGGCCGCGTCCTCGCTGCGGAAGACGCCGAGCGAGATCGCGTTGCGCCACTGCGGATCGTCGCTGATGAGCGAGGAGTCCTCGACGCCCTGTTTCCTGAGCTCCGCCGCGCGCTGCACCGCCGCCTGGCGCGTCGGAAGCGGCGGAATGTAGACCCACCAGCGTCCCGGCTCGTCGGCGCGCCGCTGGGAGACCTTCAGGCCCGCGGCGATGCCGGTGACCGCCTCTTCCGCGCGCCTCGCGTCCGCGACCGGGATCGGGCCGAGCTCGATGCACCCTGCCTGCGCGCGGCTTCCCGCCATGCGCGCCAGCTCCTCGGGCGTGACGAGCTTGATCCGCTCCGGCTGGAGTTGCTGCGCGACCGGGTCGGCGCCACGCGACGGGAAATGATCGGCGAAGTAGCGCCACGCGAAGAACGCGACGTTCGCAAACACGAGGACGAGAAAGAGCGCTCTCACGCCGCCCTCAGGCTGATCTCGCCGGCATAGAAGCGCTTCACGCCGTCGCCGGTGTCGAGGAGGAGCGCGCCGTCCTCGGCGACGCCGGCGGCGACGCCCTCGATCGAGCGTTCGGGCGGGACGAGCAGCCGCACGCGCGCGCCCTGGAACGCATGGCGCCACTGCCACTCTTCGCGAAACGCGGCAAATCCGGCGCGCTCGAACATCGCCAGCGCCTCGTCCATGCCGGCAAGCAGCCGTGCGAGCGCAGCGCTGCGCGACCCGTACGGCGCGTCGCCCAGATCGGCGACGGGCTGCGGAATGGCGCGCCGCGCGGCGTCAGGGATCCGGACGTTGATGCCGACGCCGATAATCGCGGCCAGCGGGCCGCGCGCGTCGCCCTGCGCCTCCACGAGCACGCCGCCGAGCTTCGCGCCGCCGAGCAGGAGATCGTTCGGCCACTTGAGGGCGACGTCGTGCGCACCCAGCGATTCGAGGGCGCGCGCGCAGGCGACGCCGACCACGAGCGGGAGCCCGGTCAGCACGCCGGCCGCGCGCTCGAAGCGCCAGACGAGCGAGAACGTCAGGCTCGTCCCGAGGCCGGAGTACCAGCGCGCGCCCTGGCGCCCGCGGCCCCCGCGCTGCAGCTCGCAGACGACCGCCGTGCCGGAGGCGGCGCCTGCCCGCGCGCGCGCCGCGCCGCGCGCGTTGGTGGAGTCGCACTCGTCGACGAGCTCGACGCGAATCCTGCCGGCAGCGGGCCCGAGCCCGGCGCGGATCGTCTCCCCGTCGAGCGCGTCGAAGGGCGCCGCGAGGCGGAACCCCTCGCCGGTCGCGCGCACCTCGATGCCCTCCCCGGCGAGCTCGCGTACGGCGGACCGGACTTCGGACGATTCGCACGCCGCCCTGGCGGCAAGCTCGCCGACCGACAAGGCGCGGCCGGACGCGAGCGCCCGCAGGATGGCGAAGCTCGAGCCGCGCACGCGTCCGGATCCGGTGGATGGAACCAGTGGCGTGGAGGCCGGCACCGCGCTCAGCGCTGGAGTTGCGCGATCCGGTGCAGCCCCTCGAGCACCAGGTTCTCGTGCAACTGGAAGGGGACCGAGAGGCGCGGTGCGAGCGCCTTCGCCGCCCCGCCCGAGACGAGGCACGTGATTTCGGGGTAGTTGTGCCGGTGCAGGTGGAACAGGCGCTCGACCGCTCCCGCCTGCGCGTGCTGGCAGCCGCTTACGATCGCGTCGACCGTCTGCGTCGGATTATCGGCGTACTGGCCGTCCGCGTCGGGCAGCGCCGCGGTGCCCAGGTGCAGCGAGCGGATCATCAGCCCGACGCCCGGCATGATCACGCCGCCGGTGAACTGCCCCGCGGCATTGACGAAATCGATCGTGGTAGCGGTGCCGCAGACCACGACGAGCACCGGCCGCCCGTCGACGATTCCGCGCGCGCCGATCATCGCGGCCCAGCGGTCGGAGCCGAGCTGCGCCGGGTTGCGGTAGCCGTTCCTGACGCCGCACTGCTCCGCCTGGGAGACGAGCCACAGCGGCGCCGGCGCGTCGGGCCAGACCTCGAGCACGCGCAGCATCGACGCGCGCACGCGCGTGCCGCCGACATTCGAGATCACGATGTGCGACGGCGCGCGCATGCGCCGCCACGCGGCAGCGAGCTCCGGGATCTCCGCAAGCAGCAGATGCCCCGAGTCGAGGCAGTTGTCCGATGCCGCGCCGGTGCCGCCCGCCCGGTAGCGGCCCCACTTCACAAACGTGTTGCCGATGTCGATCAGCAGATTGTAGGCGGTCTGAGGCATGGCGGACGCGAGTTTACCGCGGGCCCCGGGCCGCGCGGTGCCTAGAGCGCATCCAGGGGATAGATGGGTCTTTTCAGCTTCTCGTACCGGTAGACGGACAGGTCCGCGTTGGTCACGCCCTCGCCCTGGCACTCCACGATTGCCGCGGCGATGGGCTTGAACCCGGCGCGATAGTGAATGCGGGACTTGAGCATGATGAAGCGCTTCGCCGTCGGTTCGATGCCGAAGTGGCGGAGAATTACGAGGTCGAACGGCTCGTGGTGCCGCTCGGTCACGACGATCTCGACGCGTCCGGTGTCGAGGACCGCGCTGCGTCCGAGGGAGGACCTGACGCCGGTGTACATCGGACCGGTGAATACGATCTCGCCGTCGGTGATCGTGCGCACGCGGCCCGAGACGGTCGCCGGCCGCCCCTTGAGCCCGATCGACGGCATGTCGGTCTTGCCGCCGAGCGCGAGCGTCACGTTCGCGCCGATCCCCGCCTCCACCATGCGCGCGACGGCGTCGGCGTCCCGGATCGGCGCGATCGCGACATCCTCGAGCTGCTGCTCGAGGATAACCTCGACCACGGTCATGACGTCCTGCGCGCCGCCGGAACCGCAGTTGTCGCAGTGGTCGATCAGCAGCACCGGACCCGAGGGGTGCTCGTTGCCGATGCGCACCGCTTCCGCGATCGACGCGGCGAGCGGCCGCGGTCGATAGACGTACTCGTCGCGACGGTCCCAGGCGATCTTCAGCATCGCGTCGCAAACGCCCTGCGCCGCGGCCTTGCCCCCGCGGCGCGCGTCCGCGACGACCACGGTCGAGCACCCGGTATGGGGCGTGTCGGCATGCGCGAACGCCGGCAACAACGTCGCGGCAAGCACGCGCCCATCGCGCTCCGCTTCGCGCGCGAGGCCCACGATATCGCCCGAAGGACCGTCTTCCGGCGCGTGCCGCATGATCGAGGGCACGAGGGGCAGCCAGCCCCACGCCATCACGGGCTCGATCTCGCCGCGCAGCTTGCGCGCGAGGATCTCGCCGGCGAGCCGCCCCGTCTCGTACATGTCGACGTGCGGATAGGTCTTGTACCCGGTGATCACAGTCGCGTCGGCGACGCTGTCCGGCGAGAGATTCGTGTGGTAGTCGAACGCGACCGCGACGGGGACGTCGGCCGCAATTCGGCGCACGCGCCGGAGGATCTCGCCTTCCGCGTCGTCCGCATCCTCCACCACCATCGCCCCGTGCAGGTCCAGGAGCACGGCATCGCAACCCGCGCGCACCGCGTCCTCGAGCGGACCGACCAGCCGTTCGAACGTGGCGCGCGAGGCCTTGTTCGAGGGCCAGGATTCCGCGGCGATCGGGGTGATCGCCTCCGCGCCTTCATGGGCTGCGATATCGAGGAACGCGGCGAACGGCGAGTTCGTGCCCGCCAGCGCATGCTTCGCATCCTCGCCGTACACCGGCCCGTTCCCGTGACCGAACGCCTCGTAGGGCGTCGGGATCGGCGAGAACGTGTTCGTCTCGTGCTTGATCTGGGCGATGACGAAGCGCGTTGGCATCCGCGCGCCGACGGCTACTTGACGGAGTACCGACGACGGATCTCAGCGATCTCGCCTTCGTCGAGCGGACGCAGCTTCTGCCCGCGCACGAGCAGGTAGAGCTTCGCGGTCGCCTCGAGCTCCTCGACCGCGTCCGCGGCGGCCGCGAGCGACGACCCGCCCACGACCGGCCCGTGGTTCGCGAGCAGCAGGGCGTGGTGCTTCGATGCGAGACCGCGCACCGCTTCCGCGAGTTGCGTGTCACCCGGCGCGTGGTACGGCACCAGCGGCAGGCTGCCGATGCGCATGACGTAGTACGCCGTCAGCGGCGGCAGCACGTCGCGCGGATCGACCTCTGCCAGCACCGACACCGCGACCGAATGCGTCGAGTGCAGGTGCACCACCGCACCGTTGGACGGGCGTTCCTGGTACATCGCGAGGTGCAGAAAGGACTCCTTCGACGGCGGGTCGCCGGCGAGGAGCTTGCCCTGCCAGTCGAGCTTCGAGAGCCGCGCGGGATCGAGGCGACCGAGGTTCGAGCCGGTCGGCGTCAGGAGCCACCCGTCGCCCGCCTTCGCGCTGATGTTGCCGGTCGACCCGTGCGTGAGGCCGCGGTCGAAGATCGACTTCCCGAGCAGGCAGATCTCCTCGCGCAGCGCCGCCTCGGTGCTCATTGCTGCTGCCCCTGCTCGAGCATTCCGAGCGCCTTCAGGAAGAAATCCTCGGCGCCGAAGTTGCCCGATTTCAGCGCCAGCGCCACCGGCTCGCCAGGCACCGTGAAGGTCCAGGGCACGCCAGGATCGATCTGAGGGCCGATCGCGAGCGCCCTCACCCCGAGCGCACCGACCACCGCACCCGAGGTCTCGCCGCCGGCCACCACCAGCCTCCGCACGCCGCGCGCGACGAGCGTTTTCGCAATCGACGCCAGCGCGTCCTCGACCAGCGTTGCGGCGCGCTCCCTGCCGACCGCATCCTGCGCCGCGCGCACCGCGTCCGCTGCCGCAGTCGAGTAGATCAGCACCGGCCCTTTCGCGACCTGGGCCGCCGCCCAGCCGACGGCCCGACCGACGACGCTCGCCGCGCCCGTCGCGAGCTCCTGCGGGTCGAGCCGCATGCTGGGGCAGCGGCTCTTCATCGCGGCGACCTGCTCCTGGGTCGCCTTCGAGCAACTGCCGGCGATTACGGCCGAATACCCGCGCAGCGGCGGCATCGCCGCCGCGGAGCCCGTGCGCGTGAGCAGGCCCGCGCGCCGGAAGTTGTCCGGCAGCCCGAGCGCGATGCCGGAGCCGCCGGTGACGAGCGCGAGGTCCGCGCAGGCCGTGCCGATCGCGACGAGATGCCCGTCCTCGACCGCATCGACGATCGCATGGCGCACGCCGTCCGCGCGCAGCCGCTCGAATGCGGCGCGGATCGCGGCGGCGCCCTGCGTCACGACCCCGTACGGCACGAGCCCGACCTGCGCTTTCGTCTGGCGCTGCAGCACGCGCACCAGGTTCGCGTCGGTCATCGGCGTGAGCGGGTGATCCTTCATCGGCGACTCGGAGAGCGGCTCTGCACCGACAAAGAGATGGCCGTTGAAGATCGTGCGCCGGTTCTCCGGGAACGCCGGGCAGGCGATCGTGAAGTCCGCACCGAGGCGCGCGAGGAGCGCGTCGGCCACCGGGCCGATGTTGCCCGCGGGAGTCGAGTCGAACGTCGAGCAGTACTTGAAGAGGAACTGGCGGCAGCCCTGGCCCGCGAGCCAGTCCAGCGCCGCGACCGACTGCGCCACCGCATCGGCCGCGGGAATGGTCCGGGACTTTAGCGCCACTACGAGCGCATCGGCCTCGGGCAGATCCGCGGCGCCCGCGGGGACCCCGATGGTCTGCAGGGTGCGCATGCCCCCCCGCGTCAGCATGTTGGCGAGATCTGTCGCTCCGGTGAAGTCGTCGGCAATGCAACCAAGAAGCATGGCGTCCCCTCAGCGATGCGAATCGGAGCGCGGCGTCGACTTCACCGCTGACTCAGGGGAGCGCGAGGGGATGTGTCCCCTCGTGTCGTTCAACAGCCTTGCTCCGGTGAAGTCGTCGGCAATGCAACCGAGGAGCGTGTTCATGACGTTGGCATGTGGAAATTGCCCTTGGAACAGCCTCTTGGATCGATTCTAGCCGAGACACCCAAACCCGGACCGCGTCTATAATGCGCCCTCGACCGGCCCGCGCTCGCGGGCCACCACGTCAACAGCCATTGGAGTAGCCGACCATGACCGGCAGGCGTCTATTTCTCTCCCTCTCCTCCGCGCTGGGGCTCGCCCTGTGCGTCGCCGCGCCGGCGCGCGCGGCCACCGAGATCCAGTTCTGGCACGCGATGGACGGCGCGCTCGGGACATATCTGGGCCGGCTCGTGGAGCGCTTCAACACGACGCAGAAGGACTACCGCGTCGTGGCGGTGTACAAGGGCAGCTACGACGAGACGCTCGCCGGCGGCCTCGCGGCGCGCCTCGCGGGCAAGGCGCCGCACATCCTGCAGGTGTACGACGTCGGGACCGCGAACGTGGCTGCGGCGAAGAACGCGGTCAAGCCGGTGCACCAGCTCATGCGCGAGGCCGGCGAGAAGTTCGACCCGAAGGCGTTCGTGCCGGCCGTCGCGAGCTTCTACTCCGACAGCAAGGGCAACCTCCTGTCGCTGCCGTTCAACACTTCCACCCCGGTCCTCTACGTCAACCGCGACGCATTCGAGGCATCGGGCGTCGACCAGCAGCGCAAGCAGATCAAGACCTGGTACGACCTCCAGGAGGCGCTGCTCGAGGTGCGCGAGAAGGCGCGCATGCCGTGCGGCCTGACCACCACTTGGCCGAGCTGGGTGATGCTCGAGAACACGCTCTCCTGGCACAACGAGGAATTCGCGACGCGCAGCAACGGCTATGACGGCCTCGACGCGCAGCTCGTCTTCAACACCCGGCTCGCGATCCGGCACCTGTCGCTCATGACCGCGTGGTCGAAGTCGCAGATCTTCACCTACTCCGGCCGGCGCGACGAGGGCGAGGCGCGCTTCGCGCGCGGCGAGTGCGCGTCGCTCACCGCGTCCTCGGCGTCGTACGCGAACCTTCTGCGCAACGCGAAGTTCCGCGTGACCGTCCTCCCGCTGCCGCACTACGACGACATCAACGACGCCCCCTACAACACCCTGATGGGCGGCGCGAGCCTGTGGGCGATGGGCGGCAAGAGCGCCGGCGACTACAAGGGCGTCGCGAAGTTCTTTTCGTTCCTGTCGCAGCCGGACGTCCAGGCCGAGTGGCACCAGAGCACCGGTTACCTGCCGATCACGCGCGCGGCATACGAGCTCACCAAGACGGCCGGCTTCTACCAGAAGCATCCCGGCACCGACGTCGGCATCCAGCAGATGACCAACGGGGGCGGGACGCCGAAGGCCTACTCCCGCGGCATCCGGCTGGGCAACCACCTCATGATCCGCGCCGTAGTCGACGAGGAGCTCGAGCAGACCTGGGCGCTGCAGAAGCCGCCGAAGCAGGCCCTCGACGACGCGGTGCGGCGCGGCAACGATCTGCTCAGACGGTTTGAGCGCGCGAACAAGTAGGGCCCCGGCGCGCGGCCGGCCCGCACGCGCGCCCGGCCGGCGCGCCGCATCTCGCCGCGCCTCCTCGGGCTGGCGATGAACCTCTGGTCGCCCTTCCGCGGGGCCGGCGTGCGCGTGCGCCACATCGCGACCGACTGGCACGAGACGCACCTCGAGCTCAACCTCGGCCTGTTCAACCGCAACTACATCGGCACCCACTTCGGCGGGTCGCTTTACGCGATGACCGACCCGTTCCACATGCTGATGCTGATCCACCTCCTCGGGCCCGAGTACGCGGTGAACCACCGGGGCGGGCGGATCGAATACCTCGCGCCGGCGCGCGGCCGCGTCACCGCCACGCTCCGCGTCGAGAGCGCGGAGGTCGAGGGGATCCGTGCGCGCGTCGCTTCGGCAGGAAAGGACGCGCCGGAGTTCAGCGCGGACATCGTCGACGCAGCAGGCACAGTCGTGGCGCGCGCGATCCACACGCTGCACGTCCGCCGCAAGGGTCCCGCAGCAGCCTAGAAAGGCAGCGCCGCGTCGGGCTTGGCGGCAAGCAGCACGCGCCGGAACTCCTCCTGGATCCGCTTCAACCCGGTCTCGTCGTGCGCCTCGAAACGCAGCACGATCACCGGCGTCGTATTCGACGCGCGCGCGAGACCGAAGCCGTCCGCATACTCGACCCGCAGGCCGTCGAGCTTGATCACCTCGGCCGCTCCGGGAAACTGCGCGGTCCGCTGCAGGTGGGCGATCAGGCGGTGCGGCTCGCCCTCGGCGAGCTTCAGGTTCAGCTCCGGGGTTGTCACCGAATCGGGCAGCGCGTTCAGCACTGCGCTCGGGTCGCGCTCGCGGGAGAGGAGCTCGAGCAGGCGCGCGCCGGCGTACACGCCGTCGTCGAAGCCGTACCAGCGCTCGGCGAAGAACGTGTGCCCGCTCATCTCGCCGGCGAGGGGCGCATTCAGCTCCTTCAGCTTCGCCTTGATCAGCGAGTGCCCGGTCTTCCACAGCACCGGCTTGCCGCCGTGCGCCCGGATCCAGGGCGCGAGGTTCCGCGTGCACTTTACGTCGTAGATCACCTCGCCACCGGGCACGCGCGACAGCACGTCCTTCGCGAAGAGCATCAGCTGTCGGTCCGCATAGATGATGCGACCGTCCTTCGTGACCACGCCGAGCCGGTCGCCGTCGCCGTCGAACGCGAGGCCGAGCTCCGCGTCGGTCACCGCGAGCCGCGCGATCACGTCGCGCAGGTTCTTCGGCTGCGACGGGTCGGGATGGTGGTTCGGGAACGTGCCGTCGACGTCGCAGTAGAGCTCGTCCACTGCGCACCCCAGCCGCCGGTACAGCTCCGGCGCGATGCTGCCGGCGACGCCGTTCCCGCAGTCGACGACGTTCTTCATCGTGCGCGCGAGCTTCACGTCGCCGACCACGCGGTCGAGGTAGGCCGCCCGCACGTCGGCAGTGCGCAGTGCGCCGCTGCCGGACGCGAACGCCCCGGCCTCGATCCGCTCGCGCAGGCTTTGGATCGTCTCGGCGAACAGCGTCGTGCCGCCGACGACCATCTTGAGCCCGTTGTAGTCGGGCGGATTGTGGCTGCCGGTGACGGCGACCGCGCTGCCTGTGCCGAGGTGGTAGGCGGCGAAGTAGGCCATCGGCGTCGTCACCATCCCGATGTCGATGACGTCGACGCCGCTCGCGCGGATGCCCGCCGCGAGCGCCCCGGCGAGCCGCGGGCCCGAGAGCCGGCCGTCGCGGCCGACGACGATCGTCCGCTGCCCCTCCTCGCGCGCGAGCGAGCCGAGGGCGCGGCCGACGAGCTCGACCGCCTCCTCGGTGAGCGTCCGGTCGACGACGCCGCGGATGTCGTAGGCCTTGAAGATTTCGGGTGCGATGCGCGTCATCAGTGGTGCTCCACCTGCGAAAAGAAGGCGAGGATGCGTCGCGGTAGCCAGTCGTAGCGCCCTGGAAACGGGCCGCCCACGAAGCCGACGTGCCCGCCGGTCGCAGGATACTCGAGCGTGACGTGCGGCGAGACGTCGCGTGGTGCCGGCAGGTAGCGGCCGGGCAGGAACGGGTCGTTCAACGCGTTCAGCACGAGCGTCGGCACGCGAATCGCGCCCAGCCCCGGTTTGGCGCTCGCGCGCGCGTAGTAGTCCGCCGCGTCGCGAAAGCCGTGCAACGGCGCGGTGACGAGGTCGTCGAACTCCCGCAGCGTACGCGTCGCACGCGCGCGCGCGAGATCGAACTGGCCGGGGTGGAGCCGCGCCTTCTCCGCGACCTTCCGCTTGAGCGTGCGCAGGAACATCCGGGCGTACACGCGCGCGAAGCCGCGCTCGAGCGCGTCGGCGCCGGCGGCGAGATCGATCGGCGCCGACACAGCGACCGCGGCGCGCACGATCGCGCGCGCGGCGTCGCCGCGGTTCGCGAGCCACTTGAGCAGCGCGTTCCCCCCGAGCGAGACGCCGGCCGCGAAAAGCGGCCGCCCCCCGGCGAGCGCACTGAAGCGCTCCAACATCCACTCGATCTCGTCGGCGTCGCCCGAGTGGTAGGCGCGCGGGAGCCGGTTCATCTCTCCGCCGCAACCCCGGAAGTGCGGGATCGCGCCGCGCCAGCCGTGCCTGGCGAGCGCGGCCATCGTCGCCTCCGCGTAATGACTGTCCGCACCGCCCTCGAGCCCATGAAACAGCACGACGAAAGGCGCACGCTCGGGCCCGGCGAGGAAATCGACCAGCACGAAATCGCCGTCGGGCGTGTCCCAGCGTGCGCGCTCGAGTCGCACGCGCTCGCGCCGCGCGACGATTGCGGCCCAGACCGTCTGCGCGTTTCCGCCGGGAAGCCACCACGGCGCGCGATACGGCTC
The DNA here is from genome assembly GCA_035456405.1 of Burkholderiales bacterium. Classification (GTDB taxonomy): domain Bacteria; phylum Pseudomonadota; class Gammaproteobacteria; order Burkholderiales; family SG8-39; genus JAGVSZ01. The sequence continues at coordinate 115,485 of DATIDG010000083.1, read as the reverse complement.
ACACGCCGTGTGGGCCGCCACGTCGGCTGTCAGGTGGCAGTTCGCAGCGACTGCATCGGCGTGGGAGCGTTGAATCACTGGGGACTGCCGGACGAGAAATCCGCAACCGACGGCTAATGAAGAATCTTCGGCGCCTCGGCCGGCGCCGGGGCCGGCACGGCCGGCGCGGGAGAGGCATGATGGGCGACCATGCGCCAGCCGCTGCCGGTCCGCACGTAGACGTTCGTGACCGCGACGGGGGGTCGCGGACGGCTCTCGCCGACGACGGTGATGTTCTCGTGCAGGCTGTGGATCGCGAACATCATCCCCTGCACGATACTCTGGTCCGACGTGCGCATCTGCAGCCGCTGGCGGGAGCCGAAGATCTTGGCCCAGCTCTCGCGCACCCGGTCGTAGCCGGCGAGCCGCGGTCCGCCCGGATGGACGCAGACCACCTCCTCGTCGTCGGCCCAGACCTCCATCATCGCGTCGAGGTCGGCGCGCTCGAGCGCCTCGTAGAAGGCTTGCTCGACGTCCTGGGCGGAGCCGAATGTGGTGCGCTTCATGGCGTGAACGACGGTGCGGCGGCCCGCGCTTCGGGGCCGCGCAATGGTAGCGAAATCCCCCGCAGGACGGCAATCGCGCGCAGCCTCACCACGGCCCGGCAGCGCCGCGGCGCCCCGCACGCAGCATGCGAACGACCCACCAGAGGACACCGCCGCCGAGGAACGCGAACAGGATCCACGTGTCGAGCCGCGCCGCGTCCCTGAACAGGAGCTCGAGCGTGCGCCCGAAAGCGAAGCCCGCGCCGGCGACGGCCAGGCCCCACAGCGCTGCGCCCAGCGCATTCAGCCAGAAGAACCGCCACGCCGCGACGCGCGTCATCCCGAGCGCGAGCGGCCCCGCCGCGCGCAGCCCGTACATCAAGCGCACACCGACGATCAGCGCCGCATCGTATCGCTCGAGCAGCGCGAACACGCGCCGTCCCCGGTGCGCAAGCGCCGGAGAGCGGCGGAGCAGCCGCGGACCGAACGCGCGCCCGAGGTGGAAATAGAGCTGGTCCCACGCGAAGTTGATCCCGGCACCGAGCGCGACCACGAGCGGAATCGAGAGGAGCCCCTGCTGCGCGGCATACCCGCCGAACGCGACCGCGGTCTCTCCCTCGAGGAAACTGCCGAGGACGATCGCGAGATAGCCGTAGTCGCGGGTGAGGCCGGCGAGATCCATGCAGGTCGCGGCGCACGGGCCCCGCGTCACGCCGCCGCGCGCGCGATCCAGTCGGCCAGCGCGGCGAGCACGTCGCCCTCCTCGCCGATCGACGAGGTCGCGCGGATCGCGACGGCAGGATGACGCGCGCGGGCCGCGGCGACCAGCGCAGGGAGATCGCGCTTGATGTGCCCGCCCGGCGCGAGAAAGAGCGGGACGACGAGCACGCGCGCCGCGCCCCCGGCGGCGGCCGCGTCGATCGCCTGCTCGAGCGTCGGGCTCATCTGCTCCAGGAACGCCAGTTCCACGCGCGCATTCGGCCTGCGCGCCGCGACGAGCGCCCGGAGCGACTGGAACGGCCCGGCCCACTCCGGGTCGCGGCTGCCGTGCGCGAACAGGACGATCGCGTCGCTCATCCACGACCCTTTCCGCGCAACTTCGCTGCTCCGTCCACGAGACTTGCCATTGTGCGCGACCCCGCACCCCGCTCTTGCGGGGATTATCGCGCGACCGCCGGACGGAAGACGTTCCGCGCGTGCGTCTCGCGCACGAAGAGCGCGGCTGCGAATCCGAAGAGCGCCAGCCCGGCGAGCACGATGAGCGCTCGATGCCACTCGTCCGGCGTGTGCGTCGCCGCCCTCGCCCCCGCGCTCCGCGACAGGTCGAGCACCCAGCCGACCACCGGCTGCATCACCGCGGGCCCGAGGAAGATGGCCATGTTCACGACCCCCGTCGCGATGCCGGCGTACTGCGGCGCGTTGACCTCCTTGCAGCACGCCCAGCTCAGGGTGATGCCCGCGGCCGCGAGGCCCATCATCCCGAACAGGACATAGATCACCGCGCCTCCCAGGGGCCACCCTGCAAGGAATGGCACCCACGCGGCGAAAAGCATTGCCGCGCCGCCGGCGTAGAGCGGCTTGCGCCGGCGCATGCGGTCCGAGAGCGTCCCGATCACGAGCCCGCCGACCGCGAACACGCCGAGCACGACCGTCACGTGGTTCGCGGCGACCGTGCGAGTCATGCCGTGCACGTCGACGAGATAGGGCACGGCCCAGAGGGTCGCGAACGACATGAAGCTCGCCCCGGCACCGAAATTGGCGAGGAAGATCGGCCACGTCGCGGGATTGCTCAGCACGCCACCGAGTCCCTTGCGCCACCCCGCTTCGAGGCGGACCGAGCGGGCGCGCATCAGGTCGTCGATGAGGAGCCAGCTCGCAATTGCGACGACGAGCGATGCGGCCGCGAGCGCGAGGATCACCTCGCGCCAGCCGAAGGACTGGAGCAGCCAAGCGAACGGCCCCCCTGCCGCGGCCGAGGAGAGGTTGCCGACCAGCACGACCACCCCGGTGAGCGTCGCGAAGATTCGCGCATCGAACCAGCTCGCGATCAGCTTGAGGCACGCGACGAACGCGACCGAGCCACCGAGCGCGACGAGCAGGCGACCGGTGGCCGCGACGCCGAAACCCGGCGCGAGGGCGAACAGCGCCGCGCCCGCAGCGGCGATGAGCCCACCGCCCGCGAGCAGCCGCCGCGGGCCGAGCGTGTCCGCGAGGATGCCCGAGGGGATCTGCATCGCCGTGTAGACCCAGTAGTAGGTCGCGGCGAGGATGCCGAGCGCCGCTGCGCTCGTCTCGAAGCTCTGCGCGAGATCGGCGGCGATCGTCGCCGGGGCGGCGCGGTGGAAGAGCCCGATCAGGTAAGCCGCGATCCCGAGCCCGAAGCCGATCAGGCACCGCGCCGGCGCGGGCACCGCACCGGTCACGCCGCCCTCATTCGGGGCACCAGTCGGCCCCGGGCGGGTCGGCCGCGAGGATCTCGATGAAGTCGCGCGAGGTGGTGATGACGTAGTGCGCCAGCGCGGCGCTCACGTAGCGGCCGTCGCTCTCGTCGTGCAGCCACTCGATCCAGCGCGAGTCGTCGGCGAGGTAGAGCCGGTGCGGCACCTCCATCCGCCACATGCGGATGAAGACCTCGAAGGAGCTGCGCCGGTGCGCGAGCGCGGACCGGAATACGAGCCACAGGAGCTCGCCCGGCCGCTCGTCGTACACGAGCGCGATCGACAGGCCGTCGGCATCGTCGCGCAGTTCGACGAGCCGCGAGCCGCCCGCGGTCAGATCGGGAACCGGCTCCCACTTGCGGTGGCGCTCGACCATGGCGCGGATTGTGCCATCTCCGACACCGCGCGATGCCGGCTCAAAGGCGCGGCGCCGCTCGCGCCTGCACGCTCACGCGTCGAGCACCATTTGCGTCTGGATGGTGAGCGACAGGAGGCGCCCGGACTCGTCCGTGACGCGCGTCTGCCAGACGTGCGTGCGCTTCCCCCGGTGCAACGGCGTCGCCGTGGCGCGGACCTTGCCCGTGCGCCCGGCGGCGAAGAAGTTCGTCTTCGACTCCAGGGTCGTCGTGCCCCCGCCGGCGGGCAGGTTCACCGCGGTCGCCGCGGCGCCGACGGTGTCGGCGACGGCCATCAGCGTCCCGCCGTGCAGCGCGCCGCCGACCGTGCGCAGCTCGTCCCGGATCTCGAGCTCGGCGATCACGCAGTCCGCGCGCGCCTCGACGAAGCGCAGCCCCAGGAGCGTGCTCAGCGTTCCGGCGAGCCTCTCGTTGAGAAGGTCGGCGTCCATTTGCGCATCCTCCAAGAAATGACCGGTCGGGGCGATTACCGCTGCGGTAATGGTGCGCGGCGTGGAGTTCGCGAAAGGCGGCACGGATTCTGCGCACGCTCGCGGGGGCGCGGGAGACGAACCGGCGTGGCTGAGGCACGCCGCGCGACTGCGACCCGTTACGGCTTGGGGCTGGCGTACACCGAGGCGCCCCCCGGGGAGGCCGGGCGGGGCGCAGCGCCGGCCGCCGCGGCCTCGAGCTTGCGCTTCCGCTTCTCGACCACCGTCCGTGCGGCTGCGGTCGCAGTGAACATCTCGAGGGCGTCGAAGTCGCCCTCCCGCACCGGCATCATGGCGACATCCATGTCAGGGCCGGGCCCGCGCTCGACGCGCTTGAAGATGCGCCAGTAGTCCCAGTACATCGCCGCGAAGCGCACGACCTTCGTGGCGATCTCCCACCCGTAGCGCGGATAGAACAGGAACGGGCTCTCGATCGGCATGCCGGGACGGCGGTCGCGGCGGTACTTGCGCCGGAAGATGCCGCCCTCGAGCGGATGCACGCCCTCGACCTTCGCCGGGGCGTGAAAACCGAACAGCTTCGCGCGCATGTTGGCGAGGTCGTAGCCCCATGCCTTGGTCCGGCGCAGCACCCGCTCGACGTGCTCCGGCGAGTAGTAGAGGTCCCACGCCTTGCGGTAGATGCCGAGCAGTTCGTCGTCCGACATCGTCTGGTGGCGCGTCGTCACGTGCACCACGTCGTACCGGTTCATGTCCTTCTCCATCGGCACGCCCGCGAGGTGCAGCTTCTTGTGGTCCGCGGAGCCGGGCAGCGGCGTCAGGATGAAGAACTCGAGGATGTCGATCGGCAGCTCGTGCTGGATGATGCGGATGTCGCGCTCGATCGTCGCCGGCGTGTCGCTCGGGAACCCGAGGATGTAGCCCGCATAGGTCAGCGTGCCGACCCGGTGCCACGCCTGCAGCATCGCGCGGTACTCGGTGATGCGGTTCTGCCCCTTGTGCGCATCCTTGAGCGACTCGGGGTTGATGTTCTCGAGACCGATGAACACGCGGTTGATGCCGGCGCGCGCCGCCTTCTCGATGAAGCCGCGGATCTTGTGCGCCATCGTGTCCACCTGGGCGACGACCCAGATCTTCAGGCCTTCCACCTCGCGCATGTGGATGAGGCGGTCGAACATCGCCTCCCAATTCTGGTTGCGCGCCAGGTTGTCGTCGGTGATGAAGAAGTTGTGCACGCCCTGCGCGAGGTTCGCGCGCACGAGGCGCTCGACGTCGTCGGCGCTGCGCGCGCGCGACTTGCGCCCTTGCACGTTGATGATCGTGCAGAAGCTGCAGAGGAACGGACACCCGCGCCCGGCGTCGAAGCTCGTCCGCATGCCGGCCGTGCGCCGCACGACGTCGGCGGCGAGGTACGGCGTCGGCACGCCCTCCAGCCCGGGAAGGTCGTTCATGAAGTTGTAGAGCGGCTTCAGCTCGCCGCGATAGGCGGCGCGCAGCAGGTCATCCAGGCGTCCCTCGGCCTCGCCGGCGAACAGCGTGATGCCGAGCGCCATCGCCTCCAGCAGCTCGGGCGGAATGTCGGGCAGCATCGCGATGCACCCGCTGACGTGGAACCCGCCGATGCAGACCGGGATCCCGGCCGCGCGCAGCGGCCGCGCGATGTCCAGCGCACGCGGATATTGGTTCGTCTGCACGCCGACCAGGCCCACCAGGCCGTGCCCGCCCGTTGCCCGGATCTGACGGATGATCTCGTCGGGACGGATGCGCGTGTTCGTCTCGTCCCAGACGGTGATCCGGATCTCGACGTCGTGGCCCAGCACGCGCCGCTCGGCGCAGTCGAGCGCGAGTCCGTTCAGCGTCGCGAGCGTGTTGGCCGGGATCGATGACCGGAGCCACTGGATGACATACCCCTCGTCATCGTAGTGAGAAGGCTTGATCAGGAAGAGCTGGAAAACCTTGGTGGCCAGTACGGTCTGAATTGGGACCTCCTCGCGCCGCGTGCACTCCGACGGGCAATATCACCAGCCGGCCCGCGAGTGTACGGGAGTTCGACCGGACGCGTCGATGCGCGCGCCGGCCCGCGTTGAGCGTCAGGCTGTTTTGACGATCCAACGCGGGCAGTTATTGCGTCAGCCATCGAGGCTGACGCAATAACCTATTTGTAGAGCACGCTCGGCAGCCACAACCCGATCCCCGGGAACACGTACAGCAGCGCGATCGCCACGACCTGGATGCCCATGAACGGCAGCATGCCCGCGAAGATCTGGTTGAGTGTGACGTGCGACGGGGCGACGCCCTTGAGGTAGAACGCCGACATCGCGACCGGGGGCGAGAGGAACGCGGTCTGCAGGTTGAGCGCGACCAGCAGACCGAAGAACAGCGGGTCGATGTTGAAGTGCGTCAGGAGCGGGATGAAGATCGGCATGAAGATCACGATGATCTCGGTCCACTCGAGCGGCCAGCCGAGGACGAAGATGATCACCTGCGAGAGGATCATGAACTGGACCGGCGTCAGGTCCAGCGACAGCACCCACTTCTCGACGATCTCCTGGCCGCCGAGCAGCGCGAACGCCGCCGAGAAGATCGCGGAACCTACGAAGAGCCAGCACACCATCGCGCTCGTCTTGGCGGTCAGGAACGCCGACTCCTTGACGATCGACCCGAGCTCGGACAGGGTCTTCGCCAACGCCGTGGCGGGGTTCGCGATGCGCGCGCCCGCCCCGCGCAGGTGTGCGATGTAGCGATACGCCGCGGCGAGGAGGAATCCGCCGAAGGCGCCGACGGCCGCCGCCTCGGTGGGCGTCGCCAGCCCGAACACGATCGAGCCCAGCACCGCGACGATGAGGATCGCGAGCGGGAAGAACGACGTGAGCAGCATCTTGAAGACTTCGAGCCGCTCCCAGCTCCACAGCCAGGCGACGAACGCGATCGTCGCGATGCCGGCCGCGAGCAGGCCCCAGAACCAGCCGGGGATCGGCAGCCGCTCGGGCGCTGCGGCGGCCGCGGCGGGCTGCTCCGCGGTCGCGGGCGCCGCCGCCTCGCGCGGCCGGGTCTCTTCCGCCCCCGGCGGCGCCGACAGCTCCTGCGCGCCTTCGGCCGGCTTCTCCTGCTCCTCCTCCTCCTCGGCCGGCGCGCCGATCAGGCCTGCCGACTCCTCCTTGACTTCGGCCGCGACCAGTCCACCGGACTCGACCAGCCCGGCGGTGCTCGCCTCCACGACGGGCGCCGTGACGACCCGATAGGTCAGGCCCAGGACCGCGACGACCACGAGCGCGGGCAACAGCGACACGAAGAGCTGTCCGAACACCTTTCTCCTGGAGACTGCGGCGGCACCGCCCGTTGCGGCCCGCCAGAGCCCCGCGAGGGCGTTGCCGCCGCGCTGCGCCAACGCTTGCGCGAAGGGGGGCAGCGGCACGCCCCGCTCGCTCTCGGCGAGCGGCGGCATGAGGCGGGGCATGAGCTTGGCGAGGATGATGACGTATCCGACGTAGAGTGCCGCCAGCATGACCCCCGGGAAAAAGGCGCCCGCGTACAGCTGCACGACTGAAACTCCCGCCGTCGCGCCGTACACGATCAGCAGCACCGAGGGCGGGATCAGGATGCCGAGGCATCCCCCGGCGGTGATCGAACCGGCCGAGACCTGGGTGCTGTAGCCGGCCCGCAGCATCGGCGGGAGCGCGAGCAGACCCATCAGCGTGACGACCGCGCCCACGATGCCGGTCGCTGTGGCGAACACCGCGCAGGTGACGATCGTCGCCACCGCGAGCGAGCCCGGCACGCGGCTGAGCGCGAGGTGCAGGCTCCTGAACAGCCGCTCGATCAGCGCGGCCCGCTCCACCAGGTAGCCCATGAAGACGAACAGCGGCACCGCGATCAGCACGTCGTTCGACATCACCCCGTACGCCCGCTGCACCATCAGGTCGAGCACCTGCCGATCGGCGAGCTCCGGGTTGACGCTCCGGTACGCGAGCCACGCGAAGAACACGCCCATCCCCATGAGCGTGAACGCGGTCGGAAAGCCGAGCATGATCGCCACCACCACCAGCCCGAGCATGATCAGGCCGAGGTGGCCATTGGTGAGGGACCCCCACGGCGTCATGGCCGCCATGACGATCACGATGATCACCATCAGGGAGAACCCGAACCACAGCTCCTTCCTCATTTGACTTCACCGCTGCGCTCGGCGGTATGCACCGCGCCTCCGCCCTCGTGGCCGACGACCGCCTGGTCCGCGCCGCCCCCGTCCTCGACGTGGACCATCTGCTTCAGCTTGTCGACGTCGACCTCCTCGACGTCCTCCTCGCGCGAAGGCCAGCGGCCCTGTTTCAGACAGATCACGCAGCGGATGATCTCGACGATGCCCTGCGCTAACAGGATCGCGCCCGCGAGCGGGATGATGGTCTTGAAGGGGTAGATCGGCGGCCCGTCGGCGGTGATGTTCGAGTGCTCGTTGATCGCCCATGACTCGGCCGCGTAGTAGTAGCCGGCGTAGGTCAGCGCGATCACGCCGGGGATGAAGAACACGACATAGAGGATGAGGTCGATCGCCGCCTGCGTCCGCGGCCGGAGGAATCCGTAGAGCACGTCGCCGCGCACGTGGCCGTTCTTCGCGAGCGTGTAGGCGCCGGCCATCATGAACATCGTCCCGTACAGCATGATCATCACGTCGAACGCCCAGGCGTGGGGCGCGTCGAGGGCGTAGCGGGAGAACACCTCCCACGAGATGAGCAGCGTCAGCCCGACGATCATCCAGGAAAAGGCGTGACCGACCCAGGTGCTGACCTTGTCGACGAACAGCAGCAGCTTCTGCATGGCGGCGGGAATCCTACGGGGCGAACCTGTCGAAAGCCTGACCCTGTGTGCGTCCGGAAAGAAAACAGCCACCCGGCTCGCACCGGATGGCTGTTTTCCGCGTCGGCCCGGTTATGCCTTCTTCGCGCCTGCCGCCGGTTTGCCGAAGTAGTGAGTGTAGGCCATGCGCGGATTGACCTGGGTGTCCAGGTACCAGCGCACCGCGCGCTCCGCGAACTCCTTCTGCGACTTCTCGATCTCGACGAACAGCGCGTTGTCGGCGCGCTTCTTGGTCGCCGCGTCGTAGGCGGTGAGCTGCGTCTGCAGCACCGAGTCCGGCGTCCTGTAGAACCTGACGTTGTGCTTGGTCTGCAACTCGACGTAGTCCTTCGAGTAGCGGTCGACCGCCTTCCAGCTCATATCGGCCGACGCGGCCTCGACGGCGTTCTCGATGATCGCCTTGATCTTAGCCGGCAGCGCGTCGAACTTCGCCTTGTTGAACATGATCTCGAACTGCTCGGCGTTCTGGTGGTAGCTCTGCAGCATGCAGACCTTGGAGACGTCGGCGAAGCCGAGGAGGCGGTCCGACGTGGCGTTGTTGAACTCGGCCGCGTCGAGCAGGCCGCGGTCCATCGCCGGCACGATCTCGCCGCCGGGCAGGGCATTGACCGCCGCACCGAGGCCGGTGAACACGTCAATCGAGATCCCAACCGTGCGGAACTTGAGGCCCTTGAAGTCCTCGATCTTGGTGATCGGCTTCTTGAACCAGCCGAGCGGCTGGGTGGGCATCGGCCCGTACGGGAACGAGACCACGTTCGCGCCGATCGACGCGTAGAGCTTGTTCAGCAGCTCCTTGCCGCCGCCGTACTTGTGCCAGGCGAGCAGCTGGTTGGCATCCATGCCGAACGCCGGGCCCGAGCCCCACAGGGCGAGCGCGTTCTGCTTGCCGTAGTGGTACACGAGCACCCCGTGGCCGCCGTCGAGCGTGCCCTTGGACACCGCGTCGAGCAGGCCGAACGCGGGTACCACCGCCCCGGCCGGGAGCACTTCGATCTTGAGATCGCCGCCGGTCATGTCGTTGACCTTCTTGGCGAAGTCGAGCGCGTACTCGTGGAAGATGTCTTTCGACGGCCAGGTCGACTGCCAGCGCATCGAGACCGGACCCTGCGCCTTGACGATGGTCGGGAACCCGAGGGTGGCGCCCGCCGTGGCCGCGGCGGCGCCGGCCAGGAACTTACGGCGCGATGCGGGGGCTGGCTTCTGGATCTGCTGGTTGGTCATCTGGGTGCTCCTCTGGTAGAGATAGACGGGTCGGGCGCTTGTCGCCGCCGCGCCTGCAAACTGCGCAACAGCCTGGAGTGGTGCCTTATTCCGCGCCGCCGCAAGCGTGCGCAAGCACGCGAACCCTCGCCCTCATGAAGCCCGCGAATGGTAGTCCCGAACGTCCGGGTGATCAAGCGACCGGGCGGCCTCCCCGATTACTTGGCGGGGACCGCCGGGGCGGTCGACGCCGGGGGAGCCACGACAGGACCATGCCCCCTCTTCGGCGTCGGATGCCAGCCGGTGAGGGCAAGCATGACCGCGAACCCAAGTACGTATGCCAGCGCGACGTGCCAGCCATGCCGGACCCACCGCCCCACCGACTTCGCCTCGGGATACATGTTCGAAAGCGCTACCCCGGCCGAGGAGCCGAACCAGATCATCGAGCCGCCGAAGCCGACCGCGTAGGCGAGCATTCCCCAGTCGTAGCCGTCCTGCTTGAGGGCGAGCGCGGTGAGCGGGATGTTGTCGAAGACCGCGGACACGAACCCGAGCCCGAAGGCGGTCTGCCAGGACTGCCTGGGGAGGTGCTCCACGGGCATCATCGCCGCGCAGGTCACCAGTGCGAGCAGGAAGATCGTGCCCTTGGTGGCGCCCGGAACGAGGTCCCAATCGGGTTTGCGCACCGGGATCGAGACCAGGATCGCCACCCACACCGCGAGCCCGATCACCGGCACCTTGTCGGCGAGCCACGGCGCCTTGAGGTTCATGGTTACGTTGGCACCGATCGCGCTCACGAGGATGAGCGCGACGATGCCCACGCGAGCCCAGTCGACGTGCGTTCCCGCCGCTTCGTCCTTCATGATTGGCGAGTGCTTGTGTTGCTGCAGCGCGGCAGGGATCCCGGATACGACCAATGCCACGACGGCCGCCACGTAGGCGTCGAGCACCCTCAGCGGGCTCACCCCGTCGATCCACATCATCGTGGTGGTGGTGTCGCCGACCACGCTGCCCGCACCCCCGGCGTTCGACGCCGCGACGATGCCCGCGAGGTAGCCGATGTGCACTTTGCCCCGGAACACCGTGTGCGCCATCGCACCGCCGATCAGCGCCGCGGCGATGTTGTCCAGGAACGAGGACAGCACGAACACGATCGCGAGCAGCGCGAACGGGCCCTTCCAGTCGTCGGGCAGGAACTTCGGCAGCACCTTCGGCACCTCGCTCTCCTCGAAGTGCTTGGAGAGCAGCGCGAAGCCGACCAGCAGGCAGAAGAGATTGGCGAGGATCACCCACTCGTGCGCCAGGAGAGCCCCGAATCCCCCGATGCCGGGGCCGGTGCGGAACGGCGCGAACAGGATCTTGTACAGCGCGATCACCGTGACGCCGGTGAGCGCGACCTGCAGCGTGCGGGTGTGGAACAGCGCGACGCCGAGCAGCGTGAGCGCAAACAGGAAGAAGTCGATCGGGATTCCGAACAGCATAGGTAGCGCGGCCGACGTCATGCCCTCCCCCGTTTCCTCGAGCGCGATCGGAGCGAGCATCGAGGCCCGCGCCGCAGGGCGCGATTATACGTTCGGGACGGTCGCGCAACTGCGACGCTCATCGTGGGCGCGACTGGCGGGCGCGCACGACGAAAGAGTGAAGGCCGGCTGCGCCGGCCTTCACTGGATCCCGGCTTACGCGGGGATGACCTTGAAGAGCCGGCGCTTTGCGCCGGCGTGCAAGGTCATTTCTTGGCCGCGGCTGCCGCAGGCCTCGCCGCCTCGGGGAAGTAGTGGTTCGCCGCGAAGGAGTACGGCGGGAACATGAAACGCTTTGAAGGCACAACCTTCGCCGCATAGGCGCGCTGCGAGTCGAGCACCTTTTTGAAGAAGGGGTTCTTCGCCGACTCCTCCTTTGCGATCTCGTCCCAGGTCCTCAAGAACGCGGTCAGGATCTCCGGCTGCGTGCGCAGGATCTGCGTGCCGTGCTTGGTCCGCATCTCCTCGATCGCGTCGGCGTTCTGCCGCTGCCACTTCACCCACCAGCGCATGAACGTCTCGGTCACCACCGAGCGGATCACTTCCTGCTGCTGCGGCGTGAGGCTCGCCCACACCTCGGAGTTGATGATCAGCTCGCCGATCGAGGCAGACTCGTGCATGCCGGGCGTGTAGTGGTACTTCCACACCTGCGGCAGGCCGAGGCGCAAGTCCTCGATCCCGCCCACCCACTCGGCGCAGTCGATCACGCCGCGCTGCGCGGAGGGCACGATCTCGCCGCCGGGCAGGTTCACGGTCTGCTGGCCCATGCGCTGGTAGATCTCCGCGACGATGCCGGTCTGGCGGCATTTCATGCCCTTGAAGTCGGCGAGGTTCTTGATCGGCCGCTTGAACCAGCCGAGCGCCTGCGGGCTCGCCGGCAGGATCGGGAAGGCGACGACGTTGAGCTTGAGCTCCTTCTGGTAGAACTCCCACCAGAGGTCGAGCCCGCCGCCCTCGTAGATCCAGCCGAGGAAGTCCATGTGATCCATGCCGACGACGCCGGCCGGCGTGTTCGAAAAAAGCGTCGCGGCCTTGTTCTTGCCGACCCAGTAGTAGGAGATGCCGTGGCCGCCGTCGATTACCTTCTTGCTCGTGGCATCGAGGATCTCGAAGGGCGGCACGACCTGTCCGGCGGCGAGCGTCTCGACCTTGAGCGCGCCGCCGGTGAGCTTGTCGACGCGCTCGCCGAAGAATCTGAAGTTGTCCTGCAGCGTCAGGCTTGCGGGCCAGGTGGACTGCATCTTCAGGGTGCGCGTGGCCGGGGCCTGGGCCCCCGCCGGGGCGGTGAATCCGGCAACGAGCGCCGCGGCCGCGAGGCTCGTCATCAGCGTTTTCGTAGTGGGTCGGATCATTGCGTCCTCCTCCTTGGATGGATTCGTTACCGTCGGGCAACAGCACGGTAGCCCGACGATAGTAGGAACCCACTCCCGCAGTGTCAACGCGAACCGCGCGCCCGGCCGCGCTAGGGCCTGCTGACCCGGATCTGCGCGTCCTTGCGCTTCAGCACCTCGGGCCGCAGATCGGCCCCGAGACCGGGGCCGGGCGGGGCCTCGATGTATCCATTCGCGACCGGCGGGAGCCGGGTCACCAGCCCTTGGTACCAGTCGAAGTAGAACGCCCGCACCATCTCCTGGACGAGCGCGTTCGGGCAGTGCAGCGCGAGATGCACCGCTGCGGTGAGTCCGATCGGGCCGGTGCAGTCGTGCGGTGCAACCGGCAGCTCGTAGGCCTCGGCCATCGCCGCGATCTTGCGCGCCTCCGAGAGCCCGCCGCACCAGGCGATGTCGAACATCACCACGCTCGCCGCGCGCTTCTCGAGCAGCTCCCGGAATCCCCAGCGCGTGCCGATGCGCTCGCTCGCCGTGACGCGCACGCTGGTGCGGCGCGCGTAGTCCGCGAGCGCGTCGAGGTTGAGCATCCTCAGCGGATCCTCGAACCAGTACGGGTCGAACGGCTCGAGCGCCCGGGCGATCTCGATCGCAGTCGGCGGGTCCCACAGCGAGTGGAACTCGACGTGGATGTCGATGCCGTCGCCGACGGCCTTGCGGATCAGCTCGAACGGCCGCAACGCCTTCTTCAGCTCGGCCTTGGTGATGCGCGTCCCGTTCGAGGCCTCGGCATAAGCGTCGAATGGCCAGATCTTCATCCCCTGGTAGCCCTCGGCCTTCAGCGACAGCGCCAGCTCGTCCGCCCGGTTCAGGAACGCGTCGAGGTCCTCGTAGGGCCGGTCTTTGCGCCGCTTCGACGGCAGCCCGAAGTTGGCGGTCGTCTGCGTCGGGCGCGAGCGCACGTACTGGTAGCCGGCACAGGTGTTGTACACCCGGATCCTGTCCCGCGAGCGGCCGCCCAGCAGCTGGTAGATCGGCTGCCCGACCGCCTTGCCGAAGAGGTCCCAGAGCGCGATGTCGATCGCCGAGGCGGCGCGCACTTCGACCCCGACGCTCTTCGCGCCGAGGTAGGTGTACATGAAGTTGCGGCTGTGCTGCTCGATCTCGAGCGGATCCCTGCCGAGCAGGTAAGGCGCGCAGGTCTCGTGGATGTGCGACGCGACCGGCGCGACCGCGTAGAACGTCTCGCCGAGACCGACGATGCCCTCGTCGGTGTGGATCCGCACCCACAGGCAGTTGGGGAACTCGCCGACCTGGATGGTCTCGATCTTCGTGATCTTCATCGTTCGGCCGAATGAAAACCGCGGAGCGGCGCAGTCGGCACGGCTCCGCGGCAGCGGGTCGCCGACGGCTACTTCTTGGCGTCGCCCGGCGCGGGCTGCGCCCCTTCCGACTCCCCGGTCTCGCCTTCGCGGTCCGCCTGATCCTGCATGATTTCCATCGTGTCCTGCTCGAGACTCGGCGCGTCGTCCTTGATCTGCTCGACCGGCGTCTCGCGCGCCACCTTCTGCAGATATTCGGGGAAGGTGGTGGCGATCCCCGGGAAAACGATGATGAGCACAATCGCGATCACCTGCAGGATCATGAACTCGAACATGCCCTTGTAGATCGTCGCGAGCGACCAGTCCTTCACCACTTGCTTGAGGTAATAGGCGCTCATCGCGACCGGCGGGGAAAGGAATGCCGTCTGCAGCACCACTGCGACCAGCGCGCCGAACCACACGAGATCGAACTTCAGCGCCGCGACCACGGGGTAGAAGATCGGCAGGAACACCAGGATGATCGCCGGCCACTCGAAGGGCCAGCCGAGCAGGAAGATCAGGATCACCACCATGACCAGCATCGCGATCGGCGGCAGCGGCAGGCTGAGGAGCGTCTCGGTGATCCAGTTCGCGGTGCCGAGCCGCGCGAACACGGCGCCGAAGATGTTCGAGGTGACCGCGAGGAACAGCACCATGCTCGAGGTCGCCATGGTGTTGAGCAGCGCACGCTTGAGCCCAGCGAGCGTCGCCCTCCTGTAGGCGATTGCGAGCAGCATCGCCCCGAATGCCCCGATGCCGGAGGCCTCGGTCGGGGTCGCCCAGCCGGCGAGGATCGAGCCTAGGGTGGCGCCGATCAGCCCCACCAGCGGCACCACGCCGATGAACACTTCCTTCAGGATCACGGGGACGGAGTGGACGCGCTCCTCCTTCGGCACCGGCGGGCCGAGCTTCGGATTGATGAAGCTGCGGACCATCAGGTAGCCGATGTAGAGGCTCGCGAGGAGAAACCCTGGCCCGAACGCAGCCGCGTACAGGTCGGCCACGGAGACACCGAGCACCGGGCCCATCACGATCAGCATCACCGACGGCGGGATCAGGATGCCGAGCGTCCCGCCGGCGGTGATCGTGCCCGCGGAGAGCTTCGCGTCGTAGCCGGTCTTGATCATGATCGGCGAGGCCATGATGCCGAGCACCGTCACCGCCGCGCCGACGATACCCGTCGCCATCGCGAACACCGTCGCGGTCAGGATCACGACGAGGAACAGCGCGCCGCGCACCGGCGCGAGCAGCAGCCGGAAGGCGGTGAACAGGCGTTCCATCAGCCCCGCCTGCTCGGTGATGAAGCCCATGAAGATGAAGAGCGGCACCGCGGCGAGCAGCTCCTCCTTCATCATGCCGATGGTCTGGAAGTAGGCGAGGTCGAAGACCGTGTGCCCTCCCAGGCCGAAGTAGCCGAAGGCGAACGCGAGGAACAGCAGCGTGAAGCTGATCGGGAAGCCGATGAAGATCGCGCCGATCATGACGACCAGCATGACCAGGCCGAGAAGCGCGCCGCCGGTCATTCCCTTGCCCCCCCGTTGTACGTCTCGCCGCGGCGGATCATCCCTAAATCTCCACCTTTTCCTTGTGCTCCAGCTCGATGCCGGTGCGCGCGGCGTAGACGCTCTTGATCGTCTCGGACACCCCCTGGATCAGGAGCAGGAGACAGGCGACCGGCACCACCGTCTTGAACGGCCAGAGGATCGGCCGCCAGGGCGTCTGCTCGGAGGTCTCGTTGATCTCGAACGCGTACCAGGCCTCGTGGCCGCTCACGTAGAGGAACATGAGGAGCGCCGGGAAGAAGAAGACGAGGTAGGCGACCGAGTCGATGATCCCCTTGGTCTTGATGGACCACTTCTCCCAGAAGAAGTCGGTGCGAATGTGCGCACCCTTGTGGAGCGCGTACGCGGCGCCGAGCATGAAGAGCGTCCCGTACAGCATGAAGGTCACGTCGAACGACCAGATCGTCGGCGCGTTGAAGAAGTAGCGCGAGATCACCTCGTAGGTCACCGCCAGCACGAGCGGGATGCTCAGCCACGCGATCCAGTTGCCGGTGGTGTCGGTGAACTTGTCGATTACGCGGACCACCCGGATGTGGGTTGGCGTCGGTTCGGCCATGCGCTCCCTCCCGATGGAGCCTTGAAATGCAGCCCGCCGCTCGAGGCGGCGGGCTGGATGCAGCCGGTCGGCCGGGTCCTATGCCCCGGTCGTTCTTGTCACTGCTTCGCCGCTGCCGGCGCGGCCTTTGCGGCCGGCGCTGCGCCCTTTTCCGGAAAGTAGTAGTTCGCGGCGAACGAGTAGGGCGGGAAGTAGAAGCGCTTCGCCGGCACCACCACGCTCGCGTAGGCCCGCTGCGAATCGTGCACCTTCTTGAAGAACGGGTTCTTCTCGCCCTCCTCCTTGGCGAGCGCGTCCCAAGTCTTCAGGAACTCGACCAGGATGTCGGGCGGCGTGCGCAGGATCTGCACCTTGTGCTTCTCCTGCAGCTCCTTCAGCGCCTCGGCGTTCTGCTTCTGCCACCGCGCCCACCACCGGTAGAATGTTTCGGTCGCAGCCGACTTGATCCACTCCTGCTGCTGCGGCGAGAGCGATTTCCACACGTCGCCGTTGATCAGCAGCTCCGCGATCGTCACGCTCTCGTGCATGCCGGGCGTGTAGTGGTATTTCCACACGTTGTGGAAGCCGAGCCGCAGGTCCTCGACGCCGCCGACCCACTCGGCACAGTCGATCACGCCGCGCTGCGCCGACGGGATGATCTCGCCGCCGGGCATGTTCACGGTCTGCATCCCCATGCGCTGCCAGACCTCCGCAGCGATGCCGGTCTGCCGGCACTTCATCCCTTTGAAGTCCGCGAGGTTCTTGATCGGGCGCTTGAACCAGCCGAACGCCTGCGGGCCTGCGGGCAGGATCGGGAACGCCACGACGTTGAGCTTCAGCTCCTTCTGGTAGAACTCCTGGTAGAGCTCCCAGCCGCCGCCTTCGTACATCCATCCCATGGCGTCGATGAAGTCCATGCCGAACGTGCCGCCCGGACCACCGGTGAACAGGACCGCGGCCTTGTTCTTGCCGGTCCAGTACGCCGCCCAGGAGTGCGCGCCGTCGAGCACCTTCTTGTGGGTGGCGTCGAGCACCTCGAAGGCCGGAACGACCTGCCCGGCGGGCATCGTCTCGATCTTCAGCGTGCCGCCCGAGAGTTTGCCGACCCGCTCGGCCCACATGGTGAAGTTTTCGTACAGCGTGAGGGATGCCGGCCAGGTGGCCTGCATCTTCAGCGTGGTGGTCTGTGCCTGCGCGGGCAAGCTGCCCAGGCCGAGCGCGCCGGCAGCGAACGCCCCTACAGCGGCCGCGCGGACGCGCGACCATCCAGCCGATTGCAACATGACTCTCCTCCTCATCGACATCTGACAACGTGCCGACGGGCCCCAGGCGCGCGTGGCGCGCCCGACCCCCGGCTTCTCCTGGTGGCTGCGGTGCGTTACAGACCCTCCTCGGCCCATGGGCACCGGGGCTTCCGCGCCTGGTCGATCGGGGGCGGAAACGCCGCACGCGCGAAGTAGGCCCGACTTCGCCGGGAGTGTCAACTGGGCTGGGGCTCCCGCAGCGCGGCGCATGCGTCAGGCGGCCGTCAGCTTCCCCGCCATTCGCCGCACGCGAAGCGCACCACATCGGTGAGCGCCCCGCGCCGCTCGAGCACCTCGCGCAGCGCGCGCGCGTCGTTCGTTCGCGCGGTCACCGCCTGCATCAGGGCGCCCAGCGCCTGCGCGCTCCCGGTCCGCTCGGCATAAGGCATGACCCGCCCGATCGTCGCCACGATCTCGTCGGCAAGCGGCGCATGCTGCTGCGTGGACGGGTCGACGATCGTCGCCGCGAACCCGAAGCGGCAAGCCTGGAAACGGTTGTAGCTGTACACGAGCGGCAGCCGCGCGTCGGGCCGCCACGACCGGTCCTCGATGAGCGCGGCCGAGAGCGCCTGCCCGTAGACCGCCAGCTGGGCGGCGCGCGTGACCGTGAGCGGCGTGTCGCACACGCGGATCTCGACCGTTCCGTACTCCGGCTTCGGGCGGATGTCCCAGTAGAAGTCCTTCATGCTCTGGACGATGCCGTAGGACCGCATCGTCTCGAAGTACCGCTCGAAGTCCTCCCAGTCCTCGACCGCCGGCATGATGCCCGCGAGTGGAAATGCGTTCACGACGTTCAGCCGCGACGAGTCGAACTGCGTGTCCGTGCCGAGCGAGAACGGCGACGAGGCCGAGAGGGCGATGAAGTGCGGCGTGTAGCGCGCGAGCCCCTGCACGAGCCGCACCGCCTCGTCGCCCGAGCGGACGCCGACGTGCACGTGCTGGCCGAACACGGTGAACTGCTTCGCCAGGTAACCGTAGAGGTCCGAGACGTGTTTGAAGCGCGGGGTGTCGTAGATGCGCCGCTCGCTCCACTTCTGGAACGGATGCGTGCCGCCACCCGCAACGCCGAGGTTCAGGCGCGAGGCCGCGTCGGCAAGGACGTTGCGCAGCGCGACGAGATCTGCGAGGAGGTCCTCGTAGCCGCGGCAGATGCCGGTGCTGAGCTCGATCATGCTCTCGGTGATCTCGGGCTTGATCTCGCCCGGATGCTTTGCCTTCTTCACGGCCGCGAGCAGGTCGCTCGCGCCGCGCGTGAGGTTCCAGTCGCGCGTGTTGACGAGCTGCAGCTCGAGCTCGACGCCGAGCGTCAGGGGTTGGGAGGTCTTGAATTCAAGCATCGACACTCCTCAGCGGAGAGGCCTCAGCGTACCGCAGCGCAACCGGATCACGCCTCCTCCACCGTCTCGCCCGCCCGCCGCAGCGCGAACTGCGTGGCGATCGGCCCGGCGAGCTCGAGAATCACGACCCCGGCGAGCACCACCGGCGCCACGCTCGCCCGGATCTCGGGATACAGCGCCGCGGTCTGGTGCACCAGCACCACCGCGAGGCCGGACATCGGCGCGAGCGAGGTGGCGAGCAGGACGCCCTTGCGCCATTCGAGGCCGACGAGCGGCGCGAGCGCCAGCACCCCGACCGCCTTGCCCGCGAACCGGACCAGCACGAACGCGAGCCCTGCCGCGCCGGCAGTCGCGAGGAGCGCCAGGTCCAGGCTCGCCCCGGAGATGACGAAGAGGCACACGTAGAACAGTTGCCCGGCGTTGCCCGAATCGACCACGACGAGGTGGTGCTCGCGGTCGGCGTTGCGCACGAGCGCACCCATGCCGAGAAGCGCGAGCAGCACAGAGAGCTTGAGCGCGAGGGCGACGCCGACGGTGAGCACCACCATCGCGATGACCGCGATGAACTGCCGTTCCGCGGACTTGCCGAGCAGGCCGGCGAGGCGCAGCGTCAACCAACCCGCCGCTACTGCGAGCACCGCCGAGCCGCCGAGGAGGTACAGCGGGTGCACGATCATCGTGAGCCATCCGCCGCGATACTCGAAGTGCAGCCACGGGATGAGCACCGTGAGGGCGAGGAACGCCAGCACGCCGTTGATCGCGGTGACGATGAGCGCTCGCTCGGTCACCTGTCCCTCGGCGCGCAGCTCGGCGGCGACCCGCATCAGCACCGCGGGCGAGGTCGACACCGCAATCGCCGCGGCGACGCCGGCGGCGAGCGGCGCGAGGTTGAAGTGATAGTGCAGGGTGAAGAAGACCAGCGCAGCCGCGCCGAGCGACTCGGCGACGCCCATCAGAGCGAGCGCGGGCGTGCGCCGCAGCCACGCGAGATCGAGCCGCTGGCCCAGCTCGAACAGCACCAGCCCGATCGCGACGTCGGCGAACACGCCCAGCTCCTCGAGCACCGCCTTGTCGATCAGCGCGAGGCCGCCCGGGCCGAGCGCGAGGCCCGCCGCGGCGTAGCCGGTGATGCGCGGCAGGCGGAGGAATCGCCGCACCGCCTCGCCGCAGGCGACGCCCACGGCCAGCAGCGCGCCGATCCAGAACATCTGGTTGGCGAGCGGCGGCCACTTCGGCAGAAACGCGAGCTCGGGCATGGCTCCTGATGGAGACGCTTCGCTTGCCGTCCGGTTCCACGCCGGCGCGCGGCCGGCGGGTTCTCCCTGGCGGACCCTCGGGCGGGCCCGAATCGTTGTGCTCAGTCCGTTGCGCGGACGAGAATCATGTGGACCCGGTAGGGCCCGTGGGCGCCGAGCACGATCGTCTGGTCGATGTCCCCCGTGCGGGACGGCCCGGAGATGAAGTTCACTAGGCGCGGCAGCTCGCCGAGCTCGGCACGCGCCAGCGCCCAGCCGTCCTCCATGTGCTTCACGATGCGCGTGACCGGCACCACCGCGATATGCGTTTCGGGCAGCAGGCTCACCCCCGCCGGAGTCTGCGGGCCGGATGCGACCATTAGCGTACCGGTTTCGGCGAGCGCCGCGAAGACCCCGGTCACGCCCACGAGGTCGCGGTCCTCCGCCCCGCGCGCCTCCAGCGCGAGTCCGGCGCCGGCCCAGTCGAGCCCCCCGAGCGCGGGCCACACGCACCCCGTTCCGGGCAGGCCGTTCGCGGCCAGGTAGCGCGCGGCCGCGGCCGGCACGTCGGCGAGGCGCTCGACCGCCTCGGTCGTGCTCTGCATCGCCTCGGCGCGCGCCCGGAACCGCGCGACGACGTCGTCCTCCACGTCCGGCAGCGGCCCGCGCGGATGGGCCTCGATGTAGGTCTTCACCGCGTCGATCTCGGCCTGCGAGGGCCGGCTCGATGCCCCGCGCCCCTGCGCCGCGCGGATGCGGGCGAGGATGTCCTTGCGGGCGGCGTCGCTGTTGCCGACGGTCATTCGCGGGTCATTCGATCGCCTTCACGATGTCCTCGACGACCTTCTTCGCGTCGCCGAACACCATCATCGTGCGGTCCATGTAGAAGAGCGGATTGTCGAGGCCCGCGTAGCCAGCGGCCATCGAGCGCTTGTTGACCAGCACCGTGCGCGCCTTGTGCGCCTCGATGATCGGCATCCCGTAGATCGGGCTGCCCTTCTCCTCGGCGAGCGGGTTCACCACGTCGTTCGCGCCGAGCACGAAGGCGATGTCGGTCGTCCCGAGGTCGGAGTTGATGTCCTCCATCTCGAACACCTGGTCGTACGGCACCTCGGCCTCGGCGAGGAGCACGTTCATGTGTCCGGGCATCCGCCCCGCCACCGGGTGGATCGCGTACCTCACGTTCACGCCCTTGGCGATGAGCTTCTGCGCCATTTCCTTCACCGCGTGCTGGGCGCGCGCCACTGCCAGGCCGTACCCCGGGATGATGACCACGCTCTCGGCGTTGCCCAGAAGGAAGGCGACGTCGTCGGCGGAGCCGGACTTGACCGTCTTCTGCCCGCTGTCGGCCACCGCGGCGCCCTCGGCGCCGCCGAATCCGCCCAGGATCACGTTGAAGAAGGAGCGGTTCATCGCCCGGCACATGATGTAGGACAGGATCGCGCCCGAGGAGCCCACCAGCGAGCCGGCGATGATCAGCATCGGGTTGTTGAGCGAGAAGCCGATGCCGGCCGCCGCCCAGCCGGAGTAGCTGTTCAGCATCGAAATCACCACCGGCATGTCGGCGCCGCCGATCGGGATGATGATCAGCACGCCGAGCACGAAGGCAGCCGCGGTCATGACGATGAACGGCGGCCACTGGCTCTCCCTCGCCGCCATGAAGAATGCGACGCCGAAGCCGATCATCAGGACCGCCAGGAGGAGATTCAGCAGGTGCTGGCCCTTGAACACCACCGGGGCGCTGGAGAAGAGCCGGAACTTCTTGCCCAGCCCGGCGAGCTTGCCGAACGCGATGACCGAGCCGGAGAAGGTGATCGCGCCGACGAACGTGCCGATGAAGAGCTCGAGCTTGTTGCCGGTCGGGATCGGATCCGGCAGGCCGAACGCCCCGGGGTTGTTCACGACGGCGATGGCGATCAGCACCGCCCCCATGCCGACGAGCGAGTGCATCGCGGCGACGAGCTCCGGCATCTGCGTCATCTCGACCCGGCGCGCGACGATCGCCCCGATCGCACCGCCGATGAGGATGGCCACCAGGATCAGCTCGATGCGCTGCGTGGTGGCGAGCGTCACCACGACCGCGATGAACATGCCGATCATGCCGAAGAGGTTGCCCCTGCGCGCGGTCTCGGGGTGCGACAGCCCCCTCAGCGCCAGGATGAAGAGCACGCTGGCCGCGAGGTACCAGAGCGCGAGTTGGCTGGCGGTCATGGCTCCGGCCTCAGTGCTTCCCGGCCTTCGGGCCCTTCTTCTTGAACATCTCGAGCATCCGCCTGGTCACCAGGAAGCCCCCGAAGGTGTTGATCGCCACCAGGCCCACCGCGACCGCCCCGAGGATCGAGCCGGCGTCGATGTCCTTGGGGCCGGCGGCGAGGATCGCGCCGACCATGATCACCGAGCTAATCGCATTGGTGACGCTCATCAGCGGTGTGTGCAGCGCGGGGGTCACGTTCCAGACGACGTGGTACCCGACGAAGACCGCCAGCACGAAAACGGTCAGATTGACGACGGTGGGATCTATCGTTCCTGTCATGGCGCTCGCTCCGCTCGTGCCTCTCATCCCTTCTTGACCACCTGTCCGTCGATGCATACCAGCGCGCCGGCGATGACCTCGTCCTCGCGATTCAACTTCAGCTCGCCCGATTTCGGGTCGACCAGCAGATTGAGGAAGTTGAGGAGGTTCCGCGCGTACAGGCTGGAGGCGTCCGCGCCGACCAGCGCGGGCAGGTTCGCGAGGCCGACGAGCTTCACGCCGTGCTTCACGACGATCTTGTCGCGTTCCGAGAGCGGGCAGTTACCGCCTTGCTCGACCGCGAGGTCCACGATCACCGAGCCCGGCTTCATCGCCTTAACGGTCTCCTCGCGGATCAGGACCGGCGCCGGCCTGCCGGGGATGAGCGCGGTCGTGATGACGATGTCGGCGGCCTTGGCACGCTCGTGCACCAGCTCGCCCTGGCGACGCTTGTAGTCCTCGCTCATCTCGCGGGCGTAGCCGCCCGCGGTCTCGGCCTGTCTCTTCTCCTCGTCGGTCATCGGGACCTCGACGAACTTCGCGCCGAGCGACTCGACCTGCTCCTTCACCGCCGGACGCACGTCGAAGGCCTCGATCACCGCGCCGAGGCGCTTGGCGGTCGCGATCGCCTGCAGTCCCGCCACGCCCGCGCCCATGACGAGCACGCGAGCGGCCTTCACCGTGCCCGCAGCGGTCATCAGCATCGGCATGAAGCGGCCGTATTCGTTGGCGGCGAGCATGACCGCCTTGTAGCCGGCGATGTTCGCCTGGGACGACAGGACGTCCATCGCCTGCGCGCGCGTGATGCGCGGCAGCCACTCCATCGCGAAGCCGGCCACGCCGGTCTTCGCGAGCGCGTCGATTGCGGCGTCGTCGTAGGGATTCAGCAGGCCGATCAGGATCGAGCCGCGCTTGAGGCTCGCGAGCTCGCCCGCCTCCGGCCCGCGCACCTTCAGCACGATGTCGGACTGAGCGTAGACGTCCGCGGCCGACGCGACGATCGTCGCGCCGGCGGCCTGGAAGTCCGCGTCGGGCACGGCGGCGGCGACGCCCGCGCCCGACTGCACGAGGACGGTATGCTTGCCGCCGGCAGTGAGCTTCTTGACCGTCTCGGGGGTCGCGGCAACGCGCGTTTCGCCCGGGCGAGTCTCGGCGGGAATGCCGATGCGCATGGAGGATCCCCTCTTTTCGCGGAATGCCGGCGGTGTTGTTGTGTCGGGCCGGCGTTGCAGCGGCGGATGATACCCCAGCCGCCCGGCGCGGCGCTACGCGCGCGGACCGCTCCGGTGCTGCCAACCGAGCCTGCGCTCCAAGAGCTCGAACGCGCCCTGCACGAGCAACGCCAGCGCCGCGGCCGGCAGCGCCCCGGCGATGAGGGTGGCGTGGTCGTTGAGCGCGAGGCCTTGCACGATGCGCTCGCCGTATCCGCCCGCACCGATGAACGCCGCGATCGTGGCGGTGCCGACATTGATCACTGCCGAGGTCTTCACGCCGGCGAGGATGGTCGGCGTCGCGAGCGGCAGCTCCACGCTGAGCATCCGGTCGCGCGCGCGCAACCCGAGCGCAAGCGCTGCCTGGCGCATGCCGGGACCGATGCTTTCGATGCCGGCATGCGTGTTCCGCACGATCGGCAGCAGCGCGTAGAGGAACAGCGCGACGAGCGCCGGCACCGTCCCGATGCGCCCCAGCGCGGCGATCAGGAACGCGAGCAACGCAAGCGAGGGGATGGTCTGGATCACGCCGACCGCCGCCAGGATCGGTTGCCCCGCGGCACGCACCTTCGCCGCGACGACGCCGAGCGGCACGCCGATCAGCACCGCTGCGGCGAGCGACACGGCGACCAGTACGAGGTGCTCGAGCGTGAGGCGCCAGAAGTCCGGCCCGAACAACGTGCCCGCGAAGCTCCGCTTCGACGCGACGGCGGGCCGCCCGGCGTCGAAGAACAGCGCCGCCGCCTGTTCGAACGAGCGCCCCTCCAGCTCCGCCGCTGCGTTCAGCCTGATCATGCGCCGAGCGTCGATGCGGCCTTCCAGAGCGAGCAACGCCTTCCATGCGCCGGGAAAGCGCTGGGGCAGGTCGAGGCGATGCAGCAGCACCGCGTCGTACTTCGGGAAGAAGCCGCGGTCGTCCTCGAGCACGCGCAAGCCGAAGCGCTCGATCTTCGCGTCGGTCGAATAGATGTCCTTTACGTCGATGTTCCCCGACGCGAGCGCGTCGTAGGCGAGGCCGTGATCGATTCCGGTCGGCGTGGCGAACGGCAGGCCGTACGCCGCCTTGAGCCCCGGCCAGCCGTCGGCGCGCCCGATGAACTCCTGCGTCAGCCCGAGACGCAGGGTCGGGTGCCGCGCGAGGTCGGAGATGGTGCGAATGCCGAGCTTCGCGGCCTCGCCCTCGCGCATCGCGAGCGCGTAAGTGTTGTTGAAGCCGAGCGGCGCGGCGACACCGAAGCCCATCGGCGCGAGGCGCCGATTGATCTCGTCGAGCGGCACGCTGCCGTCGAGCTTGAGGATCTCGCGCGCAATCGTGCCGGTGTACTCGGGGTAGACGTCGATCGCGCCGCCCTTGAGTGCCGCGAAAACGATACCGGTGTTACCGAGGCCGGGCTTGTGCTCCGCGCGCACGCCGGCACGCACCGCGGTCTCGCGCACGATCTCGCCGAGGATGTAGCTTTCGGTGAAGCGCTTCGAGCCGACCTTGAGCGTGCCGTCCTGGGCGCCTGCGATCGAGGCGGCGAGCGCTGCGCCGAGCGCGAGCAGCGCTTTCACGCCGCGGCGCTCAGGGGCTCGGCGCCACTGCCCAGGAACTGCAGTTCGGCGAGGCGCGCGTAGAGCCCGCCCTGTCGCACCAGCTCGGCGTGCGTGCCGGTGGCGACGACGCGGCCGTGATCCATCACGACGATGCGGTCCGCGTTCTGCACCGTGGCGAGCCGGTGCGCGATGACGAGGGTGGTGCGTCCGCGCATGAGCCGCTCGAGCGCGAGCTGCACGGCACGTTCGCTCTCCGCGTCGAGCGAGCTGGTCGCCTCGTCGAGCAGCAGGACCGGGCGGTCGGCGAGCAGCGCCCGCGCGATCGACAGCCGCTGGCGCTGCCCACCGGAGAGCCGCACGCCGCGCTCGCCGAGAAAGGTGTCGAAGCCCTGCGGCAGGCCCTCGACGAACTCGAGCGCGAACGCCGCCTCGCACGCCGCGCGCACGTCCCCGTCCGCTGCGTCGGGCCGCGCATAGCGGACGTTCTCGGCGACGCTCGCGCCGAAGATCACCGGCTCCTGCGGCACGAGCGCGAAGCGCCGGCGCAGCTCCGCGAGGTCGGCGCGGCGTGCGTCGACGCCGTCGACCAGCACCGCCCCGGCGTCCGGGTCGTAGAAGCGCATGAGCAGCTGGAAGACCGTGGTCTTGCCCGCGCCGGATGGCCCGACGAGCGCCACCTTCTCCCCCGGGGCGACCGGAAGCGTGAGATCGAGGAGCGCGGGCGAGTCGCGCCGCGAGGGGTACGCGAACGTCACGCGCTCGAGGCGCACCTCGCCGCGCGGCGGTCGCGGCAACGGCTGCGGTGCCGGCGGCGATTCGATCGCCGGCTCCTCTGCGAGCAGCTCCATCAGGCGCTCGGTCGCGCCCGCCGCGCGCTGCAGGTCGCCCCACACCTCCGAGAGGGTGCCCGCGCCACTGCCGACGATCGCGGCATAGAACACGAACGCGGACAGCTGCCCGGCCGAGATCCGCCCGGCGAACACGTCGTGGCCGCCGATCCAGAGAATGAAGCCGATGCCGCAGAACGCGGTGAGCAGCACCGACGCGAAGAGAACGCCGCGGTGCCGGATGCGCGCGACCGCCGTGTCGTACGCCGCTTCGGCGCGCTCGCCGAAGCCGCGCCTGTCCTCCGCCTCATGCACGTAAGCTTGCACGGTGCGCACCTCGTGCAGGGCCTCGTCGATGTACGCCGCGACGTCGGCGATCCGGTCCTGGTTCGTGCGCGCGAGGCGCCGCACCCGCCGCCCCAGGAAGAGCGCGGGCGCGAGCGCGACCGCCGTCCCGACGAGCGTCAGCGCGGCGAGCTTCGGGCTGGTGACGACCAGCAGCGCGGTCGCGCCGATCATCATCAGGAGGTTGCGCAGGAACATCGACAGCCCCCACCCGATCACGCTCTCGATCAGCGTCACGTCGTTGGTGAGTCGCGAGACGATCTCGCCGGTCTGGCGCGACTCGAAGAAGGCTGGCGGCTGGCGGAGGCACTGCCCGAACACCGCGGTCCGGATGTCGGTGATAACGCGCTCGCCGGTCGTCATCATCAGGAAGAAGCGCAGGTAGCTCGCCACCGCCATCACCACCGCGATCGCGACGAAAGCAATCAGCGCGGTGTCGAGCTCCTGCGGATTCCGGCTGCCGAACCCGGAGTCGATGACCGACTTCAGGCCCTGGCCGAGCGCGAGTACAGCGCCGGCCGCGACGACGAGCGCGGTGAGCGCCGCCGCGATGCGCCACTTGTGGGGCGCGGCGAATCCGGCCAGCCGCGCGAGCTGGCGGAGGTCGCGGCCCTTGGGCCGATCGGCGGAAGACACTGCAGCCACAGAGGTCTCAGAGGCCAGAGTAGAGGGCTTGATTCTATCTCTGTGCTCTCTGTGTCCTCTGCGGCGGCCTTGCCTTACGCGCTCCGGAAGCGGGTCGACTTGACGAACAGGATCGCCGCGAGCGGCAGAATGAACCCGAGCACCGTGGACAGGATCAGCAGGTCGCCGAGCTGGCTGTAGTCGGCGGGCACCTTGACGGCGCCGGTGGCCGCGTCCTTCACCTCGCGCGTGACGATGTAGATCTGGTTCAGGTACTTCGTGCCGAGCTGCGCCGCCGAGAGCGCGAGGTTGGTGAACGAGGCCATCACCGCGAAGTAGGTGGCCTTGAGCTTGTCCGGCGCCGAGCGCGCGATCCACGCGAGCATCGGCACCATTGCGACCTGCCCGAGCGGCGACTCGAGCGCGGTGTCGAAGAGCGCGATGAAGCGGGCGTCCACCACGCCGCCGGTGTGCCGCGCCGTCCATTCGTGCAGGCCGAAGTACATACCGACGATCGGCAGCGCGAGGACCGTCCCGACGATCGTGAGAAAACCGACGATGTAGGCGATCGACCGCTCCGCCATGAAGCGCCGGAACAGGAACAGCCCGAGCAGCGTGAACCAGCTCGTGATGAGCGACAGCTTGGCGAGGAACTGCTGGTCGAACTTGAGGACGTCGATCATCCACCAGGTGGAGCCGGCGCCCGGTCCGGGCAACGCGCGGAACACGAAGACGACGAGCGCGGTGCCGACCAGCGTCGCGCGCGACGTCGGGTCGAGCTCGCGCACGAGCTTCCACATCAGGACGAGGATGATCGCCATCGAAGCGCCGAAGACGATCTCCTGCGCGGCCGGGACCTTGCCGAGGCCCACGCTCAAGCTGACGACCGCGAACGCGAGGCCGCCGCCCAGGATCCACCAGTTGATCGGCGGGCGGCCCTGGTGCGGGTCGAGCATCGCCTCGATGCGTGCCGCGTCGTGTCCTTTGGCGGCGAGCCGGTGCGCGTCGCGCCGCCGGATGAACCCGGCGAGCAGCACGCCGAGCATGGAAACGACCGGGATCACCAGCGCGAGCTTGTACACGAAGAGGTAGGTCGCGACCTTCCCGGCCTCGGGCATCTGCTCGGCGTCGCGGAAGAGCCAGACGTTCGCGCCCGCCACGAGCACCGTGCCGCCGATGATCGCGACGCGGCCGAGCGTCTGCATCGTGGTGTGCATGAGCTTGCGCTCGTCCTCCGGTATCGACCGGCCCTCCTCGTCGAACCGCGGCACCGCCTCCACCGTCATCGCGTCGGCGACCACGTCCTGCAGCACGTAGCCGATCGGGGACAGCAGCGCCGCGAGCACGAACCAGGCGTCCGCGTCCATCACGCGCTCCATCGCTGCCCGGTCGGCGAGCAGGCCGATCATGATCGCGAGGCCCGTCGCGATGAGCGATGCCCCGAGGTAGACGAGGCCGGCCTTGTGCTTCCAGATGAGGTCGACGAGATGTCCGAGCGGCATTTTCAACGCCCACGGAATCCCGGCCCAGAACCCGAGCGCGGCAAGGAACTCGGCGGAGAGGCCGAGGTACTCCTTGACGAAGAAGGTGCCGACGATGCCGGTGAGACCGGAGATCCCCGCCGCGATGTACACCATCAACGGCGGCAGGTACGAGAGCCGCATCTCGCGGCCCAACTCGAGGAAATTGCGGTCGATCCAGCGCCAGAGGGCGCCGAGCGCGCCGGGCGCGGCGGCAGTGGAAGGGCTCGACATCGGGCTCCGGGCGATCTTGTTCTGCGGCGCGGCCCGAGCTCCCGGCGTGCTAGGGCTGCTTCAATTCGGGCACTCGCCGACGCGACGATACACGAAGCTCATATTCCCGGCGTTGCGCTTGCCGCCGTGCTCGGCGACGAAGTCCTGCGTCATGGAGAAATGATCGGGGCCGTGCACCGTCATGCCCACGTCCGCCTCGTACTTCGAGGGTTTCGTGCACGACACATGAAAGGTGCGGGTGGTGCCGGACGTCTTCTCGTTCGAAGTCTTGCAGTCGCTCGACGGGTCGCCCTTCGCGGCGACGCCCTTTATGTCCTTCACCATCGCGGGGGTGAAGCAGATCTTCTGCGTCATGCCCTTCGCCGCCGAGAGGGTGAACTCCCACAGGCCGGGTCGGATCTCGGGCGCCTGCGCGGCGGCGGGCGCCGCCGCGACCACGACGGCGGCGATCAGGAGCGAGCGCTGGAACGGGCGCATGCGGCCCTCCGGGAATCGCGATGCCGCACAGGTTAGGCGAGGACGGGCGCGGCGGCAAACGCCGCGCGCGGGGGAATGCGCCGGAGTGCGCGCCGGGGCGCGACCTTCCCTAGCGCGACCGCACGACGGCGAGCTTCGGACGGCGCTCGGCGCGGAACTGGTCGAGCAGCCCGGGCTCCTCGAGCAGGAGACGCTCGCCCGCGATCCCGCGGCGCTCGAGCCAGACGGCGAACTTGGCGCGCTCGAGCTCGAAGCGGAGATTCTCCTCCGCCCAGCTCGAGATCTCCGGATCCGGGTCGGCGAGCATCTCCTGCAGCTGCGGGACGAGCTCGCGCGTCAGGTCGAGCTGGATGCGCCGATGGAACGCGACGGGCATGGCGCCGAAGTTGGCATGCGGCCCCGCGCGAGTCCAGCCCCAGATGGGAATTTCTTGCCGAGCTGCAACGAAGTTTTACGATTGCCCGCCGAGGCGTCCGTCGACGTCTACGATCCAGTGCCGCACCGGCACCGTCGCGCCGGAGGCGAGATGCGTCTGGCAGCCGACGTTGGACGTGAGCACGGCCTCGGGCAGTCCGGACTGCAGCGCGGTGACCTTGTTCTTCTTGAGGCGCTCCGCAAGCTCCGGCTGCGTCAATGCGTAGGTGCCCGCGGCGCCGCAGCACATGTGCGAGTCCGGCACCGGCGCGAGCTCGTAGCCGAGTCTCGCGAGCACGCCTTCGGTGACGCCTTTCAGCGGCTGCCAGTGCTGCAGCGTGCAGGGCGGATGGAACGCGACGAGTGGCCGGGTGCCCGTTCGGACCAATGGCACGAGCCGGTCGACCTCGGCGTCCAGCACCTCCGACAGATCCCGGGTGATGGCGCTGACGCGCGCCGCCTTCTCTGCGTAGCGCGGATCGCGCGCGAGGTGGTGCCCGTACTCCCGCACCGTCGCGCCGCAGCCGCTTGCTGTCATCACGATCACCTCCGCGCCCTGCTGCACCAGCGGCCACCAGGCGTCGATCATGCGGCGCATGTCGTCGAGGCCTTCGTCCTGGAAGTTCAGGTGGAAGCGCAGCGCGCCGCAGCAGCCCGCGCCCGGCGCCTCGACGAGCGACACGCCGAGCCGGTCGAGCACGCGCGCCGCCGCGGCATTGGTGTCGGGCGTGAGGGCGGGCTGAACGCAGCCGGCGAGCGCGATCATCCTGCGCGCGTGGCGCGGCGCCGGCCACTCGCCCGCCGCGGGGATCTCCTTCGGCAGCTTGCCGGCGAGGGCCGACGGGACGAACGGCCGCATGGCCATGCCGGCTCGGGTCATCAGATTGAAAACCCCAGTGCGCGGGAACAGCGTCGCGATGGCGCGCCTCGTCATCCGCTCGAAGGGCGAGCGACCGACGCGGTCCTCGACCACCTTGCGCCCGATGTCGACCAGCTGCCCGTACTGGACGCCGGACGGGCAGGTGGTCTCGCAGCTGCGGCAGGTGAGGCAGCGGTCGAGGTGCAGCTGCGTCTTCGCGGTGACCGCAGAGCCTTCGAGCACCTGCTTGATCAAGTAGATGCGCCCGCGCGGCCCGTCGAGCTCGTCGCCGAGGAGCTGATAGGTCGGGCAGGTCGCGGTGCAGAAGCCGCAATGCACGCACTTGCGCAGGATCGCGTCCGCGGTCTTTCCCTCGGGCGTGTCCCTGATCCAGTCGGCGAGGCTCGTCTGCATCAGAAGTCCGGGTACATCCGTCCCCGATTCAGCACGCCACGCGGATCGAACTCGGCCTTCATTCGCTTGTGGATCGTCGCCACCGCCGGCGCGAGCGGATGGAACACGCCGACAGATTTGTCGCCGCCGCGGAACAGCGTGGCATGGCCGCCAACCCGGGCGACCGCTGCGCGAACCGTGCGCGCCTCGCCGTTCGATTTCAGCCAGCGCAGGCTCCCGCCCCACTCGACGAGCGTCCGGCCCTCGAGCGCAAGCGGCGGCGTGGTGGAAGGCACCGACAGCCGCCAGAGCGGCTCGTCGCCCGCGAAGAACGGATCGGTCTGCTCGCGGATCCCGTTCCAGAACGGTCCCGCGCGCGCCGGATCGACGGGCTCGCCGCCCAGCTTCTCCTGCGCCGCGCGCACCGCCGCCGCGGCGCCGGAAAGACGGATCCCAAGGTCGCCGTCGGCGTAGGCGGTCGCGCTGATCGGCAGCGGCTTGCCGGCCCAGCGGTTCACCGCCTCGAGCGCCTTATCCTCGGGCATCTCGAACTTCAGCGTCGCCTCGGCGACCGGTACGGGCAGCACCTTGAGCGACACCTCGACGATGACCCCTAGGGTGCCGAGCGCCCCGGCCATCGTGCGCGACACGTCGTAGCCGGCGACGTTCTTCATCACCTGGCCGCCGAAGAGCAGGTCCTGCCCGCGGCCGTCCAGGATGCGCACGCCGAGCACGAAATCGCGCACCGCGCCCGCGGCGGCGCGACGAGGACCCGCGAGGCCCGCAGCAACGGCGCCGCCCACCGTGGCACCAGCGCCGAAGTGCGGCGGCTCGAACGCGAGCAACTGCCCCTTCTCGCGCAGCGCGGCCTCGAGGTCGGTGAGCGGCGTCCCGCCACGGACCGTGACCACCAGCTCGGTCGGGTCGTACGCGACGATGCCGGCGTAGCCGCGCGTGTCGAGGATCTCGCCCGCAGGCGACTGGCCGTAGAAATCCTTTGTCCCGGCACCGCGGATGCGCAGCGGCCTGCCGTCCGCCGCAGCGGCGCGGACCGCCTCGGCCAGGGTGATCAGCGGATCGGACATCGAGGGGACCGGCCCGCTCTTCTAGAACCTGGGCAGTTCCGGATGCGGCAGCCCGCCGGCGCGCACGTGCAGCTTCCCGAACTCGGCGCACCGATGCAGCGTAGGGATGTTCTTCGCCGGGTTGAGCAGTCCCGCCGGATCGAACGCGCGCTTCACGCCGCGGAACACCTCCAGCTCCGCGGGCGAGAACTGCACGCACATCTCGTTGATCTTCTCGATGCCGACGCCGTGCTCGCCGGTGACGGTGCCGCCGACCTCGATGCACTTTTGCAGGACCTCCGACGCGAACTGCTCGGTGCGGTGCAGCTCGTCCGGATCGTTCGCGTTGTAAAGGATCAGCGGGTGGAGGTTGCCGTCGCCGGCGTGGAACACGTTTGGGCAGCGAAGGCGGTACTTCTTCTCCATCGCTGCGATGAAGTTGAGGATCTCCCCAAGCTGCTTGCGCGGGATCGTGCCGTCCATGCAGTAGTAGTCGGGCGAGATGCGCCCCACCGCAGGGAACGCCGCCTTGCGGCCGGCCCAAAACTTCAGCCGCTCCCGCTCGTCGCCCGACACGCGCATCGCCGTTGCGCCGGACCGCTCGAGCACCGCCTTCGTCCGCTCGATCTCCTCCTCGACCTCCTCCGGCGTGCCGTCGGACTCGCAGAGCAGAATCGCCTTGGCGTCGAGGTCGTAGTCCGCGTGCACGTACTCCTCGACCGCCCGCGTCGCGGGCTGGTCCATCATCTCGAGACCGGCGGGAATGATGCCGGCGGCGATCACCGCAGCGACCGCGTTCCCAGCCTTCTCGACGTCGTCGAACGACGCCATGATCACGCGCGCCTTCTCTGGCTTCGGCACGAGCTTCACCGTGACCTCGGTGATGACGGCGAGCATGCCCTCCGAGCCGATGACGAGAGCGGCGAGGTCGAACCCCGGCGAATCGAGCGCCTCGGAGCCGAACTCGACCGGCTCGCCCTCCATCGTGAACCCGCGCACACGCAGTACGTTGTGCATCGTGAGACCGTACTTCAGGCAATGCACGCCGCCGGCGTTCTCAGCGACGTTGCCGCCGATCGTGCAGGCGAGCTGCGAAGACGGGTCCGGCGCGTAGTAGAGCCCATACGGCGCGGCGGCCTCGCTGATCGCGAGGTTGCGTACGCCCGTCTGCACGCGCGCGATGCGCGCGACCGGGTCGACGGCCAGGATGCGCATCAGCTTCGCGGTCGAGAGCAGCACGCCCTCGACGGATGGCAACGCGCCGCCGGAGAGGCCGGTGCCAGCGCCGCGCGCAATGACGGGCACCTTCAGCTCGTGGCAAGTGCGCAGGACGAAGCGTAGTTCCTCGTCATCCGCCGGCAGCGCGACCGCCATCGGCAGCTGCCGGTACGCGGAGAGGCCGTCGCACTCGTAGGGACGCGTGTCCTCGGCCTGATGGAGGACGCTCTCCTCGGGCAGCCGCGCCTTCAGGCGGCCGACCACCTCCGCCTGGCGGAGAAAGTCGATTCTTGGTGCCGCAGTGTTCACTTAGGAAAACCCTTCACCGCAAAGACGCGATGGACGCAGAGGACCGCAAAGAAAGCGCTGAAAGTACAGACCACCGCACTCATGCAGTCGCGCATTCGTTTCTTTGCGAACCTTTGCGCTCTCTGCGCCTTTGCGGTGAGGTTTTCTTCACTCCTTCGCGACCTCGTGCCCGCCCATCAGCTCCAGCGCCTTCACCAGGCCGGAGTGGTCCCAGCCCGCGCCGCCGTTCGCGACACACGCGCTCATGAGCTGCTGCGTGGACGCGGTGTTCGGGAGCGCGAGGCCGAGCGCGCGGGCGCCGGCGAGCGCGAGGTTGAGGTCCTTCTGGTGCAGCTCGATGCGGAAGCCGGGGTTGAAGGTGCGCTTGATCATGCGCTCGCCGTGCACCTCGAGGATGCGCGAAGCCGCGAACCCGCCCATCAGCGCCTGGCGCACCTTCGCCGGATCGGCGCCCGCCTTCGACGCGAACAGGAGCGCCTCCCCGACCGCCTCGATCGTGAGCGCGACGATGATCTGGTTCGCGACCTTGCAGGTCTGGCCGTCGCCGACGCCGCCGACGAGCGTGATGTTCTTGCCCATCAGCTCGAAGAACGGCTTCACCCGGGCGAACGCCGCCTCGGTGCCTCCGCACATGATCGTGAGCGAAGCGGCCTTCGCGCCGACCTCGCCGCCCGATACCGGGGCGTCGACGTAGTCGCAGCCGAGCGCCGCGATGCGCGTCGCGAACTCCTTGGTCGCGAGCGGCGCGATCGAGCTCATGTCGACCACCGTCTTGCCCTTCGACAGCCCCTCGGCGACCCCGCCAGCGCCGAAGAGCGCCTTCTCTACGTCGGGCGTGTCGGGCACCATCAGGAACACGACGTCCGCCGCCTGCGCGACCTCCTTGGCCGACTTGCACGGCTTGCCGCCCTTGTCCTTGAGCTCCTGTGCCACGCCCGATCGGCTGTAGAGCGACACCTCGTGCCCGGCTGCGATCAGATGCCCCGCAATGGGCTTGCCCATGATGCCCAGACCGACGAATCCGAGTTTGGCCATGTTCTCCGCTTCCCGTGTCCCGTCTATCGTTTCCCGTACTTCTTCAGCCAGCCGAGCCCGACGACGGTGCCCTTCGCCGGCGTGTACTCCGCGCCGATCCAGCCGTCGTAACCGAGCCTGTCGATCCAGTCGAACAGGAAGTCGAAGTTGATTTCGCCCGAGCCCGGCTCGTGCCGGTCGGGCACGTCCGCGAACTGGATGTGGCCGATCTGCGGAAGCTCCGCCTCGAGCGTCTTCGCGAGGTCGCCCTCCATGATCTGCATGTGGAAGATGTCGTACTGGATCTTGAGGTTGCCCGCGCCCACCTCGCGCATGATGTCGAGCGATTGTGCCGTGGTGTTCAGGTAGAAGCCCGGGATCGTGCGCGTGTTGATCGGCTCCATCACCAGAAGACGGCCTTCTTGCGCGAACTGATCAGCCGCAAAGCCGAGGTTTTCGACGAACGTGGAGAGCACGGCGTCCGGGTCCGCGTCGGCGGGCGCGATGCCGGACAGGCAGTTGATCTTGGGAACGTGCAGCCGCCGCGCGTACTCGATCGCCGCGCCGACTCCGTCCCGGAACTCGCCCTGGCGACCCGGGTGGCAGGCGATGCCGCGTTCGCCCTTCGCCCAATCGCCGGCGGGCAGATTGAAGAGCGCCACCTCGACGCCCGCCTTCTTCACAGCGTCCTCGAGCTGCGCGTGCTCGTGCGGATACGGAAACGGGAATTCGACGGCGTCGAAGCCCGCCTTCCGCGCCGCGTCGAAGCGCTGGAGGAAATCCACCTCGGTGAAGAGGAATGCGAGGTTGGCGGCGAATCTGGGCATGGGGGACCTCGGCGAGTGCGACGATGCTATTGCCCCGCCCGGTGCGCGTCAATCCAACTCCGGTTGAATCTCCCGGATTGCGGAATGGGCGACCTCATCACGCCGAGGCGCGGGGCCATCAGGCCTTTCGCTCGGGTGCCGCGAGCACGCTTGGTACCATAGCCGCTCACCCACACTATATTAAAGAGCACGGTGCCCCGAAGTTGAGCGCACCCGATTCCCTACCTTCCCGGCTGTTCCCGTTCCTGCGCTGGTGGCCGATGGTCACCCGCGACGCATTGCGGGCGGACCTCCTCGCCGGCCTGATCGGCGCGATCGTCGTGCTGCCGCAAGGCGTCGCGTTCGCGACGCTTGCAGGACTCCCGCCGGAGTTCGGCCTCTATTGCGCGATGGTGCCGACGATCGTCGCCGCGCTGTGGGGCTCGTCGCTCCACGCGGTGACCGGCCCGACCAACGCGGTGTCGCTGGTCGTCTTCGCGACCGTCGCGCCGCTCGCGGTGCCCGGCTCGGCGGAGTACATCGGGCTGGTGCTCACGCTGTCGCTCATGGCGGGCGTGATCATGCTGGCGATGGGACTCGCGCGCATGGGTGCGCTCGTGAACTTCATCTCGCACACCGTCGTCGTCGGCTTCACCGCCGGTGCGGCCGTGCTGATCATCGCGAGCCAGCTGCGCAACTTCCTCGGCATCGACATCCCGCGGGGCGCCTCGTTCATCGAGACGCTTGCCGCACTCGCGCGGAACCTGCCCGACGTGCAGCTCTACGTGCTGCTGGTCGGTGTCGCAACACTCGCGGCCGGGCTCCTCGCACGCCGGCTCGCGCCGCGGATTCCGTACATGATCGTCGCGATGGTCGCGGGCGCCGCGCTCGCGTACGGGCTCACCGCGACGCTCGGTGCCGGCGCGACCGGCATCCGGACGCTCGGCGCGCTGCCCTCCGCGCTGCCGCAGCTCTCGCACCCGCAGTTCTCTCTCGAGACGTTTCGCAACCTGCTCGGCATCTCCCTCGCCGTCACGCTGCTCGGGCTCACCGAGGCCGTGTCGATCGCGCGCGCGATTGCCCTCAAGTCCGGCCAGCGCATCGACGGCAACCAGGAGTTCATCGGACAGGGGCTCGCGAACATCGCCGCGAGCTTCTTCTCCGGGTACCTGTCCTCAGCCTCGTTCAACCGCTCGGGGCTGAACTTCGAGGCGGGGGCCAAGACGCCGCTCTCGGCGGTGTTCGCCGCTGTCCTGCTCGTCGTCGTCGTATTCGCCGTGGCCCCGGTCGTCGCCTATCTGCCGCTCGCCTCGATGGCGGCGATCCTGTTCCTCGTCGCCTGGGGGCTGTTCGACTTCGCCTCGATCCGCGCCATCACGCGCACGAGCCGCAATGAAACTGCGGTGCTCGCGGTCACCTTTGCTGCCACGCTGCTGCTGAACCTCGAGCTCGCCATTCTGGCCGGGGTGACGCTCTCGCTCGTCGTGTATCTCGCGCGCACCTCGCGGCCGCACATGCGGACCGTGCTTCCCGATCCCGCGCACCCGGCGCGCAAGTTCACCGAGTACGTGCCCGGGATGGTCGAGTGCCCGCAGGCGAAGTTCCTGCGCATCGAAGGCTCGCTCTACTTCGGCGCGATCGACCACGTCGCGGGGAATCTCGACACGCTGCGCGAGTACTCGCCCGCCAGGAAGCACCTCGTCCTGATGGCGAAGAGCATCAACTTCGTCGACGTCGCCGGCGCGGAGCTGCTGGGGCACGAGGCGAGGCGACGTCGTGCCGACGGCGGCGGGCTCTATCTGTACGGGATGCGGCAGGGCGTGCGGGAAACGCTCGAGGGCGGCGGCCAGATCGGCGCGATCGGCCGCGAGAACGTCTTCGGCTCGAAGCGCGAGCTGGTCAGCGGCGTCTTTGCGCGGCTCGACCGCGCCGTGTGTGCGCGCTGCACCGCACGCATCTTCGAGGAGTGCCGGAGCATCCCGGCCGCGGAGTGACCGCGGCGGATCGAGGCCCCGGCGGCGCCGCTCAGTCCTCGATGCCGTCGACCGCCGCGAGCTCTTCGTGCCGCTGGCGGTGCTCGGTCATTCCCGAGACGAGCGCCCACAGGATCGCGAGCCCGCCCACCGCGAGCGCGAGCACGAGCGTCCCGTCGCCCAGCAGCTTGAGCGTGGCGAGCGTCCGCGGATCGAGCGAGTCGATCCTGCCCATGCCGGCCAGGTAGCCGGGAATGTAGAAGAAGCGGCTGAAGAGCACGATGACCATGATGAGCCCCATCACCAGCTTCACGGCGTGGTCCTTGACGTAGGTCGTGCCGACCGCGCCGAGCTGGATGCCGAAGAGCGAGCCCGCGAGGATGATCATCGCGAGCCGGATGTCGACCACGCCGTCGAGCGCGTAGAAGATCGTGCCGCCCAGGCCCATGATGAACGCGATCACGAGCTCGGTTGCCGAAGCCATCAGGGCCGGCGCGCCGAGGAGATAGATCATCGAGGGAACGCCGATGAAGCCGCCGACCGCGATGGTCGCTGCCAGCATCCCGGTGGCGAAACCGAGCGGCGCGATGAAGACGATGGACATCCGCGCCTGCAGGCTCGCGAAGTAGACCATCGTTCCCGGAATCTCGACCGACTGCAGGTAGCGCGCCACCCGCGTGACCTTGTGGGTGTGGACATCCACGCCGGCCCCTTCCGCCTTGTACAGCCGCCAGGCGTCGCGGAGGACGAAGGTCCCGACGATCCCCAGCACGACGATGAACACCATCGACACGTACAGGCTCGTGCCCACGTCGCCGTAGGCGCTCCGGATCCCGGACATCACGTGCTTGCCGACGTACACGCCGACCTCGGCGAACACGCCCATCGCGATGCCGAGCTTCCAGTCCACCTGCCCGTACTCGTGCCGCTTCAGCGCGCCGACGATCGCCTTCGGGAATTTGTGGCACATGTTCGACGCGACCGCGACGATTCCCGGCGCGCCCATCGTCATCATCGCGGGCGTGAGCACGAACGCACCGCCCGAGCCGATGAAGCCGCTGACCATGCCGCCGACGAACCCGACGAGAAAGAGCTGGACGGCGCTCGCGGGGTCGATCTGGATGAACGTTATGGCCTCCATGCCCGGGTCCTCATTTCTTCTTCTTCTTGCTCTTCACGGCCGGCTTGAGCCCGACCGCAGCCCAGAAGTGGCCGGTGAACGCGCCGTGCACGATCGAGAACGCGAACGCGATGACGATCGGGACGAGGAACAGGATCTTGTCGCCTTCGCGCGTGCGGCGCGCGAGCTCGACGGTCTCGTCGGCGTACACGAAGAGCAACACGTAGAGCGCGATGCTGGCGACGCCGTAGCCGACCGCCCTCGCGACACTCCCGGACCTGCTTGCGGCCATGACCTGCGACTCCTCCCTGGATCCGAGGTAGGGTCGCAGAAAAGGCCTGCCCGCGCCACTACGCCCGCCTGATTCGCCCATGAGAAACTTCGATCCGTCCGCCGTCTCAGCCCGCGCCAATCGCATGCCGCCTGCCCGTCTCGCCGCAACCTGGATCGTCCTTGCCGCCTGCGCGACTCTGCTCGCCGGCTGCGGCGAGCGCACCCCGCCCCTGCCGCGGCTCGACGGCAGCGCGGTGGTGCTCGCCTTCGGCGACAGCCTGACCCATGGCACCGGCGCGTCGACGACGGAGAGCTATCCGGCGGTGCTCGAACGCCTGATCGGGCGCAAGGTGGTGTCGGCAGGCGTCCCCGGTGAGGTGAGCGCCGTAGGGCTGGAACGGCTGCCGGAAGCGCTGGAGCAGTTGCAGCCGAAGCTCCTCATCCTGTGCCACGGCGGCAACGACTTCCTGCGCAAGCTGCCGGAGACGCAGGCCGCCGCAAACGTCCGCTCGATGGTGAAGCTCGCGAAGGAGAAGGGCGTCGAGGTCGTTCTCGTCGGCGTGCCGAGACCGGGGCTCACCGGCTCGCCGGCGGGCTTCTACGCGGACATCGCGCAGGAGTTCCGCATCCCCTACGACGGCGAGGTGCTGAAGAAGGTGCTGACCGACAACGAGCTCAAGAGCGACTGGGTGCACCCCAACGCGAAAGGGTATGCGCGCATCGCGCAGTCGCTCGCCGAGCTTCTCAAGCGCGCGAAGGCGATCTGATGAAGACGAGCTACGCGGGCGTCGCGCCCTACGTCACGAAGGACGGCTCGGAGATCCGCGAGCTGATGCACCCGGCGGTCCACGGCAACCGCGCACAGAGCCTCGCCGAAGCGACGGTGCCGCCGGGGGCGGAGACGCTGCTCCATCGCCATCGCCTCACGGAGGAGCTCTACCACGTGACCCAGGGCATCGGCCTGATGACGCTGGCCGACGAGTCCTTCGAATTGCGCGCGGGGGATACGGTCTGCATCCTGCCGGGCACCGCACACAAGATCCGCAACGTCGGCAGCGGTCCGCTGAAGATCCTCTGTGCTTGCGCGCCGGCATACGCGCACGACGACACCGAACTGCTCTAGATCGCGCCCACGGGAACCACCGGCTCACGCCGCGCGACCATCCACGCCGGCATCTCCGCTAGCGCCCGCACGAAGCACTCGCGGTAGCCCACCTCGCCGGTGACGAGCCCGAGGAAGAGGCGGCTCGCGTGCGCGTTGCGGGCGATGTGCTCGAACGTGATCCCCGGTCGCGCATAGCAGGCGCGCGCGAGGCGCCGCGCAGCGGCAAGCTCGGGCTCGAGCTCGCACCGGACGAGCGCCGCGTACTCGCCGACGCGCGGCGCGCCCCGCGCGGTCGCGAATGCCCGCGCCGCGAGCACCGCGCTCTTCAGCGCGAAGTAGATGCCTTCGCCCAGCACGCTCTCGACGAGCCCGGCCGCGTCGCCGAGCAGCCAGACGCGGCCGTGCTCGACCGCGGTCGCGTGCCGGACCGGGATCGGATGCCCGAGCTCGCGGGTCCGCGCGTAGCGCGCGAGCGCCGGATAGCGGGCACGGAACGCCGCAAGGTGGGCACGGATCCCGGAGGCGCCGCGGACCGAGAACACGCCCACGTTGAGATGGTCGCGCTTACCGAACACCCAGCCGTAGCCCTGCGGCATTCCGCCGACCTCGAGCAGCACGCGGTCGGCGAACCGCGCGACGACGTCGGGCGGCGCGTACACCAGCGCCTCGACCGCCGGCGCGTACTGGATGGCGTCCCGGCCGAACACGCGCGCGCGCACCGCGCTCGCGACGCCGTCCGCCCCGAGCAGGTAGCGCGTCCGCAGCTCGCCCGCGCTCGTCGCGATGCTCACGTCGTCCGCGCCTGCCGTTACGCGCTGCAACGCCGTCCCCGGAAGAAACCGTGCTCCGGCCGCCCGCGCGCGTTCGACGAGGAAAGCGTCCAGCTCGACCCGCTCCGTCATCACCGCGACCACGCCGTTCGCGTCGTGGCGGACCGCGCGGCCGCCGAACGCGAGCCATGCACCGGTCACGCGCCGCTGCACCACCGGTTGGAGATCGAAGTCGACCAGCTCGAGTGCCTTGCGCGACAGCGCGCCGCCGCAGGGCTTCTCGCGCGGGAACACGGCCTTGTCGATGAGCGCGACGTCGAGCCCCTGCCGCGCGAGTAGATAGCCGGCGTAGCTGCCGGCGGGGCCGGCGCCGCAGATCGCGACGTCGTGGATCATGGAGGATCGGGATCGGCTCGTATTTGTGTAGCACAGCCGCCGCACGAAATCCATTAGAGTCGCGGCGCAGGAGGTGGTCATGGCGGGCAAGACGAACGTGGCGCTGGTCGCCGGAGTCGGGGACGGGCTCGGCGGCGCGGTGGCGCGCCGGTTTG
Organism: Burkholderiales bacterium; assembly: GCA_035456405.1. GTDB lineage: Bacteria > Pseudomonadota > Gammaproteobacteria > Burkholderiales > SG8-39 > JAGVSZ01. The sequence continues at coordinate 74,291 of DATIDG010000083.1, read as the reverse complement.
CCCGCGGCGGCTTCCAGACGGTGCTCGTAGCGCGCAGCGCCGACCGGCTCGCGCGCATCGCGGGCGACATCGAGGCGGGGGGCGGGCGCGGGATCGCTTACGTCGCCGACCTCCGCGAGGAAAGAGCGGTCACCAAGCTCTTCGACGACGTCGAGGCCCAGATCGGCCCGATCGGCGTCGCGGTGTTCAACACCGGCGCGAACTACCGCGCCTCGATCCTCGACACGCCGTCCGACATGTTCGAGAAGGTGTGGCGCCTGGGGTGCTACGCAGGCTTCCTGGTCGGACGCGAGGCCGCACGCCACATGGTCCCGCGCGGCCACGGCACGATCATCTTCACGGGCGCGACCGCCAGCCTGCGGGGGTCGTCGCAGTTCGCGGCGTTCGCGGCCGCGAAGGGCGGCGTGCGCCAGGTCGCGCAGTCGATGGCGCGCGAGCTGGGGCCGCAAGGCATCCACGTCGCCTCGGTGATCGTCGACGGGATGATCGACTCGCAGCGTGTGCGCGAGCGCTTTCCGGAGCGGGTTGCGCAGCTGCCCGAGGACGGCATGCTCAAGCCGGCGGACATCGCCGAGGTGTACTGGCAGCTGGCGCAGCAGCCGCGCAGCGCGTGGACGTTCGAGGTCGACGTCCGGCCGTGGGCGGAACGGTTCTAGGCGGGCGAGAGCCGGCTCAAGTGCAGCGTCCGGAGCAGCCCGCGCCATGCGGAAGGTGCGGGCTTTGCAGCCCGGGCGTCCTCCGCGCGCAGGCGTCGGCTGACCGTCACCAGGCGCGCGTCGCGATGCGGCTTCCGGTAATCGAAACCGAGCCTGCGCGCGAGCGCAAGCATGCCGCGGTTCGACGCGAGGACTTCGCCCTCGATCCAGCGTAGCCCGCGACCCGCCGCCACGCGCGTCAGATCGGACAGCAATCGTGCGCCGAGGCCCTGCCCCTGCCAGGTGTCCGCGACGGCAACGGCAAACTCGGCCGTCTCGCCGTCGGCTCGCACCACGTAGCGCGCCGCGCCGATCTCGATCTCGCGCCCGTCCCCGTATACGACCGCGATCAGCGCCATGTGCCGATCGTAGTCGACGTGGGTGGCCCAGCGCGCCATCCCGGGGGTCAGCTCCTTCATCGTGCCGTGGAACCGGTTGTAGCGCGATTCGGGCGAGAGCTCGCGCACAAACGCCTGCGCGAGCTCGAGGTCCTGCGGATGGACCGGCCGCACGAGCACGCGCTCGCCGTCGCGGGCGTGCCACACGTCGACGAGGTCGAACGGGTAGCGGGCGGGCAGCGGTTCCATCGGTCGCGCTACTGCAACGAATTCGGCGGCTGTTTCCATGCATCGCACTCTAGTCCCGAGGCACGGGGATTAGAATCCGCCGGACGCGAAAGGCATTGTTGACCAGGAGTAAACAATCATGGACACGCTGGGCAGCATGCGGGCCTTCCTGCGGGTCGTCCAGGCCGGGGGCTTCTCCAAGGCGGCAGCGCGCCTGGACATCTCGCCTGCGATGGTCACGAAGCACGTCAACAGCCTGGAGGAGCGGCTAGGGGTGCGCCTGCTCTACCGCACCACCCGGCAGGTGAGCCTCACCGAGGCCGGCGCGGCGTACTACGAGCACTGCGCGCGCATCGTTGCCGACCTCGACGACGCGGAGGCCGCGGTCGGGGCGCTTTCGCGCGCCCCGCGGGGAACGCTGCGCATCACCGCCGGCGTGGACATCGGCGAGGAGCTGGCGCCGCTCGTCACCGAGTTCATGCGGGCCGAGCCGGAGGTCGCGCCGGAGGTGGTGCTCGAGAACCGCTTCGTCGACCTGGTCGAGGAGCGCTTCGACGTCGGGATCCGCGGCGCCGTGCGCCTGCCGGAGTCGAGCCTGATCGTGCGGCCGCTCGCGCGCTCGCGCCTGCTGCTCTGCGCGGCGCCCGCCTATCTCGAGGCGCACGGCACGCCGCGCACGCCCGAGGACCTCGAGCGCCACCGCTTCCTGCCGATCATGCACCCGCTGCTGCGCGAGGAATTGCTCCTGCGCCGCGACGGCGAAAAACGGCTTGTGCACATCAGGCCAGCCATGCGGTCGAACTCGACCCGCGTGCTGCGCGAGGCGAGCGTCGCCGGCGCTGGGATCCTGCTGCTCACCACCATCAACGCGTGGCACGAGGTCGTGGCGGGAAGACTCACGCCGGTCCTCGAGGACTGGCACACCGTCGACCTGGGCCTGTACGCGGTCTTCCCGCACCGGCGCCACCTCGCGGCGAAGGTGCGCACGTTCGTCGACTTCCTGGCGGCGCGTCTCGGCGGCGACGCGACTCGCGACCCGTGGTGGGAGCGGATTGCAGCACACCGCGTCGCGCCCACGGGCAAGCAGCATGACGCGCGCAGGGCAGGCGCGGGCTGACCGGCCGTTCCGACTCGACTCCTCACGTCCGGTTAACAATCCATTTCCGCGCCGGCTGTTTTTCTCGGGCGGTGCGAGGACTAAGGTGCTCCGCGTCGCAGCGCACTTCGCGCTACGCATCTTCGACGAAAGGAGCACCCGATGAAACTGCAACGCACCCTCGCAATCGCTGCTGCCGTGGTGACTCTCGGCGCGGCGGGCGCCGCGCTCGCCGGCAACCCGAACCCTACCGAAAGCCAGGATGCTTACTGGGACCTCAGGGACCAGGCGGCGGCATGGAACGAGCACCGTCGGGAGAAAGCCCTGGCGGAGGAGCGCAAGACGCAAGAGAAGGCGACGCGACCCGCACCGGTCGCAGTACCGGCGACCGCCCGACCCGAAAAGGGTTGACGTGGAGGGCAGAAGACGCAAGGGGCCATCCGGCCCCTTGCCATTCCGGTTCGGATGATTACAGGTTCCGTCACGCCCTCCGCCGACGGGCACCGCGGCGCGGGACCGGCTGGGGCACGCGTGCGCGCGCGGCAGCTCCCGCGCTACCGGATGCGACAGGCTCGCTCATCAGGTCGGCGATGGACTGCCGGAGCCAGGCGAGCGCCGGGTCGCGGTGCGTGCGTTCGTGCCAGATCGCGACGATGCTGAACGGCGCAAGGTCGAACGGCAGCTCGAGAATCCGGAAACGCTCGCCGTAGCCGCGCGCCAGCCGCTCGGGGAGCACCGCGATCATGTCGGAGCGCTTGAGGATCTCGGGCACCAGCAGGAAATGCGGGACCGACAAGCGCACGTGGCGACTGCGGCCGAGCGCCGCGAGGGCGTCGTCCGCCTGCGCACTGAACGCCGCGCCGGACGGCGAGACCAGCACATGTTCGAGCGCGCAGTAGTCGTCGACCGTGAGCCGCTCTCCCAGGCTCGGATGCGCTTTGCGCGCGACGCACACGAACCGCTCGACGAACAGCGGCCGCGATCGCACGCTCGGCGGCGCGAACGCGGCGCCGAGGATGCCGAGGTCGACTTCTCCGGACTCGAGGTTGCGCGCGACCGCGCCGAAGTCCATCGGGCGCACCGCGAGCTGGGCGCGCGGCGCCTTGGCCTCGAGGAAGTCCACCAGGCGCGGCAGCACGGCGTACTCCACGTAGTCCGAGGCGGCGATCGTGAACACGCGCTCGGTGCTCGCGGGATCGAATCGTTCGGGCCGCTGGACGATGCGGCCGATCTCGGTCAGCACCAGCCGCACCGGCGCGACGAGCTCCTGCCCCTTCGACGTGGCGAGCATCCCGCCGGAGGTGCGCAGGAGCAGTGGGTCGCCGAACAGCGCACGGAGCCGCGCGAGCGCGGCGCTCATCGCCGATTGCGAGAGATTGAGGCGCGCCGCGGCACGCGTGACGTTGCGCTCGGCGAGCAGCGCGTCGAGGGCGACGAGCAGGTTCAGGTCGACGGTGCGGATATCCATGTCCTGGGCAGATTCGGCATGCGGCGCGCGCGTGCAGCCGCTGCGGCCCGCATTATCTGTCGGATCGATTATGGAAATCTACGGGATCGATTGGACGGATATTCGGGGGCCACTTAGACTCGGTTCAATCGAAGACGAGCACAGCCTGCCCGCCTTCGTCGCCCCCGGAGGCGCCCCCACTGGCGCAATCAGGGACTCTCCTCTCCTGTGGACCCTCGGGGCAGTCACCCTCCTCCTCCTCCTCTCGACTGCCCCGAGGAATTTTTTCGGCCCAGCGGGCCGAAAAAATCCAAGAGCGTTCATACGAACAAGGGGAAAAAGTCCCCCTTGTATATCCCCCAATTGGAACAAGGGGCCGATGCCCCCCCCTTGTAGATCCCCGCGCCTCTGCGGGTTCAGCTCGACCCGAGCGCTTTCGCAGCTTTGCCGGTGTCGCGGGGCTTGACCCAGAAGATGGCGCCGTAGCGACCCATGCCGGCGGTGACGGCCTGGATTGCGGTCACGTTGATCTTCGCATCGGCGAGCTTCTGCATCGTCTCGGCCAGCGCGCCCACCCGGTCATCGCCCTGGATCACGAAGCAGGTTTTCCTCGCCCCGAGCGCGAGCTTCATCTTCTTCGCGGCGGCCTTCAAGGCGGCGGGGTCCTCGGGCACGAGGTCGATCTGCGACTTGCGTCCGCTCGGAAAGCCGCTGATGGCGAGCAGATTGACGCCGTGGCTCTTCAGCGCGGCGAGGAGCCGCGCGCCCTCCCCCGGCTTGTCGGGCGACTGGGTCACGAAGTAGTCGAGCTTGCGGATCGTGTCGAGCATCGTCGCTTCCTCCTCGTTGGCGGTGCAGGTGGCGCAGCGTCTCAAGCCAGGTCCGGCAGCCGCGCCACGCCGATGAGGCTGTCGCGCGTTACCAGCGCGGCGAGCCGCTCCTCGTCCCAGCCCTCTGTGCCGCGCGGGCGCAGCGGCAGCACCATGTAGCGCATGTCGGCGGTCGAGTCGTGCACGCGGATGTCCAGGTCGTCCGGCAGGTGCGTGCCGAACTCGGCCAGCACCGCGCGCGGCTCGCGCACCACGCGCGAACGGTAGGCGCGGCTCTTGTACCACTCCGGCGGAATGCCGAGCAGCATGCGCGGATAGCACGAGCAGAGCGTGCACACGATCACGTTGTGCACCTTCGCCGTGTTCTCGACGACGATCAGCCGCAGCGGCCCCACCTCGAGCCCCAGCTCCTCCGCCGCCGCCGAGCCGTTCGCCAGCGCGCGCGCCCTGTAGGCCGGATCGGTCCACGCCCGCGCCACCATCTTCGCGCCGCGCTTGTAGTTGCGGCCTTCCATTGCGTCCACCTGCCGCTGCACGTCCTCGGCGGTCACGATCCCCTTCAGGATCAGCAGCTCCTCCACCGCTGCCTGCATGCGGCGGTAGTACCCGGCGGATTCACTGCGTGCGGGCGGGGCGGTCATGTTCAGGCCTGCTCCAGCCAGTGTTGGAAGATCTCGATCTCGACCACGTCGGCGCGGTGCTCGCGGTAGTCCGGCCAGAGCTCGGTCGCCTTGAACCGCACACGATAGAGCGGCTGCGCCGGCAGCCCCGGCCGGTTGTACGCGAGTTCCTCGGGGTTCGGGAAGGCGCCGCAGAGCCGCTCGATCGTCCCGGTGTGCCCGCGGCAGTACCAGGGCGTGCGCAGGTGCCCCGGCGGATCGGCGCGGCGCACGCGCACGCGGTCGCCCGCGCGGAAGCGCGCCGGCACGGACTCAGGCGCGGCCATTGCGCGCCTCCTGCTCCGCGAGCTTGCGACCGATCTCGTCGGTGGACAGCACGCCGCGCTGGATGAGCGTCTGCACGATCGCGTGCATCCAGCGCTCGTAGTATCCCATGCGGTCGTACGCGTCGGCGCCGAGCGCCTCGATGTTGCGGCGCAGCTCGTCCACCTTCATCAGGTCGCGATCCCTGGCCGAGAGCAGCATCATCAGCGCGTCGACCCGCTTCTCCCACTGCTCGTACTCGTGCTCGTCGCGCTCGCAGCGCCCCGCCTCGAGCCCGCCCATGTCGTGTACGCCGCGCATGACTTCAATCTCCTCCTGCCGGCAGCGTGGTGTCGCCGGCGCCGACCGCGCGCTGCATCAGCACGCTGTCCACCCAGCGGCCGAGCTTGTAACCCACCGCCGGCGGCAGCCCGACGCGCGCGAAGCCGCACGCCGCGTGCAGCGCGATCGACGGCCGGTTCGCGCTGTCGCCGATCACCGCGACGAGCTGCCGGCAGCCGCATGCGGCGCACTCCGCCACGAGCCGCTCGAGCAGCCTCCGGCCAACGCCGCGCCCGGCGCTGTCCCGGTCGACGTACACCGAGTCCTCGAGCGTGTACCGGTACGCTGGCCGGGCTCGATACGGCGCTGCATAAGCGTAGCCCACGACGCCCCCGCCCGCTTCGGCCACGAGATACGGGAGGCCGCGCGCGCGCACGCCCGCCAGGCGCCGCCTGATCTCCGCATCGTCCGGCGGCTCGGTCTCGAACGAGGCGAGGCCGGTCAGCACGTGGTGCGCGTAGATGGCCGCGATGCGCGGCGCATCGCGCGGCTCCGCGGCGCGCAGCACGATCGAGGCGCCGTCCGCCGCGGCGTTCATTCGCCCGCCGCCTCGCCCGAGAAGCCGATCGTGACGCGCTTGTTGCGCTTGCCCTCGCTGCGGATCTTCAGCACCGCCACCGGCCGATCTCCGCGGTGTTCGCGACGTGCGTCCCGCCGCACGCCTGGAGGTCGACGCCGTCTATCTCCAGCAGGCGCACGCGCCCCTGCCCCAGCGGCGGCGCGACCGACATCGTGCGCACGAGCGCCGGGCTTGCCGCCAGCTCCGCGTCGGTGATCCAGCGCGGGGCGACGCGGTGCCCGGCCCGGATCAGCGCGTTCAGCTTCGCCTCGATCGCACCCCGGTCGACCGACGCGCCCTGGAGGTCGAAGTCGAGGTGCGACTTGTCCGGGCCGATGCGGCCGCCGGTGACCGGGTAGGGCACCGCCACGCACAGCAGGTGCAGGCAGGTGTGAAACCGCATGTGGCGATGGCGGCGCTCCCAGTCGATCTCGGCGACGACGGCCGTGCCGGGCGGCGACGGCGTTGCGCCGGCGACGGGCACGTGGATCACCTCGTCCGCGCCCTCGCCCTTCTGCGTGTCCACGATTGAAACGGTCGAGCCGTCCGCGAGGCGGAGGACTCCCGTGTCGCCCGGCTGCCCGCCGCCCGCCGGATAGAACACCGTGCGGGCGAGCCGGACGCCGCGTGCGTCAACCCCAGTGACGGCGGTGTCGCACGAGCGGCGATACGGATCGTCGCGAAACAGGAGCTCGGCCATGCGCAGGAAGGGACTGGACGCGCACAGTGTCTCCCAAACGCGCGCTCCGTCGCAACGCCCCTGCCCGGATGCATAATCGGACGCACGCCATGCCCACCGAGCGCACCGAGTTCGCCATCCGGCGTTACCGTAGGCACGCCGCGGGCTACGACGCGTCCGCGGCGCGCACCGAGCCGCTCCGCCGCCGCACCATCCAGCGGCTCGCGCTGCGGCCGGGCGACACGGTGCTGGACGTGGGCTGCGGGACGGGCCTCTCATTCGACCTCGTCCAGGCGGGGATCGGCAGCACCGGCCGGCTGATCGGGATCGATCAGAGCCCGGAGATGATCGCGCACGCGCACCGGCGGGTCGCGGCGCGCGGCTGGACGAACGTGACCCTGATCGAGGCCCCGATGGAGGATGTCGAGGTGCCGGGGCCGGTCACTGCGCTCCTCTTCAACTTCGTGCACGACGTCCTGCAGTCGCCGCCCGCGCTGGATCGCATCTTTGCGGTCGCGGCGCCCGGCGCGCGGGTCGCCTGTCAGGGGATGAAGCTCTTCCCGTGGTGGGCCGCGCCGCTGAATCTCTTCGCGCTGGCGAAGGCGCGCCCGTACATGACGACGTTCGCGAATCTCGCGCAGCCGTGGACGGCACTCGACCCGTACGTCCCGCGCCTCGAGCGCGAGACGACGATGTTCGGAATGGGCTATCTCGCATGGGGCGAGCACCGCAAGCCCTAACCGTCGAGGCGTTGCGTCACTCGGTGGCCGGCGCCCGCCCGCCCGCGGGACTGAGCCCGCCGCTCCAGGCGCTGTGGCACGACGCCAAAGGGGACTGGGCGACCGCCCACCGCGTCGTCATGAACGCGCAGAGCGCCGCTGCGGCGTGGGTGCACGCCTACCTGCACCGCAAGGAAGGCGACCTCGACAACGCGCGCTACTGGTACCGCAAGGCGAGGAAGCCGGAGGCGACCGGTGCCTTCGAGGCCGAGTGGACGGCGATCGCAGAGGCGCTGCTGGGGAAACGCTGAGAAGGTGCTCCGGAGTGTCGCGAGGCAGGCGACCGCGGAGGGCGGAGCAGTGCCTGCCGCCGCAGGCGGTAGGTGCGATCCCGCGGCGGGATGCTGCGCGCCGGCCCGGTCTTCACGCGCGCCTCCAGGGTCGCATCCCCGCAAGCGGGGCCCCCTGCTTCTCCGTTGCGGCGCGCAGCTGGACGAGCGAGGCCAACCTGAAGCAACGCCGCCAAAGACTCGCGATTTAATCGGCCGAAAGGGCTTGATAGTTTCCCCGGTACGCTGCTAGAGACCCGCGTAGCGGCGCATGAATCGCCGATCGATCCAGTCCTTGCAGCGCCACACCCACGCACCCTCCAGCGCCCAGCCGCCACGCGCGGCGACGGCATAGCGATCGCCCGTCGAGATCAGCGCGAGCGCGCGCGCCTGCGGCACGTAACGCTCGAGCGGCCGCCCTGCAACCGCGGCGCGCAGATTGGCCGCGAGCGGCGGGCCCTGCCGCACGGCGTACACGCCCGACTTCGGTCGCGGATGCCCCAGCATCGTCGCGCAATCGCCCGCGGCAAACACGTGCCGGTGCGAAGTGGAGCGCAGCGTCTCGTCGACCGCGATGAAGCCGCGATCGTCGACGGCGAGCCCGCTCCCGGCGAGCCGCGGTGGCGCCGCCGCGCCGGTCGCCCAGAGGATGAAGTCACCCGCCACGCGGTAGCCGTTCGCTGCGAACACGACGCCCGGCTCCACGCGCGCCACGCGGCTCGACAGATGGACCTCGATCTCGCGCTCCGCGAGGAGGCGCCGGAAAATGCGCCGCACGCGCGCGCCGTGCGCGGGTAGCAGCACGTCCACGTCGGTCAGCAGGTGCCACTCCACTGCATCGCGCTTTCCAGTCGTCGCACCGATGCGGTGCTGCATCGCGAGCGCCATCTCGACCCCCGCGGCTCCGCCGCCGACGACGATTCCGCGCTTCACCGTCCCGGCACGCGCGCGCTCGATCAGCGCGTCCCACGCGCGCAGGAACGCGTCGACCGGTTTCACGCCCAGCGCGTGCGCGGCGGCGCCGGGGATGCCGGCGGTGGCCGGCGACGATCCGATGTCGAGCGAGACGAGGTCGAACTCGAGCGAGGCGCCGTCGGCGAGCGTGACCGCGCGCGCCGCCGGATCGAGGCCGGTCGCGATCGTCGGAATAAACCGCGCGCCGGCGAACCGCGCGACGCGCTCGAGATCGATGTGCGTCTCCTCGAACGTGTAGTGCCCGGCGACCAGCCCCGGCAGCATTCCGGAGTACGGCGTCCAGCGATGCGGGCTCACCAGCAACACTTCGACTTCCGCCGACGGCGCGAGGCCGAAGCGCCGCAGCACTTCCACGTGACTGTGCCCGCCGCCGAGGAGGACGATGCGCTTCATCCTGTCGCCGGAATCACGGCGCGCTCCGGAACTCGACGTCGCCATACCACGCGGTCGCCCTCGACCCGGTGTCGTCCGTGTCGGTCATGATCGCGACGCCCGACACCGGCGGGGGCTCCTCGTCGAACGCCCGCCGGTAGTCCTCGAGCACGTTCCGCTCGTCGGCGACCCAGCGCTTCGCCGCGGCATCTCCGCTGCGCACGACGATCATCCGGACGCGGTCAGCGTAGGCGTTCGGCAAGAAGGTGCCCGGCGCGAGCCGGTTGTCCCAGACGTAGTTGATGCCCGCATGCGGCGGATACTCGCCGTAGATCAGCTTGATCAGCGCGTACTTCGCGCGGTTGAACCACGACACGCGGGCCGGATCGTACTTGAACGCGACGTAGATGCGAGCCGCGTAGTCGTCACCCTCCTTGCGCGTCGCGTCGGCTTTCTCCACGACGCCTGCGATCTTCCAGCGCCAGGCGAGGAGCGGGTGACTTTTCGGGTCGACGTCGATCCGCCGAGTCAGGCCCGACGCGGAAGCGTCCGCGTCGGCGCGCACGACCGTCGTTCCCTCGTCCGCGACGAGCCGGTACGTCGTGTGACGTTCGATTCGCGGGAATGCGAGAGGCTGCCAGCCGGCGGGCAGCGCAGCGCCGGGCTGCGCCTGCGAGAACACGCCGACCTCGACGGGCGCGGCGACCGCCGCGACACAGGCCATGACGGACGCCGTTGCGAAGGCGAGGGCGCCGGCGTGCGCCTCACGCGAACTCAAACGCGAGCTCGCCCTTGACGTGGTGATAGCGCTCGACGAGCTGCTCGCCGTCCATGGCGCCGAGGTTGAGCACCGCGTAGCGATAGCTGCCGAGCCATTTCACCTCGCGCTCGAGCTGGGCGCCAGTCTTCACGTAGACCATCAGGCGTGCATCGTCGTACCGGCGCCGCAGCGCGGCAATGCGCGCGCGGTCGGGGAACGCCTTCAGCCTCGGCCGGCCGAACTCCCGCAGGATGAAGCTCGCGGCATTCCGGTACCGGCCGTGCCCCTTGACCAGCGTCGGTGCGTCCCCGGTCGCGAGCGCGAGCACGGCATCGTAGGTGTTGAATCCTTCCACCTTCTCGTACAGATCGGCGAACTGGTACGCGATGCGCGGTTGACCTCCAGGACGCTGATGCGGTCGGTCGCGGGATCGTGGAACATCTCCACGTTGAACACGCCGTGGTCGAAACCCAGCGCACGAATCGCCTTCTCGGCGATCACCGCCATGCGCGACTGCACGTTCGCGGGCACCGAGGACGGATACTCGAATCGCTGGAACGCGATCGTGCCCGGATACATCACCGCATCGACGATCCCCAGGATCGCTATTTTCCCGCCGTGAGCGATGCCCTCGACGGTGACTTGCGTTCCGATCAGCACCTCCTCGGCGATCATGTGGTGCGTGTCGACGTCGAAGCCCATCCCGTAGTCGCGCGCGAGATCGTTCGCCGGCTGGATCAGCTTCTCGAGGATGAAGCGTTCGAGCGGGCGGAAGGTCATCAGCCGCTGGACTTCCTCGAAGCGGTCCACGCGTCGCGCGAGGATCGAGTAGGTGGCCTTGACCGGCTTCACGAAGCACGGGAACGCCAGCCCGATCTCCTCCGCCCGGCGCACGTCGTACGGGAACACGGCGTAGCCCGGCGTCGCTTCCGGCAACGCGTGCTCGATCCGCCTGCGTGCATAGTACTTGTGCTGGGCGGCGAGGATGGCGCGCGGATCGGCAGCCGGCAGCCCCAGCCGCTCCGCCACCACTGCAGCGATCAGCGCACCCCACTGCTCCTCGTTCGAGATCACGCCGGCGAGGCCCGCGTGCCGGTACTTGGCGACGATGCGATCGACGAAGCGGCGCGCATCGAATAACGCGAGCCGGACGTTCTCGGGAAACCTGAAGAGATCGAAGCCTTCGTAGTGGAAGCGGTACCGGCGACGGTGGCGGGTATTGTCGAACTCGGCGCGGTCCCACTCGTTGGGGAACAGTACGAGGATCTCTCTCAAGGCCTCTCCTCCCGGTCCTCATCTCCATCCGGCGTCAGACCGGTCAACAGCGCAGCGCCGGCCGGTATTCCGTCGCGCAGCCGGGCGAGATCGTCGGGACGGTCCACGTCCCAGAGGGGCGCGAGTTCCGTCCAGCGCCAACCGAGCGCCCGGAGCCGGGCCCGCTGTTCCTCCATTACGTCCGGCCCGCCCCAGCGGATGCGCGCGAACACCTCAGGGCGGATACGGCCGGCCGCCAGGAGGACGTAGCCGCCGTCCTCGGCCGGGCCGAGCGCCGCATCATAACCGTCGGCAAGCGCGGTGGACGCGTCGCGGAGGTATTCCGGCGTCATCGCGGGGCAGTCGGCGCCGATGAGCAGCGCCGGGAGGCCGGCGGCCAGCGCGCGATGCATCCGCTCGCCGAGATCTCCCGCACCCTGCTCGGTTAGCAAGACGCCGAACCGGGCGGCCCGGGACGCGAAGAACGGCTGCGCGCTGTCCGGCGCGCAGCACAGCTCCACCGGGCCGAGGCCGGCGGCGCGCGCCGTTTCCAGCGTGCGGTCCACCAGCCGCTCGTGCAGGCGCGCCGCGCCCGCGGCACCGAGTGCCGGAATGAGCCGGGTCTTGGCCGCGCCGGCGACCGGAGCCTTGGCGAAGACGATCACGCGCATGAACGCAGGAATGCATTCTCCCCGAGCCGGCGCGCGCGCGCTCAGCGGGGATGGTGGCGGTAGATCTCGGCGAGGCGCTCGGGCGATGTGCCAAGGAAATAGCGCAACCGCAGCCACCACATAAGCGCGATGGTGCGCATCGCGCCGCGCGACTCCCAACGGCGCCCGGAGGTCAGCACGCGCTCGTGCAGGCACAGCGGGCGCGAGACCCGCTTGAGCGCGGCACTGAGCGCGACGTCCTCCATCAGCGGCAGCTCGGGAAAGCCACCGACCGTGACGAACGCGTCCCGGCGCACGAAGATCGCCTGGTCGCCGGTGGCGATGCCCGTCCAGCGCGAGCGTAGGTTCATCAGCGCGGCCACCAGCCGCAGGAGCTGTTGCCCGCCGTCGATGTGCACGTCGAAGCGCCCCCACGCGCGCCCGCTGCCGGCGAGGCCGTCGAGCACCAGGCGGTCCGCGCGGGGCGGCAACAGCGTGTCGGCATGGAGGAAGAGCAGCACGTCGCCCGAAGCGAGCCGCGCGCCCGTGTTCATCTGGCTCGCGCGCCCGCGCGGGGCGTTCGCCAGGCGATCGGCGAGCGGAGCGGCGAGGTCCGGCGTCTCGTCTCCGCTTCCGCCGTCGACCACGACGACCTCGTGTCCGGCCGCACGCAGCGGCTGCAGCGCGGCAAGCGCTGCGCCGATGCCGGCCGCTTCGTTCAGCGTGGGGACGATGATCGAAAGGGAGCTCACCACTGCGCCCGCGGCTGCGTAAACGGCGCGGCTCACCGCCGGACGTCGTTCAGTGTCCAGTCGTAGTCGAGGAAGTCGATCGAGGCCTTGCCCTCCGCGACGAGCTGCTGCTCGCCGGGGCCGTCGGCGAGCAGCCGCGCGTAACGCCCGAAGTACTGCTCGCGCGACTGGATCGAGGCCTGCCTTCCTTCGAAGCCGCGGTAGCCGCTCGTCCAGTCCTCCTTGAACCAGTCGAAGATTTTGGAGGCCTCGAGCCGTCCCGCCTGCGCGTTGTAACGGTTGCGCGAACGGTCGGACAGGAAGCGCAGCGCCTGCTCCTCGAGCTGGGCGTCGAGCCGTTCGGCCACGTACGCCTCCTCGCGGAGCATCGGGCAGCCGATCGACGCGCAGTTGACGGCGTAGTGCACGCGCGGCTCGTCGTACGCGCCCTTCTTCCGCAGCATCTCGTGCTCGATCCGGTCGAGATAACCCTCCCGACCAAGAAGCGTGAAGAACTTGTCCTTGAACGGGTTCCCGAACACCTTGCCGAAGTCCCAGATCGACTTGATGTCAGGGTAGCGGGTCAGGATCTTCTCCACCGTGAACGCGTTGTACGCGTTGATGAGGAAGGCCATCCGCTGCGGCTTGGACCAGCCGTTGAACTCGGCGTCGGTGACCCTGGAAAGCGAGTCGAGATAGGCCCTGAGCTGCGCGCGGTCCTGCGCGAACCCGGCGTAGCGCACCTGCGAGGCCTTCCCGCCGTCAATGAGGACCACGTGCTTCTTGAGCAGCGCGGTCCAGGCCCCGTGGCTGTGGTCGATCTGAGCGAAAACGGCGCCCAGAGGCGCCGCAGCGAGGAGCAGGACCGCGATCAGCCTTCTCATGTGTGCCCGCCGGTGGCAGGCCGCGGCGCCCGGACCTCTTGCGCGCGTTTGGCGGGCGAATTGCCCCCGCGCATCCACGCGTGGTAGCGCTCGGCCACCTTCAGCGCCCACTGGGGGGCATGCGCGCGCTTCCAGTTTCCGGCAGCGTACTTGTTCGCTTCCACGAGCGTCGGGTAGATGTGGATGGTGCCGAGGATCCTGTTCAGCCCGATCCCGTTCTTCATCGCCGTGATGTACTCGATGATCAGGTCGCCGGCGTGCTCGCCGACGATCGTCACGCCCAGGATCTTGTCCTTGCCGGGGACGGTCAGCACCTTGACCAGCCCCTCGGCCTCGCCGTCGGCGATCGCGCGGTCCAGGTCGTCGATGCCGTAGGTCGTGACCTCGTAAGCGACGCCGCGCTCCTTGGCCTCGGTCTCGTTGAGGCCCACGCGCGCCACCTCGGGTTCGGTGAAGGTCGCCCACGGCACCACCGAGTAGTCGACCTTGTGTTTCCTGACCCGGCCGAAGAGCGCGTTCACCGCGCAGTACCACGCCATGTGCGCGGCGGTGTGCGTGAACTGGTAGGGTCCGGCGACGTCGCCGCAGGCGTAGATGTTGGGATAGACGGTCTGCAGGTACTCGTTCACTTCCACCGTGCGACTCTTCGTGACCGGGATGCCCAGCTCCTGCAGGCCGTAGCCCTCGGTGCGCGCGACGCGCCCGACCGCGCACAGCAGCACGTCGAACGGGATCTCTATGTCCTTGCCGTCGTGCTCGGCGACCATGACCTTCTCGCCCTTCACGAGCTTGAAGCTCTTCGCTTTGGTGTTCACGCGGACGTCGATGCCCTCCTGGCGGAAGCGGTGCGCGACCATCTCGGACACTTCCGGGTCCTCGCGGATCATGATCCGCGGCAGCATCTCGACCTGGGTCACCCTGGAGCCGAAGCGCGCGAAGCACTGCGTCAGCTCAGCGCCGATCGGTCCGCCGCCGAGCACGATCAGCCGCCTAGGCAGCTCGCGCAGCTCCCACACAGTGTCGGAGGTGACGTACCCGACCTCCTCGATGCCCGGGATCGGCGGCACGAACGGCCGCGCGCCGGCGGCGATCACTATCGAGCGCGTCGTCAGCGTCTGCTTCGAGCCGTCCGGCCGCGTGATGTCAACGCTCCACGGCGAGGTCATCTTCGCCTCGCCCTGCACGACGTCGACGCCCAGTCCGCTATAGCGCTCGGCCGAGTCGTGAGGCTCGACGGTCCTAATGACGCGATGGACACGCTCCATCACGTCCTGGAACGAAAAGTCGGCCGAAGCGGTGCGGATGCCGAACTCGCGCGCCCGCTTCACGTGCGACAGGAACTTCGCCGAGCGGATTAGCGCCTTCGACGGCACGCAGCCGAAGTTCAGGCAGTCGCCGCCCATCTTGTGCTTCTCGACCAGGGTGACCTTCGCCTTCACCGCCGCGCCGATATACGCGGAGACGAGGCCCGCTGAGCCCGCGCCGATCACCACCATGTTGCGGTCGAAGCGCGCCGGTTTCGTCCACCGCGCATACACCTTGCGCGCCTTCAGCCAGTCGACGATTTTCTTCGCGACGAGCGGGAAGATGCCCAGCAGCACGAACGAGCCGATCAGGCCCGGCGACACGAGGCCCGCGAGCGACTCGATCTGCGCGATCTGCGTCCCGGCGTTCACGTAGACAATCGTGCCGGCGAGCATGCCGAGCTGGCTCACCCAGTAGAAGGTGCGCGTCTTCATGGGCGTGAGGCCCATGACGAGGTTGATGACGAAGAACGGGAACGCCGGCACGAGGCGCAGTGCAAAGAGGTAGAACGCGCCCTCCTTCTCGACGCCGCGGTTGATCGCCGCGAGCTTGTCGCCGAACTTCCGCTGGATCGCCTCGCGGAAGAGGAAGCGGCTCGCGAGGAAGGCGAGCGTCGCGCCGATCGACGCGGCGAACGAAATGATCACGGTGCCCCACAGCAGGCCGAAGATCGCCCCCCCCACGAGCGTCATGAGCGCCGCGCCGGGCAGGGAGAGTCCGGTCACCGCGACGTAGATCGCGAAGTAGATGGCTGCCGTCTGCAGCGGATGCGCCTGGAAGTAGGCGTCGATCGCCGCATGCTGCTGCTTGAAGAACTCCAGGCTGAAGTACTGCCCGAGGTCGAACGCGAAGAATGCCGCGATCAGCGCGGCGAGGATGACCAGCAGGACGATGCGGCTCTTGCTCATAGCGCCCCTCCCGAGGCCGACGAGTTCAGGCGACGACGATTTGTCGCACTGCAGCGCCGGGCCTTACGGCGCTGCGCACCGCCTGCTGCGGCTCGAACGACGGCCCCTCCAGGATCCGGCGCCGGTACGAGACCGACGCGGGCGAGCCCGCCGGCCAGTGCGCGTCGAAGCGCTCCAGCCAGCGCGCGTGATCGTAGCGCACGGCGAGCGCTTCGACGTGCAGCGCGCCGAGCCGCTCGCCGTAGAGCGCATCGGGGCTCGGATGCACCGAGATGCGCGTGATCAGGCCGAAGCGGGTGCCGCGGAAGTTCGGCATTCCCGCGGCGCCGTTGTTGGCGATAAGCCGTCGTCCACCCGGCACGTCGATGGGTTGGAAGACCGGCAGGCAGGTGTGGCTCGACGCGAACACGCGCACATCAGCTTCCTCGAATGCGCCCGCGACGCGCGCCGGATCCCCGAGCAGTCGCTCCTGCGAAAAGTCCCAGCCCGCGAGCGACCAGGCGTCGCCGTGCACGATCGCGATCCGCTCGCCGCCGACGGTCGCCACCGCATGCATCGGGAGCGCGCCGAGCCGCGCACGAAGCTCGGGAAATTCTCGCGCAGTCTCGCGCAGCGTCTCGAGAATCGCGTTCGAGCGGGCCACCTCGGCGTCGCCGACCCAGTCGGGGTACGCGCAGCCGCAGCCCGCCGCGTCGTCGTCGCCGGCGAGCTCGGTCTCGACGTTGCCGCGCAAGGCGACGTGCCGGAGCACGCGGGCGTTCAGCGCAGAGAACTCATCGGGCGCGGCGTCGAACCAGTTGAAGTCGCCGTTGAACACGAGCACCGGCGCCACCCGCTCGGCGACCGCGGCCGCGAGAATCGCGTCGAGCGCGAACGGGTTGCCGTACAGCCCGCCGATCGCGTACACCGTCTCGGCTTCGACCTCCGCCGCGCGGCGGAAGTCGGACGGCGCGTAACCGTACGCGAGCGGACAGGTCCTTCCGGGCGCGGACACGCGTCAGGCGTCCAGCGCGCCGCCGCAGCTCGACCCCTGGCCGGCGGTGCACCCGAAGCAGTGCTCGGCGACGGCGATTGGGCGGCCGGCGAGGTCGCGGCCGATCAGGTCAGCGAGGCGGGTGCGCGGCTTGCCCGCCACGCGCAGCGGCAGCCCGAGCATCTGGTTGAAGTCGCAGTCGTAGACGTACCCCTGCCAGTCCACCGAGAGCAGCGTGCGGCACATGACGTGCTCGAGGTTCTCGTCGCGGTGGCTCTCGCGCAGCAGGCGCAGGTACGAATTGAACTGGCCCTTCGAGATCAGCGTGGACCCGAAGCGCGCGATCGGCATGTTCGCCATCGTGTAGAGACGCGTGAACTCGACGGCATAATGAACGCGCAGGTGCGCGCGATAGGCGTCCTCGAGCGGCGCCTGGGCGGGCGGCAGGGTCGGGCCCTGCGGGTTGTAGACGAGGCTCAGCTCGAGCCCGCTGTCGGGGCGCGCGTAGCCGAGCGCGTTCAGCTTGCGCATCCCCTCGATGCTCGAGTGGAAGACGCCCTTGCCGCGCTGGCGGTCCACGTTGTCCTCGAGGTAGCACGGCAGGGATGCGATGACCTCCACGCGGTTGGCGGCGAGGAACTCGGCGAGGTCCGCGTGGCCCGGCTCGTTCAGGATCGTCAGGTTGCAGCGGTCCATGACGTGCACGCCGAGCCTGCGCGCCGCGACGACGAGGCTGCGGAAGTGCGCATTGAGCTCCGGTGCGCCGCCGGTGATGTCGAGCCGGCGCACCCCGGAGTCGCGCAGGAAACCGATCACCGTATCGGCGACCTCGGGACCCATCTGCTCGGTGCGGTTCGGCCCGGCATTGACGTGGCAATGCACGCAGGACTGATTGCACTTGTAGCCGACGTTCACCTGCAGCGTCTCGGGTCGCTTGCGGGCGATCGCGGGGAAGTCGGAGTCCTGGAGGAGCGGAAGGGTCGCGTGCACGCGTTCTCCTTGTTGTCAACTCACCGGGTGAAAAAACGATCGCGCCGGGACCGGCAGGCGCAGTTCGTAACATAGCAGAATGGCAATGCACCGCAGCAAGCTGCGGAGTACGCCTGTCTGCAAGAACTTGCGCGAGCAGGTCACGACTGCGTCGTCGACGAGGATAGGTCGTGCGAGCGCGCTGACCCTTTCACTGAAGACGACGTTCTCGTGCATCCCCACCGCCGCTACGACCGGACCGGGCCTTTGGATGCGCCCCAGCCGCCCCCGGGAGGCGGGTGCGCATCCAATCAGCCCGCAGGGCCGTACATCCCCGAGACGGTTCTCCTCCCTGAGCCGTCGCCTCGCCAGCGGGTCGCCGCGCGTCTCCCCCGCGCCGGTGGCCGGCTGACTCCTCTGCAGCGAGAAGCCTGGCCCCGTCTGCGCGGGGCCTCTTTTTTTTGGGCGGATGGCGCGGCGGGCTAGGACGGGGGCGCAGACCCGCATGCGATATATTGATGACCATGGGCCACCGGCTCTCGAAGATCACGACGCGCACCGGCGACGCCGGCGAGACCGGGCTTGCCGACGGCTCGCGCGTCGCGAAAGACAGCGCGCGCATCGGCGCGCTGGGCGAGGTGGACGAACTGAACTCGGTGCTCGGCGTCCTGCTCGCGGAGGAGATTCCCGCCGCGGTGCGCGAAGCGCTGGTCGGCGTGCAGCACGATCTCTTCGACCTCGGCGGCGAGATGGCGATTCCGGGCCACGCGATCATCGGCGACGCGCACGTGACGCGGCTGGAGACGCTCACCGAGCGCTTCAACGCAGACCTCGCACCGCTCAAGGAATTCATCCTTCCCGGCGGATCGCGCGCGGCCGCGCTCGCGCACCTCGCGCGCACCGTGTGCCGGCGGGCGGAGCGTTCGGTCGTCGCGCTGGCGCGCGCGGAGGAGGTCGCCTCCGGCGCGCGCATATACCTGAACCGGCTCTCGGACCTGTTGTTCGTCCTCGGCCGCGTCCTCAACCGCGCCGCGGGCGGCTCGGACGTGCTCTGGAACCGCGAACGGGACGCTGGAAAAGGAAAGCGGGAAAAGTGAGCCTGCCCGTTTCCACCCGTTCACCCAGGGGCGACGGTTGGCGTTTCCCCTTGCCCGGCTTCCCGTCCCCGCTCAGGCGGGCCGCCTGAAGCCGTGGACCCCGTCCAGAACAAGCTGCTGGAGAACCTGCTCGAGGCCTGCGGCCGCCGGGACCAGGGGGCGTTCGCCAGGCTGTACGAGGTAACCGCGCCGAAACTGTTTGGCGTGGCGGTCCGTATATTGCGTCGTGAGGACTGGGCCGAGGAGGTGCTCCAGGACTGCTACGTGAGCATCTGGAATCACGCCGGCAGCTACTCGTCGGGGCTCTCTGCGCCGATGACCTGGATGACCAGCATCGTGCGGAACCGCTGCCTCGACTGGTTGCGGAGGCCAAAGCTGGAGGTGGTGCTGGAGCGCCCGGACGAGGACGGCGAAGATCCGCTGGATGCGATCGCGGCGGACGGACCCGGACCGCTGGAGAATCTGGCGCGGTCCGCGGACGCGAAGGCGCTCGCGGCGTGCCTCGGCAAGCTGGAGGCGAAGCAGCGGCAGGCGATCATGCTCGCCTTCTACGACGGACTGTCGCACTCGGAGCTGGCGAGCCACATGCGCCAGCCGCTCGGCACGGTGAAGACCTGGGTCCGCAGAGGCCTGGAAAAATTGAAGGGCTGCCTCGGCAGCCCATGAACAGGGACGGATGAGGTACCGCAACAAGCCTGAGCTGCAGGATCGGCTCGCGGCCGAGTACGTGCTCGGCACGCTCCGCGGGCGTGCGCGCCTGCGCTTCCAGTCCTGGATGCGGGAAGACGCCGCGCTACGCCGCACCGTCGCCGAGTGGGAGCAGCGGCTTGCGCCGCTCGCCGCAGCGGTCGCGGAGGTGGCGCCGCCCCGTCGCGTCTGGAAGGCCATCGAAGCCCGGATCGGGCCGACCGCCGCGGCGCGCCCCGCGCCTGCCGCAGCACCCGCGCAACCGGCGGCACCGCGCGCCATGGGTGGCGGCTTCTGGGAGAACCTGACTTTCTGGCGCGGCTGGGGGCTCGTCGCGACCGGTTGCGCGGCCGCACTGATCGGCGCGCTCGCCCTGCAGAAGCCGGAGGTCGTCGAGGTCCCGGTCGAGAAGCTCGTCGAGCGCACCGGCATGCAGCCGTCCTATGTCGCGGTGCTCCGGGACAAGGCCGGCAAGGCGGTATTTGTCGCGTACGCCGGCCGCAAGTCCGACGAGCTCTGGGTGAAGCGGATCGGCATCGAGGCCGAGCCCCCCGAGCACGGCTACGAGCTGTGGGGCCTCTACGGCAAGGAGGGCGCCGCACCGAAGCTGCTTGGCATGCTGCCCAAGGACGATAAGGGCACGATCAGACTCGCGGCCGTCGCCGACGAGTCGCTCAAGGACTTCCCCGCCCTCGCCATCACCCTTGAGCCGGCCCGCGGCTCCGGGGGTGCGCCCACCGGCCCCGTGGTGGCCTCGGGCGACTGCTTCAAGTTCTGGTAGGCAACGCATCACGCCGCCCGGCGCATCCTGCGCCCGGGGGAGGAACAATTACGCGCATCGCACGGCGTCCCGCAGTAGGATCGCCGCCTGAACAAACAGTGACTTGCATGCGCTTCCTACCGCAGAATGCCATTGCTGCAGCGCTGCTCCTGTTGACCTGCCCAGGCCCCGCGTCCGCGCAGGGCGGCGGTGCCCCGGCACAGAAACAGGCCGACGATGTCCCCGCAGGCTCGACCGGTCGGGGGACCCTCGTGCTCGCCGCCGACCAGAAGGTCTTCAAGGCCTGCGGCGCCGATCGCGAGTTCTGGGTCAAAGACGCCACCGGCGGCGACCTCGGACAGGTATACGAGAAGCTCGCCGGCGGCGCTGGCAAGCCGCTCTTCGTGGACGTGCGTGGCGTGCTCGAGCAGCCGCCGAAGGCCGGCGCCGGTTCGTCCTACCCGCGCGTGCTCAGGATCATGGAGTTGCGCCGCGCCGACCCCGCCGGGGCCGGCTGCCGCGAGAATCTGCGCCACTTCGAGCTGCGCGCCTGGGGCGACGATCCGTTCTGGCGGGTCGACGTGTCGCGCAACGGCATCATCTGGTCTTCCTACAGCGCGCCATCCAGCCTCGCGTTTCCGTACGGCCCGCCGCGCCGCGACGGCACCACGATCCGCTACGCGTCCGTGCGGGAGGGGGCCGAGCGCCACGAGCTGGATCTCCTGATGAAGCCCGGCCGCTGCACCGATCCCCGCACCGGCGCGGTGACGTGGCTCACGGTCGAGGCACGGCTCGACGGCCGTGCGCTGCGCGGCTGCGCCTATGAAGGCGACCGCCCCCAGCAGTCCGGGCGCGCCGCGCCGTTGTCATGACCACCCTTGTCATGACAATGACATGCCGTTCGGCGCGCGCCGCCGCCCGTCCGTCGGAATCCCCGCATACGCGCGCCGCCGTGCGGTAGCAGTTCCGCGCCACGCGCGCGCGCGTCGCCTAGCATGCAGGCATCGCATGCGACGCCCGCCTGGCGGGTGCGGAACGACAGCCCCGGACATGGCTCCTCTCGAATGGCTCGCCCTCTTTCTCGCCGCCCTCGTAGCGGTCGGCGGGAGCGCGTGGCTCATGCAGCGGCGCCGCGCCGCGCCGGCCGATCCGGCTGCGGCCGCTCGCAAGCGCGCGCGCCGCGCTCGCGACCTCGGCTGGGTCTACGACGAGACGGTGACCGGCGACACGCAGTTCACGCTGCGCGGCACGGAGGCCGGAGTCAAGTGGAAGATCCGCTATCACGCCGACGCAACGCGTCCCGATGAGCGCCCCACGCTCACGTGGGCGACACGCAGCGTCCAGGGCGGCGCCACCGAGCTGCGCGTCATCGGCCGCGCGCGCTACGAGCGCGGCAAGGCGAACTTCGAGCCGATGGTCGAGAAGCTCTCGAGCCTCATTCTCAGCCCGCGCGACATCGCCGCGGCCCAGGCGCGCGCCGAGTTCGTCGAGCGTACGGCCCCGGCCGAGGTGGGCACCGAGACGTTCCGCGAGAAGTTCACCGTGCTCGCGCGCAACAACCGGCTGGCGCGCGCGCTTTTCAACGGGAAGATCGAGGCGAGCCTCGCCAAGTGGCCCGGCGGCGCGGCCGAGGACCGCCTTTCCATCTGGCTCGACTGGCAGGGGCTGCGCATCGACGTCGAATCGCCGCAGCCGCGGATGGCCGAGATCGAGCACCTGGTCGCATTTGGGCTCGCGATCGCGGCAAAGTACCGGCGTCATGCGGCCTCGCCCGGCGTGACCGTTTTCATGGAAGAGACCCAGCCGGGCAGCGTCTAGACGCTGCTCGGAACACCTGCCCGGAGAAGGCACGGCATCGGGCGGATAATATCGGGCGATGCGTAAGCCGCCCCGCCGCGCGCGCCGGCTGGCCGTGCGCGCGGCACTCGCAACCCTCGCGCTGATCGGCGTCGGCGCCGCCATCCTCGCCTACCGGATTGCCCTGGCCGGGACGGGCTTCGCCGCGAAGTACGTCTGCTCGGCCGTCTTCGTGTCCAACCAGTCGCTCGAGGCCGCTGTCGAGGACCTGCGCGCCTACCGGTCGACGCCGCTCGACTTCGTGCGCGTCACCCTGGACCGGGAGCACCAGGCGGCGACCGGGTCGGCGCTCGGGTTCGCACGGCGCGCAGCCGTGCACCGCGAAGGCCTCGGTTGTGCGCTCGCCATCGGAACGAGTCCGGACGCGCTGCGCCGGGTCGCGCTGCAGCCCCGCAATGCGGAGCGCCCGGCGGCCGCATGGCCCGATGGCGACGCCGACGAGGCGCCGCCGGCGGGTGCGGCGCTGGCGCGCGTGCTGGGCGAGGCGTTCGCCGAGCGCGACGGCGCGCCGCCCAGGCGCACGCGCGCCATCCTCGTGGTGCGATCCGGACGCATCGTCGCCGAGCGCTATGCGCCCGGTTTTTCGCGCGCGACGCGGCTGCCGGGGTGGTCGATGGCGAAAAGCGTCACTGCGACGCTCGCCGGCGTCCTGGTCGCCGAGGACAAGCTCGCGCTGGAGCGTCCCGTCCGCCTCGCCGAGTGGGGAGCGGGCGATCCGCGCGCCGCGATCACCCTCGCGCAGATGCTGCAGATGTCGAGCGGGCTCGAGTTCGACGAGACCTACGCGAACCCGCTCTCGGACGTCGTCTACATGCTGTCCGGGACCGGCGACGTTGCCGGCTTCGCCGCGGCGAAGCCCCTCGCGCATCCGCCCGGCGCGCGCTTCGCTTATGCGAGCGGCACGACGAACCTCCTGATGCTCGCGATGCGCGAGGCGGTCGCCGACGACCGCGCCTACCTTGCGCTTCCGCGCCGCGCGCTATTCGATCGCATCGGCATGTCGAGCGCGCTCATCGAGGCCGACGCGTCCGGCACGTTCGTCGGCTCGTCGCTGATGTTCGCCACCGCGCGCGACTGGGCGCGGTTCGGCCTGCTCGCGCTGCGCGACGGCGTGTGGAACGGACACCGGATCCTGCCCGCGGGCTGGGTAAGGTTCATGACCACACCCGCGCCGGCAGCGCCCGAGAGGGAGTATGCGGGGCACTGGTGGCTCAAGCTCCGCGCCAACCGCGGCACCGCGGCGCGGGCCTCGCTGTTGCCGCCCGACGCCTTCCACGCGGCCGGCCACGGCGGGCAATATGTCACAGTCGTCCCGTCACGCGACACGGTGATCGTCCGCCTGGGCCACGCGGTCGACCGCGACGCCTGGGATCAGGACGCGTTCGCCGCCGACGTGCTCTCGGCCCTCGGCGGCTGACGCGCGCTCAGGCCGCCGCGCGATCCTCCCGGCGGTACGCCGCGAACAGCTCCTCGAAGCCCAGGTTGCGCGGCGCGTACGGGCGCCCCTCCGCATCGGTCCCGCCGTTGACGCGCGCGAGCACCGAGGCGTCGAGCGACTGCGGGCCGTCCGCCATCTGTCCCACCGTGCGGTAGTGACGTTCCTGGCGCAGCGTTGCCCACACCCCGCCGAGGAAATCGCCGAAGGAGTCGTGGATGCGCGCCTGCACCGCCAGCACCGCGGCCGGCGCCCCGAGTTCGACCGGCGCGAGTCCGAGGCCGGTCTCCTCCGCCCGCTCGTGCATCCACTGCAGCGCGAGGTCGGCGAGCCGGCGATCGTCGGCGTAGCCGCCGCCGACGTCGGCATGCGCGCCGGGGAACCAGGCCTGCTCGATCCGCTGTCCGACGTGGTCGGCATCCGCCGGCTCCCAGAGCGTGGCGCGATAGGGATTTCGATGCTCGTCGAGCGCGACCGCGTGAAACGCGTTCTCGACGATGCGCGTGAGCTTGGTGTCGTGGAAGCGGTAGCGCTCGTCGTTAAGCGGCTCGAACACGCCGAGCGGAATTCCGAGCGCGCCGACGGTGTCCCACACGCCGAGGCAGCGGACACCGATCTCGATGGCGTAGTCGGCACGGAACCGCGCCGCGACCTCGCCCTTCGGGCGCATCGCATCGCCGCGGTCTCGATAGAGCTCGTACGCGCGCTCCACCATGTCGTCGAGCACTTCGTCGCGCTCGTCAGCGGCGAGCTCGTCGAACGGCACGCGCATCCGGCCGGAAGGCGTGACGCGGTCGAACCTCACGACGAGGCCGCAGTTGCGGACCATGCCCACGAGGCTGCGCGCGGTGTATGCCCCGCGGCTGAAACCGAAGACGTACACCCGGTCGCCGGGCCGGTAGTTCTCGACGAGCCAGCGGTAGCCCGCGCAGATGTTCTGGTCCAGGCCGTAGCCGAATACGCCGCCGCGGATGCGGTCGTACCACCGCGTGCCGACACCCTCGAAGTACTTCGCGACCTGCTCGCGGCCCGCGTGAACCGGGCGCACCGCGGCGTACATCCGCAGGACGTTCGTGTTGCGCGCGGCGTCCTCGCCGGTCTCGCGCTCGTTCCAGGTGCCGTCGAAGAACAGCGCCAGGTTGCGTTCCATCGGGGTCCTTCTTCTGCGGTTCAGAATTCGACCCCGCCATTTCCCGCCGCCCGCCGCCGCGGGTCAATTTGCCGTTCAGCCTAGACCGGGCACGCAATGAGCATTGGTACACTCTCGCGCTCCCGATGGACGCCAACTATTCCCTGCTGCGCTTCGCCTGGCTCTCGATCGCGGCCGCGGTCGCCACCATCGGGCTCAAGGGGCTAGCGTGGTGGATGACCGGGTCCGTCGGCCTTCTTTCCGACGCGCTCGAGTCGTTCGTCAATCTGGCGGCGGCAATTTTCACGCTTTACGTGCTCGCGATTGCCGCGCGCCCGCCGGACGAGGAGCACGCATACGGCTACTCCAAGGTGGAGTACTTCGGGAGCGGCTTCGAGGGAACGCTGATCCTCGTCGCGGCGGGCCTCATTGCGGCGACCGCAATCGATCGCCTGCTGCACCCGCTGCCGCTCGAGCGCGTCGGGCTGGGGCTCGCGGTGAACGCCGCGGCATCGGTAGTCAACTTCGTCGTGGCACGCGTCCTGCTCGCGGCGGGGCGCAGGCACCGCTCGATCGCTCTCGAGTCCGACGCGCACCACCTGCTGACCGACGTCTGGACCTCCGCGGGCGTCATTGCCGGCGTCACCGCGGTGGGCGTGACCGGCTGGCTCTGGCTCGATCCGGTCATCGCGCTCGTCGTGGCGGCGAACATTCTCTGGTCGGGCGTGCGCCTCGTGCGTCGCTCGGTGCTCGGTCTGCTCGACCGCGCATTGCCCGAAGGCGACCGGCGCGCGATCGAAGCGGTGCTGGCGGGTTTTCGGGCGCAGGGGATCGAGTTCCACGCTCTGCGCACGCGCGAGGCCGCGGGCCGCTCGTTCGTGTCGATGCACGTGCTCGTACCGGGCGAATGGACGGTGCAGCGCGGGCACGATGCAGTGGAGGAGATCGAGGAGAGGATCCGCGGCGCAATCCCGTCGGCGACGGTGTTCACGCACCTGGAGCCGCGCGAGGACCCGGCTTCCTACCGCGACGTGAGCATCGATCGCCGCCGCTAGTCGCGCGCGGCTCGTCAGGCCCGCGCCCGCTTGGCCGGCGCTTCCGATCCGGTCGCGAGCCGGATCCCGCCGCCGATGCAGTACAGGAGGAAGGCGTTCCACGCCACGAACGCCCAGCCGATGTAGTACGCGACATCGTCCCATCCGGGCGAGCTGACCAGTGCCTCGGGCAGCAGGAACGCCCACGGCAGCGTGCAAAGGAAGAACCAGAGCGCGCTCTCGCCCGAGTCGCCGGGATTCGTCCGGAACGAATGCCAGTGGAGCGCGAACAGCGCGCCTGCGATGCACAGGAATGTGATCGCCAGCGCGCAGCCGGTCCTGGACAGCCGCAGCCGCATCCGTCCCTACCCTCGACCGCGCGCGCGCAATGCGCCGAGGATCTTTACGGCCGCGATCGCCATCAGGCCCGCGCCGACGACGACCAGCGTCCACGCCACCTGGGCGTCGCCGAGCGGGGGCGCAAACCGTGCCCCCGCGCCCGTCAGCCCGAGCACGCCGGCAGCGAGCATCAGGGCACCCGCGACGTCCAGGACGAGCCACTGCACGGGCAGGGCAAAGCGGCGGCGGTCTGAATCGCGGCTCACGCGGGGTTCACCTCGAGCGAGGTGCCCGGCCGGGCAAGGGGGCCACGGTAGCACGCAAAGACCCCGCGGTAGTAAGGCAGATCGCAGCGGGCGCGAACCTTTCCCTGGGGGCACGCCCAAGGTAGACTTGGCGCGCATTTTGCGATGCGGCAGACCAGCGTGCTGCAGGTGTCGCGCCTGCTGGGAGGTGGAGTGAAACCGACGGACATCGGCAACCCCGATTACTTCCACAAGGTTGTTGATTGCCAGTGGGCCTGCCCGGCCCACACGCCAGTTCCGGAGTACATCCGGCTGATCGCTGCGGGGCGTTACGGCGACGCCTACCTGGTCAACTGGAAGTCGAACGTGTTCCCGGGAATCCTCGGGCGCACGTGCGACCGGCCCTGCGAGCCCGCGTGCCGCCGCGGTCGCGTCGAAGAGGACGAGGCGAGGGAGCCGGTCGCGATCTGCCGCCTGAAGCGCGTCGCGGCGGACCTCAAGGAAGACATCCGCGCCCGGCTGCCCAGGCCGGCTGACCAGAAAAACGGCAAGCGCATCGCCTGCGTCGGCGCAGGGCCCGCCTCGCTCACCGTCGCGCGCGACCTTGCGCCGCTCGGGTACGACGTCGTCGTTTTCGACGGCGACAGTCGCGCGGGCGGAATGATCCGCAGCCAGATTCCCAAGTTCCGTCTTCCCGAGGAAGTCATCGACGAGGAGGTCGGCTACGTCCTCGATCTCGGCGTGGAGTTCCGCAGCGGAGCATACGTCGGATCGCTGAAGGAGCTGCTCGCCGAGGGCTGGGACGCGGTCTTCGTCGGGTGCGGCGCCCCGCGGGGCCGCGACCTCGAGATCCCGGGGCGCAAGGAGGCAGCCGCCAACATCCACATCGGGATCGATTGGCTGTCGAGCGTCTCCTTCGGCCACGTCGACCGGATCGGCAAGCGCGTCATCGTGCTCGGCGGCGGGAACACCGCGATGGACTGCTGCCGGTCGTCGAAGCGCCTCGGCGGCGAGGACGTCAAGGTGATCGTCCGCTCGGGCTTCGAGGAGATGAAGGCGAGCCCCTGGGAGAAGGAAGACGCGATGCACGAAGGCATCCCGATCCTCAACTTCCTCGTGCCGAAGGCGTTCCTGCACCAAGACGGCAAGCTCACCGGCATGACCTTCGAGAAGGTCCAGGCGGTATACGACACGAAGGGCCGCCGCAATCTCATTCCCACGGGCGAGCCCGACCAGACCTTCGAGTGCGACGACGTCCTGATCGCGGTCGGCCAGGAAAACGCGTTCCCGTGGATCGAGCGCGACATCGGCATCGAGTTCGACAAGTGGGGCATGCCGAAGCTCGACGACCGGACGCTGCAGTCCACGCTGCCGCACGTCTTCTTCGGCGGCGACGCCGCGCTCGGGCCGAAGAACATCATCTGGGCGGTCGCCCACGGCCACGACGCCGCGATCTCGATCGACCGCCTCTGCCACGGCGAGAACGTCGCGGTGCGCCCGCCGCCGATGGTCAACCTCGTCTCGCAGAAGATGGGCATCCACGAATGGAGCTACGACAACGACATCGCGCTCGACAGGCGCTACAAGGTGCCGTGGCGCGACGTGAAGCAGACGCTCAAGAACATCCGCGTCGAGGTCGAGATGGGCTTCGACCCGAAGACGGCGTTCAAGGAGGCGCAGCGCTGCCTCAACTGCGACGTGCAGACCGTGTTCGCGTCCAGGCTCTGCATCGAGTGCGACGCATGCGTCGACATCTGCCCGATGGACTGCATCACGTTCGCGGCGGACGGGGAGGAGAAGGAGCTGCGCGGGCGGCTGCGCGCGCCGGCGGCCAATCCCGCCCAGGACCTCTACGTTGCCGCCGGGCTCAAGACCCGGCGCGTGATGGTGAAGGACGAGGACGTCTGCCTGCACTGCGGCCTGTGCGCCGAGCGCTGCCCGACCGGCGCGTGGGACATGCAGAAGTTCCTGCTCGACCTGACGCACGCCGGGCCGGGCTGCCGCGACCGGCGGCCGCCGGTGCGCAAGGTGGCCTGAGGAGCATCGGATCACGGGGACCGAGATAGAGGCTAACCGACGAATGGCAACATCCATCCAGGCGGTCAACGACTTCGTCGTCAAGTTCGCCAACATCAACGGCTCCGGTTCGGCATCCGCGAACGCGCTGTTCGCGAAATCGATCATGCGCATGGGCGTGCCGGTCAGCCCCCGCAACATCTTCCCGTCGAACATCCAGGGCCTGCCGACGTGGTACGAGGTGCGCGTCTCGGAGCGGGGCTACCTGGGGCGGCGCGGCGGCGTCGACCTGATGGTGGCGATGAACCCGCAGACCTGGGACAAGGACCTCGCCGAGATCGAGCCGGGCGGCTATCTCTTCTACGACTCGACCAAGCCCCTGCCGCGCGCGAAGTTCCGCGACGACATCAACGTCATAGGGATGCCGCTCACCGCGATCTGCAACGACGCCTATACCGACGCGCGGCAGCGCCAGCTCTTCAAGAACATCATCTACGTCGGCGCGCTCTCGGCGCTGCTCGAGATCGACGCCGACGAGGTCGCGGAGCTGATCGGCGAGCAGTACAAGGGCAAGGAGGCGCTGCTCAAGCCGAACGTCCACGCGCTGCAGATGGGGCGCGACTACGCCAGGGCGAAGCTCGACTGCCCGATCGGCCTGCGGGTGAAGCGCGCCAATGCGGTCGGCAACAAGGTCTTCATCGAGGGCAACAACGCCGCGGCGCTCGGCTGCGTGTACGGCGGCGCCACGGTCGCGGCCTGGTACCCGATCACGCCGTCGTCCTCGATGGCCGAGGCGTTCGCGCGGCACTGCAAGCGGTTCCGCCACGATCCGGATACCGGCAAGGCGCGCTACGCGATCGTGCAGGCCGAGGACGAGCTCGCCTCGATCGGCATGGTGATCGGCGCCGGCTGGAACGGCGCCCGGTCCTTCACCTGCACCTCCGGCCCCGGAATCTCCCTGATGCAGGAGTTCATCGGGCTCGCCTACTTCGCCGAGATTCCGGCGGTGATCGTCGACGTGCAGCGTGGCGGGCCGTCGACCGGCATGCCGACCCGCACGCAGCAATCCGACCTGCTGGTTTGTGCGTACGCGTCTCACGGCGACACCAAGCATCCGCTGCTCTTACCCGAGGACCCGAAGGAGGCGTTCGAGATGTCGGCGCAGGCCTTCGACCTCGCCGACCGCCTGCAGACGCCGGTGTTCGTGCTGACCGACCTCGACATCGGGATGAACGAGCGCCTGTGCGACCCGTTCGTCTGGGACGACTCGAAGCGCTTCGACCGCGGCAAGGTGATGACCCGCGAGGCGCTGGAGGCGGGCAAGGAATTCGGCCGATACCTCGACGTCGACGGCGACGGCATTCCGTATCGCACCTATCCCGGCACCCACCCGACCCGCGGCGCCTACTTCACGCGCGGCACGACCAAGGACCGCTACGCCCGCTACAGCGAAGCCGGTCCCGACTATGTCGACAACATGCAGCGCCTCCTGCGCAAGTTCGAGACCGCCAAGGCGCTGGTGCCGAAGCCTGAGCTCACCGCGGCGGAGTACCCGGCGCGGTTCGGCGCGATCTACTACGGGTCGACCGGTCCCGCGATGCAGGAAGCGCTCCACAGCCTCGCGGCGCAGGGAATCTACGTCAATGCGCTGCGCGTCCGGGCATTCCCGTTTCAGGACGCGATCGCCGAGTTCGTCGCCTCCCACAACAAGGTGTTTGTGGTGGAGCAGAACCGCGACGCCCAGCTGAAGACGCTGCTGGTGAACGATGCGGGGGTGAACCCCGCCAGCCTGGTCCCGATCCTGCACTACGACGGCACGCCGATCACCGCGCGGTTCATCACCGACGCGGTCGCCGCACAGGTGCGCAAGCTCAACGTCCGGCCGATCCACAGCGGGAAGGCAGCCTGACATGACTTATCTCGCCAAGCCAAAGCTCCACCACCCCACCCTGCCGAAGAACAGGCTCGGATTCACGCGCCGCGACTACGAGGGCACGATCTCGACGCTGTGCGCCGGCTGCGGCCACGACTCGATCAGCGCCGCGATCATCCAGGCGTGCTTCGAGCTGGACATCGAGCCGCACAAGATCGCCAAGCTCTCGGGCATCGGGTGCTCGTCGAAGACCCCGACCTACTTCCTCGGCAACTCGCACGGCTTCAACAGCGTGCACGGGCGCATGCCCTCCGTGCTCACCGGTGCGAATCTCGCGAACCGCGAGCTGATCTACATGGGCGTGTCCGGCGACGGCGACTCGGCGTCGATCGGCCTCGGCCAGTTCGCCCACTCGATGCGCCGCGGCGTGAACATGGTCTACATCGTCGAGAACAACGGGGTGTACGGCCTCACCAAGGGGCAGTTCTCGGCGACCGCCGACCGCGGGTCGAAGAGCAAGCGCGGCGCTGTCAACGCCGACGCTGCGATCGACATGGTGCAGCTCGCGCTGCAGCTCGGGGCAACGTTCGTCGCGCGCAGCTTCTCCGGCGACAAGGACCAGCTCGTGCCGCTGATCAAGGGCGCCATCGAGCACCGCGGCGCCGCGTTCATCGACGTGGTCAGCCCGTGCGTGGCGTTCAATAACCACCCCGGCTCGACCAAGAGCTACGACTACGTCCGCGAGCACAACGAGGCGGTGAACCGCCTCGACGTCATGATGCCGCGCGAGGCAATTACCGCCGACTACGAGCCCGGGTCGGTGCGCGCCGTGACGATGCACGACGGCACGACGATGCTGCTGCACAAGATCGCCGAGGACTACGACGCTGGCGACCGGATCAAGGCGATGAACTACCTCGCCGAGCGCCAGGCGCGGGGGCACGTCGTCACCGGCCTCCTGTTCGTCGAGCGCGACGCCGAGGACCTGCATGCGAGCCTGAACACCGTCGTGGTGCCGCTCAACCGGCTCGGCGAGCGGGAGCTCTGTCCGGGCGCGGCGGCGCTCGAAAAGTTCAACGCCTCGCTGCGCTGAGCCGAGAGCGCCTCTCCCCGCGGCGGGGCGGCACGCCGTGCCGGTGCGAGCCATGGCCAGAATGACAAAGCGAGCGCCCCGTCCCACCGCAGCGGCAGGCCGTACCGAGGCGCCGCATCTCTCCGGGCTGACCGCCTCGATCGTCGCCACGCTCAAGGAACGGATCGTCGCCTGGGAGTACCCCCCCGAGCACCGCCTGACCGAAGAGGCGCTTTGCGCCGAGTTCGGCGTGAGCCGGAGCCCGGTGCGCGAGGCGCTCCGCGCGCTGGTCACCAACGGCTTCGTCGCGAAGCTCGCGAACCGCGGCTACGCGGTCCGGCAGCTCGATCCGGGCGAGATCAAGGAGCTCTACGATCTCCGCAAGGCCCTCGAGCTGCATGTCGTCGAGCAGCTCGCGCGCGACCGGCGCGCGCGCCCCGAGGTGGCCGCGCTGCACCAGGCCTGGGCGAAGATCCTGGCCGGGCCGGAGCGCCGGGGCGAGGAGCTCGCGGAGCTCGACACGATATTTCACGAGACGCTCGCTGCGGCGGCCGGCAACAACATGCTGCTCCACCAACTGCGCGCGATCAACGAGCGCCTCTTCGTGTTCCGGATGCTCGACTTCGGGCAGCCGGACCGCCAGGAGACCACCTGCCGCCAGCACATGAAGGTCGTCGAGCGCGTCCTTGCCGGCGATGCGGCCGGCGCGCGCGCCGCAATGGAACGAAACATCGAGGACGGGCGCGCCAACGTCGACACGTCGATCAAGGAGGCGCTCGCTAAGGCCTTCCTGGTCGCGAAGCCGCGCGCGGTCACGACGGGCGCGCCGGAGGCTGTCCCCCGGCGCGCCCGTCGCGCCTGACGCTCCCCCTCCGGCTACTTCTCGTCGGTCTTCGGCATGACGATGTTGAGGAACATCGCCAGCAGGATCCCCATCACGATGCCGTCGGTCACGAGGATCTTCAGCGCTTGCGGGATCGCGTCGAAGGCGCCGGGCGGCGCCGCCTGGATGCCGAGACCGACCGCGAGCGACGCCGCCACGATTATCGCGTCGCGGCGGGCGCGCATGTTGCTGCCGATGATGTCGATGCCGACCGAGGCCACCATGCCGAACATGAACAGCAGCACCCCGCCGAGGACCGCCGCCGGCATCAGCGCGATGATCGCGCCGACCTTGGGCACCATCGCCATGATCACCAGGAAGAGCCCGCCGGCCGCGACCACGAACCGGCTGCCCACGCCGGTGATCGAGATGACGCCGATGTTCTGCGAGTAGGACGTCAGCGCCATCCCGCCGAACAGCGCGGATACTGCCGACCCGATGCCGTCGTTCGACACCGCGCCGCGGATGCGCCAGCTCTCGGCGGGGACGCCGGTAATGCGGCAGACCGCGAGCGTGTGACCGGTGGTCTCCACCGCGGTGGCGAAGAAGCACACGATCACCGCGATCAGTCCCACGATCGGCGGCCATGCGAGGCCGCCGTACGGGAACGGCTGCGGAATCGCGATCCAACTCGCGTCGGCGACGGTCTGGAAGTTGAGCAGTCCGAGCGCCGCCGAGATGAAGTAGCCGATCACCATGGTGATGAACAGCGACAGCGCGCGCACGAATCCCGTGGCGAACCGGCTGATCACCAGGATCAGGACGATCATCAGCGTAGCGAGGCCGAGCGTAAGCGGCTTGCCGAACGCGGGCGTGTTCGCGCCGGTCGCGACGCTGATGCCGATCTTCATCAGCCCGGTGCCGATCAGCACGATCGTCGTGCCGGTCACGATCGGCGGGAAGAACCGGTGGAGCTTGCCGATGAGCGGGCTCCAAGCGAACTGCA
The DNA here is from genome assembly GCA_035456405.1 of Burkholderiales bacterium. Lineage (GTDB taxonomy): Bacteria > Pseudomonadota > Gammaproteobacteria > Burkholderiales > SG8-39 > JAGVSZ01. Next base: position 40,952 of record DATIDG010000083.1, on the reverse strand, counting down.
CCAGTCCGCCGATCATCAGCGCGGTCATCGCCGCCGCGAGGCCGACCTCCTTCGAGATCGCGACCATCGGCCCGATGAAGATATAGAACACGCCCATCACGATCGGCAGCCGCGGCCCGATGAAGCTCACTCCGAGCGCCGAGACCATCGTTGCGAGGCCGCAGCCGATCATGGTTCCGGTCACCATCGCGATCCGGGTCGCGGCGGGAAGCTCGAGCAGCCGCGCGACGATGAGCGGACCGCCGACCATTGCGGTGAACATGACCAGCACATGCTGGATCCCGAAGAGCGCGGTCTTGACCGGCCCGGGATAGTCGTTGAGCTGGAGTTCGAGCTTCGTGAACCCGCGATCGTGCGGATCGCTCGGCGGGGCGTGGTCGTGCGTTGCCGCGGCATTGCCCATCGTTCCTCCTCCTGGTGGCGGCCGAGCGGCGGGCCCGCTCAGCGCTTCTTCTGATCGACGTAGGTGCGCCAGCTCCCCAGATCCGACACGTCTTCCGCGCCCGTCGCGGCATGGGCTTCGCACAGGAACCCGCGCACGTGCTCGCCGTCCTCGAGCTCGACCGTCCCGATCCCGAGCGGCGAGGGGATGGCGTCCACGAAGCTCCCGACCGTCTCGGTCGGCAGCGCCCAGACCTCGACCTCGATCGCGTGCCCGTCCCCGTCGGAACGCAGCAGACCCGGCCGCGGCGGCGAGAACGCATTGAGTGCGAACAGCCGGTAGCGCGGTGCGGTCCGGCACCGACGAACGAGCCGCGCGCCACGCTCGGTCAACTGGTGGTTCAGCGGCAGGCCCGACATGTGCGCGCCGCACACCGCGAGCCGCACGACCGGCAGCTGCGCGCGCGCAGGCGCGGCGGCGGGCGGCGGCGGCGGCAGGGTCGCGCGCGTCGCGCCGAGGCGCTGCACGAGCCGGCCGTGGACGCCGGCCCCGAGCGCACACAGCGCCCGGTCGCCAAACGCGGGCGCGGCGAGCGTGATGCCGAACGGGCGACCGTCGGCCTGGAACCCCGCCGGCACCGCGACGGCCGCAAGGTCGAGCAGGTTCATGAAGTTGGTGTAGTAGCCGAGATTGGTGTTGAGGCGGATCGGGTTGGCGTTCACCTCGTCGATGGTGTAGGTCGTCCCCGCAGTCGGCGTGACCAGCACGTCCACCGACTGCCAGACCGGCTCGACCTGGCGGCGCAGCTCCTGGAGCCGGTAACCGGCGACGAAGCAGTCGGCAGCCGAGAATTTCGCGGCGCCGGCGATGATCTCGCGCGTGACCGGGAAGAGCGCGTCCGGGCGCCGGTCGAAGAATTCGCGGATCGCGACGTAGCGCTCGGCGACCCAGGGCCCGCCGTAGAGCAGCCGGGCCGTCTCGAGAAACGGCGCGAAGTCGATCTCGACCGCGCGGGCGCCCTGGCCGACCAACGCCTCGACCGCGGCATGGAACAGGCGCTCGGCATCGCGGTTGCCGAAGAACTCGAGCTGTTCGGCGCGCGGCACGCCGACGCGGCACGCCGCAAGGGTCGCCGGGAGCGCACGGGCGGGGGCCGCCAGACGCGAGAACGGGTCGGCGGGGTCGAAGCCCGCGGCCACGTCGAGCACCGCCGCGGCGTCGCCCGCAGTCAGGGCGAAGATCGAGACGCAATCGAGCGAGCGGCACGCCGGCACGACGCCGCGCGTGCTGAGCAGGCCGCGCGTCGGCTTCAGCCCGACGATGTTGTTGAACGCCGCCGGAACGCGTCCCGAGCCGGCGGTGTCGGTGCCGAGCGCGAAACTCACGAGACCCGCAGCGACTGCCACTGCCGATCCCGAGCTGGAGCCGCCCGCTATGTCGCGCGCGTCGAACGCGCTCGCGCACGCGCCGTACGGCGAGCGCGTACCGACCAGCCCGGTCGCGAACTGGTCGAGGTTCGTCTTGCCGATCAGGATCGCGCCGGCGTGAACCAGGCGCTGCACGACCGGCGCGGACTCGTCCGGCGTGTACGCGAACTCGGGGCAGCCCGCCGTCGTGGGCTCGCCGGCGCAGTCGATGTTGTCCTTGATCGCGAACGGAACTCCGTAGAGCGGCAAGTCCGCGGGAGCGATCAGCTCGAGCGCGGCGGCGCGCGCCTGCAGCGCCCCGCGCGGCGCGAGCCGGATCCAGACCTTGTCGTCGCCGCGCGCCGCGATCCGGTCGAGCACGCCGGCGACGACGTCGCGCGGGCGCACGCTCCCGGCCCGGAGCCGTGCGCCGAGGGCATGCAAGTCAAGACTGTCGTCCGCCCCGAGCATCGCCGCTCGGCCCTCCCTTAGCACACAATCTTGCATACAAGGTTGACTTACACTAGCATCCCTCCCGCCCCGCGGCAAGCTGCCGCCAGCGGTCCGGGGACGATGAGGGAGACGCGCGTATGCCGCACGCGACTCGAGTGGTCCGCAATCTCTACCGCGACTCGGTCGCGCTGATGCAGCTCGCCGACGGCCTGTCGAAGCTCGCCGGCGTCGAGCGCGCTGCGGTGCTGATGGCGTCCGAGGCCAACGTCGCCCTGATGCGCGATGCAGGGCTCGTCGCGGGCGCGGTGGACGCCGGCCCGAACGACCTCCTGATTGCAGTGCGGGCGAAAACCGGCGCAGCGCTCGCCGCCGCGCTGACGCATGCCGAGCGCGTCCTGAAGGAGGAACCGCGGTCCGGCACGGGCGGCGGAGCCGCCGAGCTCGCGCCGCGGTCGATCGAGATGGCGACCGTCGCCGCGCCGGCCGCGAATCTCGCACTGATCTCCACGCCCGGCGAGTACGCCGCTGCAGAGGCGATGAAGGCGCTGCGGCTCGGATTGCACGTCATGCTTTTCAGCGACAACGTGGCGATGGAGGACGAAGTCGCCCTGAAGACGTTCGCCCGCGGCGAGGGGCTGCTCGTCATGGGGCCTGACTGCGGAACGGCGATCGTCAACGGCGTCCCACTCGCGTTCGCCAATGTGGTCCGACGCGGGGCGATCGGCCTGGTCGGCGCGTCCGGCACCGGGCTGCAACAGATCAGCTCGCTCGTCGACCATCTCGGTCTCGGCGTATCGCACGCGATCGGGACCGGCAGCCACGATCTCCACGAAGCCGTGGGCGGCATCACGATGCTGCAGGGGATCGCGGCGCTCGGCGCGGATGCGGGGACCAGAGTGCTCGTGCTCGTCTCCAAGCCGCCCGCCCTGCGCGTGTCCGAGTTGGTCCTCGCGGCTGCGAGCCGCGTCGGCAGGCCGGTAGTGGTGTGCTTCCTCGGCGCCGATCCGAAAACGATCAGAGGCCGGAATCTCCATGCAGTGCATACGCTCGAGGACGCCGCCCGCGCGGCGGTGGCGCTCGCACGGGGGCGAAAGCCTTCGGCTCGCGGCCCGGCGGCGCCGTCCGCACCGCGCATCGGGCTCGGCGCCAGGCAGCGCTACGTGCGCGGCCTCTACAGCGGCGGCACGTTCTGCTACGAGGCGGGTCTGCTGCTCGGCGAGGCCTCCGGCCATGTCTGGTCGAACGCACCGGTCGGCGCCGCCGCCCGCATCGACGACGTGTGGCGCAGCCGGGAGCATACCGTGATCGACCTTGGCGACGACGTGTTCACGCGCGGGCGTCCGCATCCGATGATCGACCACCGGCTCCGGAACGAGCGCATCGTCAGCGAAGCGGCCGACCCCGAGGTCGCGGTGATCCTCTTCGACGTCGTGCTCGGCTACGGCGCGCACCCCGACCCGGCCGGGGCGATGGCGCCGGCGCTCGCTGCCGCCCGGGCACGTGCGGCGAGGGGAAAGCGGCGAATCGCCTTAATCGGCTTCGTCTGCGGGACGGCCGCAGACCCTCAGAACCTCAGCCGACAGGAAGCCACCCTGCGCGAGGCGGGCGTGCTGCTCGCGCCGAGCAACGCAGCGGCGGTGCGGCTGGCGACGCGAATCGCCGCACCGCAAGGGACGAGGAGTGCGCGATGAAGCCGTTACTCGGCGCGAAAATGCACGTGCTCAACGTGGGCGTCGCGTCGTTCGCGGAAGCAATCGCTCGCGCCGGCGCGGGCGTGACGCAGGTCGAATGGGCGCCGCCGGGTCAGGGCGACCGCGCGGCGGCGACCGCGGTCGCACAGCTCATGCGGCATCCGACCGTCGAGGCCGCGAACCGGAAGGCCTTCGACGCCTACGCAGCAGCCCAGCCGGTGCTCGAAGGGATCGGCGTAGCGCGCGAGGCGCTGCCCGACATGGGCGAGCGCACGCTATTGCACGCCGGCCCGCCGATCGAGTGGGCGCACATGTGCGGGCCGATGCAGGGCGCGATCGTCGGCGCGTGCCTCCTCGAAGGCTGGGCCGCGGATGCCGCGGCGGCGCAGCGCCTCGCCGCGAGCGGCGAGATCCGCTTCGCGCCCTGCCATCACCACGATGCGGTCGGCCCGATGGCGGGGATCATCAGTCCGTCGATGCCGGTCTGGATCGTGCGCAACACGGCCGGCGCGAACCGCGCATTCAGCAACCTGAACGAGGGCCTCGGCAAGGTGCTCCGCTTCGGCGCCAACAGCGCCGAAGTCCTGACGCGCCTCGCCTGGATGCGCGACACGCTCGCGCCGACGCTCGTCGCGGGGCTGAAGGCGCTCGGGCCGGTCGAGCTGAAGCCGCTCATTGCGCAGGCGCTGCACATGGGCGACGAGGTGCACAACCGCAACGCGGCCGCCTCCGGCCTGCTCCTTAAGCGGCTGGCGCCGGCCCTCGCCCGCTCCGGCGCGCCGGCAGCGGACATTGCGGCGGTGCTGGAGTTCATCGCCGGAAACGATCACTTCTTTCTGAACCTCTCGATGGCGGCGAGCAAGGCGATGCTCGACGCCGCGCGCGGCATCCGCGGCACGAGCATGCTGACGGCGATGTGTCGGAACGGCGTCGAGTTCGGCATCCGAACAAGCGGCACCGGCGACGCGTGGTTCACCGCGCCGGCGCCCGTCGTCGACGGCCTGTACTTCCCCGGCTACTCGAAGGCGAACGCCGCGGGTGACCTCGGCGACAGCGCGATCACCGAGACGGCCGGCGTCGGCGGTTTCGCGATGGCCGCCGCGCCCGCGATCGTGAAGTTCGTCGGCGGCACGCCCGACGACGCGGTTGCGAACACCCTCGCGATGCGCCACATCACCCTCGGGCGTAACGGCGCATTCACGCTGCCAGCGCTCAATTTCGCCGGGACGCCGGCCGGAATCGATGCGCGCAAAGTCGTCGACACCGGCATCCTCCCGGTCATCAACACCGGCATCGCGCATCGCGAGGCAGGCGTCGGCCAGATCGGTGCAGGCGTCACGCGCGCGCCGATGGCCTGCTTCCGCCAGGCGGTATGGGCGCTGGCGCTTTCGCTCGAGCGCTGAGGGCGGCCGATCATGAGCTCGGACGGCAAGCTCGCAGTCGTGGCGGTCGGCGGCAACTCGCTGATCATCGACAAGGACCACCAGTCGATTCCCGACCAGTACAACGCCGCCGCGATGACGGCGCGCTCCATCGCCGACATGGTGGAGGCAGGCTGGAACGTCGTGCTCACCCACGGCAACGGCCCGCAGATCGGCTTCATTCTGCGGCGCTCGGAGCTGTCGATCGACGAGGTGCCACCGGTGCCAATGGATTACGCCGGCGCGGACCTGCAGGGCGCGATCGGCTACATGTTCGATCGCGCGCTGCGCAACGAATTCCGGAAGCGCGGGGTCTCGAGCCGGCCGCTCGCGGTGGTCACGCAGACCCTGGTGGACCGCAACGATCCGGCGTTCGCGAACCCGACCAAGCCCATCGGCTCGCACTTCGACGAGGCGACGGCGCGCCGCATCGCGGGCGAGCAGGGCTGGACGGTGCGCGAGGACGCCGGGCGCGGCTGGCGCCGCGTCGTGCCGTCGCCGCGGCCGCAGCGGATCGTCGAGCTCGACGAGATCCGCTTTCTCGCCCGCGCCGGTTATCTCGTCATCGCGTGCGGCGGCGGCGGCATTCCGGTGATCGAGGATGAGCGCGGCGATCTCATCGGCGTCGAGGCGGTGATCGACAAGGATCTCGCCTCGAGCCTGCTCGCGCGCGACCTTGGCGCGGACCTGCTGCTGGTGTCGACCGGCGTGGAAAAGGTGGCCATCCACTTCAACACGCCGCAGCAGCGCTGGCTGGATCGAATCACGCTCGACGACGCGCGGCGCCTCTATGCCGCGAACCACTTCGACCCGGGCAGCATGGGTCCGAAGATCCGCGCGCTGATCGAGTTCCTTGAAGGCGGCGGCGCCGAGGGCCTCGTCACGAATCCGCCGAACCTCGGCCGCGCCCTTGCCGGCGCTACCGGCACCCGCATCGTCCGCCACTGACGCCGCGTTTTTCAGGTGCAGTTCGCCGTGAGAGAATCGCGGCCTCGTTCCGCACGACCACCGCGATGTCCGCCGCAGATCCGCTCGCCCGTCCCGCCCTTCGCCCGTCGCAGCTGCGCGTGGTGATCGTCCCGGTCACGCCGTTCCAGCAGAACTGCTCGCTCGCGATCTGCGAGGAGACGGGCAAAGCGGCGCTCATCGATCCGGGCGGGGATCTCGACGTGCTCCTCGCGCAGGTGGAGAAGCAGGGCGTGACGCTCGAGAAGATCCTACTGACTCACGGGCACATCGACCACTGCGGAGGGACTGCGGAACTGCAGAGCCGACTCGGCCTGCCGGTCGAGGGACCGCACGTCGAGGACCGCTTCTGGATCGACCAGCTGCCCTCGCAGAGCCGCATGTTCGGCTTCCCGCCGCTCGAGGCCTTCACGCCCGACCGCTGGCTCGCAGGCGGCGACACGGTCCGCTTCGGCAACATCGAGATGGCGGTCCGGTTCTGTCCGGGGCACACGCCGGGCCACGTCGTCTTCTTCCACCCCGGCGAGCGCGTGGCGTTCGTCGGCGACGTGCTTTTTCAGGGTTCGATCGGCCGCACCGATTTTCCGCGCGGCAACTACGACACGCTGATCCGCTCGATCACGACCCAGCTCTGGCCGCTCGGGGACGACGTGACGTTCGTGCCCGGCCACGGGCCGCTCTCCACGTTCGGCGCCGAGCGACGCAACAATCCCTTCGTGGGCGACCACGCCCTCGGGCGTCTGTAAAGCCGTTCGACACGCACCCGCCGTCGGTGGGCCGACAGGACACCAGGCGTCGGCGGGATAGGGAGAAGTTCACACGCGCACGCACGCAGCGGAGGTCTTGCGCTGGCAGCTGCGGCAAAGTTCCGCTGGAAGCCGCCGCGCCTCCGGGGGAGGCCGGGGCAGCGGCGGACCGAGAGAGCGATGCGCGAGATTCCGCTGTTCGTCGTCTACCCGGGGCCGGTCTTCGGGTGGGCCGTCGCGTGCCAGGGCGGCACGCAGAGCCTCTTCTTCTCCGAGAAGAAAGTCGCCATCATCTACGCCAGGAGCTGGGCCGAGGCGAACCGGCCGGCGCGCGTGCGCGTCGAGACGGCGGAGAGAAAGATCGAAGTGGAGTGGCTGTATGCGCCCTATCGGAAGGACAGGCAATGACGGCGGTGTCCGGCAGTGTGTGAGGCGGGACGCGGGTTGGAGTACTCTCGCGCCACCCGACTCTCAAGCCCACTGCAATGCCCCGCGACACCCCGGCCGGCGGCGCCCGCAACGTCCTTGGCGGGCCGCTCGCAACCTGCTGCACGGCCCCGATGACCGGCTTCTACCGGGACGGGAGTTGCCACACGGGACCGCAGGACTTCGGCACCCATGTCGTGTGCGCGCAGGTGACGCGGGAATTCCTCGAGTTCAGCGTCGCGCGCGGCAACGACCTCGTCACGCCCGTGCCGCAGTTCGGCTTCCCCGGCCTCGCGCCGGGGGACAAGTGGTGCCTCTGCGCGATGCGCTGGAAGGAGGCGCTCGCCGCCGGCGTCGCGCCGCCGGTGGTGCTCGCCGCCACGCACGAGAAGGCGCTCGAGTTCGTTTCGCTCGCGGACCTCAAGCGGCACGCGGTCGATCTCCACTGAGACAAAGCCGCCGCACAGGAGACGGAGATCACAGAGCAGAGCCTGAATGAAACCTTGTCGCTTCTTCTCTGTGTCTCCTGTGTCGCTCTGTGATCCCAGTGGCTGCGTTTCCTAGTTGACCAGAAACCGCGCCACGGCCTCCTCGTTCCAGCGCATCCCGTTCCCTGGCCGGTCGGGAACGAGCGCGCACCCGTCACGGATCTCCAGCGGCTCGGCGAGGACCGGGCTCGCCCAGTCCACGTACTCGAGCCAGTGCGCGGTCGGCGTCACGCACATCAGGTGCGCCGACACCTCCGGGAAGAGATGCGTCGAGATCGGCAGCCCGACCGGCTCGGCCAGGGCTGCCGCGCGGAGCCAACCCGTCACGCCGCCGATCTTCGCCAGGTCGGGCATGAAGTAGTCGCACGCGCGCGCATCGAGCGCCTTCTGCATGTCGTGCGCGCCCCAGCAGTTCTCGCCGATCTGGACCGGCGTCGCCGCCGCCGCGGCGACCCGCGCGCAGCCCGCGTAATCGTCGAAGCGCACCGGCTCCTCGATCCACGCCAGGCCCTCGCCGTCGAGCGCGCGGGCGCGTTGCTCCGCCTCGGGCGGCAGGAGTGCCTGGTTGTAGTCGGACATCAGCGTGATCGAGTCGCCGACCGCGCGCCGGACCGCGCGGACGGCTGCGACGTCCTCCGCGACGGTCGGATACCCCAGCCGGATCTTGATCGCCTTGAACCCGCCTTCGAGCAGCTCCATCGCCTGCGCGGCGGCGCGCTCCGGCCCCGTGATCCCGAGCCCGTTCGAGTTGTACGCCGGGATCGGGCGCGGCACGCCGCCGAGCAGGCGCGCGAGCGGGAGGTCCGCCGCCTTCGCAAGGGCGTCCCAGCACGCGGTGTCGATGGCCGACAGCGCAAGCATTGCGAGGCCCTGCACGCCGACGAGCGTCATGCGCTTGCGAAGCTTCTGCTCGATGGCAAACGGCGCGACCGGTTCGCCCTTCATCATCTCGCCGAGCCCTTCGATCATCGCGGCGAGCGGCTTGATCGCGTAGCCCGCCGGCGTGAACAAGTAGCCGACGCCGGTGACGCCCTGGTCGGTCTCGAGATCGACGAGGACGAGCGGCACGTGCATCAGCGCACCGGTCGAGGTGGCGAGCGGCCGCCTGATCGGGACGTTGACGGCGCGCGTGCGCAGCGCGCGGATCACGGGAGCCTGCGGCATCGAAGCCTCCTGGCGAACGCAGGCCGCAGTATCCGGCGCGGGCGCCGCGCCGGCAACTGCCGCCGCGGTCAACCGATGCGCGTGATGCGGACCTCGATCTAGCCGGCGTTGTTCCAGTAGAACCCGGGCGCGTCGTTCGCGAAGAGCAGCAGCTCGTCCGACTCCGGCGACCGGTTGGTCCAGCGGGCGTGCGCGCCGAGCACGAACGAGCGCTCGTCGGACGCGCCGACCGAGCCGGTAAGCTGGAACCACTCCCTCTACCGGCAGCGCCGCCCCGAGCTCAAGAGATCCTGCATGAAGCCCAGGCCCCGCCGTCCGCATCAGTGGTACGGCCCCAGTCGCTCCACGATACCCGGTCGCTTCGAATGCGTAGGCTTCCAGAAAGCCGACCTCGATGCCGGTCCGGTTCCAGTACTCCCGCGCCTTGACGACCGCAGTGCCCGACTCGCCCTTCGCCAGCCTCCTCAGCATCATCGTCCGCCCCCGCACCTGGCCCATCCTCTCAACTTAGCGGGGGGGTGCCTGACGAATCGGCCTGAAGGCTGGGCCGTGAGGCGTATTCCTCCCGCGACGTGATCAAGGACGTCCGGTCCGTCGATGCGTCTGCAGAACCCCGCCGAAAGACTACGGGCTGCCGCCGACACACGCTGCCCGGAGCGGCGCGAACGCACAGAGAGGCGCTACACTGCCAGCCGTCGCGCGCCGCCGACGCAGCGGCGCCGCCATCCAGGAGAAGCCGAGCCATGCTCGACCCGGTGCTGCTCTCGCGCCTGCAGTTCGCATTCGTCGTCGCGTTCCACTTCCTCCTGCCGGCGTTCACCATCGGGCTCGCGTCGTACATCGCGGTGCTGGAAGGCCTGCACCTCGCCACGCGGAAACCCGTCTTCCTGCGCATCTCATCCTTCTGGATCAAGATCTTCGCGGTGTCGTTCGGGATGGGCGTGGTCTCGGGCATCGTCATGCCGTTCCAGTTCGGCACCAACTGGAGCCGCTACTCCGACGCGACCGCCAACATCGTCGCGCCCCTCATGGGCTACGAGGGGCTGACCGCGTTCTTTCTCGAGGCCGCTTTCCTAGGCGTGCTGCTCTTCGGGCGCAAGCTCGTGCCGGCGTGGGTGTACTTCGGCGCGGCGCTCATGGTGGCACTCGGCACGCTGTTCAGCTCGTACTGGATCCTCGTCCTCAACAGCTGGATGCAGACGCCGGCCGGCTACGAGCTCGTCGACGGCCGGTTCGTTCCCACCGACTGGCTCGCGATCCTCTGGAATCCGTCGTTCCCGTACCGCTTCACGCACACGGTGGTCGCCGTCTATCTCACGACCGCGTTCACCGTCATCGGCGTCGCGGCCTGGTACCTGCGGCACGGCCGTTTCGTGACCGAGGCGCGGACGATGATCGCGATGGGCGTCGGCCTCGCTGCGGTGCTCGTGCCGGCGCAGGCGCTGATCGGCGACGCGCACGGCCTGAACACCCTCGAGCACCAGCCGCAGAAGCTCGCCGCGATGGAGGGCATCTGGGAGACGGGCGGACGACAGCCGGCGGTGCTGTTCGCGATCCCCGACGAGGCGGCCGAGGCCAACCGGCTCGAGGTGGGCATCCCGGGGCTCGCGAGCCTTTACCTCACGCACGACTGGGACGGCGTGGTGCGCGGGCTCAAGGACTTCCCGCGCAGCGAGCGCCCACCGGTCGCGCCGGTGTTCTACGCGTTCCGGCTGATGGTCGGCATGTGGGGAATCATGTTCCTGCTCACCGCCTGGGCGCTGTGGCTCTCGTGGCGCCGTCGGCTCTTCGACTCGCCCGCGTTCCTGCGGGTGGCAACCTGGTGCATGCCCGCCGGCTACGTCGCCGTCACCGCCGGCTGGGTCACCACGGAGGTCGGCCGGCAACCGTACGTTGTCTACGGCGTGATGCGCACCGCCGAGGCGGTTACGCCGTCGCTGACCGGCGGCGACGTCCTCGCGTCGCTGATCGTCTACGTGGCCGTCTACTCGGTCGTCTTCGGGGCCGGCCTTTACTACCTGGTCCGGATGGTCCAGCGCGGGCTGCCCGCGGCCGTCGAGGGCCACGAGCCGCGCCTCGGCGAGCGCCCCGCCCGTCCGCTCTCCGCTGCGGCCGACGCCGACTGACCGGAGGTCCCGCAATGGCCCTCGACCTCGTTCCAATCTGGACGCTCATCCTCGCCGTCGGCGTCTTCATGTACGTACTTCTCGACGGCTTCGACCTCGGCGTCGGCATCCTCTTCCCGTTCGCGCCCGACGACCGGTCCCGCGACCTGATGATGGCCTCGGTCGCGCCGATCTGGGACGGCAACGAGACCTGGCTCGTGCTCGGCGGCGTTGCGCTGTTCGCGGCGTTCCCGCTCGCGTTCGCGGTCATCATGCCGGCCCTCTACTTCCCGATCCTGGCGATGCTGCTCGGCCTGATCTTCCGCGGCGTCGCGTTCGAGTTCCGTCACGTCGCGCAGACGAGCCGCAAGCGCTGGGACCACGCGTTCTTCTGGGGTTCGCTCGTCGCGACCTTCGCGCAGGGCTGCGTGCTCGGCAAGTTCGTCCAGGGGTTCGAGGTCGCCGGCCGCCACTACGCCGGCACGAGCTGGGACTGGGTGGACCCGTTCGTGCTCGCCGTCGGCGTCGGCCTGGTGTTCGGATACACGCTGCTCGGCGCGACCTGGCTCGTGATGAAGACCGAAGGCGAACTGCAGGAGTGGGCGCGGGGAAAGGCGCGGGCCAGCCTCTTCGGCGTCGCCGCGTTCATCGCGACGGTGAGCCTGTGGACGCCGTTCATCGACGAGCGCATCGCCGCACGATGGTTCACCTGGCCGAATGTCGCCCTGCTCGCCCCGGTGCCGCTCGTCACCGCAGGGCTCGCGTGGTGGCTATGGCGCTCGCTCGCGCGCGGCCGCGACGTCGCGCCGTTCATCGCGGCGATGGGCCTCTTCGCGATGTGCTATCTCGGGCTGGGAATCAGCCTGTTCCCCTACGTCGCGCCGCCCTCGATCACGCTGTGGGATGCCGCCGCGGCGCCGCAGTCGCAGGCGTTCCTGCTGATCGGAACGCTGTTCCTGCTGCCAATCATCTTCACCTACACCGGCTGGTCGTACTGGGTGTTCCGCGGCAAGGTGCGCGCGGACGTCGGATACCACCACTGAAGTCGGCCGCGCCAACCGCGCGCCGCACGGCGCCGCCGTCGCGCGGTGCTACGATGCGAACAAACGACTCCAGGGAGCATTCGAATGGCCACCCCCGCCGACACGCGCAGCATGGCGCTCTTCTGCGACTTCGAGAACCTCGCGCTCGGCGTGCGCGACGCGAAGTACGATAAGTTCGACATCAAGCGCGTGCTCGAGAAGCTGCTCCTCAAGGGCTCGATCGTCGTCAAGAAGGCGTACTGCGACTGGGACCGCTACAAGGGCTTCAAGGCGGCGATGCACGAGGCCGCATTCGAGCTGATCGAGATCCCGCACGTGCGCCAGTCCGGCAAGAACTCCGCGGACATCCGCATGGTCGTGGACGCGCTCGACCTCTGCTACACCAAGAGCCACGTCGACACCTTCGTGCTGCTCACGGGGGACTCAGACTTCTCGCCGCTCGTGTCCAAGCTGCGCGAGAACGACAAGACGGTGATCGGCGTCGGCGTGAAGAACTCGACCTCGGACCTCCTCATCGCCAACTGCGACGAGTTCATCTACTACGACGACCTCGTGCGCGACCAGCCGAAGCGCGAGAAGAAGGAGCGCAAGCGGCGCGAGAAGCCCGCCGGCGAGGAAAAGCCGCGGGCGGCCAAGCCCGACGAGGACAAGCGCCAGCAGGCGTTCGATCTCGTGATGGAGACGATCGAGGCGCTGTTCGGCGAGCGCGGTTCCGAGGAGAAGATCTGGGGCTCGATGGTCAAGCAGGCGCTCAAGCGCCGCCAGCCGGGCTTCAACGAGTCCTACTACGGCTTCCGGTCGTTCTCCCGCCTGCTCGAGGAGGCCGCCTCCCGCGGGCTGATCGAGGTCGAGGAGGACGAGAAGTCGGGCGGCGTGATCATCAAGAAGTTCAATCCCGACTGGTAGCCGCCGGCGCGCGTCGGCGCGGCATTCACTCCGCCTTCATCTTCGCGTTGCGCGCGATCGTCGTGTATTTCTCGAGGTCCGCCTTCATCACCTCGACGAACCGCTCCGGCGAGCCGGGCGCGATCGGCTCGATGCCGACCGGGAGCAGCCGCTCGCGCACGATCTGCGGATCGCCGGTCACGCGGTTCACCTCTGCGTTGAGCCGCTCGATGATCGGCCGCGGCGTCCCGGCGGGTGCGATGACCCCGAGCCAGATGTCCACCGCATAGCCGGGCAGCGGCCCCGCTTCCGCGATTGTCGGAACGTCGGGAATGACCGCCGAGCGCTTCGAGCTCGCCACCCCCAGCGCCCGCAGCTTTCCGGACCGGAAGTGCGGCAGGAGCGAGTTCACCGCTCCGATCGTGAAGCTGATCTCGTTCGCGAGGAGCGCGGGAATGATCCCGGCCGAGCCCTTGTACGGGATGTGGACCACCTGGATGCCGGTCATCGTGGCGAGCAGCTCGGCCGCGAACTGGTGCGGCGCGCCGATCCCGGCGCTGCCGTAGGTCAGCGTGTCGGGCCGCGCCTTCGCGGCCGCGACGAATTCGTTGAGCGTCTGCGCCGGGAACGACGCGTTCACCGCGAGCACGAACGGGATCATCCCGGTGAGCGCGATAGGCTCGAAGTCGCGGATCGGGTCGTAGGGCAGTTTCGCGCCGAGGCTCGCACTGAGCACGTGCGCGGACTCGGTCATCCCGAGCGTGTAGCCGTCCGGCGCGGCGCGCGCGACGAGCTCCCGCCCGATCGTCCCGCCCGCGCCCGGCTTGTTCTCGACCACGATCGGCTGCCCGAGCACCGGCGGGAGCTTTTCCGCCAGAAGTCGGGAGAGGTAGTCGGGCGAGCCGCCCGGCGGCAGCGGCACCACCAGGCGGATCGGCCGATTCGGGTACGGCCCGCCCTGCGCACGCGAGGCAACCGGCGCCAGGGCGAGGCCCGCCGCCGCCGCGAGGAACGATCTCCGGGTTCGCATTTCTCCTCCTCTTAGAGTGCGCCGCGCCATGCGCGCGGCATCAGGTCCCCACCTCGATCCAGAGCGACCGCGCCAGCGCGAGCAGGCGCCCGTCGATCGCGAAGAGCGCGGTCCCGCACTCGTTCTTCCGCTCCCCCCGCCCGACGACCCACGCCGCAATGACGTACGGCACTCCGGTGCATGGCAGCTCGCGGATATCCACCGCGAGCTGCGCGGTCACGAAGGTCCGCAGCCTGAGGCCCATCAGGGCGAAGCCCGCCGAACAGTCGAGCGATGCCCACACGAACTCGGGCCGCACGCGACCGTCCGCGTCGGCGAAGGTCGACTCCGGCAGCCACGGCGCGGCGTAGAGATTCTCGCGGTCGGACGGCCCCGCGAAGATGCGCAGCCCGTAACCGGCGCCGCGCTCGAGACCGCAGCCGAAGCAGCGTACGAACGGCGTGCGCATTACGCGGCCGAGATGCCGCCCGCTCGCCGCCGCGGCTTCGTGGAGCGTAGGCGCCTCCGGCACCGCGAGGGTCACCGTCGAGGGCGCGGCCTCGACGAGCAGGTTGCCATGGTCGTGGAGCCGCAGTGCGCCGTTGCTCCCCCGATCGAGCTGGAGGTCCCGGTCGAGCGGAACCGGGCGCCGGAAGTTGGCCTCGACCGTGCCGCCGAGCCGGCGCGCGAGAATGCCGCCCACGTATCCGCCGTTGCCGGCGTCGGGCGGCCCGCAGTAGCGATGGTCGATCACGATCGCCTCGCTCACGCGCACCCGTCCCGGCTCACAGTCCCTTCGCGCGCTCCCGCAGCACGTACTTCTGGATCTTCCCGGTCGCAGTCGTCGGCAGCGCGCCGAACACGACCTTCTTCGGGATCTTGTAGCGCGCGAGGTTGGCGCGGCAGTGCTCGATCACGTCCGTCTCGCTCGCGTCCATGCCGGGCTTGAGCTGCACGAATGCGCACGGCGTCTCGCCCCACTTCTCGTCGGGCCGCGCGACGACCGCGGCGAGCGCGACCGCCGGATGCTTGTAGAGGGCGATCTCCACCTCGACGCTGGAGATGTTCTCGCCGCCAGAGATGATGATGTCTTTCTTGCGATCCTTGATCTCGACGTAGTGGTTCGGGTACCACACGGCGAGGTCCCCGGTGTGCATCCACCCGCCGTCGAACGCCTCGGCGGTCGCCTTCGGATCCTTGAGGTAGCCGAGCATCACCGTGTTGCCCTTCACCAGGATCTCGCCGATCGCGGCGCCGTCCTGCGGCACCGGCTTGCAGGTCTGCGGGTCGGCGACGATATGGCCGTCGACGACGGGGTAGCGCACGCCCTGCCGCGCCATCTGCACTGCGCGCTCCTCGAGCGGAAGCGCGTCCCACGCCTCCTGCGGCTCGCACAGCGTCGAGGGCCCCTGCAGCTCGGTCATTCCGTAGATGTGGGTGACCCGGAAGCCGAGTTCCTCCATCGCCTTGATGATCTTCGCCGGCGGCGGCGAGCCGCCGGTCTGGATGTCGACCACTTGCGGGAACTTGCGCTTCTGCTCGTCGGGCGCGTTGGTGAGCATCGCGAGCACGGTCGGCGCGCCGCACATGTGGGTGACGCGGTGCTCGACGATCATGGGAAAGACGAGCGCCG
This sequence comes from Burkholderiales bacterium, assembly GCA_035456405.1. Taxonomy (GTDB): domain Bacteria; phylum Pseudomonadota; class Gammaproteobacteria; order Burkholderiales; family SG8-39; genus JAGVSZ01. Next base: position 25,134 of record DATIDG010000083.1, on the reverse strand, counting down.
GGTCGACCGCGCGCAGACAGACGTGCGTCCCGCCGACCGCGGTGACCGACCAGGGAAAGCACCAGCCGTTGCAGTGGAACAGCGGCAGCGTCCACAGATACACGGCCCGCGGCGGGAGCGGCCAGCCCACGATGTTGCCGATCGTCTCCAGAAAGGTGCCGCGGTGGTGGTAGACGACGCCTTTCGGCCGGCCGGTGGTGCCCGACGTGTAGTTGAGCGCGATCGGCGCGCTCTCGTTCGCGGGCGGCGACCACGCGAACGTCGGGTCGCCCTCCTTCAGGAAGGCCTCGTACTCGACCGTGCCGAGCCGCTCGCCGGGGCCGGTGTAGAGCGGGTCGTCCACGTCGATCACCAGGATCTTGCGCTTGATCGCCTTCAGCGCGGGCCCGACGACGCCGGCGAACATCCGGTCGGTGATGATGGCCTTCGCCTCGCCGTGCTCGAGGATGTACGCGACCGTGTCGGCGTCGAGTCGCGTGTTGATGGTGTTGAGCACCGCGCCGAGCATCGGCACGCCGAAGTGGGCCTCCAGCATCGCCGGCACGTTCGGCAGCATGGCCGACACGGTGTCGCCCTTGCGCACGCCCGCTCGAGCGAGCGCCGACGCGAGCCGCCGGGCGCGGGCGAGGAACTCGGCGTACGTGAAGCGGGTCTTGCCGTGGATCACCGCGACGCGGTCCGGATGCAGCTCGGCCGAGCGCGGCAGGAACGAGACCGGTGTGAGCGGCGCGAAGTTCGCCGCGTTCGGCTTCAGCGCCGCCCAGATGCTCGCACGCGGCCCGGGCACGGGGCGTCGCCGGGCGGTTGACGCTCGCCCGCGCGGGGCCGCGGCCTTCACGGCGGCGCGGCGTCGTGCGGCGGGAGGCGATTTGCTGCGGCGCGCGGCGGCTCGCACGGTCTTCCTGGTCGGCATGACTGCTCCTCTGACATTTACCGGGCACCGCGTTGACAGTGCCGGGACACCCCCCTAGACTGGCCCGCACGGCGCGATCAGTGCCAGCCGTAGAATTCTATAGCCGATCCACCGAGGAGGAAGCGCATGAAACCCCTTGCACTCGCAATTGCCGCCGCATTCACCGGCGCCGCGCTCGTTGCCGCCACGCCCGCCGCGGCGCAGGAGCGCACTGTCAAGATCGCCGGCTTCGGCGCGAAATCGGGCGTGGTCCGCTCGTTCGGCGTCAACAGCGAGGCCGCGATCCGCGCCGCCGCCGACGAGATCAACAAGGCCGGCGGCGTGAAGCTCGGCGACGGCACCAAGGCGAAGATCGTCACCGAGTTCTTCGACGACCGCTGCAACGCCGAGGAAGGCATCTCGGTGATCCGGCGCATCGCGGGCGGCGAGTGGATCGTCGCCATCGGCCCGACGTGCTCCAACGTCGCCGAGCCGCTGTTCGGCATCCTGCAGAAGAAGGCCGGCGACGCCTCCGACACCGGGCTGCAGTTCCCGGTGTTCACCGACGTCGCGATCAAGGGCGGGCTCGCCAAGATTTCCGAATGGGCGTTCCGCAACGTGCCGAGCGAGATGACGATGTACTCTTCGCTGTTCAACTACGTGCGCACCGAGTTTCCCGAGGCGAAGACGGTCTACGGCGGCGTCGAGGAGGACTTCGCGCACTCGCGCGCCTTGTGGTACGCGGTGATGAAGGACCGCGCCGGCGTGAACGGCTTCAAGGTGCTGGGCGAGTCGAAATGGCTGCTCAACGACACCAACTTCGCCACCCAGGTGCGCGAAATGAAGAAGGCGAACGCGGACGTCGTCGCGATCTCCGCGCACCCGTTCACGACCTGCGGCGTGCTGAAGGAGATGCAGCGCCAGGGCGTGAAGCCGAAGGTGCTCATCGGGCTCGACAGCTCCTCCAGCCTGGAGACGCTCGAGGGCTGCGCGAAGCAGGCCGAGGGGATGATCATCCCGACCAGTTACGCGCCGGTGACCCCGAAGGCGATCGCCGCGGCGAAGGCCACCGCGAAATTCAAGGGCAGCGCCGATCTCCACAGCATGGCCGCGTGGGAGAACGTGTTCATCCTCAAGGACGTCATGGAGAGCGAGAAGGTCCTCGCCAAGCCCGACACGGTCCAGGCCGACCGGCGCAAGATCCGCGACGGGCTGGCGAAGCTGAAGTCGACCGAGGGCCTGCTTGGCACATCGAAGCGCGAGGAGCGCGAGGCCGAGAAGCCGTTCGTGTTCGTGCGGGCGAAGAACGGGCAGTGGGCGGTCTACCACAACCCCCTGTGAAGCGTTAGCACGCGGATTCCCGCCGGCCGCGCGACCCGCGGCCGGCGTCCATTCACATCCCACATCCGAGAACCGCCTCCAGGCGGCGCCATGCTCGACCTCCTCCAAGCTGTTCTCGACGGCCTGCTGTTCGGCACGACCTATGCGCTGATCGGCATCGGCTTCACGCTGGTGTTTGGCGTGATGCACAAGCTCAACATGGCTTACGCCGCCGCGTCCGTGGGCGGCGCGTACTGCGGGCTGCTCATACTGGGCCTCGTCCAGGGCGCGCCGCCCTGGGCGGTGTTCCTCGCGGCGTGCCTCGCAGGGGGCGTGCTCGGGTACCTCGTCTACCTGACGTGCTTCCACTTCATCCCGCTCGCGAGCCCGCTCGCGACGCTGATGTCGACGGTCGGCATGCTGCTCCTGATCGACGAGATCATCGTGCACGTGACCGACGGCATGCCGAAGAACTTTCCGGCGATGTTCGACGACGAGATGCTCCGCGCCGGGGACATCACGCTCCGCGGTGACCTGCTGCTCGTCTTCGGCGTGAGCGTCGTCTGCATGGTGGGACTGCTCCTACTCCTCTATCGGACGCGGCTCGGCCTCGCCACGCGCGCGGTCTCGCAGCAGCCGGTCGCCGCGCAACTCTGCGGCATCCGGGTCGCGCAGGTGAACGCGGCGACGTTCGTCGTTACCGGCCTGCTCGGCGGGATCGCCGGCGCCCTGATCGGCGCCTCGGTGGGCGCGCTCTCGCCGCTGCTCACGACTCCGCTTACGGTGAAGGGCCTCATCGTGACGGTAATCGGCGGACTCGGCTCGATTCCCGGCGCGATTGTTGCGGGCCTCCTCGTCGGCGCGTTCGAGAACCTGTTCCAGCAGTTCCGCGGCGTGACCGAGCGCGACCTGTACGTGATGCTGCTGCTGTTCGCGTTCCTGGTCTTCCGGCCCGGGGGTCTCTTCACGCCGAAGGGCGGGCGCGACTGATGGACTTCTACTACGGCCTCGCGCAGATCATCGGCGTCCACACGCTGCTCGGCCTGTCGGCGTACATCGTCCTGCTGACCGGCCAGGTGACCCTGGCGCAAGCCGGCTTCTTCGCGATCGGTGCGTACGTGTCGGCGATGCTCACGGTGCTCGCGGGCTGGCCGATCGTCGCGGCGCTCGGCGTCGGTACTCTGTTCGGCGCGGGGACGGCGTGCGCGGTGGGCTTCCCGGCCCTGCGCGTGAAAGGGCTGATGCTGGTGATCGCCACCCTCGCGTTCGGCGAGGGCGTGCGGCTCTTCTTCTTCAACTTCGACTACCAGATCGCCAAGGGCCAGGTGAAGGTCGGCCCGGTCGGCGGCGAGGGCTTCCGGCAGATCCGTTACTTCCCGGAGCACGGCTGGACCACCTTCGACGTGATGCTGTTCGTCTGGGCGTTCGTCGTGCTGATCATGGCGCTGCTCTGGTGGTTCGACCGCTCGCGCTACGGCGCGGTGCTGCGCGCGGTCGGCGAGGACGAGGTCGCGGCGCAGTCGGTCGGCATCAATCTGACCGCGGTCAAGGTCAGCGCGATGACCATCGGCGGCGCGATCGCCGGGATCGGCGGCGGGCTCTACGCGCACTACACGACCCACATCGAGCACTCGAGCTTCAACATCCTGGTCGCGACGTTCGCGATCGCCTACCCGATCGTCGGCGGGCTCGCGAGCGTGTTCGGCACGCTGGCGGCAGTGGTGTTCGTGCAGGGCTTCCTGATCGAGGGCCTGCGCTTCCTGGGCGACTGGCGCAACCTGCTGTTCGGTGCGCTGATCGTCCTCGCGATGAACGTGCGACCTCGCGGCCTGCTCGACGAGCAGACGCTCGGCCGCCTCGGCCGGCTGTTCGGTAGAGGCCGATAGCGGTGCTCGAGCTCACGCAGATTTCCCGGCACTTCGGCGGCGTGCGCGCCGTCGACCAGCTCTCGCTGACGGTCGAGGAAGGCCGCATCTTCGGGCTGATCGGGCCGAACGGCTCGGGCAAGAGCACGACGGTCAACCTCGTCACGGGGTTGTTTCCCCTCACGTCGGGCCGGATCACCTTCCGCGGCGCGGATCTCGGCGGGGTGCCGGTGCACCGGCGGCTCGCCCTCGGCATCGCGCGTACGTTCCAGAACATCCGCCTGTTCGGCCATCTCACCGTGTGGCAGAACCTGTGGGTGGCGCAGAACAGCCCCGAGGATCACGCGCGACGCGGCTTTCTCGCGCGCTGGTTCGGCGGCTCGCGACGCGTGCGCGCCGAGATCGGCGAGCTGCTCGAGTTCTCCGGCCTCGCCCACCGCCAGGACGAGCTCGCGTCGAACCTCGCGTTCGGCGAGCAGCGCCGGCTGGAGCTCGCGCGCGCCCTCGCCGCGCGGCCGAAGCTCCTGTGCCTCGACGAGCCCGCCGCGGGAATGAACGCCGAGGAGATCGAGCAGCTCGCCGGCCGCATCCGCGCGGTCCGCGACCGCGGCGTCACGGTGCTCCTCATCGAGCACCACATGGAGCTCGTGATGGACGTCACCGACCGCATCGCGGTGCTCAACTTCGGCCAGAAGATCGCGGAGGGCGCGCCGACGGAGGTGCAGGCGGACCACGCCGTGCGGACGGCGTACCTCGGGGGCGGCAACAAGTGAGAACTCGGTGAGTGGACAACATACAAGCGCGCCGGTGCTCGAGGTCGCGGATCTGGTCACCGCCTACGGCAAGATCGAGGCGCTCCGGGGCGTCTCGCTCTCGGTCGCGCCGGGGTCGATCACCTGCCTGCTCGGTCCGAACGGCGCCGGCAAGACGACGCTGATGATGACCGCGACCGGGCTGCTGAAGCCCCGGCGCGGGTCGATCCGCTTCGCGGGCGAAGAACTCGCGGGCCGCGCGCCGCACGATATCGTCGCGCGCGGCATCGCGCTCGTGCCCGAGAACCGCCTCGTGTTCCCCACTATGACGGTGACCGACAACCTCGCGGCCGGCGCCTATCAGCGCAGGGACAATGTCGCGATCGCGCAGGACGTCGAGCGCATGTTTGCGCGTTTCCCGCGGCTCAAGGAGCGTGCGCAGCAGCAGGCCGGCACACTGTCGGGCGGCGAGCAGCAGATGCTCGCCGTGGCGCGCGCGCTGATGTCGCGGCCGAAACTCCTGCTCATGGACGAGCCCTCGCTCGGTCTTGCGCCTCTCGTCGTGGAGGAGATCTTCAGCATCGTCACCGAGCTGAACAGGGACGGCACGACCATTTTCCTGGTCGAGCAGAACGCGCACATGGCGCTGCAGGTCGCGCACCACTTCTACCTGATGGAGCAGGGTCGCGTGACCTTCAGCGGCACGCCGGGTCAGGTGGCCGAGGACGAAGTCATACGAAGGGCCTACCTTGGCTCCGCCAAGGCATGACGACCCGTCGCTCATCGGAATTCACGATCGCGGGGCCCCTCCCCCGCGATGGCCGAGCCCATCTCGGCTCGGCCAAGCGCTGACGGGTCGGCGAGGTGCTGATCGACCTCGTCCAGAACACGCTCGACGGCCTGATGCTCGGGTCGTCATATGCCCTGCTCGCGCTCGGGTTCACGCTCATCTTCGGCGTCCTGCGACGCGCAAACCTGTCTTACGGGCCCGCGATCATGGTCGGGGCGTATGCCGCGACCTGGGTGCACCTGCAGTTCCATGCCGGGTTCCTCGCGCTCGCGGCGGTGACCGTGCTCGGCGCTGTCGCGACGGGCGTCTACGTCGAGCGCCTGTGCTTCGCGCCCTACGCGGGCGGCCGGCGGCGCACGCCCGAGGCCGCTGCAATCGCGTCGATGGTCGGCAGCTTCGCGCTGTGGATGCAGCTCGAGGAGGCCGCGACGCTCGTCTTGCCGCGCCATCTTTACAGTTTCCCCTCTTTCTACGGCGGGCCGCCACTCGCGCTCGGGCCCCTCACGGTCCGCGTCGAATACTTCGCGATGCTCGCCTGCGCGGTGGCGGCCGCGTTCGGGCTGCACCGCCTGCTCACGCGCACCCGGTTCGGCCTCGGCGTGCGCGCGGTGATCGACAACGCGGACGCCGCGCGACTAGCAGGCGTCAACGTGCCCCGCGTGTTCCTCCTCGTCTTCGCCCTCGCCTCGGCGCTCGGCGGGCTGGCGGGCTACCTGATCATCGCCGCGCACGAGCAGGTGACGCCGATGCTCGGGATGTGGTCGACGCTCAAGGGCCTAATCGCGATGATGCTCGGCGGCCTCGGGTCGCTCCCCGGCGCGGTGGTCGGGGCGCTCGCGCTCGGCCTGATGGAGGCGCACAGCCAGTGGCTCGCCGGGCCGCAATATCGCGACCTCGTCGCCTATTTCGTCCTCTTCGCCCTGCTGGCGCTCCGGCCGGCGGGACTGTGGAGCCTCCTCCGCAGCCGGTCGGCGGGTCCTGCGTGACATGGACGAGTTCGCGCTCGGCGTCCTGACGAACATCGGGCTCTTCTCGTTCCTCGCGCTCTCCGCGTACCTGCTGCTCGTCGCGGGCGAGATGTCGTTCGGGCAGCAGGCGTTCTTCGGCGTCGGCGCGTACGCGGCGGGCATGGGCACGGCCCTGTGGGGCTGGCCGCTGGCGGGCGCAGTCGCGTTCGCGATGGCGCTCGGCGGGGGCGCGGCGTGGCTCGTCGGCCTGCCGACGATCCGGCTCCGGGGCCTTTACTTCGCGATGGCCACGCTCGCCGCCGCGGAGATGTTCCGGATCCTCTTCGAGCTGCTGCACTTCCAGCGCGAGATCGACGGCGAGCTCGTGGGACCTGACGGCACCCAGGGCTTCCGCGGCATCCGCTGGGTGCTCGAGCGCGGCTTCGAGCAGCACGAGTTCCTCGCGCTGGTCTGGGGGCTGCTCGCGGTCGCGCTCGCCGCCTTCGCCCTCGTCGAGCGCTCGCGGCTCGGGGCGACGCTGCGCATGGTCGGCGAGGACCCGGAGCTCGCCGCCGTGTTCGGCGTCGACGTCGCGCGGCTCAAGCTCGCGGTGGTGGCCGCCGCGGGCGCACTGGCCGCGCTCGGCGGGGCGCTCTACGCGCACCACAACACCTACATCGAGCCGCGCAACTTCGACATCATGCTCGGCGTGCACAGCCTCGCCTATGCCCTGATCGGCGGCCTCGGGACCGCGCTCGGCCCCCTGCTCGGCGTGCTCGTCGACATCGGCCTCCTCGAGTCGCTGCGCGTGTTCCAGGGCTGGCGGATGATCGTGTTCGGCGGGCTGGTCGCGGTGCTGCTCATCGCCCGGCCGCGCGGCCTGCTCGACGAGGCGACGGTCAACCGCATCCGGCGCGCGCTCGTCCGGCGTCCGCCGGTCGCCCCGTGACGCGTTGGAGGCAGCATGGCTCACCGCATCCTCGTTGCCCTCGCCCTGGCCGGCTGCTCGCTGGCGCCGGGGGCGCAGGTCCGGCTCGACGCCGACATGAAGTGCGCCGCGACGAAGCACGATCTCGTCTACGACTGCCGGATCCTTCTGAGGGAGCGCGGCTCGGGCAAGCCGGTGAGCGGCGCCGAGCTCGCGCTCGGCGCCGACATGCCGTCGATGCCGATGGCGCACAACGTGAAGCCGGTGCAGGCCGCGCCGGGCGGCGCGCCGGGCGAATACACCGCCCGCATCGAGCTCGAGATGTTCGGCGAGTGGGCGCTGAAGGTCGACGTGCGCAAGCCGGTCCGCGACCGGATCATCCGCAAGTTCGACGCGCAGGAGCCGCGCCGCTAGGTCCCCCGGCCTACGCCTCCAGGAACGCCTCCTCGCGCTTCTTCTTCACCGACGGGGCGAGAACGATCAGGAGCAGCACGAGCGCGATGCCGAGGAGCACCGCGCTGATCGGCTTGGTGAAGAACACGCTCGGGTCGCCGCGCGACAGCAGCATCGCGCGCCGCAGGTTCTCCTCCATCATCGGCCCGAGAATGAAGCCGAGGATGAGCGGCGCCGGCTCGCACTCGAGCTTCACGCACACGTAGCCTAGGACGGTGAACACGCACATCATGTAGATGTCGAAGGAGCTGTTGTTCACGCTGTACACGCCGATGCAGCAGAACAGCAGGATCGCCGGGTAGAGCATCCGGTAGGGCACGGTGAGCAGCTTGATCCACATGCCGATGAGCGGCAGGTTGAGGACCACCAGCATCAGGTTCCCCACCCACATCGAAGCGATCATTCCCCAGAAGAGCTGCGGCCGTTCGGTCATCACCTGCGGCCCCGGCGCGATGCCCTGGATCATCATCGCGCCTATCATCAGCGCCATCACCGGGTTCGACGGGATCCCGAGCGTGAGCAGCGGTATGAATGAGGTCTGCGCGCCGGCGTTGTTCGCCGACTCCGGCGCGGCCACGCCCCTAATGTCGCCGTTGCCGAAATTGCGCGGCGGCTTCGCAGATTTCTTCTCCAGCGTGTACGCGGCAAAGGAGGCGAGCAGCGCGCCGCCGCCGGGCAGGATCCCGAGGGCCGAACCAAGTGCCGTCCCGCGCAGCACCGACGGGATGCAGTGGATGAGTTCCTCCCGCGACGGGAGCAGGCGCCCGATCTTGGCGACGAAGACCGCACGCTTCTCCTTGTGGTCGAGGTTCGCGACGATTTCGGCAATACCGAACATTCCCATCGCCACGGTGACGAAGCCGATCCCGTCGGAGAGCTCCGAGATGCCGAAGCTGTAGCGCGCGACGCCGGAGTTCACGTCGGTGCCGACCAGGCCGAGCAGCAGCCCGAGGATGACCATCGCAATCGCCTTGATCAGCGACCCGTGCGCGAGGACGGTGGCGGCGATCAGGCCGAGCACCATCAGCGAGAAGTACTCGGTCGGGCCGAACTTGAGCGCGACCTCGGCGAGCGGAGGCGCGAACAGCGCGATGACGACGGTGGCGACGCAGCCGGCGAAGAACGATCCGAGCGCCGCGATGCCGAGCGCCGGACCCGCGCGGCCCTGGCGCGCCATCTTGTAGCCGTCCAGCGCAGTGACCACCGACGCCGACTCGCCGGGAAGGTTCACGAGGATCGCGGTCGTCGAGCCGCCGTACTGCGCGCCGTAGTAGATCCCGGCGAGCATGATCAGCGCCGACACCGGCGGCAGCGTGAACGTCACCGGCAGCAGCATCGCGATCGTGGCCACCGGCCCGATGCCGGGCAGCACGCCGATCAGCGTGCCGAGCAGCACGCCACCGAAGCAGTAGAGGATGTTGAGCGGCGTCAGCGCGACGCCGAAGCCGAGGGCGAGGTTCGGGAGCAGGCCTTCCATGTCGCCGCTCCGCTAGACGCCGATGCCGATGCGCCGGCACGCGTCGTCCAGGAACACTGGACAGGTCGGGATCGGCAGCCCGAGCCCCTTGACGAAGACCAGCACCGAGAAGACGACCAGGACCGCATACAGGATCCCGACCTCCTTCGACTTGAACTCGTGCCCGCCGAGGGCGCCGAGCCCGATCAGGATCGCAGCGGAGACGATGAGGCCGAGCGGCTTGAGGAACACGCCGAACAGGATGATCGCGACGAGGATGAGCGTCATCGGCCGCAGGACGAACCGCGGCACCGGCGGCCCGTTGACCGCGAACGACTTGACGAAGATCGCGAGCCCGATGACCGCGAGGAGACCGCCGAGAACCGTCGGGAAATACGCCGGCCCCATGCGCACCGCGGTGCCCATCGCGTAGTTCTGCGCCACGATCATGAACCCGAGCCCGAAGCCGATGAACATCAGGCCGGCCCAGAAGTCCTTGGGCGCCTTTATTTTCATTGTCTCCTCCTCCTGTGGTGCGGCGACTATTCTGCCACACGCCGGAAGGGCCGCAGCCGGGTTTCCGCGCCGTGACCGTCAGCGGAACGTCAGGCGCCCGTTCAGACGAAGCTCGGACCCTGGACCTGGTCCGAAAGCTCGCGCTGCTTATCCACGAACTCGACCAGCCGCAGGCTGGTCTGGCGCAGGCGCTGGGAGAGCATCACCGCGAGCTGCATGAGGATCTTCGCCCCCAGCATCGGCTGCTCGAGGATGATGAGCGCAAGGGCATCGCGCGACAGCACCGCGATCAGGCTCGGCTCCACCGCGACGCAGGTCGCGAAGCGGGGCTCGCCGTCGATCATCGACATCTCGCCAAGGGTCTTGCCCTCCTCGATCACCGCGATCAGGCGCGGGGTGTTCCAGCGGTCCTGCTTGAACACCTCCACCCGCCCCTCGATGACGAGCATCATGAAGTCGCCGGCTTCGCCCTCGCGGATGATCTCCTGGCCGGCCTGCGCGCGGAACGCCTGCATGAAGTGCCCGAGGAGCCGGATCTCGGCCAGGCTGAACTGCTCGAAGAGCGGCGCGTACCCGACCATGCCGTGGATGCGCGTCGCGTACTGGGTCGCATCGCCCAGGTGCTCGAGTTGCGGCAGGCGCTGGCTCTCGACGATCTCGGTCATGGCGTCGGCGGCGTGCGGCCGTTGAATGAACCCACGGAATTATGCCTAAAGCCCGGGCGCCCGCGTGCGCGTCTCCCGCGTGCGGCGCCGCCGCATTCAGCGCGCCGGGCAGGATGCCAGACTGAAGTAGCGCTCGCAGAAGTAGCAGCCGCCCCGCGGGAGGAAGGCCGGCGCCCGGTAGTACCGGTCGCGCACTTCCGCGAGCAGGCTGTCCCGGTACGCCGCGTACTGGAACTCGTGCCCGAGGACGAGGTGGAAGGTCGCGCCCCGGACGGTCACCTCGCGCAGGTCGACCCGCCGGAACCAGCGCTCGTAGGCTGCGCGGTCGGCGGGCTGCTTGCGAACGACGAGGATGTCGCGCCCGTCGAGCCCGCGCACGTCGGTCAGGATGTCGTCGTGGCGGCCGTGATGCGACGTCGAGCCGAGGACGAACACGTAGTTGCGGCGCCACGGCTCGCGCGCCTCCGGCTGCGCGACGAAGCCGGCGACGGCGGCGTTGTAGGAGAGCGTTGCGGCGGACGAGAAGCCGTCGGCGGCAAACGCGTACTTGCCCTCGTAAGGCTTCAGCGGGGCGAAGAGCTCGTCCGCCTTCGCGCCCTGCACGATCGAGTCGTACTGGCGCATGCGCTGGAAGGTCTCGATCGGCAGCGCCGCGACGGTCGCGACGAGCGCGACATGGACGGCCGAGAAAACCGCGAGAAACTTCACCGAAGCGAGCAGCCGGTCCGCCCCCAACGCCAGCGCGCCGGCCGCGAACAATGCCGGCATGAACGAGAGCAGCCAGTGCAGCCCGATGTCGCGGAACGGCGCGATCAGCGCGAACACCGCGAGCGGCGCGGCCGCGAGCATCCACAGCAGTCGCCGCTCGGGCTTCCCAAGCGCGGCGCGCACCTCGTCCCGTTGCCGCAGGAGCTGCCAGAGCAGGATGGGGCTCGAGACGTAGACCACGAAGGCGACGAACGCGAGCGGCCGCCACCACCTCAAGCCGGCATCGCCGTGCCGGTTGTAGAAGTTGAACAGGACGTTCGCCCAGCAATGGCCGTAGTTCCACCACAGGTTGACGAGCGCGAACGGAGCCGCAGTGGCGACGACGACCGCCAGCCCGCGCCACGCGCGCGGCCCGGACCCGTCGCGCACGAGCGTCGCCGCGATGGCGTACGCGACGTAGGCAAACCCGACGAGGACGGCGAAGTACTTCGAGAGGAACGCGAGTCCGAGCGCTGCACCGGCCGCGGCGTAGAGCGGCAGCGAATCGCGCCGCACCGCGAGTGCGTACGCCGCCATGGACGCCACCGAGAAGAAGACGAGCGGCGTGTCGGTGGTGATCAGCACGTTCACCACCTGCACGGGGACGAGGAGCCACGCGAGGGCGGCGGCGTAGGCGACGCGGTCCGCGCCCGGCTCCTCGCGGGCGAGCGCGCGCACGACCGCGACCATCCCCACAGCGACGATCGGCGGCAGCAGGACGGCCGGCAGCCTCAGCACCAGCGTCGACTGCGAGACCTGGAGCGCCGCGGCTAGGATCCAGCCGACCAGCGGCGGGTGATCGTAGAACCCGAGGTCCGGTGCGCGCGCATAGGTGACAAAGTAGGCCTCGTCGCCGGTGAGCGGCAGCCACCAGGCGAGCCAGAGGCGGAAGGCAAGGACGGCCGCGAGCGCCGTCCGGAAACTGCGGCGGAGGACCGCCGCGTCGCTCAATGCCCGCGCTCCGCCGCTTCCATCCGCTGGCCGCTCTTCCGCGCGGCACGCCGGCGGCGGACGGCGTCGGCGAGGCCATCGAGCAGGGCCACCGAGTCCTCCCAGCCGATGCACGGATCGGTGATGCTCTTGCCGTACTCGAGCAGCTGGCCCGCCACGAGGTCCTGGCGTCCCTCCTTCAGGTGCGACTCGACCATGACGCCGACAATGTGGCGCTCGCCCGCGGCGAGCTGCGCGCCGACGTCGGCGGCGACGTCGATCTGGCGCTTGTACTGCTTGGCCGCATTGGCGTGCGAGAGATCGATCATCAGCCGCTCGGGCAGCCCCGCCCCCGCGAGCGCCTTGCATGCCGCGGCGACGCTCGCTGCGTCGTAGTTGGGCGCAGTCCCGCCGCGGAGGATGATGTGGCAGTCGTCGTTGCCGCGCGTCTCGACGATCGCGACCTGGCCGTTCTTGTGGACCGACAGGAAATGATGGTGCTGCTTGGCGGCGAGGATCGCATCGCATGCGATCTTCACGTTGCCGTCGGTGCCGTTCTTGAAGCCGACCGGCGCGGACAGGCCCGAGGCGAGCTCGCGGTGCACCTGCGACTCCGTGGTGCGGGCGCCGATCGCGCCCCAGCTGATCAGGTCACCGATGTACTGCGGCGAGATCACGTCCAGGAACTCGGATCCGGCCGGCACCCCGGTCTGGTTGATGCGCACCAGCAGATCGCGCGCGATGCGCAGGCCCTCGTTGATTCGGAAGCTGCCGTTCAGGTACGGGTCGTTGATCAGGCCTTTCCAGCCGACCGTGGTGCGCGGCTTCTCGAAGTAGACCCGCATCACGACCTCGAGATCGCCGGCGAGCCGCCTGCGCACCTCCGACAGGCGGCGCGCGTAATCGACCGCGGCATCGGGGTCGTGGATCGAGCACGGCCCGATCACGACCAGCAGCCGGTCGTTCCGGCCGTGCAGGATCTGCTTCACGTGCCTACGGGTCGCGGCGACCAGGCCCTCCACCGGAGTGCCCTGGATCGGGAAGAACCGGATCAGGTGCTCGGGCGGCGGCAACGGGACGATGTTGCCGATCCGCTCGTCGTCGGTGAGGGAGGTGCGGTCCGCCGGCACTTGCGGCGGGAAGGCGTCTTGGTGGGCGGTCATGGCGTTCTGCCTCGTCTCGAAAACAAAAAACCGCCAGGCGGGTCGGCGCTGGCGGTTTTTCGGGTGGGTGTCGCGTGAGCCTAGCTCAGTCCCTCCGCCGGCGGCCGGGATAAAAGAACCGGAAAAAGAAGAACTCGCGACGCATGCGCGGGATTCAAGCACGGCTCCCGGGGGGCTGGCAAGTCCCCGTTCCCCGCCCCTCTCGCGGGCATTGGGGGCGAAAAACTGCACCGCGGCGGGGTGATCAGCGGACCCCGGGGGCGGCTGCCAATGCGGCGTGCATTACGAGTTTGTCGCGTGAAACTGCTCTTGTTGTGACGTTTGAGCCGTCGCACAGCGGTCCGGGCGCGTTTGATGCTTGTTAACGCGTTGACGGGCGCGGCGCCGCGTGTCAGGTTCGGCGGTATCCGCTCGACTCGGGAAGAAGCGAACCAGGAGGTGCCGACCATGCCTGCGACTGCCAACGTCCCGGCGGTGACGCGACGGCCGTTGAACATCCCGATCGCCGGGTTCAAGGACGTCTACGACGTCGACGCGGTCGATCGCGCGCTCGCCGAGCTGCCCCAGGGCGCGAACGACGCCCTGAAGTCCACGTACGAGAAGATGCTCAAGGCCGGCGGGACCCGCCTGACCGTGAAGCCGAGCGGTCCGCCGGCGATGGAGCACCTCTTCGACGAGCTGCCCAACTTCGGCGCGGTGCTCGAGGACATCCGCAAGCAGATCGCGCTCTGCGCATCGTCCGTCGACGCGCTCGAGATCACGCCGATGCTGCTCCTCGGCGATCCGGGCATCGGCAAGACTTACTTCGCGCGCCGCATCTCCGAACTCCTCGGCACCGGCTTCGGGTTCGTGTCGATGAGCTCGCTCACCGCGGGCTGGGTGCTCTCCGGTTCCTCGTCGCAGTGGAAGAACGCGAAGCCCGGCAAGGTCTTCGAGACCTTCCTGCACGGGCAGTATGCGAACCCGCTGATCTGCGTGGACGAGATCGACAAGGCCGGCGGGGACGCGCAGTACGACCCGCTCGGCGCACTCTACTCGCTCCTCGAGCGCGACACGGCGAGGGCCTTCGTCGACGAGTTCGTCGAGTTGCCGATCGACGCCTCCGGCGTGTTCTGGGTCGCGACCGCGAACGACGCCGCGCGCATCCCCGACCCGATTCTCAACCGGATGAACGTCTACGAGATCGACGCGCCGGACCGGGCGGGGGCGATGAAGATCGCGCAGGCGATCTACGCCGAGATCCGCAACGCGCACGACTGGGGAAAGCAGTTCCCGGCGCACCCGAGCGATGCGGTGCTCGACAAAGTCGCCGCGCTGAGGCCGCGCGAGATGCGCCGCGCGATCCTCGGAGCGTTCGGCAACGCCAAGATCGACGGGCGGCACGAGGTCGAGGAGCGCGACATCCAGGACGCGCGCGGGGCGAAGCGCGCGCGGATCGGGTTCTAGGGCGCTGAAAAGCCCTTCGGCTCAAAGATCGCGATCACCTCGGGGCTCCGGAGGAACGCTACCAGCGCGCGGGCCGCCTCGGGCGACTTTGCCCCGGGCATCGCAACCGCGGTGTAGGTCGTCCACTTCTGCAGCGCGGGCGGCAGCGGCCCGACGAGCTTGACGCCCGGCACCGGCAGGATCTCGGTGATCTGGTGGACGCCCAGCTCGATCTCGCCCTTCCCCACCGGCGCGACGACGTAGCCGCCCGAGCCGAGCGTCGCCTTGGCGTTGACCTGCTCGGCAATCCCGAGCTGCTGCAGGACCCCGGCAAAGTGCTTGCCGCTCGTGCCGCGCGCCGGGTCGATGTAGACGATCGACTTCGCCGCGAGCAGCGCCTGCTTGAGCGCCTCGGGTGTCGAGATGTCGGGCGCGGCCGCGCGTTCGTTCACCGCGACCCCGATGCCCACCTTGCCGAGCGGCGCCCGGCTGCCCGGCACGACCTTGCCCTGCTTCTCGTACGCATCGATGTTCTCGTCCGGCAGGATGAGGAGATCGTGAACCTCGCCTGCGGCGACGCGCTTCGCGATCACGCCGGCGGGCGCGAACGCTATCGTCACCTTGTGACCGGACCTGGCCTCGAACACCGGCAGCGCCGCATTGAGGGGGGACTGTGCCGCGCCGCCGCTCAGCACGCGGATTTCGTCGGCGACGGCCGGCGTGACGGCAAGGACTGCTGAAAGGATTGCGTACTTCATGGGGACTCCTGCGGACGGGAGGGGCGTGCTCAAGCGGGGCGACAGTCTAGCCGCGCGGGCCAATCCGTGAAAGCCGCACGCGCGTCGCGCCGCAGCCGGCTGCTATCCTTCGGCTCGTTTGCTGCCACGAAACCGACAAATCGCCTTCCGCGCGCGCTGCTGCCTGGTGCTGGCCGCCGCCCTTGCCCTTGCCGCGCACGCGGACTCGCGCCCGCCGGCGCCGCTGCTCGACGGGATGGGCCCGTACACGAATCCCACCGGCTCGCCGTCGAAGCTCACGCAGCGCTACTTCGACCAGGGCATGGTGCTCACGTGGGGGTTCAACACCGCTGAGGCGGCGCGGTCGTTCGAGGCGGCCACACGCGAGGACCCGAAGTGCGGGATCTGCTTCTGGGGCCTCGCGAGGTCGCTCGGCCCGAACGTGAACGCCGACATGCACAAGGCCGACGTGGCGCGCGTTCAGACCGTCGTCCGTCGGGCCGAGGCGCTGTCGGTCAACGCGTCGCCCCGTCACCGCGGCGTGATCGCCGCCCTCCGCGCCCGCCACCCGAAGCCCGGGGTCGTCGACGAGGAGCGTTATGCCGCGGAGATGCGCGCGCTCGCCAAGCGCAATCCGCGTAACGCCGACATCCTGACGCTCGCGGCGGAAGCGCAGCTCAACCTTCATCCCTACGACTGGTGGGAGAAGGACGGCGCGCCCAAGCCCTGGACACCCGAGATCGAGGCGCTGCTCGCGGCGGCGCTCAAGGCCGCGCCCGACCATCCCGGCGCGAACCATTACTGGATCCACCTGATGGAATCGTCGCCGACGCCGGAGCGCGCCCTGCCCAGCGCCTCGACGCTCGAAACGCTCGTGCCGGGCTCCGCGCATCTCCTGCACATGCCGGCGCACATCTACATGCGCGTCGGGCGGTACGCCGAGGCGTCTGCCGCGGGGGAGCGTGCGATCGCGGCCGACGAACGCTATCTCGCGCAGGTAAAGGCACAGACGCAGTACCTCGTCGGCTACGCGGCGCACAACCATCATTTCGTGTGGGCCTCCGCCGCCATGGCCGGCCGAAGCGGGGCCGCGCTCGACGCCGCGCGCGCCACCTACCGGGTCGCGTGCGGCCCGCAGCCCATCCTGCGCGAAGGCACCCTCCAGCACTACTTCGCGCTCGAGTACTACGCGCTGGTGCGGTTCGGGCGCTGGGAGGAGATCCTCAAGGCGACCCTGCCGCCCGACACCTACGCGCCGTATCCGCTCGTGGCCTGGCACTTCGCGCGCGGCGTGGCGCTCGTGCGCACCGGAAAGCCGCGCGAAGCGCGCAAGGAGCTGGACGCTCTCGAGAAGGCGAGCGCGGACGCGACGCTCAAGGATGTGAGAGTCAAGAACATCAATCCCGCATCGAGCCTCGCGCGCATTGCGTCCCTCACGCTGCGCGCCGAGCTCGCGCTCGCCGAGCAGCAGATCCACGCCGCGGTGAAGTTGCTCGAGGAGGCCGTCGCGATCGAGGACGGGCTCGCCGCCGACGAGCCGCATCTTTGGCTCGCGCCCACGCGCCACGCGTTCGGCGCCGTCCTGCTAAAGGCGGCCCGTGTGCGAGACGCCGAGCGCGTCTACCGCGAGGACCTGCAGCGCTATCCGGAGAACGGCTGGTCGCTCTTCGGCCTCTCCCAGGCCCTCGCGAAGCAGGGCCGCGCTGACGAGGCGCGCGAGGTCGACGAGCGTTTCCGTGCGGCGTGGCGAAGCGCCGACGTCGACCTGCGGACGCTCCGCTAACCCGTTCTGTTAGAAGGCAAGTCCCCTGGTTGCGCTAGATCAAGAGGTCGCCCACGCTGGTCTATTAGCATTTGCTTAAACGCCGGGCCGCCGTCACGCGACCCGCAGTCAGTGGCCCGGCGAAGCAATCGGGCCATGAACAGCGCACGCATCTCCCGCAGGCGATTCCTCAAGATCACCGCAGCCACGTTTGGCGCCGCCACTACTGGCGGTGCGCTCATGCCGGGCCTATCGCTCGCGAACGCGGCCGCCCCGGTCGGCACCGCCGGGAGGATCGAAGCGATCCCGACGTACTGCGAGATGTGTTTCTGGCGCTGCGGCGGAATCGGCTACGTCCGCGACGGCAAGCTGTGGAAGTTCGAGGGCAATCCGCTGGACCCGGCGAGCCGCGGGCGCCTGTGCACACGCGGCACGGGCGCGGTCGGCGCACACTACGACCCCGACCGTCTCCAGAAGCCGCTGATCCGCGTCGGCAAGCGCGGCGAGGAGCAGTTCAAGGCCGTCGCGTGGGAAGAGGCGCTCGACTTCATGGCCGAGCGCCTGCAGAAAGTCAAGGCCGAGTACGGCGCCGAGTCGATCGCGCTCTTCAAGCACGGCATCGGCGTGCGCTTCATCGAGCACGTGCTCAAGCACTACGGCGTGACCAACATAGCCGCGCCGTCCTACTCGCAGTGCCGCGGCCCGCGCGACACCGGGTTCACCCTCACCTACGGGCTGGGTCTCGGTTCTCCCGAGCCGCTCGACATCGCGAACACGAAGTGCCTCGTGCTCATCGGCCAGCATCTCGGCGAGAACATGCACAACACCCAGGTGCAGGAGTTCGCCGATGCGATCGGACACGGCGCGACGGTGATCACGGTGGACCCGCGCTTCTCGGTCGCCGCGAGCAAATCGAAGTACTGGCTGCCGATAAAGCCCGGTACCGACACGGCGCTCCTCCTTGCGTGGATGAACGTGATCGTCGGCGACGGGCTGTACGACAAGCCCTTCGTCGAGAAGCACGGCCACGGATTCGACAAGTTCGCGGCCGAGATCAAGGCGTACACGCCCGAGTGGGCGGCGAAGGAAACCGACCTCGACGCGGCGCTCATTCGCGAGACAGCGCGCGAGATGGCGAGGCATCGTCCCGCGACGCTGATCCACCCCGGTCGGCGCACGACCTGGTACGGCAACGACGCGCAGCGCAGCCGCGCGATTGCGCTCCTCAACGCGCTCATGGGCAACTGGGGCCGCAAGGGCGGGTTCTACATGCAGTCGGGCATGAAGATCGCGCCGTATCCGCTCCCACCTTACCCGAAGTCGGAGAAAGAGAAGGCCGACAACCCGAAGGGCTACCCGTTCGCCGACGAAGGGCTGGCGACGGGCATCCGGGAGGCGACGATCAGCGCCAAACCGTACCCGATCAAGGCGTGGGTGGTCTACTCGACCAACCTCGTCCAGTGCCTGCCGAACGATCGCGAGACCGGTGAGGCGATCGACAAGCTCGATCTGCTCGTCGCCATCGACACGCATCCGAGCGAGATCGTGGGCTACGCGGACGTCGTGCTGCCGGAGGCGAACTTCCTCGAGCGGCTCGACGAGCTGAACGTCAACTGGGGCAAGCCGGGATGGACGCAGCTCCGCCAGCCGGTGGTCAAGCCGCCGCACGACCAGCAACCCGGCTGGTGGATCGCGAAGCGCATGGCCGAGAAGCTGGGCATTCCCGAGTGCATGCCCTTCCAGGACATGGACGAGTACCTCAGGTACCGGGTCGAGAAATCCGCCTACAGCTACGCGCAGCTCAAGCGCGACGGCGTGCTGATCGGCAAGCCTGCGCCGATCTACGTCGACGACGGCGCGGAGATCTCGTTCGATACCCCGTCGGGAAAGATCGAGTTCTGGTCCGACCCGCTCAAGGAAGCCGGCTTCGACCCGGTGCCCAAGCACGTCGCCCCCGAGCCCGGCCCGAAAGGCGCGTTCCGGCTGCTGACCGGCCGCGCGCCGATGCACACCTTCGGCCGCACACAGACCAATCCCAACCTGCGCGCGCTGATGCCGGAGAACGAGGTCTGGGTGAACACGCGGGTGGCGAAGGACCTCGGCCTCGAGAACGGGAAGTACGTGAAGCTCACGAACCAGGATGGCGTCGTTTCGAACCGGGTGAAGCTGCGCGCGACCGAGCGCATCCGCCCCGATTGCGTCTATATGGTCCACGGGTTTGGGCACACGAGCCGGATGCTGAAGAGCGCGTATCGTCGGGGCGCGAGCACCTCGCAGCTGCTCACGCGCTACAACACCGATCCGCTGATGGGCGGCACGAGCGTGCACACCACGTTCGTCACCCTCGCCAGGGAGGCCTGAGATGGCGCGCTTCGGGATGGTGATCGACACCCGGCGCTGCGTCGGCTGCCTCGACTGCGTGGCCGCGTGCCAGGCCGAGAACGACGTGCCGCTCGGGAAGCTGCGCGACTGGGTCGTTACGGAGACGATCGGCGTCTTTCCGAACCTCAAGCTCGAGATCCGCTCGGAGCGCTGCAACCACTGCGACGAGCCGCCGTGCGTGCCGGTCTGCCCGACCGGCGCGAGCCACGTTTCGAGCTTCGGAAAGACGGTGCAGATCACGTACGAGGACTGCATCCGCTGCCGCAGGTGCATCGCAGCGTGCCCGTACGGCGCCCGCTTCATCGATCCGGTCCGGCGCTCCGCCGACAAGTGCACCTTCTGCGTGCACCGCGTGAAGGAGGGCAAGGATCCCGCGTGCGTCGCGGTCTGCCCGACGAAGGCGATGACCTTCGGCGATCTCGACGATCCGTCAAGCGCGGTGAGCAAGCTCCTGAAGGAGCGTAAGTCGAAAGTGCTCAAGCCCGAGGCCGGCACCAAGCCGCGGGTGTTCTATCTGACCTGAACCGAAGACCTGCTGGGAGGAAGAACGATGAAGACCCGACTACTCACGGCGATTGCGCTCGCACTCGGCGCTGCCGCGACTGCGCAGGCGCAGGCGCCCGCCCCCGCCGCGCGGCCGACTATCCCGCAGGTCTGCACGAACTGCCACAAGGCGGCGCCCGGGCAGGTCTCGGGCTACTTCGACAACGTGGCGTTCAAGTCGCAGTCGATCCAGCTCGCGATCGACAAGCTGGCCGAGATCGTCCGCTTCGACCCGAAGACGCTCAAGGTGATCGACGCCGGCAACGAGAAGAAGGTCGACCACCTGAGCGAGATCAAGAAGGGCCACGAGGCGCGCATAGAGTTCGTCGAGAAGGACGGGCAGAAGTGGGCCACGGCCATCTCGTTCAAGGGCCCGATCAAGACCCCGCCCGCGAAGCTCGTGAACTTCGACGCGGTCGCCAAGATCGTCGACGCGGGCCCCGGCAAGTCGAACGTCGTGCTGATCGACTCCCGGCCGCTGCCGCGCTTCGAGCAGGGCACGATCCCGGGCGCAATCAACCTGCCCTATCCCGCGTTCGACAAGCTAGTCGACCGGCTGCCGAAGGACAAGGCCCAGCCGATCGTGTTCTTCTGCCAAGGCGTCACCTGCATGATGAGCCCGCAGTCGCTGCGCAAGGCCGAGGCGCTCGGCTACACCAACGTCAGGGTCTACCGCGAGGGCATCCCCGAGTGGCAAACGAAGCGGGCGGCGGTACTGCCGCCGAAGTTCCTGAAGGAGGCATTCATCGACAAGGACATCCCGCACGTGCTCGTCGACGTGCGATCCGCGGAGGATGCGAAGGCGGGCCACATCAAGGGCGCGGTGTCGATGCCGGTCCATGCGGTGAAGGGTGCGCTGAAGAGCTTCCCGGATCCGAAGCTGATGGCGCCGATCTTCGTCTACGACGGGAAAGGCGGTCCGGACGCGCAGAAGGCGGCGCAGACGATCGTGTCGGGCGGGCAGAAGAACGTGCTGCTCGTCACCGGCGGTCTCGTCGCGTGGCAGGCGGCCGGCTATCCGATCGACACAGGCGCGACGGCCACGAAGGTCGCGTACACGCCCAAGCCGCGGGCCGGCTCGATTTCGGTGGCCGAGTTCCAGAAGATCCTCGTGAGCCCGCCGGCCGACGTGCTGATCCTCGACGTGCGGAACCAGGACGAGGCGAACGCCGGAATGATCAAGGGCGCGCTGCTGATCCCGGACGAGGACCTTGCCCAGAGGATGGCCGAGGTGCCGAAGAACAAGACGGTCGTCACGCACTGCGCGACCGGCGTGCGGGCCGAGATGGCCTACCACAAGCTCAAGGACGCGGGCTACAAGGTGCAGTTCCTGAACGCCGACATCGAGATCGGCAAGGACGGCAAGGCGAAGATCACGCCGAAGATCTGACGCAGGCGTCCGCGGCCGCTCCCCCTCCCGCCCGACTTCGCGGTGCCGGAGGAGGGCAGGACGCGAAGGAAACGAGAAGGAGTACTCGATGGAAAGCGCTGCCCGGCTGCAATCGGGCGCGGCGGGCGTCCGCCCGAGCGCCGCATACATGAACCCGTATCTCGCGGGCTTCGGCATCGGCCTGGTGCTGCTCGCGACCTTCGTCATCATGGGCCGCGGGCTCGGGGCGAGCGGCGCATTCTCGGCCTTCCTGGTGTGGCTGATGTCCTTCGTGTCGCCCGACTACGTCACGTCGAATGCCGTTCACTCCGGCTACTGGAATGAGGGCCGGCCGCTGATGGCCTTCCTCGTGTTCCTCACCGTCGGCAGCTTCACCGGTGCCGCGGTGTCCGGGTGGCTCGCGGGGCGGAGCGCCTTCGTCGCCGAGCACGGCCCGCACATCTCGACTGGCGCCCGCCTCGCGTTGGCGTTCGCAGGGGGCGCGGTGATGGCCTTTGGCGCGAAGCTTGCGAGCGGCTGCACCAGCGGCCAGGCGCTGACCGGCGGGGCGCTGCTGAACGTGGGCAGCTGGACGTTCATGATCGCGGTGTTCATCGGCGGCTATGCGCTTGCGCCGCTCGTCAAGAGGCAATGGCTATGACTGCGCCCCTCTCGTCGCAAGGCCTGATCGGGGACGGGACCGAACTCGCGATCGCGCTCGGACTCGGACTCTTGTTCGGTTTCTTTCTCGAGCGCGCGGGGTTCGGCAGCTCGCGGAAGCTCGCCGCGCAGTTCTACCTGTACGACATGGCGGTGCTGAAGGTGATGTTCACGGCGATCGTCACCGCGATGACCGGCCTGTGGCTGCTCGCGGCGATCGGCTGGCTCGATCTCGGCGAGATTTATCTCGTGCCGACGTTCGTGCTGCCGCAGTTCGTCGGGGGACTCATCCTGGGAGCGGGGTTCGTGATCGGTGGTTATTGCCCAGGCACGTCGGTCGCGGGGATGGCGACCGGGCGCATCGACGCAATGGTGTACGCGCTCGGGATGCTCGCGGGACTGGCGGTCTATGCCGAGGTCTACCCGGCGATCGCAGGGTGGACGAAAACGACCGCGCTCGGTGATGCAGTCTGGCCGGAGCTGCTCGGGCTGCCGCGCGGACTGCTGGTGGTGCTTGTCGCGCTCGCGGCCGCTGCGCTGTTCTACGGCGCCATGAAGGTCGAAAGGGCCTTCGCGAGCTGGCGGCCGGTCGGGACGCCCTGACCGGCCTCGCCCAAAGCGCAACGGGGAGCCGAGGCTCCCCGTTGGCGTGCGCGAAGGACGCGGCTCAGCAGCCGCCCTTCTTTTCCTTCTTGGTCTGCTCCTTCTTGGTTTGCTCTTTCTTCGCCTCTTCCTTCTTCGCTTCTTCCTTCTTCGCTTGCGCCAGGGCGGCGGTCGAGGACAGCGCGAAAAGTGCGGCGAACACGGCGGCAAACAGCTTCTTCATCCTGGTCTCCAAGGATAGGGTTCGGTGACGGGCTCGCAGGCGTAGCAGGCAGTTTCAACGCTTTGGCCGGCCGTCGGTTGACCTAGGTCACATCACTTCGCCGGCAGGGCGGGGGGCTGGCCGGGGGCGGTCGGCGGCGCCGGCTGGGTGGGGGCAGTGGTCCCCGGCGAAAACGGAATGTCCTCCACCGCCTTGATCCCGGTGACGAAGTGCCGCGTCTCGCCGAAACAGGTCGTCGGCAGGCCCACCTTCTCCTCGTAGTGCAGCGACACGCGCTTGCCCATGCTCCGGTTGATCTGCTCGGCGACCGCGTCGTCCCGCACGGTGAACAGGAACTTCTCCTGCATCGGTCCGGGCATGGTCACGAGCGCGAGCTCGCCCTCCCAGGTCTTGCAGAGCCAGCCCTTCTTGGAGAACTTCTGCACCCAGCCGGCACGCTCGCCGGTGGAGTAGTTCCAGGTAAGCACGACGAGGAAATAGCCGACGACGAGCGCAATCGCAACGAGAAGGCCGATGATCACCGGGACCACCGCGCCGCCTTGGCCCGTGCCCGTACCGATTGAACGCTTGCGCATGAGAGTCCCTCTTGGGTCGGGGCCCGTTTTACCGGGAGTCGCTCCGGAGATCAAGCCGCGGCGGGTCGGGGCCCGCAGGGTATGATCCGCGCCCCGTGGTCCGCGCCCTCTTCCGTCTGTTCGCAACGGTGCCGCTGCCGATCGCGCATGCGCTGGGCGCGACGCTAGGTCTGATCGCCGCGATCGTTCCCAACAGTTTCGCGCGGCGCACGCGATTCCACATCTCCCGTTGCATGCCCGAGCTCGGCCCCCGGGAGCGCCGGCGCCTCGCGTTCCGCGCGCTGATCGAGTCGGGCAAGGCACTTGCCGAGCTGCCGTTGCTCTTCGCCGGATCCGCAGCGCGCGTCCCCGGGTGGCTCCGTGACGTCCGCGGCCGCGAACTGCTCGATGCAGCGGTCGCCGCGGGCAAGGGTGTGATCGCGGCCTCGCCGCATCTCGGCTCGTGGGAGATGGCCGGGCTCGCCTACTCGCGGCTGCAGCCGATCGTCACGATGTACCGGCCGCAGGCCGAGCCCTGGGACACGCTGATCAAGGAAGGCCGCAGCCGCTTCGGCGCCCAAGTCGTGCCGAGCGACCGCGGCGGCATGCGGCGGCTCCTCGAGACGCTCCGCCGTGGGGGAAGCATCGGCGTGCTGCCCGATCAGGATCCGCCGACGGGCAGCGGCACGTTCGCGCCCTTCTTCGGGATCGCGGCCCATTCACCGGTGTTCGCTTCACGCCTCGCGCGTCGCACCGGCGCCGCAATCCTCTACGTCTACGCCGAGCGCCTGAGCTGGGGCCGCGGCTACGTCCTGCACATCGATCCGGCGCCGCCGGACGTCACGGACGAGGACGAAGTGCGCGCGGTGACCGCGGTGAATCGCGGTGTCGAAGCGTGCATTCGCCAGTTCCCCGCGCAGTACTACTGGGCCTACATGCGCTTCCGGCGGCGGCCGGCGGGGGAGCCGGCGTTCTATCCGTGGTGAACTCCGCTTGAGCACCTCGCCCGCGTTGTGCGCGGGCACCCGTGCTCCTGCCGGCGCGGAGACTCGCGCCTACACCCGCTGCTGGACCCAGCCCTTCACCGCCTCGAGCGCACCGGCCAACTTCGCGGCATCGGTGCCACCGGCCTGCGCCATGTCGGCACGTCCGCCACCCTTGCCACCGACCTGCTGCGCGACGAAGTTCACCAGCTCGCCGGCCTTCACCTTCGCGGTGAGGTCGGCGGTGACACCGGCGACGAGGCTCACCTTGCCGCCTTCGGCCGCGGCCAGCACGATGGCGGCCGAGCGCAGGCGGTCCTTGAGCCGGTCGAGCGTCTCGCGCAGGGTCTTCGCGTCGGCGCCCTCTAGCGTGGCGGCGAGTACTTTCACGCCTTTCACGTCCTGCGCGCGGTCGGCGAGCTCGTCGCCCTGGGAGGACGCCATCTTCGACTTGAGCCGCGCGAGCTCC
>DATIDG010000082.1:0-2694 GCA_035456405.1 Burkholderiales bacterium | reverse complement strand
GCCACCTACGAAGCGCTGGTGCGCATGGCGCAGGACTTCTCGATGCGCTACACGCTGATCGACGGGCAGGGCAATTTCGGCTCGGTCGACGGCGATGCGGCCGCGGCCTACCGCTATACCGAGTGCCGGCTCGAAAAAATTTCGGCCGAGCTGCTCGCCGACATCGGGGCCGAAACCGTCGACTTCACACCGAACTACGACGGCAAGGAGCTCGAGCCCGCGGTGCTGCCGACGCGCGCGCCCAACCTTCTGGTGAACGGGTCGTCGGGTATCGCGGTCGGCATGGCGACCAACATCCCGCCGCACAACCTGGGCGAAGTGGTCGACGCCTGCCTGCACCTGCTCGTGCAGCCGCACTGCGCGATCGAGGAACTGATCAAGCTCATGCCGGCGCCCGATTTCCCGACCTCGGGGATCATTTACGGCCTCGCCGGCGTGCACGAAGGCTACCGCACTGGCCGCGGGCGCGCGGTGATGCGCGCGCGCACCCACTTCGAGGACATCGGCAAGGGCGAGCGCCAGGCGATCATCGTCGACGAGCTGCCCTACCAGGTGAATAAGCGCGTGCTGCTCGAGAAGATTGCCGAGATGGTGAACGAAAAGCGCCTCGAGGGAATCTCGGACATCCGCGACGAGTCCGATAAATCGGGCATGCGCGCGGTCCTGGAGCTCAAGCGCGGCGAGCGGCCCGAGGTGGTGCTCAACAACCTCTACAAGACGACCCAGCTGCAGGACAGCTTTCACATGAACATGGTGGCGCTGGTCGACGGCCAGCCCCGCCTGCTCAATCTCAAGGATCTGCTCGCGGCCTTCATCGCGCACCGCCGCGAGGTCGTTACGCGACGCACGGTGTACGAGCTGCGCCAGGCGCGCGCGCGGGGCCACGTGCTGGAGGGGCTCGCGGTCGCGCTGTCCAACGTCGACCCGGTGATCGAGCTGATCAAGAAAGCGCCGAGCCCGGCCGAGGCCAAGCGCGGGCTGATGGAGCGCGCCTGGGGTTCGGAGCTGGTGAGAAGCCTGGTCGGCAACGCCACCGCGGCGCGGTTTCGGCCAGAAGGGCTTGCACAGGAGTTTGGCTTGCAGGAAGAAGGCTATCGACTCTCGGAGGAGCAGGCGCAAGCGATCCTCGAGCTACGGCTGCAGCGCCTGACCGCGCTCGAGCAGGACAAGATTCGCGCCGAGTACCGCGAGGTGATCGTCGCGATCACCGATCTGCTCGACATCCTGGCGAAGCCCGCGCGCATCACGAAGATCATCGACGAAGAGCTGCGCAAGCTGAAGGCCGAGTTCGCCGACAAGCGCAAGAGCGAGATCGTCACCGTTGCCGAGGACCTCTCGATCGAGGACCTGATCGCGCCGCAGGACATGGTGGTCACTTTCTCGCACGGCGGCTACGTGAAGTCGCAGCCGCTCGCCGACTACCGGGCGCAGCGCCGCGGCGGACGGGGCCGCATGGCGACTTCGATGAAGGAAGACGACTTCATCGAGCGCCTGTTCGTCGCGCACTCGCACGATTACCTGCTGTGCTTCTCCGATCGCGGGCGACTCTACTGGCTCAAGGTCTACGAAGTCCCGGTGGGCAGCCGCGCAAGCCGCGGCAAGCCGATCGTCAACATGTTCCCGCTGGAGGAGGGCGAGAAGATCACCGCGGTCGTGCCGGTGAAGGAGTTCGACGAGAACCACTACGTGTTCATGGCGACCGCGCACGGCACGGTGAAGAAGACTCCGCTCGCGGAGTTTTCGCGCCCGCGGCCGAGCGGCATCATCGCGGTCGGTCTGGACCAAGGTGACTACCTGGTCGGCTGCGTCCTCACCGACGGCGGCTACGACGTGATGCTGTTCTCCTCCGAGGGCAAGTCAGTCCGCTTCCCGGAAAGCGACGTGCGGCCGATGGGCCGCCAGGCGACCGGCGTGCGCGGCATGCGCCTCGACGAAGGCCAGCGCGTGGTATGCATGCTCGCCGCCAAGGACGATTCCCGCTCGGTGCTCACCGCCACCGCGAACGGCTACGGCAAGCGCACCGCAATTGCCGACTACCCGCGCCACGGGCGCGGCGGCCAGGGCGTGATCGCGATCCAGGTGTCCGAGCGCAACGGCGCGCTCATCGGCGCGGTGCTGGTGGACGAGCACGACGAGGTCATGCTCATCTCGACCGGCGGCGTGCTCATCCGCACCGCGGTGTCCCAGATTCGCGAAATGGGCCGCTCGACCCAGGGCGTCACCCTGATCTCGCTCGACGCGGGCGAAAAGCTCGCCGGCATGGAGCGTATCGAGGAGCGCGACCTCGGCAACGGCAACGGCGGTAATGGGGGAAATGAGGGCGACAACGGCAGCGGCGACGGTGGTGAGCAGCTCCCGCCTCCCGAAGCGCCTCCACCTACAGTTCACTGATGTCCCGCATCTTCAACTTCAGCGCGGGGCCCGCGATGCTCCCCGCGGAGGTCCTGGCTCGCGCCGGCGACGAGATGCTCGACTGGCGCGCGAGCGGCATGTCGGTGATGGAAATGAGCCACCGCGGCCCGGAATTCATGTCGATCGCCGCCGAGGCCGGAGCCGACCTGCGCGCGCTGCTCGCCATCCCGGCGAACTACAAGGTGCTCTTCCTGCAGGGCGGCGCGACGCTCCAGTTCGCACAGGTGCCCATGAACCTGCTGCGAGGGAAGGGCAAGGCCGATTACGTGCTGACCGGCGAAT
>DATIDG010000081.1:0-60696 GCA_035456405.1 Burkholderiales bacterium | reverse complement strand
CCGCCCGAGCGCGCACCGCCCGGACTCCCGCAGCGCCCTCGTCAGCAGCGCGTAGGGCTTGGCACCGCCCTTGTCGGGGGCGAGGTAATACGCCTTGTCGAAGTACACCGGGTCGACGCTTTCCAGCGGGACGAACTCGGTAATCTCGACCATGTGGGTGCCCGCCTCCTCAAGCGCCTTGAGCTCCTCCGGCGTGAAGACGACGTACTGATCCTTGGCGAACTCGTAACCCTTCACCGTGTCCTCGCGCGCCACGACTACGCCCTCCTTCGCGCAGATGTACTGCTGTTTGAGACGCGAACCGCAGGGCGGCTTGTGCAGCAGGTTGAACGAGATCGCGCCGGACGGCTTTGTCGCGGAGTACAGCTTGACGGGGATCGCGACCAGGCCGAACGAAACGGTCAGCGATCCGATGGATCGGGCGGCCATGGATTGCTCCTCAACGTTTGGCCCCGGGCGCGTTCGGCGCCTTCGTTTCGGCGCTTGCGTCGCGCAGTGTCCGGGGGACTGGCATCGCGCTTGCAGGGCTCGAGGGCAAGACCTAGCAAGGCGAGGGCCAAGCGCGCACCGCCGGGCCGCGCGACGCCCAGGGACCGCGCCCGCTGTAAGAGTTACGCGAACCTGAAGAAGTTACATGCCGCCCGCCCGCGTGCCGGCGCGCGCGGAGCAGGGATGCCGCTTGCGCGCGCGAGCAGAACGCCTTCGAAGTGTCATCGCGCGACGACAAGTTCGCTGCGGCAGGCGCACCGGAGGAACCGATGCTGACGCCCAAGTTCGTCGCGGCCAGTCTGGTCGCCTTGGATCTTGCGGGCCCGGTTCTCGCACGTGAGACGGTCCCGCAACCGCAAGAGATGCAGTTCGAGCAGTTCGACCGCAACGAGGACGGCTTTCTCACCCGCGACGAGATCGTCAAGGTCGTGCAGATTGCTGCGCGCTTCGAGAAGTTCGACCTCGACCGCGACGGTCGCCTCGACCGCGGCGAGTTCCGCGGGCTCCTCGCGAGCCTCCGATCGGCGAGCGCCAAATCCCCCTAATGCAGAAGGCCCATACCCTCGGAAATTGCGCGGCGGCGCCGCACCCTGCGCTGCCGTCGATCTCGCTTGTCACCTGCTCCTACCAGCAGGGGCGCTATCTCGAGCAGACGACCCAGTCGGTGCTCGAGCAAGGCTACCCGAGACTCGAGTACCTCGTCATCGACGGGGGCTCGAGCGACGGGAGCGTGGAGATACTCGAGCGGCGCGCCGCGGGAGGGCTGCCATGACGCTCGACGAACCGCTGCGCGACCTCGCCACCACGCTCGCCGGCCCCGACGGCCGCTCGCTCGCCGCCGGCCCGGGCCGGTGGCACGTGCTGTTCGGCAGCCGGCCGCGGCCGCTGCTGATGCCCGCCGAGGACTACCAGTTGCAGGAGCGCTGCCTCGGCTACTTCGTGCGCGGCCGGCTGAAATCGTTTTATGCGAAGGCGCTGTTGCGCGCGAACGCGCTCGTCCCCGCGGCGCGACTGCTGCCCGTGTTCTCGCTGCCGCGCGCGGGCCGGGACGCGCTCGACTGCCCGCTGCCGAGCGGTGCGCCCGCCCACACTGCGATCCAGATCGGCACCGCCGGCCCGTATCAGAAGGCGTCAATGCTCCTCCTGTCCGACGCCGGAGAAGGGCTCGCGCTCGCCAAGATGGCGATGGCGCCCAGCGCCGACGGCATGGTCGCGGTCGAGGCCGCATGGCTCAAGGCGCTCGAACCGGTCGGCGCACTTGCCGACCAGGTTCCGCGGCTACTCGGTGAAGGTGCGGCTCCGAACGGACGCCGCTACCTCGTCACCTCGCTCGCACCGAGCACCGCCGCGACGACCTCGTTCACGCCGGCGCACGCGCACTTCCTGCGCGTACTCGGCGGCGTGCGGCGCGAGCGCGCGAGCTTCGCCATGTCGCCATACTACGCTCACCTCACCCGCTCGCTTGGGGCGCTCGAGCCGGTCGTCGCGCCCGAGATCGCGGCAACGCTGTGGGCGAGCCTGCGCGATTGCCGTGCCGCGCTCGCGGGCTGGGCCGGTCCGTTCGTCATCGCGCAGGGCGACTTCGCGCCCTGGAACATCCGCATCGACGCCACGCGCGTCTTCGTGTTCGACTGGGAGTACGCACGCGCCGGAGCGAACGCGCTCGGCGACGTGCTCAACTTCTTCATGATCCCGCGCGCGCTCTCGCGCCGCCCGGCAGGCTCGCGGTCGGTCGCGGCGGTCCTGAAGCGCGCGGAGGGGATCGCCCGGGAGCTGCACCCGGAGCGGCGCTGGAAGCCGCGTGTCGTCTCGGCGCTCGCGCTCGCGTACCTCATTGAGGTGCTGCTGTGCTATTCGCGCGCGAGCGGGCGCCTCGACCTTCGGCATCCGGTGATGCGGCACTACTGGCGACTGGTGCAGGCGCGCGAGCGATGGATGGCGGCGTGAACCACGTCCAGCCGGCACCCGACGCGCCGGCAAAGCGACGTCTGCGCATCCTCCTGTCGGCATACGCCTGCGAGCCGGACAAGGGCTCCGAGCCCGGCATCGGCTGGCGCTGGGCGCTCGGGCTCGCGCGCGCAGGCCACGAGGTCTGGGTCATCACGCGCACCAACAACGCGGGCGCGATCGAGCATGCGCTGGCGGGGCGGCGCGACGCCGGCCCGCAGTTCGTCTACTACGACCTGCCGCGCTGGGCGAGCGGCTGGAAGCGCGGAGCACGCGGCGTGCGCACCTATTACATCCTCTGGCAGTGGGGCGCGTACCGTCTCGCGCGCCGTTTGTGTCGCAACACGCGGTTCGACGTCGTTCATCACATCACGTTCGGCGTGTTCCGCCATCCCTCGTTCATGGCTTTCCTCGGGGTGCCGTTCGTCTTCGGACCGGTCGGTGGCGGGGAGGCTGCGCCGCGCGAGCTCCGCGCAACATTCCCCCTGCACGGACGCGTGATCGACGGGGCCCGCGACGTCGCAAACTGGATGGTGCGGATCGATCCGCTGATGGCCGCGGTGTACCGCCGCTCGTCCGCGATCCTGTGCAAGACGGGCGAGACGCGCGACGCAATCCCCGCCCGCTACCGCGGCAAGTGCCGTGTTCAGCTCGAGGTCGGGATCGATGACCCCGGGGAGCGGTCAATCCAGCCGCACACCCGCGAGGACGGACGGTTCCGGATCCTCTATGTCGGGCGTCTCGTGTACCTCAACGGCGTGCACCTCGCGCTCGCGGCACTCGCGCGGCTGCGCAGGACGCACCCGCAGGCCACCCTCACCGTCATCGGCAGCGGGCCCGACGAGGCATGGCTGCGCCGCGCGGCGCGGCGCCTCGGCGCGGACGAAGCGGTGACCTGGATCCCGTGGCTCGAGCGCGCCGCGGTCATGCGCGCCTATGCGGGCCACGACGCGTTTCTCTTTCCGAGCCTGCACGATTCGAGCGGAAACGCGGTGCTGGAGGCGCTGGCGAGCGGGCTCCCGGTGGTGTGCATCGCGACCGGCGGGCCGGCCGTGCTCGCCGACGCCTCCTGCGCGTTCCTCGTGCCTCCGGGCAAGCCGGGCGAGACGGTCGAAGCGCTCGCCGCGGCGCTCGCGCGCCTCGCGGACGACAACGTGCTCGCACGCTCGATGTTCGAGGCGGCGGTGCTTCGTGCTCGCCAGCAGTTCTCCTGGGATCGCCAGGTCGCCCGAATGGAGCAACTCTATCGCAGCGCGCTGCCTGCCCCGCCGGCGCGCGGCGCGGAGGCTACCCGATGAGCCCCCTGCCGCGCGCACTGGCGCTCGCGGCTGCGCTCGACGCGCGCAAGGCCGACGTGGACTGGACGCCGTTGCGTGAGCTCGCGGCGCGGCATCCCCGCTGTAACTGCCCCCGCAGGTGTCCGACAGGCGCGGCGGCGGCACGCCCAGGCCGAGATAGGTAGAGCACCCGTGCCGGATACGGTGGACTTATGGCGGTCCTCGGATCGTGACGACTCGCTGGGAGACCGGATGACCGCCATCCGAGTCCTCGTGGTCCACAACCGCTACCGGACCCCCGGCGGCGAGGACGCCGTGGTCGAGGCCGAGATCGGGCTGCTGCGCAAGCACGGGCACGACCTCCGGACCTACGTCCGCGACAACGCCGACCTCGATCGCATGCCAGTCGCGGGCGCACTCGCGCAACTCGTATGGTCGCAGCGCACGTCGCGTGAGATCGACCGGCTGGTTACTGTATTCCGGCCGGACGTGATCCACGCGCACAACACCTTCGCGCTCGTCTCCGGTTCGCTCTACTGGGCTGCGCGCCGCGCCGGCGTGCCGATCGTCCAGACGCTGCACAACTTCCGGCTCCTCTGCATGCAGGCGATGCTGCTGCGCGAAGGCCGCGTATGCGAGGACTGTCTGGGCCGCGGGCCCTGGCGCGGCGTGCAGCACCGGTGCTACCACGAGTCCGCGGTGCAATCGGCGGCGCTCGCCGTGATGCTCGCGACGCACCGCGCCCTCGGGACCTACCGCGACAAGGTGACGCGCTACATCGCCCTCAACGAGTTCTGCCGCGCGAAGTTCATCGCGGGCGGTCTGCCGGCGGAGCGCATTGCCGTCAAACCGAACTTCGTCGATCTCCCGCCGCCGGCGGACGAGCCCCGCGCCGGCGGCCTCTATGTCGGACGTCTCGCCCCCGAGAAAGGCATCGCCACCCTCGCCGCCGCGCTCGACGATCTTCCCGGGGTGACGATCGACGTCCTCGGCACGGGCCCCGAGCGGGCGCGGATTTCGGGCCATCGACAGATGCGCCTGCTCGGCTGGCGCGAGCCCGAGGACGTCTATGCACGCATGCGCCGCGCAGCGTATCTCGTGATGCCCAGCCTGTGGTACGAAAACCACCCGCGCACGCTCGTCGAGGCCTTCGCGAGCGCGCTGCCGGTGATCGCGAGCCGCATCGGCGCGCTCGCAGAGCTGGTCCAGCCGGGCGTCACCGGCCTTACGACCGAGCCCGGCTCGCCGCGCGACCTCCGGCAGAGCATCGCCTGGGCGGAGGCGAATCCGGCGCGCATGCGGGCGATGGGCGAGCGCGCCCGTGCGCGCTATGAGCGCGAGCTCACGCCGCACGAAAACTACCGGCGGCTGATCGCCATCTACAAAGAAGCAATCGCGGCAACCACCCTTCGCCCCGCGACCTGAGCTTCGCGATGAGCAGGGATCTAAGACCGCAGACCATCCTGACATACATCCAACCCCGTCCGGATGGCCTTCCTGCTGTCGACCAAGGCTTCCTGCTCGGGCTGGCTCTCCGGGCCGAAGGGGCGCCGTTGCGCCGATCCCGCCCGGGTACGCGCGTTGCTGGGTAGCGGAGACCATGAGCCCATCCGACCGCGAGAGGCGCAGGGCGCTGCGCGCGCAGCTCCAGGCCCGACTGGACGAGCTGCGCAACAGGGTGGCCGCCGAGATCGTCCCTGATCCCGACGAGACCTTCACCGCGATCGCCGGCGAGGTGCAGGACGCCGGCGACGCGTCGGTCGCGCTGGAGCGGACCGGCCTGCGCAGTGCTCTGGTCGAGCGCGACGCATCCGAGCTGACCGCGGTCGGGCGCGCGATCGAGCGGCTCCGCGACGGCAGCTACGGCCGATGCGTCGAATGCGACCTCGAGATCGAGCCGGGGCGCCTCGAGGTGCTGCCCCAGGCGGAGCGGTGCAGCCACTGCCAGGAGCTCTACGAGCGCCGGTCGGCGACAGTCGTGCCCCGCTGACTCGGCTACGGCTCGGAACGGCAACGGCGCCCGTCGTGCCGCCGGGGACCTGTCCCTGGTGAGCGTCACAGGCATCGAGTTCCACCTGCCCGCGCTCCTCCTGATGTCGGGCAGCCTGATGTCAGCAAGACGCTGAGGATTCGAAACCTTAGAGACAAGACCGGTGCCGGAAGGATCGGTGGTCCTGACTATCTCTGCTCGAGCGCGCGCGTCGAGGTCGGTGACGAGAGGATGCAAATGAGTGCTTTGGCATTGACGAGCCTGGCGGCCGCAGTGAGCCTCGCGGGCGTTCCGCTCGCCCCGCAGATGGAGCTCGACGGCCGCGCGGTCGTGCTGAGCAGTTGTGGCATCCGCGACACGCTGTGGATCGAGCACTACGTCGCCGCGCTCTATGTCCCGCCCGGGGCGAGTGCGCAGGCGGTGAGCGATCCGGCCCAGCCGAAGGCGGTCCGGATCCACATCCTCGAGCGCCGCTGGCTCCCCCGCGAGGTGCCGCGCAAGTGGCTCTCCGCACTGCAGTTGGCGCTTGCGGACGACCCGCTGCGCCGAGTCCGCGGCGCCTACTCGACGCTCGCCGACGGCGACGAGATCCTGATCGCGTACGTGCCGCAGCATGGTACGGACATGCGCGTAAACGGCAGCATCGTGACCCACGCGGTCGGGCATGGCGTGATCGATTCGCTCCTGCGCACCTGGGCGGGCCGCGAGCCGGTCGCGGGCAAGCTCGACCGGCTCGCGTCGACGCATCCCTGCTGAGATGTTCGCTGCGCGTGCCCGGGCACGCGCCTTGCGGCCCGTCGATCCGAAGGAGGATCCCGATGCGAGAGTTCCTCGATGACGGTCGGATCGAGTTCCGCCCCGCGCGTCGCGACGCGCAGATCCGCGCCGAAATCCTGTCCTGTCTGGCCCGTGCGCCGTGGCTCGACACGCGCGGCGTCGCGGTGCGCGTCGAACGCGGAGAGGTCCGGCTCGAAGGAAGTGTTCCCGAGCGCCGGACGGCGCAGGCGGTCAGGGAGATCGCGGCGCGGTGCGCGGGCGTGCGCAGCGTCGCAGCACACTTGCGCGTCGCACGCCGGCCGGACCCACACCTCTAGGTATACCGGGTCGTTTAGGTCCCCGGCCCCTCCCGCTCCTTACGACTTGCACGGCCACACGCTCGAGAAGTTCAGGGCTCGCCGCTTGCTCCCGCCCGGGGCGACATCGAAGATTGCCGACGGGACGCCCTCCCGGAACGACGCGGACGTGGAGCGCGGCGGCGGACCGGAACGCTAGGCGTCCCAGGCCGCGCCGCTCGCGGGCACACGCGGTCAGCGCCCTTCGCGCGCGGGGGGCTCGTGCGGCGCCGGCACATCCAGCGACGCGTTCAGCGCCGTCACCAGAGCCGCGTCGCCGCTGACGAGCGACGCCCAGGCGAGCTCGTATCCCTTGCGACGGCCTTTGCGCACAAGGCGAAATCCCGACGGGTCGATCGTCAACGTGTAGGGCTGTCCGCCGATCTCGATCTGGCGCTTGAGCGCGCCGTTCAATGGGGTCGTCATTCGCGATTACCTCCTGCGTGCGGCTGCTGCCCCGGCGTGCGCGGCCGGACCGGACACGGGCCCGCCACCACCGACACCCCGAGGTCGCGTGGAACGCGAGGGGGCGCGTTCTCCAAGCAGTTCTCGTTCCCGACGAGCGGAACGCACGGATACGGGGCACGCGGGTTGCTGACATGGCCGACATCGCACGCTCTGCAGCAGTAACGCGTGCAGCCGGACGCGAGCGCCGCGCGGAGCCGCACCATGACTAGGAGCAAACCATGCCCCGAGGAGACAAGTCCGCCTACACTGCCAAGCAAAAGCGCAAGGCCGGGCACATCGAAGAGGGCTACCGGAAGCGCGGCGTCTCGTCCCGCGAGTCCGCGCGGCGCGCTTGGGCCACCGTCAACAGGCAGGACCGCGGGGGCAAGATGGCGGGTGCGGGCCGCAAGCGCAGCGGGACCACCTCGACCCGGCGCGCGCGCAAGCGCCCGAGCCGATAGCCCTGCCGCGCAATTGCGCGCGCCGACGCAGCCGAGCGAACGCACGGACGTCCTAGGGGCCGTTCCCGTTGCGGGCGGCGTTCGCTTTCGCGTGTGGGCGCCGCGCGCGCGCCGCGTCGACGTCGTCATCGAGGCGCCCGGACCGGCCGTTCATGCGCTCGACCCCGCGCCCGGCGGCTACTTCGCCGCGACTATCCCCCGCGCAACGCCGGTCGCGCGCTATCGGTACCGGCTCGACGGGGAAGGACCCTATCCCGATCCGTGCGCGCGGTTCCAGCCGGAGGGGCCGCACGGGCCGTCGCAGGTCGTCGACGCCAACGACTTCGTCTGGAACGACCGGGAATGGGCCGGCATCGGTCTCAAGGGCCAGGTGATCTACGAGATGCACATCGGCACGTTCACCGCCGAGGGCACGTTCGATGCTGCGGTGCGCGAGCTTCCCGCGTTGCGCGACCTGGGTGTCACCGTGCTGGAACTCATGCCCGTGGCGGAGTTCGCCGGTCGCTGGAATTGGGGCTATGACGGCGTGGCGCTGTACGCGCCGTTCCACGGATACGGCGACCCGCACGCGCTGCGGCGCTTCGTCGACGCGGCGCATCGCGTTAACCTCGCCGTCATCCTCGACGTCGTGTACAACCACGTCGGCCCGGACGGGAACTATCTCGCCACATACAGCCCGCACTATTTCTCGGAGCGTCACCGCACCGACTGGGGTCCCGGCATCAACTTCGACGGCGAGCATTCGGCGGCAGTGCGCGACTTCTTCGTGCGCAACGCCGCGTACTGGATCGCTGATTTCCATCTGGACGGCTTGCGCCTCGACGCGACGCAGACGATCCGGGACGACTCGCGGCCGCACATCCTCGCCGAGGCCTCGTCCGCCGCGCGCGCGGCGGCCGGTTCGCGCCGCATCATCCTCGTGGCCGAGAACGAGCCGCAGGACGCCGCGTGCCTCGATCCGGCCACGGCGGGCGGCTACGGACTCGACGGAATGTGGAACGACGATTTCCACCACTCGGCGCGGGTCGCGCTCACCGGCCGGCGCGACGGCTACTTCCACGACTATCGCGGCGCGGCGCAGGAGTTCGTGTCGGCGGCAAAGCACGGGTTCCTTTACCAGGGACAGCGCTACGCCTGGCAGCGCCAGCCGCGCGGGACGCCGGTGCTCGACCGCCCCGCGTGGTCGATGATCGTGTTCACCCAGAACCACGACCAGGTCGCGAACACGCTAGACGGACGGCGGCTGCATCACTTCGTGGCGCCCGGCCGGCTGCGCGCGATCGTGGCCCTCGCCCTCCTCGCGCCGCAGACGCCGATGCTGTTCATGGGCGAGGAGTTTGCCGCCTCGCAGCCATTTCCGTTCTTCGCCGATCATTGCGCGCGCCTGCACACGCCGGTGCACGAGGGGCGGCGCGAGTTCCTCAGCCAGTTCGCGCCTTACGCGACGCCGGCTGCGCAGGCGCGGGTACCGGATCCGTGCGCCCCGGCGACGTTCCGGAGCGCGAAGCTGGACTTCGCCGAGCGTCGCCGCAACGCGCAGGTCTACGGGCTGTACCACGATCTCCTGAAGCTGCGCCGCGAGGACCCGGTGATCGCGGCGCAGGCGCGCACCGCCCTCGACGGCGCGGTGCTCGCGCCGCACGCGTTCGTGCTGCGGTTCTTCGATGCGCGCCACGGCGACCGGCTCCTCGCGGTGAACCTCGGCCCCGACCTGCACCGAGCGAGCGTGCCCGAACCGCTGGTTGCCCCGCCGCTCGGAGCGCGGTGGCGGATGGCGTGGTCCAGCGAGGAGCCCCGCTACGGTGGCCAAGGCGCAATTGCGCCGTGCACCGCGGCGGGCTGGCACCTGCCCGCGGACAGTGCCGTGCTGCTGCGCGCGGAGCCGGGCGAGCCGTGACGGCGTCGAGCCTCGCGTTCGAGTGGGACGGCCGGGGCGACCCCGGCTTTCTGTGTGACCGCGAGTGGCTGGTGACCAACGGCCTCGGCGGCTACGCCTCCGGCACCGTGCTCGGGACGCCCGTGCGCCGCTACCACGGCCTGTTCGTGCCGAACCTCGCGGCGCCGAAGGGGCGGCACGTGCTGATCGGCCGCTTCGACGAGGAGATCCGCAACGGCGCGGCGCAGATCCGTCTCGGGGGCGCCGAGCTCGCCGACGGCACGCTCGAGACCGACGCGCCCGCGGCGCTCCGGGAGTTCGCGCTCGAGGACATCGTGCCTGTCTGGCGCTTCGCAGTCGGCGACGCGCTGATCGAGCGCTCGATCGTGATGCCGCGAGGCCACCAGGCGGTCTGCGTCCACTACCGGCTCCTACGCGGCGGCGCGGTGCGCCTGCACCTGCGCCCGTATGCGGTTTTCCGCCGTGTCGATATGCCCCTCGTCACGCTGCCCGAGTCGCCGCTGCGCCTCACCATCACACACGGCTGCCACGACCTCGACATCCCGGGCAGCGGACTGAACGTGCGGCTCGCCGTGCATCCTGACGCCGGAGTGTTCGTCGCACACGCCCGGACGAGCGCCGGCGCGCTCTACCGCGACGAGCGCGATCGCGGCTACGACTACGTGGAGACGAGCTTCAGCCCGGGCTACTTCGCCGTCGACCTGGACGCCGCTGCGCCGGTGACGTTCGTTGCAGCCACGGCCGAGTCGTGGCCGGGCGCAGCGCTGGACGGCGCCGAGGTCCTGGCGGCCGAGCACGCCCGCACCGACAAGCTCGTCGCCATGGCCGGCACCGGCGACGATCCGTTCGCCCGTCAGCTCACGCTCGCAGCGGACCAGTTCCTGGTGCTGCCCGCGAGCCGCAGCGAGGACGCGGTGGCCGCACATGCCGCCGGGACCGAGCTGCACACCGTGATGGCGGGGTACCACTGGTTCGGCGACTGGGGGCGCGACACGATGGTCGCTCTGGACGGCCTGACCCTTTGCACCGGGCGCTACCGCGAGGCCGCCGCGATCCTGCGTACCTTCGCCGGCTACGTGCGAGACGGCCTGCTCCCCAACCAGTTTCCGGAAGGCGAGCGCGCGGCGCTATACAACACCATCGACGCCACGCTGTGGTTCTTCCACGCCATCGACCGGTACAGCCGCGCGGTCGGCGACGCCTCTATCGTCGCCGAGCTGCGTCCCGTGCTGATCGACATCGTCGAGCACCACCTGCGCGGAACCCGCTTCGGCATCGGCGTCGACCCGGCCGACGGTCTCCTGCGCGGCGGGGCGGACGGCGTCGCCCTGACATGGATGGACGCAAAGTTCGAGGATTGGGTGGTCACGCCGCGCCGCGGCAAGCCGGTCGAGATCCAGGCGCTCTGGCACAACGCGCTCGCATTGATGAGCGAGTGGGTCGGGCGCCGCGAGGGTGGCGAACCCTACGCGGCACTCGCCGCGCGTGCCCGCGACGCCTTCAACGCGCGCTTCTGGAACACGCGGCGGGGCATCCTGCTCGACGTGGTCGACGGCCCGGAGGGCGACGATCCGAGCATGCGGCCGAATCAGATCTTCGCCCTGTCGCTTGCGCATCCGATACTCCATCCGGCGCGCTGGGCGAGCGTGCTCGACGCGGTCGCCGCCCAGCTGCTGACGCCGCTCGGGCTGCGCTCCCTCGACCCCTCCGAGCCCGGGTATTCCCGCGACTATTACGGCGATCTGCGCGCGCGCGATGCTGCTTACCACCAGGGCACGGTGTGGCCGTGGCTGATCGGACACTTCGTCGACGCGTGGCTGCGGGTCAATGCCGATGCGCGCGCGGCGCGGGCACTGCTCGACGCGTTTCCCGGCCATCTGCACGAGGCGGGAATCGGAAGCATCAGTGAGATCTGCGATGCGGAACCGCCCTACCGCCCGCGCGGCTGTATCGCCCAGGCTTGGAGCGTCGCCGAGGTGCTGCGGGCGTGGCGTGCAACCTCCCCGCAGACGCGTACGGCCACGCCCATGTCCTGAGGGAGCCCGCAGCCTGCCTGGCCGTCACTTTCGCGCGGGACTGTATGCCATACGTGCAATAGTTGCCTCGGGCTGTAAGAACTACCACTGCGCAGCCCAGCAAAGCGGCGTCAGCGAGGACGCGCGGCATCGGCCGCGCGCGCCTCGACCGCCCGCTCGCCAACCTCGTGCCGTTCGTGCGCGCGCTCGAACATCTCGCGCTTGGCGTCCTCCTGGACGAGATGCTTCTGCGCCTGGCCCTCGCGGTGTGTGAAGATCTTGAAGAACACCAGCGCCGCGGTGACCACGCCGAGCGCCACGGCACTGTAAACCAGCTCGACAGTGCCCTCCCCTTCGCTGAAGCGTTCCAGGAAGCGCACCGCCATGATCACGATGATCACGCTGATGACCTTGGTCTCGAGGTCGTTCAGGGTCTCGACTCCCAGCGCGACGGTGACGTTGAGCGGCGCGATGAAGAGGCTGTAGAGCCCGACACCGATGAGGTAGAAGAAAACCGCCTTCAGCATCACGCTGACGATCGCCAGGAATCGCACGGTGAGGTCGGTCGACTCGGACCGCCCGCCGGCCACGTCGCGCCACGCGCCCCAGATCGTCTCGGCGGCCAGCACGCCGCCCAGCAGAAACAGCGACACCGCGCAAAGGAGCACGGCGATGACGGCGATGAACACGATCAGCCTGGAACGGCCGATGGATCGGGCGAACGGCGAATCGTGCCCGCCTCCCCGCTCGGGGTGGCGGTTGGAGTTTGTGGCCATGGTGCGCCACGCGGCAATCGGCGGGCCCGTGCATCGTTCGGCAGAGTTCTTGCTTTGGCTGCCGAGTTTACACGCGCATGCGGCAGGCGGAGAGGAGCCTTGCGGCCGTTCGGGCCGCGTCCCGCGTGCAACAACAATGTCCGAGACCGACATTCCCGCTGCGGCCGGCCTCCTATTGCGCGAGCGTGTGCACACGTTCGAGCAGCTCGAGGCGCTCGCTTTTCTCGTCCGGGGACGCGAAGATTCGTGGCCTGCTGACGCCGCGGCCGAGGCGTTGCGGATTCCAGAGGAGGCGGCGCGGGAAGCGATGCTCGAGTTGGCGGCATGCGGGCTCGTCGTCACCGAGCCCGAGAGCGCACCTGCGTCGCGCTTCCGCTACTCGGCCGCGACGAGCGAGCTTGAGACCTGCGTCGCGGCGCTGATGGCAGCCTACCAGACGAATCGCCTCGGCATCGTCAAGATGATGAGCGACAACGCGATACACCGGATGCGGACTGAGGCCATGCGGGCGTTCTCCGACGCGTTCCTGATCGGGAGGAAGAACAGGAATGGCTGAAGCGGTATACGCGCTGTGCACGCTGACCAGCCTCGCGTGCGCGGTGCTGCTGTTCAACGGCTACCGCAGGGGAGGCGCGAAGCTCCTCTTCTGGAGCGCGCTGTGCTTCGCCGGCCTCACCGTGAACAACCTCCTGCTCTTCATCGATCTCGTCGTCCTTCCCACCACCATCGACCTGTCGATCTGGCGGAGCGGCGTGGCCCTCGTGTCGGTCGCGGTGCTGATCTATGGCCTGGTCTGGGAATCGAACTGAGCGGAGGCGGTGATGAACCAGTTCCTGTGGGGTTCGCTCGCGATGGCGGCGCTCGTGGCCGGGCTGCTCTTTCTCAGGTTCTGGAAGCTCGGCGGCGACCGGCTCTTTCTCTTCTTCGCCACCGCGTTCGGGATACTCGCATTCCAGTGGATCGTGCTCGGTGTCGCCAACCCCGACCGGGAGGCCGTTTTCTACGTCTATGTCCTGCGCCTCGCTGCCTTCGTGCTGATCATCGTGGGCATCGTGGACAAGAACCGGCGCGCCGAGCGGTCGCTCCTGCGCTGAAAAACCTCTCCACGAGATTCAGCCCGCCGGTTGCGCGGCGGTCTCAGCTGCCGACGTTCACCCGCGCGCGCCGATCGGCCGGGCGCGGCTCGTCGACGAGCACGGAGACGAGCAGCGCGCAGAGACCGGCGAGCTGCACGACAAACCCCGCGGCGTGCCCGTACTCCCAGCGGAAGCGCAGTTCCATCCACAGCGCCGGGACCGACGCGGGCGCGTCGCGCAACGCCGCCGCCACCGCACTGTTCACGGGCGCGACAACCGTGAGCCACACCGCGAAAGCGAGCGCAAGCGCGACCGCCCCGGCGACCGTCAAGCGAAAGGCTGGCGTGCGCTTGCGCACGAGCCACGCGAGCGCGAACGCGGCGACGATCGATCCGACCTGGTACACGCCGCCGACGATGGCGAAGTAGCGATAGAGCGAGCCGTTCACCGCGGCGTAGAAGTCGGCGTCGTACTGCATCTTCTGCGGGAGTTCGAGGACGTGGGCCGACTCCATCGTCAGGGCGAGCGACGTCAGGAGCAACGCCACGAACCGGGCGAGCTTGACGGTCATGCGCCGATGTCGATGAGCGCGAGGCCGTAGCGCGGGTCGTAACGCCGCGTAAGGCGCGCGGGCGACTGCTCGAGGATGACTTCGAGGGTCGGTCGCACGCGCGCCGACAACAGGTGGCCGCCGTGTGCCGTGCAGTCGCGCTTGCCGACAACGACATGGGCGTGAACCTTCGGTCGTCCGCCTTCGAGCGCGATACCGCCCGCCAGGGACAACACCTCGACTTGCTCGTCGATGCGCACCACGTCGTAGTCGCCGCGTTGCACGTCGAAGAACCCCAACTGCGCCGTGCTGAACGCGCCGATCGCGCTGAAGCGCGCCGCTTGGATGTTCTGGTCGGCGGCAAACTGCCTCAGGCCGTCGATCACCTCGTCGCCGGCATCGAACACCAGCGCGATCGTCCGCTCGCCGGAGTCGTCGAGCAGCTTGGCTTTCATGGTCGCGTAGAGGTGCAAGTGGCGTACCCGGGCAGTGCCGCGAGAGCGACCCGTTCGCACCCGAGTGCCGCTCAAAGACCCCCGGTCGCCGGCCGCGCCCGGACGGGTACGCGGCTTGCGTCGTCCTGGTGGTTCAAGGCGGCTTCGTGCGGAGATCTCCATGAGAATCGGATCCATGACCTGGGCGTTGCTGGCCGCGGTCGCGCTGGGCGGCTGCAGCGAGTCGGCGAGGCTGCCGTTCTCGGCGGGCGTCGGACCGGATCCGGTGCTGCCGCGCCCGAAGAGCACGTTGATCCCGACGATCGACATCGCGCCGGCCAAAGGCTGGCCCCCGGGCATGACGCCGGTTGCTGCCGACGGGCTGCGGGTGACGGCGTTCGCCACCGGTCTCGACCACCCGCGGTGGCTGTACGTGCTGCCGAACGGCGACGTGCTGGTCGCCGAGACGAACCGGCCGCCGCCGCCCGAGAACGACGCCGGCGGCGGAGTCAAGAAGTGGGTCATGAAGCAGGTGATGACGGTCGCCGGATCCGCGGTGCCGAGCGCCAACCGCATCACCCTGCTTCGCGACGCGGACGGTGACGGCGTGGCCGAGTTCCGCACCGTCTTCCTGCAGGGCCTGCATTCACCGTTCGGGATGGCGCTCGTCGGTAGCGATTTCTATGTGGCGAACGCCGATGCGATCGTGCGGTTTCCCTACACCCCGGGCGCAAATGCGCTCGATGCGGCCGCCGGGGTCAAGGTGGTCGACCTGCCGGCGGGCCTCAACCATCACTGGACCAAGAATCTGATCGCCAGCCGGGACGGCACCCGGCTCTATGCGACCGTCGGATCGAACAGCAATATTGGCGAGAACGGCATGGACGCCGAGGAAGGCCGCGCCGCGATCTGGGAGGTCGATCCGAAGGCCGGTACGAAACGGCTGTATGCCTCGGGCCTGCGCAATCCGAACGGCCTTGCGTGGGAGTCGCAGACCGGGTCGCTGTGGACCGTGGTCAACGAGCGCGACGAGCTGGGCAGCGATCTCGTGCCCGATTACCTCACGTCGGTCATCGACGGCGGGTTCTACGGCTGGCCCTACAGCTACTACGGTCAGCACGTCGACGCGCGCGTCCAGCCGCCGCGGCCCGATCTGGTCGCCAAAGCGATCAAGCCCGACTATGCGCTGGGCGCGCACGTCGCTCCGCTCGGCCTGGCGAACTCCGAGCGCGCCAAGCTGCCGGCCCGCTACGCGCACGGCATGTTCGTCGGGCTGCACGGCTCGTGGAACCGCCGTCCGCTCAGCGGTTACGCCGTGGTGTTCGTCCCTTTCCGGGGAGGCAAGCCCTCGGGCATGCCCCTGGAGGTCCTAACCGGCTTCGTCAACGGGGACGGCGACGCGCACGGCCGACCCGTGGGCGTTGCGATCGGCGCGCGCGGCGCCCTGCTCGTCGCCGACGACGTCGGCAATACCGTCTGGCACGTTTCCGCGCTCGACGCGCGCTAGCGAAAGCGCCGGCGGGTTAAGCCCGCCTCTACCCGCGCTTGCGCGTGCGGGCGGCCTTTCGGGCGGCGCGCTGCAGCCCCGCCCTCCCCTTGGTGTGCACCGCTTTCAGGGCGGCGGCGCGCCGGCTGCGCGGGCCGCGCTGCGCTGCGCTGCGATGCACTTGCCGGGAGAGCGCGTAATGCGAGGCGGCGCTGCGCGGCTCTCGCTTCAAGGCGCGCTTGACGGCGCGTGCCCGCCGGGTGGATTTCGGGAACTTTCCCCGGACGACCTTCTTCCGGCCGGGCGGGGGTCCGAGCTTGACGCCGGCGCGCCGCGCCTTTGACAGGCCGATCGCGATCGCCTGCTTTGCTGAGCGGGCGCCGTGCCGGCCTTCGCGCACGTGGCGAATCTCCTCGCGCACGAACTCGCCCGCCTGCGTGGACGGACGCCGTCCTGCGCGCGCTTTTCGGCGGGCGCGTGCGATGGTGCGCTTCTCGGGCATTCGGTCTCCTGAGTTGCTGCTGTGATTATGGGTTCCGAGCAAGCCACGTGCCCCGCGGACGTCGAGTCAGCGCGGAAGGCCGCATACACGCGCGGGGAGGAAATCCACTTGTACCGCGTCGGGTCGCGCCGATGGGCGGCCGGCGCGGGGGCACGGCGCTTGCAGCTTTAGGAGCATCGATTCCC
Source organism: Burkholderiales bacterium (assembly GCA_035456405.1). Lineage (GTDB taxonomy): Bacteria > Pseudomonadota > Gammaproteobacteria > Burkholderiales > SG8-39 > JAGVSZ01. The sequence goes on along the minus strand of DATIDG010000081.1, from coordinate 44,052 downwards.
GTACTGGAGGACGGACGCGATGGATGACACGCTCCAGTTTCTTGGTATCGCGGGCAGCCTGCGCCGCGGTTCCTTCAATCGCGCCGCGTTGCGCGCGGCCCAGCGTCTGGTTCCCGCAGGCGTTGCCCTCGAGGCCTTCGATATCGGCCGCCTGCCCTTGTACAACCAGGACCACGAGAGTGCGCCCGCGCACGCCGTTAGCGAGCTGAAGCGCGCCATCCGTGCTTCCGACGCCATCGTGATCGCGACGCCGGAGTACAACTATTCGGTTCCCGGCGTGCTGAAGAACGCGATCGACTGCGCGTCGCGGCCCTATGGCGACAATGCCTGGGCCGGCAAGCCCGTCGCCATCCTCGGCGCCTCGATCGGATCGTTCGGCGCAATCCGCGCGCAATACCACCTGCGGCAGTCATTTGTCTTTCTCGACATGTACCCGGTGAACCAGCCGGAGGTCGCGATCGCCAACGCGCCGAGCGCGTTCGCGGCGGACGGAACGCTCGTGGATCAGAAGGCGCGCAAGCTCATCGCGGAACTGCTGCAGGCTCTCGCGGAGCTCACCCGACGTCTGCGCCCACCGGCGCGAGCGCGTGCGGGCGACAAGCCCGCGCAGCACCGCGACACGACGGCGACGTCGCCGTCCTGAGCTCATCGATAGGCGGCGTCCTGCCGGCGCGCGGCGGCGGGTACTCGAACTGGTGGGTCAGCACGATGGCGTCGGTCGGGCACGACTTCTCGCAGAAGACGTCGTACGTGCCGTCCGGGCGCTCGCCCGACTCGATGGTGATGGCGAGCGCCGGGCAGACCGCCTCGCACAGCTTGCAGGCGATGCAGCGCTCCTCGCCGTTCGGATAGCGGCGCAACGCGAGCAGGAAACGAAGCGCGGAGAGAGCGGCGTCTTCTCTTCCGGGTACTGGGTCGTCACCTTCCGCTTGAACAGGTGACGGCCGGTGATCGCCATCCCGCGCAGCAGCTCGAGGAGGAGCCACGTGTTGAGGACGTCGCGGAACCTAGCCATGGCGAACCATCAAGATTCGGCGCGAGCGGAGCGACCCAGATCCTGCAGAATTCGCGCCGCGGAGCCCCCGGCGGTTTCGACTTGCCGCACCAGCTCGGCAAGCTCGCGCGCGATCTCCTGCAGCGTGCCGACTTCGCGCTCCACCTTGGCGAGCCGCGCGGCCGCGATGTCACGGACGGCGGCGGCGCATCTCTCGTCGTCGGAGGCCGCCAGGAGGCCGCCGACCTCGGCAAGCGAAAACGTGAGGTGTCGCGCATGCCGGATCAGCAGCAGCCGGTCGACCGCTTCGGGCCCGTATCGGCGCGGCCCCCGGTCCCGGGGCGGGACCGGCAGGAGCCCAAGGCGCTGGTAGTAGCGAATCGTCTCGACGTGCACGCCGGTTGCCCGTGACAGCTCGCCGATCGTGTAGCCGGTCACCGGCCGCCGGTATTCCGAGAGAGGGCGCTCATCGTGCCGCCCGGGGCGCGCGGTCCAGCACCTCGGAGTCGATGAGCGCTCGGACCGCTTCGAGCAGCACCGGGTCGTCGGTCGCCTCCAGCAGGCGCTCGTACGCCTGGCGCGACTCCCGCACGGGGCTCGCCCGGACACGCCTGCGCGCGCCGATCGGGCCGTGCGGAGAGACGGCGCGTCGAAACGGGAATCGGTTCATGGGGTCTCTCCAGTTGCCGGTTTCGCTGCCGGTCGATCGATCGGGGGCGCTAGATCGTCAGGGCGCTCAGGCCGGCACCTGCAAGCCGCGTGCCGGGCGGTTTCTGTTACTGCGCCGGTGCCGCGCGCGTGCGAACGCGCCGGGCGATGAAGAGCCGGGTCACCTCCGCGCCGACAAAGAAGATGCTCGCGGAGTAGTAAACCCACAACAGCAGTACGGCCAGCGAGCCCGCGGCACCGAAGGCCGACGCCGGTGCCGAGTTGCCGAGGTAGAGACCGATGGCGAAGCGGCCGGCCACGAAGAAAAACGCCGTCACGGTTGCGCCGAGCAGGGCGTCGCGCCACGCAAGGTGCGCGTCGGGCAGGAGCTTGTAGATTGCCGCGAAGAGACCGACCACCACGACGAGCGTCGCCACCCAGGAAACCGCCCGCAAGGCCGATCCGGCATCGGGGCCGATGCCGAGCACGCTCGTCGAGAGCACGGCGAGCGCAGCGTTTACCGCAAGCGATACCAGCAGCAGGAAGGCGAGCACGAGCACCAGCCCGAACGAGAGCAGGCGCGCACGCAGCATGCCCCACAAGCCCTGCGGGGCCGCCCGCGCGCCGCCGAAGAGCTCGTCCAGGCTGTCCTTGAGCTCCGCGAAGGCCGTCGTCGCGCCGATGAGAAGTGCGAGGACCGCAAGCGCGGCGGCCAGCCCGCCGCGCTTCGCGTCGGCGCTCGCTCGCAGCAGGTCGGCAAGCAGCGCCGCTCCAGGCTCGCCGATCAGCATCCGGGCCTGGTCGAGAATCGCCTCGCGCAGCGTGCCCGCATCGACGAGCAGGCCGGCGACCGCGAGCACGATCACGAGGATCGGCGCGAGCGAGAAGGTCGTGTAGTACGCCAGCGCCGCCGCCTTGCGGCTGCAGCGGTCCTTCGCCCACGCCGCGGCAAGCCGACCGAGCGCATGCCGGCCGCGGCGCAGCATGCCCTCAGCGTCTGAGTCTCCGATCCGATTCGCGTCGACGGCCACGGCCAGCAGCGCTGCAACCGACGTGCCACGTCCGGGGGCGATTGGTGCCCCCGGCCGGAGTGTCTGCGCGACCTTGATTGCGAAGGCGCCTTCCCGGCGCCCGACAGCCACCCACAGTCTCTGGCCTCCCGTCGGCGAAACTGCGCGGCGGGCGGCCGGTCCATCCGCAGGCAGCACCGCCAAGGGCCTTCGGCAATAAAAAACATGTATTCCTCGTTGCAAGATTTTCAATCGCCGAGCGCGTGAAAAAAAAGCGGCGAGATGTCGTCAGTCCACTAGACTCCAAGATCCAAAAACCATCGATCAGCGGGGTGCCAGGTCGTGCTTCGCGTTGCACGACTACGGTCGGCGAAGGCATGAACGAAAGCGCGATCAGCCGGCACGTCAGCGAGCTCTTTCTTTCAAAGGCGCCCACCGGCATCCAGGGCCTCGACGAGGTGACCGGCGGCGGGCTGCCACGCGGGCGACCGACGCTCGTGTGCGGCAGCGCGGGCTGCGGCAAGACGCTGCTCGCGATGGAGTTTCTCGTGCGCGGCGCGACCGAGTTCGGCGAGTCGGGCGTCTTCGTGAGCTTCGAGGAGCGCGCCGAGGAGCTCGCGCAGAACGTCCGCTCGCTCGGCTTCGACCTCGATCGGCTCGCCGCCGAGAAGAAGCTGCTCGTGGACTACGTCCACGTCGAGCGCAGCGAGATCGAGGAGACCGGCGACTACGACCTCGACGGCCTCTTCATCCGCCTCGGGCACGCGATCGACTCGATCGGCGCGCAGCGCGTCGTCCTCGACACGATCGAGACGCTGTTCAGCGGGCTCTCGAACGAGGGCATCCTGCGCGCCGAGCTGCGCCGCCTTTTTCGCTGGCTCAAGGACCGCAAGGTCACGGCGATCGTCACCGGGGAGCGCGGCGCCGGCACGCTGACGCGGCACGGGCTCGAGGAGTACATCTCCGACTGCGTGATCCTCCTCGACCACCGCGTCAACGAGCAGCTCTCGACGCGACGGCTGCGGATCGTCAAGTACCGCGGCAGCGCGCACGGCACGAACGAGTACCCCTTCCTGATCGACGAGGCCGGCTTCTCGGTCCTCCCGATCACCTCCCTCGGCCTCGCGCACGCGGCCTCCACGGAACGCGTCTCCACCGGCGTGCCGCAGCTCGACACGATGCTCGGCGGCGACGGCGTGTACCGCGGCAGCACCGTGCTCGTTTCGGGCACCGCCGGTACCGGCAAGACGAGCCTCGCCGCGCACTTCGCGCACGCTGCGTGCGAACGCAGCGAGCGCTGCCTCGTGTTCGCGTTCGAGGAGTCGCCGAGCCAGCTCCTGCGGAACATGCGCTCGATCGGCCTTGACCTGGAGCCGTGGGTTCGGAAGGGCCTGCTCCGCGTTCACGCGAGCCGCCCGACGTTCACGGGCCTGGAGATGCACCTTGCGACGATGCACAAGCAGGTGCAGGCGTTCCGGCCGGCGATGGTGATCGTCGATCCGATCAGCAATTTCGTGTCCGCCGGCAGCAGCAGCCAGGCCACGCAGATGCTCGTGCGCCTCCTCGACTTCCTGAAGTCCGACGGCGTGACCGCCGTGTTCACCAACCTCACGTCGTCCGGCAGCCCGCTGGAGGCGACGTCGGTCGGCATCTCGTCGCTCGTCGACACCTGGCTGCTCGTGCGCAACGTCGAGCTGAATGGCGAGCGCAACCGTGCGCTATGTGTCCTCAAGTCGCGCGGCATGGCGCACTCCAATCAGGCGCGCGAGTTTGTCCTGAGCGGGCACGGTATCGAGCTGCGCGATGTCTGTACCGGCTCGGAGGGCGTGTTGACCGGATCGAGCCGCAAGACGGAAGGACCACGCACATGACTCAACCAGCGCGCGCGGACCCGGCCGACGTCGGAGCGGCCGCCCAGGATTTCTGGGAGCTGCGGCTCTACGTCGCGGGGCAGACCACGAGATCGGTCGCCGCCTTCGCGAACCTGAAGCGCATCTGCGAGGAGCACCTCGCCGGCAAGTACACGATCGAGGTCATCGACCTTCTCGTGCAGCCGCAGCTCGCGCAAGGCGACCAGATCATCGCGATCCCGACCCTGGTCCGCAAGCTGCCCGAGCCGATCCGCAAGATCGTCGGCGACCTGTCGAACACCGAGCGGACCCTGGTGGGTCTGCAGCTCCGGCCCCGGAGCGCGTAACTGCAGCCGGTCGGGGCACGGCCGGCGCAAGACCGAACGGGAAACGCCATGCAGGACGTTCAGACCATCGAAGCGCTGGCAGCCGAGAACGCCGCGCTGCGTCGCCGACTCGAGGAGCCCGAGCAGATTGTCGCCGCCATTCGCGATCACGCGGTGGACGCGTTCGTCGTGGCTCAGCCGAAGGGGCAGCGGGTCTACGCACTGGAGGGTGCGGACTGGCCGTACCGCCGGATGGTCGAATGCATGCAGGAGGGCGCGCTGACGCTCGCCGGCGACGGCACGATCCTCTTCTGCAATGCGTGCCTGGCGGACCTGCTGGGAACGTCGATCGAAGACATGACCGGGCAGCCGCTCGGCGCGTACGCCGCGGCCGGGGAGCGGCCGGCCCTGCAGACACTGCTGCGCGAAGCGGCCCATGACGTGCGCCGGGCGGAATCGGTCCTGCGCCGCGCCGACGGAACGCAGGTGCCGGTTCACATCACCGTCAGTCCGCTGGAGCTGAGCGGCGCGGTCGGGCTCTGCGCGGTGGTGACCGATCTGACCGAGCGCAAGCACGTCGAGCAGTTGAGGCGCATGCAGGTGACGCTGCGCGCCAGCGAGGAGCGCTTCCGCCTCATGGCCAACGCCACGCCGGCGATCGTGTGGTCCGCCGACGCGACGGGCGCCATCACCTTCCACAACCAGCGCTGGCTCGACTACACCGGGCTGACGGCCGAGGAGAACGCCGCGCAATGGACCTCGCGCGTGCTGCATCCGGACGACCGGGCGCGCTGCGAGCGCGCTTGGGGCGAGGCGCTCAAGCACGGGACCGACTACGAGATCGAGGTTCGCAACCGCCGCCATGACGGGGACTACCGCTGGTTCCTCACCCGCGCGAGCCCGATCCGCGACGCCGCGGGCCGGATCGTCGAGTGGTTTGGCTCGACCACGGACATCCACGATCGCAAGCTTGCCGAGGAAGCGCTGCGCGACGCCGACCGCCGCAAGGACGAGTTTCTCGCCACTCTCGCGCACGAGCTGCGCAACCCGCTCGCGCCGATCAGCAATGCCGTGCAGGTCCTCAACGTGTCGGGCTCGCTCGACCCGAACCTGCGCGCGGCGTGCGACATGATCGACCGGCAGCTGAGGCACATGGTGCGGCTCATTGACGATCTGCTCGACGCGAGCCGCATCGGGAGCGGCAAGCTCGAGTTGCGCCGGCAGCGCGTCGCGCTCGCCGAGGTGATGCAGCAGGCGCTCGAGACCTCGCGGCCGCACGTCGAGCGCGCTGGACATGCCCTCACCGTCTCCCTGCCGGCGGAGCCGGTGCACCTGAACGCCGACCCGATACGCCTCGCCCAGGTCTTCTCCAACCTCATCCACAACGCCTGCAAGTACACGGAGGGGCACGGCCAGATCTGGGTGACTGCCGAGCGGCACGGCGCCGAGCTGGTCGTGCGGGTCAAGGACACCGGCATTGGCATGCCGCCGCAACACCTTCCCCGCGTGTTCGAGATGTTCTCGCAGGGAGACTCGGGACCCGAGCGGTCGCAGGGCGGACTCGGCATCGGTCTCGCCGTGGTCCGCGGGCTGGTGGAGATGCACGGCAGCAGCGTCGCCGCGCACAGCGCCGGGTCCGGCCAGGGGAGCGAGTTCGTGGTCCGGCTGCCCGCATTCCCGGAGGAACCGGTCGTGCAGCCGTCAACCGCGGAGGCTGCGGATGCGCGCCCGGCAACCACCCCTCGCCGCATCCTCGTCGTGGACGACAGACCCGACAACGCCGAATCGCTGGCGCTTCTGCTCCGGCTCGGCGGCAACGAGGTCGAGACGGCGCACGACGGCGCCGAAGCGCTCGCGGTCGCGGAGCGCTGGCGGCCCGACGTGGTACTGCTCGACCTCGCCATGCCGAAGGTCGACGGGTACGAGGTCTGCCGGCGCATCCGCGAGCGGCCGTGGGGCCGGCGCACGAGGCTTATCGCCCAAACCGGCCGTGGCTGCGACGACGATCACCAGCGGACCGGGGCCGCCGGCTTCGACGGGCACCTCGTGAAGCCGGTGGACATCACGCAGTTGCAGAAGCTGCTGGACCACCCATTCGCGCACTCGAGCGATTGAGGTGCGCGCCGAGGCGATCCGGGACTTCGATCCGTGTCGCCGGCGCTCCGGCGATGCGGGCGGCTTAGCGAGTTAGCGCAATTAGACTTCTCGGGGAAGCGCCGGACGTGTGGGGTGCTTCCCCGCGCAGCGCCGTCGCCACTTCAGCGACGCGTTCATGAGCTGCGAGAGAGCGCGGCGCAGGCCGGCGTTCCTAGGGGATCGTGGTGCCATTGCCGTAGCCGTCGGCCTCAAGGATCTCGAGAAGGACCGCTTCATCGACCGGCTTCACCAGGTGTAGGTCGAACCCGGCTTCCCGCGAACGGGCCTTGTCCGGCTCCTGCCCCCAGCCGGTAATTGCGATGATCCTCATGGACCGCCCCTGTCGGGCGCGCAGTCGTCGCGCCACCTCGTAGCCATTGATGCCGGGCAGCCCGATGTCGAGCAAAACGATGTCCGGCCGAAACTCGTTTGCGACCTCGATGGCCTGCGGACCGTCGTGAACGACGCGGATTTCGTCGTGACTCGACGACTGCAGAAGCCTCTCCAGCACATTGGCGGCATCGACGTTGTCGTCGACGATCAGGATGCGCTTGCCGGCGGACTTGCTCACCGGTCGCTTGACCTGGCCGGTTCCGCTCCGCTCCTGGGCGGGTGGCGACCCGATCGGAATGCGCACGACGAACTCGCTTCCTTTACCCTCCCCCTCGCTTCGTGCTTCTATGGTCCCGCCGTGGAGCTCGACGACGCGCCGTGCGAGCGCGAGGCCGATTCCCAATCCCTTCCCTATGCGGTGAATCGGCTCCTTGCCTTGCACGAACATCCCGAAGATGCCTTCCAGATCTGCTGCTGCGATGCCGCGGCCGTTGTCGCGCACGCAAATCATTGCGCGACCACCCTCCCTCCAGGCCTTCACCCCGATGTCTCCGCCGGGGGGCGTGAACCGAACGGCGTTTCCGAGAAGGTTCCCCACGACCTGCGCGAGCCGGTCGATATCGCCGTCGACGTGAACCGGCACAGTGGGCAGCTCCACCTCGAGCGCGTGCCCGGCCTGCTCGATCGCAGGCCTGGCCACCTCTACGGCTCGGCCGATGACCTCGGCGACATCGATGGCCCTGCGCACGATCGAAAAGGTGCCGCGCGTGATTCTCGCGATGTCCAGCAAATCGTCGACGATTCGCACGAGATGCGCGCTCTGACGAGCGATCGTCCTGCGCATTGCCTCTTGTGCGGGATCGGTATGGGGAATCCGGTCCATGAGCTGGACAGCATTGCAGATCGGAGCGAGTGGATTGCGCAGCTCGTGCGCAAGAATCGCGATGAACTCGTTCAGCTGTTGAGCCGTCCTTTCCAGCTCGTGCGCATGCTGACGCTGGCTGAGATCCTGGGTGATCTTTGCGAACCCCCGAAGGCGGCCTTCGCTGTCATGGAGCGCATTCAAGACGGCGCGTGCCCAGAACTTCTCGCCGTTCTTGCGAATCCGCCAGCCTTCATCTTCCGCGCGGCCTGCCTTGTGCGCGTGGGCGAGCTCCTCCCACGGCTTGCCCGCCTGGATGTCTTCCGGCGTGTAGAAGAGAGAAAAATGGCTGCCAATGGCCTCGTCACGGGTGTAGCCCTTGATCGCCTGCGCCCCGGCGTTCCAGCTCGTGATGATCCCGTCCGGATCGAGCATGAAGATCGCGTAGTCCACGACGCCCTCGATCAGAAGACGGAATCGTTCTTCGCTCTCCCGCAACACCTCCTCCTGCCTGCGCCGATCCGTCAGATCGCGGGTGATCTTGGAGAATCCGAGCAGATGCCCGTTATCATCGCGTAGCGCAGTGATAACGACGTTCGCCCAGAATCGGGAACCGTCCTTCTTGACGCGCCAGCCCTCGTCCTCAAAGCGGCCCTGCATTGTCGCCATCTGCAACTCGTGCCACGGCCAACGCTTCGCTATCGCTTCCTGGGTATAGAAAACGGAGAAATGCTGGCCCATGATCTCCTCCGCCTCATACCCCTTGATCTTTCGTGCGCCGGCATTCCAGCTCACGACGCGGCCGTCCGGATCCAGCACGAAAAGCGCGTAATCCCTGATCCGGTCGACCAGTAACCTGAATATCTTGTCGTCTAACGGCATTGGGGAGGTTCCTACCGAGCGCGAAGTGCCGCGTTCAGTGTAGTACACGCACCATCGAGTGGCCTGGGACTCCGGATTGCTACATGCCCCCCTGGGGGCCGATGCAGGAGACCTCTATCGCGCCCGGCTTCCGGGCATCCCCAACCAACACGGAGTCGCGAATGAATACGGACCAACTGAATGAACTCTTGCTGCAGGCGCTCGAGCACGAGATGGGCGGTGTGGAGGTCTACGAAACGGCGCTCAAGTGCGCAGTCAACGAGGACCTGCGGGAGGAATGGCAGAAGTACCTCGACGAGACGCGCCGGCACGTGGAAATCCTCACCGAGTGCTGTAATGCAATGGAGCTCGATCCCGCGACGGAGACGCCGGGGCGTCAAGTCGTGCGCCATAACGGCGCTGCCCTTGTCGAGGCGATGACCAAGGCGCAAGGCGCCGGTCCGGATGCCGCACAACTGGTGGCGTGCGAATGCGTGGTGCTGGCCGAAACGAAGGACCACGCGAACTGGGAGTTGCTCGGCAAGTGCGCAAAGAAGCTGACCGGGCCGGAAGGCAAGGCGCTGAAGGCCGCGTACGCGGAGGTCGAGGAGCAGGAGGACGAGCATCTCTATCACAGCAAGGGCTGGTCGCGCGAGCTCTGGCTCGAGTCGCTCGGTTTGAAGGCTGTCCTGCCGCCGCCGGAGGAGAGAAAGCACGTAAAGACTGCCATCGGCGCGGCGCGAGCGGAACAGCAAAGCGCGAAGTCGCGATAGCCGCGTGCCTTCCGTCAAAGCCCGGCGATTGGCCCGGGCTGGCGCGGCAGAACGAGCGGTATGCGCCAGGACCATGACGAGCCGCGCGAACGCGGAACGATTTACAGGCGCGTAGAAGAATTTACAGCGGGATGCAGCCGCTGCGGACGTGTCGTAAGCCGATCGAGCGTCGTTCCGCAAACTATTAGCTCTCTTCCGGCGCGCGCGGCGTCGCGGCGGCGACCGTCCGCGGCAGCTCGACGGGGGTGCCCGACGTCACCTCCTTCAGCCAGTTGACGAGGAACTCCGTGTAAGCCTGCTTCCACGGCTCCCGGGAGAGGCCGTGGTCGGCGCCTTCGATCACCCGGTAGGTGAGGGAGTGCGCGTTGGCGAATGCGGCGACGTAGTTCGCGACGACGGGGTGCGGCACGACGCTGTCGTCCCGCGACTCGATGACGAGCGCGTCGCCGCGGAACTGCGCGCAGGCTCCGAGCGCGCGGTTGCCTGCCGGAAGGTGCTCGCGGCGCCGGAACGCCGCGAAATCAGGATCGCGGTGGAGCTCGCGCTTCGGCACGTTCCAGCCGGCGTCCTTGTAGATCGCCGGGGCGCGCAGCGAAAGCCAGCGCACCGGGCGCAAGGCCGTCGCGATGGCGGCAAGATAGGCACCGTAGCTGCTGCCCACCAGCGCGATCCGAGAGCCGTCTACGCGGCGACACCGTGCGAGTACGTCGTATGCGGCGACCACGTCGCGCAGACTGTCTTCGCGCGTAACGGCGTCGAATTGCGAAAGCGTTTTTTCGTGGCCGCGCAGATCGAACGTGAGACACACCCAGCCGAGCGCGGCGACGATGCGCGCCCGCGCGAGGTATTGGTCCTGGCTGCCGCCCCAGCCGTGGACGAACAGGGCGGCCGGGCCGCTCTCGCGGCGGGGCTCGGGGACGACGAGAGTGCCCACGATGTGCTCCCCGTCGACCGCGATCTCGACGGCTTCATGGCGCAGGTTCATACGGCTCCACGAGCGTGTACTTGGTGAGCGTGCCGACGCGGCTGTCAACGCCGCGGAAGTGCACGATCGCGTCCGGCGGCGCGATCGAGCTGCCGTAGCGCTCGACTGAGCGGGCTCGCACGACGCGCAGCGCCGGATCCGCGTCGAACGCCGCGAGTGCGGCGACCTCGGGGCCGCTTGCGCCGCCGAGACGCCACGACTGCTCGAGGACGCCCGAGCGCCAGCGGCCCCACCCGTCGCGGCCGCGCAGCACATCGTAATTGCGGCGCGAGGCGAACAGCCCGGCGAACGCCTCCGTCGCGGCGTCGAATGCGCGTGCCTGCTCGATCGCCAAACAAACCCCGGGTTCGAGCGGCAGGCCGGCGAGCGCCTCGTAGCCCCCGCGCACCACGACGATGTCCGAGCCGCCGAAGGCGGCCGCTTCGTCATTGTCGGTAGTCATGCACTGCGTTCCGCAGTAGGTTGCGTGAAGCCCACCCACCCAGACCTGCCCGACGCTGTAGGTCGTCCCTGCGGCGAGATCGAGCTCGACCGCGAGGCCGTTACGGCCGAGGTCCGTTGCCTCGATGCGCTGCAGCGCGGATTCGAGCTCGCCCGCGTCGGCGACCCTCACCTGCCCGCGGCCACCGATTCCCTGGCCCCGCTTGAGCCGGACCGGTCCGAGCGCGAGCAGATTCTCCGCGGCGCGGCGGGCGTCCTGCACCGTGAAGGCCGTGAAACCCGGCAGCACCACCCCGCGCACCCGGTCGGTGAAGGCGTCTGACCAGCCGGGCGGACGGCTCGCATCAGGCGCGACGAGTGGATGGACGATCGCCTTGGTCGCGACGAACGGAAACGGCACGACGCCGCCGAAGAGATCCTCGCGAGTGCGGATGCCCAGCGCACGCGCGTCGTCGGCGAGCAGCGTGTCGCTCGGGACGAAGTACAGGCGCCCGCCGTAGCGAGCCAAGGGATCGTATTCGCCTTCGAACTTGCAGCCTGTGAGCGCGGCAATAGTCCGCGCTATGGCGCCGACGGTCGCCCGCTGGTGGTCGGCCAAGCAACCTGGAACGTAGGTGACGACGATGCCGCTGCGTTCCTTCACAGGCGGTCGGGCATGGATTGAGCTGCGGAGCCTCCAGCAACCGCCGTGCCGCGAGAACGATTGATCTGCCGCGGATTCGGTTCGTTCGCGTCGGGCCGGCGGGTCCGGCGCTTGCACCGCACCGTCCGAGTCCGATGCTCCAGCCCGAATGACCCCTAAGCCAACGCTGATAGTGTGCCTCGCCCTCGTCGTCGGGGGTGCGATTCGAACATCGGCTCGTCGGTGACTGCGCCCGGCGCGGCGCCCTCGGCATCTCAGCCCTGGCACCGCGCTCCCCCGACGACCTCCAGAAGCCGTTTTGCGTCGACCGGCTTGATGAGCTGGTCGTCGAACCGGGCCGCGCGACCGCGCGCAAGGTCCTGCGGCCGGCCCATTCCGGTGACCGCGACGATAAGAGGAATGCTCGTGCTGCTGCGCAGCCGCTCCCGCGCGGGGTCCCCGCGTACGTGCAACGGTTCCTCGGGCAGCGCGAGGTCAAGCTTATGACCGCGCTGCTGCCGGTAGTGCTCCGTCACGGCGACGATGCCCCGGATCGCGTCGCCGAGCGACAGGGTTTCCAACGCAAGCCGGATCTTGCCCTAAGTGATGCGCGAAATATCGCTCGCGATCCCTGGATGTAGCCTACTACGGAGCGTTGCGAGGGCGGCTCCAATGCTCCGACCCGTTTCTGCGCCATGCTCGCCGAGACTAAGGCGCGGGAGCGCTTCACCGAGCCCCATCTCCAGGCGAGGTGTGCAAGCGACGCAGAGAGGTGAGGCCGCGAATGACCCAGCCGGGCATCTCCGCCTACTTGTTGGGCGCGTCGCGCAGCTCGCGCCGCAGGACCTTGCCGATCGGCGTCTTCGGCAAGGTGTCCCGGAACTCCACATGGCGGGGCACCTTGTAGCCGGTGAGCAGGGACTTGCAGTGCGAGAGCACCGCATCCTTCGTGAGGTTCGGGTCCTTCTTGACTATGACCACCTTCACCGCCTCGCCTGTTCTTTCGTCAGGAACGCCCACCACCCCGCATTCGAGCACGCCCGGATGTGTCGCCACCACGCTCTCTATCTCGTTCGGATAGACGTTGAAACCTGAAACCAGGATCATGTCCTTCTTGCGATCCGTGATGGTGATGTATCCCTCGGCATTCAGATTGCCGACGTCGCCCGTCTTCAACCACCCGTTCTGCATCACCTTTTCTGTTTCCCCGGGGTTGTTCCAGTAACCCTTCATTACCTGAGGGCCGCGGATGCAGATCTCGCCGGTGTGCCTGTCGATGTCGCCGTCGCCGGTCCACACCGGCAACTCGTTGAAGTCGTCGTCGCGGATCGTTACGTCGGTGGAAGGGAAGGGCAGGCCGATTGTGCCGTTCCAGGGTGTCCCCAGAGGATTGGCGCAGACGCCAGGCGAGGTCTCGGTCAGGCCGTAAGCCTCGGTGACATAGTGGCCAGTCACCTGCATCCAGCGCTCGGCTACCGGCTTTTGCACTGCCGCGCCGCCGCCGACCACCACCTTCAGCGCGGAAAAATCAAGCTGGCCGAATCCGGGGGTGTTCAAGAGGCCGTTGAACAGCGTATTGACACCGGTTATCACGCTGAATTTCCATTGCCCGAGCTCCTTGACCAGGGCCGGCAAGTCACGCGGGTTGGTGATGAGCACAATCAAGCTGCCCCACTTCATGAACGACAGCGTCGAGGTGAGGCAGAAAATGTGGTACATCGGCAGCGGCGCGATGACGATCTCGGCGCCTTCCTTGAAGCTCCCCGAGACCCACACGCCCGTCTGCTCGAGATTGGCGAGGATGTTCCGGTGGGTGAGCATCGCTCCCTTCGGGACGCCGGTGGTGCCGCCGGTGTACTGGAGGAACGCGATGTCGTCGTGCGTTACCTTAACCGGCTTGAACTGCGCCGCCGCGCCACGGGCGAGCGCTGCGCGGAAATTCATCGCGCCGTCGATGCGCCAATCGGGCACCATCTTCTTCACCTTCTTGATGACGAAGTTGACGATCCAGCGTTTCGGGATCGGCAGCAGGTCTCCGACCTGGGTGGTGATCACGTGCTCGACCGGCGTGTTCTTGAGCACTTGCTGCAGGATGTTGGCGAAGTTCTCGAGAATGACGATGGCTCTGGCGCCGGAGTCTTTCAACTGGTGCTCCAGCTCGCGCGGCGAGTACATGGGATTGACGTTTACCACCGTCATGCCGGCACGCAGGATGCCGAACAGCGCCACCGGATATTGCAGCAGGTTGGGCAACATGATGGCGACGCGCTCGCCCTTGCTCATGCCCGGCAGTCCTTGCAGGAAAGCGGCGAAATCGCGCGACAGCCGCTCCACGGCCGCGTAGCTCATGGTGTAGTCGAGATTGTGGTAGGCCGGTTTGTCGGCAAACTTGATGACGACCTTTTCGAGCAGGTCCGGGATGGAGCTGAAGTGGTCGGCGTCGATCTCGGCTGGAATGCCGGCCGGGTAGTGTTTGAGCCAGATTCTGTCGACCATGACCCCTCCCTGTCGTTTCTTTTCGAGCGGCTCCAGCCTCAACACTTCACTGGTGCAGTCGACTACCATGCCGGTCGCCAGACGCGGCCCCCAGTCAGCGCCCACGGATCGGCATGGCCGCTACAACAGATGCTTGAGCATTAGGGTATCGCGTTCGCCGATGACGGCGGGAAGATCGTCCCAACCCCGACTAAGCGACCCGAATCCGCCGCCCGCATCCCTCGAGTAAGCCAAGAGTAATCCTGGCGTAAGCCTGTCGAGCCGGGCGTCGCGCGATGATGGCCTCGCGCGGTCGCGACGCATCCCCTTCGAGCCCTAACCGGCTCCTCTAGCGCGGATCCCAGCAAGGGTGTCCTCTCCGGAGTGCGACGCCGAGCGGCCGGGTACCGCGCTCTCCTCTCCTGCCAGAGGAGGAGAGGGGTTGGGGGCGAGGTGCGAATCAACCCTCCGGAAGCCGAATCGGTAGACGGAGCAACGAACGGAGGTCGATATGCCAGCTGGTCTCAAACGCATCACCTGCGCCGCCCTCGCGAGCGTGGTCGTGCTCTCGAGCTGCGCAGCACCTAACACCACCGGCTACCAGGCCGCCGAGCGCGGCATGCAGACGTTCGGCACCGGCCTCACGAACCTATTCCTCGCGCCGATCATGATCGTCGCGGGGCTACTGGAGGGGCTCGCCTTTCTCCCCTACGCCGCCGGGCTCGCGCTCGACGACCTCAATGGCGCACTGATGCGGGCGCACGCCGTGAGCCTCGACGATTCCTATCGTGCGGCCTACGGCGTCTCGCTCACGGACCCGCGCGTCGATCCCAAGACCGGCCAGGTCACGGGCGGCGGCTTCGGGTTCGGGCGCTTCCGACCCGGCGCGCTCGCCGACGCGACCGACGCCTTCCAGCGGCTGCTCGTCTCGCAGGGCATGCCCGAATCCGTCGCGCGCCACTACGTCATCGTGGCGGACTACACGCACACCCGCTCGCGCGGCGTGATCCTGCTCGCCGTGGTGTACCGGCACACCGGGACCCAGCCATTCCAGGTCGCCTCGAAGCACACCGGGATCGTGACCATGTTCCGCTCCGAGAACCTGGGCTGGCGCAGCGCATACGAGCGCGACGTCCGCGGCCAGCTCGTCGACGAGGTCATCGACTGGACCGGCATCGAATACGCGGCGTTGCAGCAGGACAAGGTGGTCGCGACGCTGATGTCCCTTGGCGCGGAGTCGATCAAGTCCGCGCGCCGCGGGCACGACTATTGGGCGGCCGAGAAACGCTGGATCGCGGGCGACACGATGCAGGTGATGGCCGAGTCGAGCGGCAAGGTCAAGCAGGCGCTCGCCCTGAAGTAGTCGCACCGAACGATCGTCGTCGCCGCCCTCCTCCGGTTCGGCGATCGGGTTGGAGGGGCGGCAGGCTCAGCTTGCCGCGCCTCCCCGTTCTCGTTTCCAGCCGACATGATTCATCGAGCGTTTGCTCGGTCCGAGGGTGGTGCATAAGCCGAATAGAACAGATCCAGGATCCGCATCGCGTCGGCGAGCAGCGCGTCGTCGCTCCGTGCCTTCTCCTTAATTCCCCTCAGCATGGTCTCCAAACCCTTGGCGTCTGCAACCGGGATCCCGCCGACGTCGAGAAAGTGCACCGCGGCGCCGATTTTTGCGAGTGCGGGATCGTTTTCGAGGCCGAAGCTCGAGAGCAGTACTTCGAATGTGACGCGGTTACTCGCATGCGTGAATTCTGCGCCGTCGAAATCGAACCCTATGGCCCTCCTCGGACGATCGCGCGGACGATCGATCCACGCGAACCGAGCGTCCCGATCGATGAATCTCTTGATGAGCCAGGCGCTGGCAATACGATCCACCCAAGGATCCCTGCGGGTTGCCCAAACCCGCTTCCGATACTTGGCAGGGTTCACTGACTGCACCTGTCTCTTGGAAGGGTGTGGCTCCCCGAACGAATAGGCTTGCTGGAGGTCTCGTTTTAGGCCGGAGATCGCGTCCGCAGCCTGGCGCTTGGCCTGGCCTGGAAAAAAATCGATCTGCACCAGCCTGTCGAACGAGCGCTGTAGCCGCCGCGCTGTCGTTTGCGCCTTGCGGGGGCCGACGCGCTGTACCGAAAGCCGCGCGTCCCTGATCGTCTCAACCAATGCGCCGTAATCCGCGCTGCGATCAAATAATCTGCGGAGCTGGGCGAGGTGTTCGTCCTTCGCGAACCGCAGTTCAGCCGTCATCGCAAAGCCGCCGACGGACTTAACCTCCGATTCCATCTGCCCCAAGACTGCGACGCGTGCCGAGCCCGATGGCAAGACATACACGCCGTCCCGCAGCACCGCGCAGCCGCTTTCCTTCAACGCCCGCCAAACCCGCATCCGCATTGTCGAATTGGGCGTCGGGAGACTGAGAATCAGGGCATTGAAGGCTTTCATGTCTGTAATAATTATTACAAAGATGTTTTATATCCTACAGAATACTTGTTGACATCCTCAAGCTGACAAAGTAGGCTGCCGACCCATGTAGGGCCCTGGCTGATCGCAACGGCGGCCAAGCCCTAGCCGGGTTTTCGCAGACACCCGGTCCGCAAAGACGTTTCCGTCTCAAGCGCTGCTCTGTTCCCTTCGGGAAAGGAGCGCTTATGTGGAACGGAAACGCAGTCGCGGCTGGGGTGTTGTCCTTCGCCGCCTCCATAGTCTCGATCGGCGGATGCGACATCGGCGCAGCGTCTCGGCTGGCGACGACGGAGCATCACGGACAGCAGGCTCAACTGCCCAACGGACGGTATCGGATCGATCCGGAGCGCCATCGCGCCTGGTTTCTGACGCATGAGGGCGTGTACGTTTACGACATCTCGCGCCCAGAGCGAGTGGCGGTGCCTCTCCCGGGCTGGGTGTCGGTAGACACCCGCTATGGCTGCCTGCCGGACCTGGCGCTGGGGCCCAAGGGAGAAGCGGTGATCACGAGCAACAGCCTGCCGACACTATGGCGGATCGATCCGGACACCCTCGCCGTAAGCGTGCACCCGCTATTGCTCGACGCTGATACGGAGAAGGATGTGGGATTTTCCGGGCTCGCTTACTCGGCGCAGCACGGAGCGTTCCTCGCGGCGAGCTACAGCCATGGCTCGCTCTGGAGAATCGACCCGCTGTACAAGACGGCCCAGAAGATTTTGCTCTCCGCACCCATACCGGGAGCGTGCGGGCTCGCAATGCGGCCGCGTAGCGCCCAACAGGCGTTCAGCCGGTTCGCCGACTTGTGCGTCCACACGCCGCGCGGCGGCTGGACCGTCGTCTTCGCGTCGGACTTGCGCTCCGCCTACGTGAGCACTGCGCCGTGCACGGATCGTCCCTGGCCGTTGGACGCTGTGTGGCCGAAAGAGGAATGACCCCTTGAACGGTCCGGGCGTGCGCAGGTGCCGACGAGATCGACCTGATTGCCGGCAGCAACTGCCCGATCAGTGACGGACCTATTCAAGACGTGCTAACAGATGCGACGCAGAGGGCGAGACTTTCGGATGTCCAGAATGCCATCGCGGCAGCCTGCGGCTGCTGCGAATAGGCTGATGTCTGGAAGCGGCGCTAGCCTCGTTCTTGCGGCGCGGGCGTTGCGCGCGTTTGCTGATGGGTTGGTGGCAGTTCTGCTGCCTGCCTACCTGCTCGCGCTCGGCCATGGCCAGCTCGAGGTCGGTCTCCTTAGCACTGCTGCCCTCTTCGGTTCCGCGATCGCTACGCTGGCGGTGGGGCGCTGGGGACATCGCTTCGCTCTCCGGCGCCTGTTGCTGGCGGCCGCGGTCCTGATGGCGGCGACCGGCCTTGGCTTCGCCACGATTACGTCGCTATGGCCGCTGCTCGTCGTCGCGTTCATGGGCCCGTTGAATCCGAGCGGCGGGGATGCGAGCGTTTTCCTGCCGCTGGAGCACACGGTTCTCGCAGCATCCGCGCCGGCGGAAGTCCGCACGAGCGTGTTTGCCCGGTACAGCTTCTTCGGCTCGGTCTTCGCCGCCGTGGGCGCGCTCGCGGCAGCGGTGCCCGACTGGTTGGCGAGTCGCGCGGGTTGGCAAATGCTGGATGCGTTGCGCGCCATGTTCGTGGTGTACGCGGCCATCGCCGGCGTGGTCTGGGTGCTCTATCTGCGCATGCCTGAACCGCCGCGAACCGAGGATGGCAAACCACCATCATCGCTTGGGCCATCGCGAGGCATCGTCTTCAAGCTCGCGGCCCTGTTCAGCGTCGATTCCTTCGCTGGAGGGCTGGTCATCAACGCGCTGCTTGCGCTGTGGCTGTTCGAGCGCTTCGGCATGTCGCTCACAGGCGCCGGCGCATTCTTCTTCTGGACCGGGTTGTTCAGCGCCGTGTCGCAATTGGCGGCACCAGCGCTCGCACGGCGCATTGGCCTGGTGAACACTATGGTGTTCACGCACATTCCGGCTAGCCTGTGCCTGATCGGCGCCGCGTGCGCGTCATCACTGCAGCTGGCACTGGGGCTCTTGCTCGCGCGCAGCCTGCTTTCGCAAATGGACGTGCCGGCGCGCAGCGCCTACGTAATGTCCGTGGTTACGCCCGATGAGCGTCCCGCCGCGGCGAGCTTTACCGCGGTTCCGCGCAGCCTTGCATCCGCGATCAGTCCCTCGCTCGCCGGCGCGATGTTCGCGACCGGGCTGATGAGCGCCCCGCTCGTTGCGTGTGGGCTGCTGAAGATCGCTTATGACGTTGCGTTGTTCGTGGGCTTCCGCAGAGTTGCGCCCCGCTCGTAGCAAGGCGGGCCTCGCCGAGGTGGAGGTCAGCACGTCCGCGCCCATTAAGAAGAGGCATTTGGCGTTGGCCGGACCGCTAGAGCGACGGCACCCCGACCACAGGGAAGCTCTGGAGCCGCGTGGCTATTGCGCGCAAAACAAGACGCGGCGTCCGTGGATCGGACGCCGCGCACAATCGCTCAGCAGCGCTCCGCTGCTGATTGGTCTTCGCAGCTGCTATTTTTTCTTCATCTTCTCGTCATCGATGCATTTCTTCTGCGCATCGCCAGTCAAGTTCTTGCATTTGTCAGGCACCTGTCCGAAGACGGCGGTAGAGCTAAGCGCGAAAAGGGCGAGCACGAGGGAAACAAGCGACTTCTTCATTGATGCCTCCTCTTGAGTAGACACGAGTCGACTGTCCGGTCGCTGCTAGAGGTCACACGACCGGCAAATGCTGCGTTGCCATCTAGCGCTGGTTTCGACGACGCGGACCCCTGATCAACGCGGGTTGGTAATAGGCGTTGACGGACGAACGACAAACAAGACGTTAGCAGCACGACCTGTCGTCCCTCAGCGACACTCGGGCGCGGCTCCCTGCAGGATTTACGGCCTTCAGTCCAGAACATTCACCAACATTCGCGATGAAAAGAGCCCGACGCCCCGGTCGGCCGCCGGCATCGTCGTGAACGGATGGTCGTACACGTAGTTCGCGCCGATCCCGCTCGCGAAGTCGTCGCCCGCCGGCAGGTTGATGCATCGTGCAATGGCAACCAGGCTAGAACCTGATCCGCTGCGGCGCGCAAGTGCGGGCCGCGCTACCATCGATACGAACGATCCTCGCTGGAGACGCAGACCCATGCCCGGCCACGCTCACACGGTGGGCGCCGTCACCTACCGCTTCCCGGATCTGCGGGACCTGCTCGCGAAGGCGACGCCGGCGCGCGCCGGTGATTCTCTCGCCGGGCTCGCGGCGTCGACCGCTGAGGAGCGCGTCGCGGCGCAGATGACGCTCGCCGAGGTGCCGCTCACGGCCTTTCTCTCGGAGCCCGCGGTGCCGTACGAGACGGATGAGGTCACGCGGCTCATACTGGACCGGCACGACGCCGCGGCGTTCGCGCCAGTCGCGCATTTCACCGTCGGCGACTTCCGCGACTGGCTGCTCGCCTACGCGACCGATGGCGTAGCGCTCGCGCGGCTCGCGCCCGGCCTCACGCCCGAGATGGTCGCGGCGGTATCGAAGCTCATGCGCATCCAGGACATGGTGATCGCGGCGCGTAAGGCCGAGGTCGTGACGCGCTTCCGCAACACGCTCGGTCTCGCAGGGCGCCTGGCGACCCGCCTCCAGCCCAATCACCCGACCGACGATCCGAAGGGCATCGCCGCCAGCATCCTCGATGGCCTGCTCTACGGCTGCGGCGACGCGGTGATCGGGATCAACCCCGCGACCGACAACCTCGAGCGGGTGACGGGCCTGCTCGCGATGCTCGAGGGCATCATCGCGACGCATCGGATCCCGACGCAGTCCTGCGTGCTCACGCACGTGACGACGACGCTGCAGGCGATCGAGCGCGGCGCGCCCGTGGATCTCGTCTTCCAGTCGATCGGGGGCACCGAGGCGACGAATCGCAGCTTCGGCGTCGACGCGCGCCTGCTCGCGGAAGCGCACGACGGCGCGCGCGCGCTCGGGCGCGGCACCACCGGCGCCAACGTCATGTACTTCGAGACCGGCCAGGGCAGCGCGCTCTCGGCCAACGCGCACCGCGGCGTCGACCAGCAGACCCTGGAGGCGCGCGCGTACGGCTTCGCCCGCGCGTTCGAACCGCTGCTCGTGAACACCGTCGTCGGGTTCATCGGCCCCGAGTACCTCAACGGCCGCGAGATCGTGCGCGCCGCCGTCGAGGACCATTTCTGCGGCAAGCTGCTCGGGCTTCCGATGGGGGTCGACGTCTGCTACACCAATCACGCCGACGCCGACCAGGACGACGTCGACACCGCGCTCACGCTGCTCGCCGCGGCGGGGGTCAACTACATCATGGGAGTGCCGGGGGCCGACGACGTGATGCTGAGCTACCAGAGCACCTCGTTCCACGACGCGCTCTTCCTGCGCCAGGCGTTCGGACTCAAGCCGGCGCCCGAGTTCGAGGACTGGCTTGCCCGCATGGGGATTCTCGACGCGGGGACGCGCCTCGCGCACGCTAATCCGCGACACCCGCTGCTCGCGCTGGCCGGTGGCTGATCGCGTGGCAAGCCCGCCTTCCACCGGCCCCGATCCGTGGCAGGGTTTGCGAACTTTCACCGCGGCGCGGATTGCGCTCGGCCGTGCGGGCGGGAGCATCCCAACGCGGCCGCTGCTCGAGTTCCAGCTCGCGCACGCGCGCGCCCGCGACGCGGTAGAGCGGGACCTCGATGGCAGGGCGCTCGAGCGGGCGCTCCGCGATCGCGGTTGGGACGCGCTGCGGCTTCACAGCGCGGCACGAGACCGTCGCACGTTCGTCCAGCGTCCCGACCTCGGCCGTATCCTGAGCGACGAGTCGAAAGCGACGCTCGAAGCGCGAGCGCAGGCGCCGCACGATGCGGTCCTCGTGATCGCCGACGGGCTGTCGGCGCTCGCTGTCGAACGGCACGCGGTGCCGCTCCTCGACGCGCTCGGGCCGAGGCTCGCCGGCGCGCTCTGGCGGCTCGCTCCGGTCTGCATCGTGAATCAAGGCCGGGTGGCGATCGGCGACGAGATCGGCGCGCTCGTTGCCGCCGCGCTCGCGGTGATGCTGATCGGCGAGCGCCCGGGCCTGAGCGCGCCGGACAGCCTCGGCGTCTATCTGACGTGGGACCCGCTGCCGGGGCGCACCAACGCCGAGCGGAACTGCATCTCCAACATCCGCCCCGAGGGTCTCGACTACGCGCTCGCCGCGCACAAGCTCTTCCACCTGATGACTGCGGCGCGGCTGCGCCGGAGGACGGGCATCGATCTCAAAGAGGACGCGCCGGCGCTGCCGGGCCCGTATCCTTGATCGACCAGGTGCCTCTGCCGCCCACCGGTTTACGTCCGGTCATCCTTTCCAACCGACAGCCGGAAGTGGCGCACGCCGCTCCGGAGTGCCTGGTCCAGGGCGTCCTCGTATCCAGCGTCCGCGTAGCGCATCACGCCGGTCGCGGTGTCGTTCGTAAGTGCGAGGGCGAGACGCCGGTCGGCTTCGGGTGAGCCGTCCGCGATCACGGTGAGGCCCGCGCTCGTCATGTAACCGGTGTACCCGCCGCCGCCGGAGTGGATGGCGACGAGGTCGGCCATCGACGAGCATGACACCATCGCGTTCAGCAGCGGCCAGTCCGCGATCGCATCCGAGCCGTCGCGCATCCGCTCGGTCATGATGTTCGGGTGCGCCATTGCGCCGCCATCCAGATGATCGCGGGTGAACGCGATCGGACCTGAGAGTACGCGTTCGCGAACCATTGCATTGACGGCCAGTCCGAGCTCGGTGCGTTCGCCATGGCCGAGCCACGCGATGCGAGCGGGAAGCCCCTGGAACGGAACCTCTTCGCGCGCGAGCCTGATCCAGTTGGTCACAATCCGGTTCCCGGTGAACTGCTTGAGCACCAGATCATCGATCTTCGCGATGTCCCCCGGATCGTTGGCGAGCGCGATCCACCGGAACGGGCCGATACCGCGGCAGAAGAGCGGCCTCAGGAACGCCTCCGAGAAGATCGGGATGTCGAAGGCATTCTCGACGCCGCCTTTGCGCGCCTGCGTTCGGATGAGGTTCCCGTTGTCGAAGACGACCGCGCCCACCTTCTGGAACCCGAGCATGGCGGTCACGTGCCGCACCACCGAGCTCGTGCTGGCCGCGATCAGGCGCTCCGGATCGGACCGGCGCAATGCTCGCACTTCCTCGAACGCGAGGCCCGCCGGCACGTAGCCATAGACGAGGTCGTGGGCCGACGTCTGGTCGGTCACGATGTCCGGAACGACCCCGCGCGCGAGGATCTCCGGATAAACGTCGGCAGCGTTCCCACGCAGTCCGACCGAAAGCGGTTGTTTGCGAGCCTGCGCGGCGCGGATCATCGCTAGCCCTTGATCGAGATCCGCCGCCTGGCTCTCGAGGTAGCCGATCTTGAGCCGCCGCTCGATCCGCTCAGGGTCCACCTCGACACACAGGATCGCCGCTCCCGCCATTCGACCCGCGAGCGGTTGCGAGCCGCCCATGCCGCCCAGTCCCGCGGTGAGGATGAAGCGGCCGGCGAGGTAGCCGCCAAAGTGACGCTCGGCGATCCGCGCGAAGATCTCGTAGGTGCCCTGGATCACACCCTGCGAGCCGATGTATTGCCAGTCCCCCGCAGTCAATCCGCCCCAGCAGATGAGGTTCTTCCGCTCGAGCGCGTAGAAATGCTCGGGCGTGGCCCATTGCCCGACGAGATTGCAGTTCGCCATCACGACGAGCGGCGCCTCACGATGCGTCCTCACCAGCCCGATCGGCTTGCCCGACTGCACGAGCAGGGTGTCTTCCTCCTCCATCGTCTGCAGCGTCGCGACGATCTTGTCGTGCGAAGGCCAGTCGCGCGCCGCGCGGCCGAGTGCCGCGTAGACGATCAGTTTGTCCGGGTCCTCCCCGACCGCGAGCACATTCTCGAGCATGCGGAGCAGTCCCTCCTGGCGCCAGCCTTTGCAGCGCAGCTTCGCCCCCGACGTGACCGTGAACGATCGTTTCATGCGCCAGCGCCTCTCACGGGTTCTCGAGCTCGCGCTTAACTTTCGCCACCACGGCGGCCGGCGGCGCCGCGAGCGTCCAGTCGTCGCGATACTCCGCCTTCCGCGTCGCGTCGATCCCGAGCTTCGCGACGACGCCGCTGTCCTCGAGAGGGTCAGAGCGATCGGTCTTCGCGCCGGGCACGACTACCAGGTCGCGATCGGCAAGCATGCGGGTCGCCGTCGCCCATTCGACCTGCGTTGCATCCCAGGGGTCGACGTCGTCATCGACCACGATCACGCGCTTGATCAGATTGACCGCGCGCGATGCAACAAAGATTGCCTGCCGTGCGTCGCCCGGGCGCGGCGCCGTCAGGCTGACGACGGCGTGCATCCGCCCGCAACCCCCCGGCGTGACCGCGACCTCGCGGAGGTTCGGCATGCTCTGTGACAGCCGGATGGCGAGCCCGGCCGCGATCGCCTCGCCGCCGATCCAAACGTGCTCGGGGGCGTGGCCGGGCTGGATCACCTGGAAGATCGCGTCGGCGCGACGTGTGAGACGAGTGAACTCCACCACGTAGCCGTCCCCGTAGTCTTCGTAGAGCCCGTGGTACTCGGAGACCCGGCCCTCGCGAACCCGCTCGGCGGGCTTCAGCGTGCCCTCCAGGACGATCTCGCAGTGCGCCGGGACCCCGAGCTCCGCATGGCCGCAGCGGACCACCTCGACGGGTTCCCCGAGGAGCGCGCCCGCCACGTGCAGCTCGTCCTCGCCCAGCCCGAGGTAGAGCGCTGCGGCGATCAGGACGGCGGGGTGGTTGCCCAGCGTGACCGCGATCGGTAGCGAGCGGCCGAGTTCGGCGGCGCGGCGGGCGAATACCGCCAGGTGATGGTTGGGCGCGATGCCGATGAACGCCCGGTTGGCCCCGAGCGGTTTGAGCCGCGCAAACGAGAGGTTGCCGTTGCCCGAGATCGGGTCGCGCGCCACGATCGCCGCCGCCGTGATGTAAGGGCCTGTCTCGTGCTCGAAGAACCTCGGAACGGGAAGCGAGGCGAGATCCGGCCGATCGATCGTCAGCGCCTGGCACGGCGCCCCCGTCACCCAGCGCGGCGCGATCGGCGCCCGGATGGCCGCGACGAGCTTGCGCTGCAGGCCGGCGACCGGGGTTCCGAGACCGAGCGCGATGCGATCCCGCGAGGGCAGCAGGTTGCCGAGCACGCGCAGGCTGTGTCGCGGGATCCGCTCGAAGACTAGCGCCGGTCCGTCACCGATCAGGCTTAGGTAGGCGGAAATCTCGAAGTCGAGACTCGCCGGCTTCGCGATCTTCCGCACGGCGCCCCGCTCAGCGAGCACCGCAAGGAACAGGCGTAATGATTGTGGGTGTTCGGCCATTCGCAGCTCGCCCCGACGTTCCGCCGAGACGTTAGCACGTCGAGGACGCGGGTCGCGGCGCCGCGCGGTCGATACGTCGTACCATCAGCGGCCGCGGAATCGGCTTTCGAGCGTCGCGGCGCCCCGGACTAAACTCCATGCAGGAGCACTTCATGCCTCAATCGATGATCCTCCGCGGCCGTCACCTGGTCACCGATGCACGGAAGCCGTCCGGCGGTGCTGTGACGGACGGCGCGATCGCGATCGAAGATGGCGTGGTCGCCGCTGTCGGGCCGTTCAGCGAGATCAAGACCCGCTACCCGTCGGCGCGCGTTCTCGGAGACGGGACCCAGCTCCTCATGCCGGGCCTGATCGACGCGCACAGCCATGGGCGCGGCCTGTCGCCGATCCAGAAGGGGGTCCCGACCGACTTCCTCGAGAACGCGCTGTTCGACTGGGCCTACATGCCGGTCCTGCCGCCCGAGCTGACTTCGGGCTTGTGCGCGCTGCGCCACATCCGCTCGGGCTGCACGACGCTGCATCACAACGGATTCGACGAGGACGGGAGCGCGGGCCGCGACCGCGCACAGCGGTCGGTGAAGACCTACCTCTCGACGGGCATCCGGCTCGCGTACTCGCCCTCCATCCGCGACCTGAACAAGCTCGCGCTCGACGACCGGGCATTCTGGAGCACGCTGCCCCCGGACCTGCAGGACTGGGCGAGGCCGCTCGTCGTGCTCGACCGCACGGCCGCGCAGGACGAGTACTTCGCGCTCTTCGACGACCTGTATCGCACCTTCAACGGCGCGGAGACGCGGATCCTGCTCTCGGCGGCCTGGGCGCACGGCGCGACGGAAGAGTACCTGCGGCGAATGAAGGAAGCGGCCGATCAACTCGGCGGCGTCCAGATCCACATCCACACGCTGCAGACCCCGGTGCAGAAGGCGTACGGTCTCGCCGCGCACGGGAAGCCAACCATGCAATGGCTCGACGAGCTCGGCTTCGTCGATCGCAACGTGACCTACGGCCACGGGATCCACGTGACCGAGGACGACATCGCGCTCATGGCGGCGCGCGGCGCGTCGATCACCCATCACCCGAGTTGCAACCTGCACATGCGCAACGGCGTCGCACCCGTCATCCAGTACCTCCGCGCGGGGGTCAACGTCGCGATGGGGCTCGACGACAAGACGATCAACGACGACGAGGACGCGGTGATGGAGGTGCGCATGATCCACAAGATTCACCGCCTCGCCTCGTTCGATCTCCAGGATCCCGCGCTCGACTCGTGCACTGCACTGAGGATCGCGACCGCCAATGGCGCCCGCGTGTGCGGCTTCGAGGGCGAGCTCGGGACGCTCGCGCCGGGCATGAAAGCCGATGCGATCCTGGTCGACCTCGACCGGGTGGCGAACGACCCGTGGCTCGACCCCGAGCTCGACATCGTCGAAGCCTTCGTCCAGCGCGCACTCGGGACCGACGTTGCGACGGTAGTGATCGGCGGCAAGGTAGTGATGGAGGATCGCAAGCTGCGCACCATCGACGTGGACTCGCTCTATCGGGAGGTCCGCGAGTTCTGCGCGCACGGGCTTTCGCCCGAGCAGCGCAAGCGCGCGGACATGCTGCGCAGGATCAAGCCGTACGCACAGGCCTGGTATCGTGACTGGGAGAAGCGCGTCATGAGCACGCCCTACTACCAGGTCAACTCGCGCAGGTGACTGGCGGAGGGCGCGAGAACCGCGGTGCTAGAATCGTTCGCGATCGATCGGGTCGTCACCGGAGAGGGGCGCAATGAAACAGCTAGCCGTCGTCGGAGCACTCGCCGCGCTTTTCGCACTGCCGGTTGCCGCGCAGCAGCCGATCCTGCTGAAGGTTCACTCCTTCTCCGGCCCGCAGGCGCCGGATCAGGCGCTGCACCTGTTTCCCTGGGCGGAAACCGTCAACAAGCTTGCTGCGGGGAAGATGAAGGTCGAGGTCTACACGAACATGCAGCTGGGCGGGAAGCCCGCCGACCTTCCGCAGCAACTCGAGGACGGGGTGGTGGACGTGATCCTGCACGTGCCGGGATTCTCGCCGGGACGTTTCCCCGGCCTCGAGGGGACCGAGCTTCCGTTCACGAACGTCGGTCTGTCCGCCGGCCAGAGCCCCGCGGTCTTCGAGTGGGCGGGCCGCTGGCTGATGACCAACGAGCTCAAGGGCATGAAGATCCTCGGCTCCCACACCACGGATGCGTCGGTCATCCACTCGCGCCCGAAGCCGATGAAGACGCTCGACGATTTCAAGGGCGTCAAGTTCCGAGTTCCCGGGCGGTTCGTCGGCGAAACCGCAAAGGCGCTCGGGGCGACGCCGGTGGGCATCCCGCTGCCGGGCGTGTACGAGGCGCTCGAACGCGGCCAGGTGGACGGCATGTTCATCAACTGGGCGATCGTCCCGCCGTACCGTCTCCAGGAGGTGACCAAGTTCCACCTCGAGACGCCGATCTACCAGTCGCCGATCATGACTCTCATGAGCCAGAGGTCCTACGACAAGCTGCCGGCCGATATGAAGAAGATCATCGACGACAACTCCGGCCTCGAGTACACGAAGCGGATCGGGAAGGTGTGGGACGAGCTGACCATCCCGGCGAAGAAGGCGATCACCGAACGAGGCAACACCCTGTACTCGATCTCGGACCAGGAACGCAGCCGCTGGATCGCCACGGTGAAGCCGGTCTACCAGATCTGGATCGACGAGATGAATAAGCGCGGTCTTCCCGGTCAGAAGATGTTCGACGACCTGCTGGCGACGACCGCGAAGTACGGGCGCAAGTGACCGTTGACGCGGCCGTGCCGCGCGAGCGCTCGCGGCGGGCCGCTACGCCGTGCCCGACCCCCGCGCGGGTAGCGCCACTGCCTTGACCGGCGCCTCCCCCCCTTCCTCCCCCGCCCGCCGGTTCCTGACGCGGGTGTCCGAGCGGGTCGCCCTGATCGGCGGCATCGCGTTGCTCGGCGCGATGCTGACGATGATCGCCACAGTGGTGGGTGCCGCATTCGGGAAGCCGTTGCTCGGCGACTCCGAGATCGTCGAACTCCTCGGCGGCGTCACCGTGTTCACGTTCCTCCCGTACTGCCATCTGCGCGGCAGCAACGTGATCGTGGACTTCTTCACCCAGCGGCTACCCGCCCGGGCGTGCGACTGGCTCGATGCGGCGATGAACCTGGTATTCGGGGGGGTGGCCGTGGTGCTCGCCTGGCGGCTGATCGAGGGCGGCATCACCGCCTACGAGCGGGACAAGCGCAGCATGTTCCTCCAGCTGCCCGACTGGTGGGGGTATTCGATCGGCGCGATCGCCATGCTGCTCTGGATCGTGGTGTGCCTGTTCATCGCCTGGGAACGCCTGCAGCAGGCGCGCGGCAGGATCGAGCGGCGACCCCCGGGGACCGGCGCCTTCGGCTGACGCGAAGCGACCGGACGCACGATGAGCAGGTTCGATATCGGCCTGTGGATGTTCGTCGCCGCGCTCGTCGCGATCGGGCTCCGCATGCCGGTGGCGGTGGCCATGCTGCTCGCGGGCGGGGTCGGCTATGCGGCGATCAACGGCGTTAACCCGCTCCTGAACACCCTCAAGAGCCTGACGTTCTCGAAGTTCGCAAACTACACCCTGCTCGTCATCCCGCTGTTCCTGCTGATGGGCGAGTTCGCCACCAAGGGCGGAATGAACTCGGCGCTGTTCCGCGCGGCGCGCGCCTGGTTCGGGCACTGGCGGGGGGGCCTCGCGACCGCAACGATCGGCGGGTGCGCCGCGTTCGGCGCGATCTGCGGCTCCTCGCTCGCGACCGCGGCGACCATGTCCCAGGTTGCCGGACCGGAAATGCGCAAGCTCGGCTACTCGCCGGCGCTGTACACGGGAACGCTCGCTGCCGGCGGCACGCTCGGAATCCTCATCCCGCCCTCGGTGATCCTGGTGATCTATGCGGTGTTCACCGAGCAGTCGATCGGCGCCCTCTTCATCGCCGCGGTGATTCCCGGGATCATCGCGATGATCCAGTACATGATCGTGATCAACCTATACGTGCGGTTCGTGCCCGGCGCCGCGGCCCGGATCGAAAAGGCGTCGTGGCGCGAGCGCGTCGACGCCACGAAACAGGTCTGGCCGGTGCTGCTCGTCTTCGGCCTGGTCGTGCTCGGCATCTATCGCGGCTGGTTTTCCGCGACCGAGGGCGCCGGCGTCGGCGCCTTCGCAACGATGGTCCTCGCGATCTGGCTCGGAGGAATGCGCTGGAAGGACATGCGCGAGTCGCTGCTCTCCACCGGCGAGACGACGGCCATGATGTTCCTCATCATGCTGGGTGCGGAGCTCTTCTCCGCCGGCCTCGCGTCGTCGCAGATGCCGACCGAGCTCGCGCGCCGGGTCGCCGAGCTCGACGCCTCGCCGGTGACGATCATGCTGGTGATCCTGGCCGTCTACTTCTTCCTCGGCTGCTTCATGGAGTCGCTGGCCATGGTGCTGCTGACCCTGCCGGTCTTCATCCCGCTCGTTCTGGCGCTCGATTTCGGTCTGACAAAGGACGCGCTCCTCGTCTGGTTCGGCATCCTGGTGCTGATCAGCGTCGAGGTGGGGATGATCAGCCCTCCCTTCGGCCTGAATCTGTTCCTCATCAACGCCATGGCCAAGGACGTCCCGATGCGGGAGACGTACAAGGGCGTCATCGGGTTCTGCGCCATGGACGCCGTGCGTATCGCGCTTATCGTGCTCTTCCCCGCGCTCGCGCTTTGGCTGCCGGGCGTGAGGTAGCCACCACTGGCGCGCATCGCGTGCAGCGCGCAAGCGGCGACGGGGCTTTGTTGACGGCCGGCGCGCGCCGCAGATAATGTCGGGATGGAGCTCGATCTTGTCATCCGCGGCGGCACGGTCGCCGCCGAGGGGCGGACCTTTTCCTGCGATGTCGGCATTCGCGACGGCAAGATCGCGGCGCTCAGCGAGCGGCTCGCCGGCAGGCGCGAGATCGATGCGCGCGGCAAGCTCGTGCTTCCAGGCGGCGTGGACAGCCACTGCCACGTCGAGCAGCTCTCATCCTTCGGCGTGATGTGCGCCGACGACTTCTACTCGGCCACCGTCTCGGCGGCTTTCGGTGGCACGACTACGATCATTCCGTTCTGCGCCCAGCACCGCGGCGATTCGCTCGCGAAAGTGCTCGCCGACTACCACGAGCGGGCGCGCGCCAAGGCGGTGATCGACTACGGCTTTCACCTCATCGTCGCCAATCCGGACGAGCAGACGCTCGGCACCGACCTCCCCGCCGCGATCGCGAGCGGCATCCGCTCGTTCAAGATCTTCATGACCTACGACCGGATGCGCCTCCACGACGAGCAGATCCTCGACGTCATGGCGGCGGCGCGCCGGCACGGCGCGCTGGTCATGGTGCACGCCGAGAACCACGGCGTGATCTCGTGGCTTGCGGGCCGCATGGTCAAGCAGGGCAACACCCTGCCCCGCTACCACGCGATCTGCCACACCCGCGGGGCCGAGGCGGAGGCGATCCAGCGTGTGGTCGCGCTCGCCGAGCTCGTCGACTGCCCGATCCTAATCGTGCACGTCTCCACGGCGGAAGGCATCGAGCAGATTCGTCAGGCTCGCGCGCGCGGCCTCAAGATCTACGGTGAGACCTGTCCCCAGTATCTGTTCCTCACCGCCAAGGACATCGACATCGGCCTCGCCGGCGCGATGTTCTGCTGCAGCCCGCCGCCGCGCGACGAGGCCGCGCAGGCGGCGTGCTGGCGTGGCCTCGCCGACGGCACACTGCACGTGTACTCCTCCGACCATGCGCCGTACCGCATGGACGCGAGCGGCAAGCTGCCGAAGGGCGAGGAGACGACGTTCAAGGAGATGGCGAACGGCGTGCCCGGCCTCGAACTGCGGCTGCCGCTGCTGTTCACCTACGGCTACAAGGCCGGCCGGCTCACGCTCGAGGAGTTCGTGAATCTCACCGCCACGCGGCACGCGCAGACCTACGGCCTATACCCACGCAAGGGCACGATTGCCGTCGGCGCGGACGCCGATCTCGCGCTCTGGGACCCGGACCGGAGGGTCCGCGTCACGCGGGAGCTGGTCCATGACAACTCCGGCTACACACCCTACGAGGGCCGCGAGCTCACCGGCTGGCCGACCACGGTCCTTTCGCGCGGCGAGCCGATCGTCGACAACGGCACCCTCTCGGCCCCGCGCGGGCGCGGACGGTTTCTGCCCCGCGAGCCGAGCGACGCGGCGCAGCCCGCCGGTCGCGCAGTGCCCGAGCTCGCCCAACTCGCCGCCTGGAAGACCCCGCTCCAACTCTGAGAACCACCATGGCCAGACACCTGAAGATCGCCGCCGCCCAGCTCGGGCCGCTCAACCGCGCCGACACGCGCGCCGCCGCGACGAAGCGCCTCGTCGCGCTGCTGCGCGAGGCGCACAGCATGGGCGCGAAGTTCGTCGTGTTCCCGGAGCTCGCGTTCACAACGTTTTTTCCGCGCTGGTGGATGGAGGACCAGGCCGAGGTCGATCGCCGGTACTTCGAGCCGTCGATGCCCTCGCCGGAGACCCAGCCGCTCTTCGACGAGGCGAAGAGGCTCGGGATCGGCTTCTACGTCGGCTACGCCGAGCTCACCGAGGAAGGCGGCCGCCTGGCGCGATACAACTCGGCAATCCTCATCGCCCCCGACGGAGTGATCGTCGGCAAGTACCGCAAGATCCACCTGCCGGGCCACGCCGACCACAAGCCGCAGGCGCCGTTCCAGCACCTGGAAAAGAGGTACTTCGAGGTCGGGAACCTCGGCTTCCGCGTCTGGCGCTACCTCGACACGATCACCGGCATGCTGATCTGCAACGACCGGCGCTGGCCCGAGGCGTTCCGCGTGCTCGCGCTGCAGGGTGCCGAGATCGTCGCGCTCGGCTTCAACACCCCGACGGAGAACCTGCATTACCCCGAGCCGCCGGCGCTGCGCGTGCACCACCACCTGATCATGGCGCAGGCGATGGCGTTCCAGAACGCGACCTGGCTGGTCGAGACGGCCAAGTGCGGGTTCGAGGACGGGTTCCGCATGTTTGGCCATTCGCTCATCGTCGCGCCGACGGGTGAGATCGCGGTGCGGAGCGCCACCGAGGAAGACGAGGTCATCTGCTTCAACTGCGACATCGACCTCGCGGCGAATCTGAAGAAGACGATGTTCAACTTCGCGGCCCACCGCCGCCCCGAGCACTACAGGCTCATCGTCGAGCGGGTCGGCGCCGAGGTGACGCCTGCGAACGGATGAGCTCGCGGCGGCGTCGCGAAGCCGCGCCGGCATGGACCTCAACCTCTCGGACCTCCCGCCGCTAGAGCGTTACAAGCTCCTGATCGGCCTGGTCATCCCGCGGCCGATCGCGTGGGTGTCGACGGTGAACGAGCACGGCGTCGCGAACTGCGCGCCGTTCTCGTTCTTCAACGTCTTTAGCGAGGAGCCGCCGCTGTGCATCCTGAGCTTCAACCTGCGCTCGGACGGAAAGATGAAGCACACGCCGCGGAACATCCGGCGCACGGGGGAGTTTGTCGTCAATCTCGTGGACGAGTCGACCGCGAGCGCGATGCACGTCTCGAGCTACGAATTCGCGGAGGAGGAGAGCGAGTTCGAAAAGACCGGGCTCCATCCGGCACCGGCAACGCTCGTCTCGCACCCGCGCATCGCCGAGGCGGCGGCGAGCCTCGAGTGCCGGGTCGAGCGGCGCCTCGAGTTCGGGCCGGCGCGCGAGCTGGTGATCGGGGAGATCCTGCTCGTGCACGCGCGCGACGGGATCATCGACCCGGAAACCAAGCGCGTCTCCGAGCGCCATTACCGGCCGATCGGGCGGCTCTTCGCCAACCGCTACTGCACCACCCGCCAGCGCTTCGAGCTGCCCGGCGAGCTGCCAGAGGCATGAGCCGCCGGTCGGTTCGCGCCCTTCCCGCACGGCTCGAGCGCCGCGGCTGCTGAGATCGGTTGCCGAGACGGGCGATCCAAGGTTCGAGATTCGGCGGATCTGGCGCCGCCGACCGTCCGGTGGCCCGTCGGTCGCAGCCCTCAGGCCTGCCAGGCGAGCCGCACGCGTCCGATCGCCATCGCCACCGCGGCCTGCGTGGGCTCGACCACCGGGACGCCGATCTCGTCTTGCAGGGGTTTGCGGTACCGCGCCATGCCGGCGCAACCCATCACCACCACGTCGGCCCCGTGCTCGTCGCGCAGCGCACGCCCGACCTCGACCATGCGGCCGAGCGTCTTCCGCTCGTCGGCGAGTTCGGTCACGCGAAGCCCGACGGGCAGCTCGCCGGCGAGGCGATCGGCGACGCCCAGCGCGCCGAGGTAGCGCAGGTGCCGCGGGATCGACTGGCGCAGGATAGCGATCACACCGAACTTCTGCCCCAACGTCAGCGCGGTGAGGATGCCGGACTCGGAGATGCCGAGGACGGGCTTTCTGGTGACCTCGCGGAGCGAGTGCAGCCCCGGGTCGCTGTAGCAGGCGATCACGAACGCGGCATAGTCCCGCTCGCGCTCGGTCACCCGCCGCACGAGCGGTGCAACCACCGAGTCCACGTGCTGCTGCGTCTCGATGCCCGGCGGCCCCTCCTCCAGGGTGACGCACTCGATCGCGGGCCCCCCCGCCATGCGCAGCGGCGCGCAGGCCTCGTCGATGCCGCGCGTCACGGCATCGCTTGAATTGGGGTTGATGACGAGGATCCTGTCCATCTCAGTGCAACGCGACCTGCCGGTGCTCGAAGCGCGACAGCAGCCGCACCAGCGGCCACAGGCAGACGAGATAAATGATACCCGCGGCAATGATCGGTGTCGCGTTGTAGGTGAGCGACTGCGCCTGGCGCGCGGCATAGAGCAGTTCGGGCAGCGCCACCACGCTCGCGATCGAGGTGAGCTTCACCACCTCGAGTGTGTTGGAGATGAGGTCTGGGACCACATTGCGCACCGCCTGCGGCACGATCACGTGCGCCATAGTCTGCACCGCGCCCAATCCGGTGGAGCGCGCCGCCTCGTACTGGCCGCGCGGGATGGATTCGATGCCGGCGCGGAAAATCTCGCCGTAATAGCTCGAGGTGTTGAGCAGGAACGCGAGCGCCACCGAGGCGAACGCGGGCAGGTCGAGCCCCGTGAAGGGCAGCCCGAAGGCGATGAACATCAGCAGCACCAGCGGCGGGAAGGCGCGGAAAAAGTCCACGTATCCGGCGACGAGCAGCCGCACCCCGCGGCTGCGCACCGTCGAGGCGAGAGCGACAGTGAGCCCGCCCGCGAGCCCCAGCGGCACCACGACGAGGGTGAGCGCAACCGACACCTTGAAGCCCGACCAGAGGTAGGGCGCGGTCTCGCGCAGGATGGCGAGGTTGAAGAACGCGGCGATCAGCGCTTCCATGCAAACCTCGTCTCGACCCAGCGTCCGAACCACACGACCGGGACGAACAGGATCAGGTAGGCGATCGCGCCGAGCGTCAGCGGCGACGGGTTGTAGGAGAACGAATAACCCGACTGCGCCTGGTAGAGGATCTCGCCCACCGCGACCACGGCACCGAGCGCCGTGCCTTTGGTGACGGCGATCGTGCGGTTGGTGAGAGGCGGGATGGTAAGGCGCACCGCCTGCGGCAGCACCACGTCGCGCAGCGTCTGCACGAAACTGAGGCCCGTCGAGCGCGCCGCCTCCCATTGACCCTTCGGGATCGACAGGATCCCCGCCCAGAAGATCTCCTCGGCGAACGCGGTAAGCACGAGCGACAACGCGAGCCAGGTGGCGAAGAAGCCCGACATGCGGATGCCGATGGTGGGAAGCGCGAAATAGAAGAAGATGATGATAACGAGCGGCGGCAGCGCGCGAAGCACATCGACAAACACCACGATGGAGAAGTTGAGCGCGCGGACGCGGAAGGCGCGCAGCACGGCGAGCGCCAGGCCGCAGGCGAGGCCGGCGACCACAACTGCGAGCGCCAGCTCGACGGTGAGCACGAAGCCCTCGGCGATCTTCGGCGCGTACTGCGCCATCACCTCCCAGTTGAGGAACGTCTCGGCGAACTTGCCCATCTAGCGCTCGATGGAGGCGAGGAACTCGCGGATGCGCGGATGATCGGGCTGGCTGAAGAGCTTCGCCGGCGGCCCCTCCTCCAGCACCTTTCCTTGGTCCATGAACACGACGCGGTCGGCGGCGCTGCGCGCGAAGCGCATCTCGTGCGACACCACGACCATGGTCATGCCCTGCTCGCGCAGTTCGCGCAGGACGTTGAGCACGCTGCCGACGAGCTCGGGATCGAGGGCGGAAGTCGGCTCGTCGAACAGCATCACCGCCGGCTCGAGCGCGAGCGCGCGTGCGATCGCCACGCGCTGCTGCTGGCCGCCGGAGAGCTCGTTGGGAAACGCCTTCGCTTTCTCCGCCAAGTGCACGCGGGCGAGCGCGCGCTTGCCGATCTCGTCGGCCTCAGCCCGCGGCTTGCCCACCACCCGGCGCAGCGCGAGGGTGACGTTGCCGAGCGCATCGAGGTGCGGATACAGGTTGAACGACTGGAACACCATGCCGATGCGCCGCCGCACCGCATTGATATCCACGCCCGGGGCGAGAATGTCCACGTCCTCAACGCGGATCGTGCCGGCGCTCGGTTCCTCGAGCCGGTTGCAGCAGCGCAGCAGCGTCGACTTGCCCGAGCCCGAGGGGCCGATGACGAACACCAGCTCGCGGGGGCGGACCCTCAGGTCCACCCCTTTCAGCACCTCCAGCGCGCCGAAGGACTTGTGCAATCCCGCAACATCGAGGATCGGCGCTTCGCCGGTGCGCGGCGGCGCGCCGCTCCCTACTTGCACTTAGGCGTGTGCGGCGTGGCGTCGTGGCCTTCCATCCCCGGCACACCGTAGCCGGGATAGACGGTGACCGCCGCCGAGCCCGGCTCGGGCTGCAGGCCGAACCACTTCTCGTGCAGCTTGGCGATGGTGCCGTCGAGCTTCATGCATTCGAACGCCTCCTCGACCGCGTTTCGCAGCGCCACGTCCTCCTTGCGGAACGCCGCGCCCCACACCAGCCCCTGGTCCACCCTGAGCTTGGAGAGCGCGAGCTGCTTGCTCGAGCGCAGCACCGCATAGGCGCCGACGGTGTTGCCGGTGAGGCCGGCATCGGCCCGGCCCGAGGACACCGCCTGCATGGCGTCGGCGTTAGTGCCGTAGGACTCGGCTTTCCAGCCGTACTTTGCGGCGTTCTCCTGCAGCCACTTGTCGTAGGCCGAGCCCTTGTTCGAGGCGATGGTCTTGCCCTTGAGCGCCTCGAGCGAGGGAATGTCCGGCTTGCCCGCGGGGATCACGAACGCGTAGTAGGTGTTGAGGTAGCCCTCAGTGAACAACAGCGTCTTGGCGCGCTCCGGGGTGACCGTCGTCGGGGCGCCGACGAAGCTGATCTTGCCGGCCTGCATCGCCGGGATCAGGCCGGAGAACTCGCCGGCGAAGATCTCGATCTTGCGGCCCATGCGCTTGCCGGCCTCGAGGATCAGGTCGATGTTGAAGCCCTCGACGCCGCCGCCGAGCTTCGGCATGGCGTGCGGTGCGAAGGTGCCGTCGAAGCCGGCGATCAGCGGCTTGTCCTGCGCGGTGGCGCCCGTCGAAATTGCAAGCGCGGCGAGCAATGCGAGCGTGCGTCTCATGATTTCCTCCTCCCGGAACGGTGCACAGTGATTATGGGCCTCAGACTCGACAGTAGTCGAGTCCCTCCGGAAGCGGATCGCCACGCAAAGCGATGCCAACTTGGTGTACCGGCCCCCGGGACAGTCACGCGGCCGCCGCGCGCGCGGACTGCTTGGTCAATTCGGTTTCGATCAGCCGCCGCGCACGGACGCCGCCGGCGTCGATGTTGAAGTTTCGCAGCTGCCGGTCAGGCCGCCGCAGGATGCTCTCCTGCTGAGCCTCGAGCACAACAATATCCTCGGCGAATACCGCGCTCTGGGCATCCTTGATGCGGCAGGTCAGTCCTTGATCCTTGACCTCGAAGTCGCGCGCCATGCCCCAGAAATACCACGTTGAGGTGTCCGACTCCGGCGTCATGACGTCCACCACGATTCCGGTCACGCCCTGCGAACGGTTCCCCTGCGGCGCGCCGGTGCTCGCTCGCGCTACGCCGACGTCGATCATGACGTTGGCCGGCAACGTGAAAGTACCGATCTGCCAGCGGTCGCACCTCTCATTCGATTTCAGATTGGTCGCCCAGAACGGCGGCGGTTCGATGTCGTGCATCCAGCGCGTCACCGATACGGACTTGTCGTTCTCGGTGGTCTTGATCGGCGCCTTGGTGATCTCCTCCTGACCGATGCTGGTCGGATGCACGAATGTTTCGTGGGTCAAATCCATCAGGTTGTCCACGAGCAATCGATAGTCGCAGCGCACATAGTAGGTGCCGCCATCGAACGCCCAGTTCGGATCGGAGCACCAGCGCAGGTCGGCGATCAGCGCTTCATCGGCGAGCGCCGGATCGCCGATCCATACCCAGATGAAGCGATGGCGCTCCACCACCGGGTAGGCCTTGACCCTCACGCTGGCGGGCACCTTCTCCATGTTCGGCATGTAGACGCATTCGCCCTTGCCGTTGAGCTCGATGCCGTGATAGCCGCAGACGATCAACTCACCTTTCACCCTGCCTTTGGACAGCGGCAGCATGCGGTGCGGGCAACAGTCTTCCAGCGCGACCAGGCTGCGATCGGGCCGGCGGTACAGCACGATCGCCTCGCCACACACCGTTCGCGCGAATGGCTTCTGCTTGATTTCATAGTCCCACGCGATGACGTACCAGTAGTTCGTGAGGTACATGGCATTCCTTCCCCGGAAACCGCACCGGCCAGCCGCGCCGCCGAGCGGCGCGGCCGTGCCCTCCTGCTACGAACGAGCCCGCATGTCTACGGCATCTTGCCGAGGGCCGTGATGGTCTCTTGCAGCGTGAACGCCCGCAGCGTCTCGGTCCGAATGTTGCCGAGCGATCCCACGGCGTAGAGAAGGGCGCTCATCGTCACATCGTCCGGGGCGTCCACAATGGCCACGACATCATAGTGTCCCATCGTGCGATAGGTCTCCTTCAGCTTCGCGCCCACCTTCTCGCACAGCTGGCCGAAAACCTCTGCCCGTTTGGGCGTCTCTTTGACGCTGCGGATTCCCTGGTCCGTGAAGTTTGCCAGCATGATGTAAGTTGCCATGGCTGCCCTCCTAATCGTTACGATTGATGTCCGTTCTGTGGCCGCGCTTCTCCTCTCGAGCATTTAACAGTACACCTAGGACACGGACTGATGTAGAGGCAGGTAGCAGTGCCTTTCGGCTCACCGTGCGAGCACGAGGAGGCTGTTGGCCGGCAGCACGAGCGTGGCCGAGCAGGCGAAACCATGCAGTGGCCGCGGCTCCGCGAGGACACGACCGCCGTTGCCGGCGACCTCGGGATTGACCCAGTTCTCGTAGACGTCGCTGTTGAAGATCTCGCGCCACTCGCCGCTGCCAGGGACGCCGATTCGATAGCCGAAGCGAGTGAACGTGGCCAGGTGCAGGACCACGATCAGGTCATGGCCTTCACCCTCGACCCAGCGGTGGAAGGCGAGCACGCGGTTCTGGTCGTGAACGTGCACGACGCGAAAGCCCTGGCCGCGCAGACCGGGATAGCGCCAGCGCAGCCGTATCAGCTCCCTGGTGAAGCGCAGATGGTCTAGCATCTGCTTGTCGCCGCTGTCGAGGCCCGCCCAGTGCAGCAACAGGGCCTTGTGGGACTCGAAGTCGTCGGACCACTGTTTGTCCTCGAGGAACTCCTGGCCCATGAAGAGCATCGGAATGCCGGGCGCGGTCAGACTGATCCCGGTTGCCACGCGGGCGCGACTGCGGCCGAACCAGGAGCGCGGATTGTCCGGATGGCCGAGCCGGGCGATGCGCTGCTCCCGTCCGCGATAGACGATGTCGTGGTTCTCCGGTCCCTGCACGAAGCGCCAGTGCTCGGCGAACCCCTCCGGCCACAGGCTACGCGCCAGCCCCGTCATGTCGAGCGGACGCTCATCGGGGTGGCTCGCGTTGCTGATGACGTCGCGAACGGCGGTGCGCAGGCCGTCGGTCAGCGTCGTGTCGAAGCCGGCACCCTCGGGCGGCGCCTTCACCACGTAGCGATTCACGCTCCAATACTCGGCCTTCTCCAGGGCGCTCGGCCGGTGATGCCGCAGCGTCGCGGTCAGATCCTGGCAGAACCTCCAACCGTGCGGCGCGCCGTCGTGGTCGATGACGCTCACCTGGTCGTAGCGGAAGCCGTCCACCCGGTATTCGTCGAGAAAGAACTTCGCGTTCTGGATCAGGAAATCGCGCACCTCGGGCTTGCCGAAGTCGAACACGAGTCCGCCGGCGTGCCCCTTGTCGGTGAAGTAGAGCGAGTTTCGGTTGCCGCCTGCGGCCGACTGGCGGTCGAGAAAGTACAGGCTTTGGTCGCCGAAATCCCCGCCGGCGTGGTTGTAGACCACGTCCAGGAGCACGGCCAGTCCGTAGAGATGGCACAGATCCACCAGCGCCTTGAGCTGATTCATCTCGCCGCGCAGGTCTTCGAGCGCGTAACGTTTCAGCCCCTTGGCATCGAGCAGCTCGTTCACTTCCGCGACGTAAGGCGCGAGATCCGCGTCTTCGACGGCGAAGTCCATCTCCGGAGAGAAGTAATCGGTGCCGTTGTAGCCGAGGCTGAACTGGGTCTGGAATTCCTGGATCGGCAGGAGCTGCAGCGACGTCACGCCGAGGCCGGCGAGGTGGGGGATCTTCCGCGCGACGTCGAGGAAGGTGCCGCCTTTGCGCGGCAGGTTGGGCGTGAAGAAGGTGCCGACATGGAGCTGGTAGATCACGAAATCGGGAAATCGCGGCGTGACATAGCCGCTCTCGTGCCAGGGAAAATCGGTCCTGCGGATGATGCAGTCGCTCGGAAATGGCGTCTGGAGCTCGCGCGCGTAGGGGTCGCGTTTGGGCCCTTCGCCGCCCCCACCGACGACGTAAAACATGTAGCGGTGACGGTCGCGCACTCCGGGGATGAATCCGCGCCAATGGCCGTGGGCATCGCGCGTGAGGAGGCTGCCGTCGTTGCGCTGCCGATTGTTGAAGTCGCCGAGCACGTGCACGGCGCGAGCGTTCGGGGCCCAGACGCAAAACGTGGCGCCATCGGCGACGAGGTTCGCCCCCATTGGCGTGCCGGGGTGAATGTGGTCGAGCGAGGCTGGCATATGGGTCTCCCCACTTCGGCGCGGGATCGCCGCGCGGTACGTCGGTAGTGCCGCGATGACAGGATGATCTTCCCATCTATAGGGTAGTCCAGCAGCCACGCTTGGTCTCGAGCGTCTTCGGCAGCGTCAGCGGCTTCTTGACCGCGCCGATCAGCCGACACAGGTCGTCGACCGGATCCTTGACGAGGCGAACGTCGGAGCTGGTCCAGACTCAGCATGAGCGCCGCAAGTTGTGTCGGTGCGGCAGCGCGGAGCGGACGTCTCCGGCCGTCGGGCGCCTCGCCCGGTGGCGTGCACTCCCGCGCGGGAGAGCGATCCTTTCGCGCTGTCCTTCTTCGGCGCGATCGCCAATCTGGCCGCGCTCTGCCGTCAGCGTGGGCGCCAATAGAAGAACGTGCGCGGCCGGACCGCCACGACGACGAGGCGGTCCCAACCAGGGCATAGAGGCGCAACGCTTGTCAATCTCGAAACCAAATTAAACCAAATCTGGTCCCAGTCACACTTAAGGCACACCCAATCTGGGCTAGACACAATCAGCATTCTTCCGGCGCGCGGAGCGGTGCAGCTTGAGCGGCCTCATAAACGCGCTTCAAGAATCAGGTTGAATGGCGTCCGGGCGGCCTGACGGAAGCGGTGGAATCCGGCCCTACGGAAGATCTGTGCGAGCTGCCGCGCACCGGCCTGGGCACCGAGCACATGCGTGCCATTCTCCGAAATCGCGTGCGCGCAACACAGCGTCGTGGACGCCGCATAGTAGAGGCGCCCGACCGGGTTGATGTTGTCCTCCACCCGGTCTGCGGCGAAGGGCTCGACGAGCATCACCGTGCCGTCGCGCGCTAGCGTTTTCTTTGCATGACTGGCAGCGTCCATAGGACGGCCCATGTCGTGCAGACAGTCGAAGAAGCAGATGAGGTCATAGTCGTGGCCAGGGTAGGCGCTGGCGTCGGCCACTTCGAACGTGACGCGGTCGGCGACCCCGGCCGCCGCGGCCACCTCGCGTGCCGCGTGGATCGAGGCTTCGTGGCCATCGAACCCCCAGAAACGCGACTTCGGGTAGGCCTGGGCCATCAGCACGGTCGAATGCCCGTGCCCGCAGCCCACATCGGCCACTCGGCCGCCCGCCTGGAGCTTGTCGGTGACGCCCTCCAGCGCGGGCAACCACTCAGCCACGAGGCTGCCGCGATAGGCGTTGCGATAGAAAGCGGCGACGCCGCAGTAGAGCCGCTCGTCATGGTCGCTCCAGCTGACGCCATGCCCGTGGCGGATAGCGTCGAGCGCCTTGTTTTCATCGAACCACATCGACGCGACCACCTGCCACGCCGGTGGGATGAAGACCGGGCTGTCCTCCTCGGCGAGCACATAGGCCTGCTCAGCCGTCAGCTCGTAGGTGCCGCTCGCCGCGTGGTAGCTGACGTAACCGCCCGCGACCTGGGAATTCAGCCACTCGCGCACGTAACGCTCTGCACACTCGGCGCGGCTGGCGAGCTCCTGCGAGGTTAGCGGTCCCGCGCCAGCCAGGGCCTTGTAAAGGCCGAGCTTGCTCCCTAGACTCACCATGACGCCGCCGTAGCCGGCGGAGAGGTCATCGACGACCTTTTCAAGTAGGCCGCCCAGCTTCTGTTGGTCCAATCTCATCTGAGTGTCCTCCATCAGAGTTCAGGATTCGAGGCGCGACCGCGACTCGACGGTCTGAATGGTGGAGGTCGCAGGCGGAAACGTTGAGTGGCATTCGCGCCAGGATCGGTCCAAACGAGCCAGGAGCCCACGACCAATGGTTAAGAGCACGTCGCCGCTGCACGTCAGCCTTGTCGCGATCCCTGATGCGGTGATCTCGACCTTGAGCGGCCTGTATGACGTCATGAACTCGTTCGTGATGCTGGCCGAGGGCGACCGCGTCGTTGCTGACCGGTTGCCGTTCAAGGTCGAGATCGTCGCGACCAGGCGGGGCCCTGTGAGCCTGGCCAGCGGATTGGCCGTGCAGGCACATCGCGGCATTGACGAGGTCGAGACGACCGACGTAGTGATCGTGCCCTCGGTCCTGCTGGGTGCCGAGGGGTGGCGTCAGAACCGGTACCCGGAGATCGTCGATTGGCTCAGGACCATGCACGAGGGCGGTGCGAGCCTGTGCTCGGCGTGCTCGGGCATATTCCTCCTCGCCGAAACCGGGCTTTTCGATGGGCGCGAAAGCACGGTCCACTGGAGCTATGCGTCCGCGTTCAAGCGGAGCTTTCCCAACGTACAAGCCAGCCCGGAGCGCGTGCTCGTCGTCGCGGGAGACCGGCAGCAGCTGGTTTCGTCAGGTGCCGCGACGTCCTGGCACGACCTGGCCCTATACCTCATCGCGCGCCATGTCGGCGCGACCGCTGCGCAGTCGGTCGCCCGGTTCTTCGCGCTCCAGTGGCACCAGGACGGACTCGCACCCTACATCGTGTTCGATGGCCCCAGGAACCACACCGATGCCGCCGTGCTCGATGCCCAGGAGTGGCTGACTAAGAACTTTTCGACGCCGAACCCAGTTGAGGAAATGGTGCGCCGATCGGGCCTCGCGGAACGTACCTTCAAGCGCCGGTTCACCGCCTCGACCAGCTATTCCCCGATCGAGTATGTCCAGCGCTTGCGCGTCGAAGAGGCAAAGCGCCGACTGGAGCGGACCGACGCACCGGTGGACGACATCGGGTGGAAGATCGGGTACGAGGATCCAGCGTTCTTCCGGCGCCTGTTCAAGCGCATGACCGGGCTGTCGCCAAGCGCTTACCGCCGCACTTTCCAGATTCCGGCCTATGCTCGTTCGCCCAAGCCATGAGGAACGACTGCGAACGTCTCCGTAGTTATTCAGCAGCCCACGATTCGATCAGGTCGCGGCGTAGAACGGACGCAGCGTTAAGCCAAAAGACGTTCATCCACGCGATAGCGCCGTGCGCGATCGAGTTGTTGACGGGCGACGGCGAAGATCCGCGGCCGCTGCAGCTAGCGCTCGACGAGCTGGTGCTGCTAGCGACCCGCGGCGCGGGTGTCTCCGAGCAGCTACATTGAACGCGGCATCGTGGCGGCCTATTCCCCGGCGCGACGCGGCAGCCTCAGGCTTCCCGCCGCCTGAGAGCCGGCGGCGGGACGGGAAGCGCCCCAATCCCAGCGTGGCCGGCACCTACGGCGGCGGTCGGGCGGCGAGCGTTTCCTCGGTCAGCGCGCTCCTGATCCGGCCGCCGTGGCGCTCGCTGACGGATCGCAGAAACGAAACCCCCGCCACGCGGGGCGGCGGGCCGGACGATGCTCGTTTCGTGCGGCTAGATGCCCTTGCAGAGGAGGTACTGGCTAGTGCCGTCCTCGACGTAGTTTGCGGCCGCGGCGCCTGTGTCCGGGTTCGATCCCACCTGCAGTTGCCCGCGGAGACTGCCTGCGCTGGAACGCTGGTCGTCGAGTTGCGCATCGACCGCGGTGGCGATCTTGTCCGGAATGTTCGCCGAGCAGACGATCAGGCCGTTCAGGCCCACACCGCCTGTCTGAACGCCGATGATCCCGCCGACCGCGTTGGTGGGCTGCGTGGTTGAACCGGTGCCCTGATTCGGGCCCCCTACGAAGCCCGAGATCCGCAGGTGTTGCCAGAAGTTCGTGACCTCGTTGGCTGCCCCGACCGCCACAGCCGATGGGTTCGGGACGGCAGCGGGCGCCATCGCGGGGGCGTTGTAGCCTTGTCCGGCGGGCGGGTTGGTGGCGCCTACGACTCCGTTGTTGTCGCCG
>DATIDG010000080.1:0-77637 GCA_035456405.1 Burkholderiales bacterium | reverse complement strand
GATCCGACCAAGAAGGACATGTCGGCGCGGGTGATCGATCTGGTGGCGCCGCTGGGCAAGGGGCAGCGCGGTCTGATCGTGGCGCCGCCGCGCACCGGCAAGACGGTGCTGCTGCAGAACATCGCGCATGCCATCACGTCGAATCATCCCGAGTGTTACCTCATCGTGCTTCTGATCGACGAGCGGCCGGAGGAGGTCACCGACATGCAGCGCTCGGTGAAGGGCGAGGTGATCAGCTCGACCTTCGACGAGCCGGCGGTGCGCCATGTGCAGGTCGCGGAGATGGTGATCGAGAAGGCGAAGCGCCTGGTCGAGCATGGACGCGACGTGGTGA
Organism: Burkholderiales bacterium; assembly: GCA_035456405.1. GTDB lineage: Bacteria > Pseudomonadota > Gammaproteobacteria > Burkholderiales > SG8-39 > JAGVSZ01. Next base: position 77,303 of record DATIDG010000080.1, on the reverse strand, counting down.
TCCTGCTCGATTCGATCACCCGGCTCGGGCGGGCCTACAACACGGTGGTGCCGTCATCAGGCAAGGTGCTGACCGGCGGCGTCGATGCCAACGCGTTGCAGCGGCCGAAGCGCTTCTTCGGCGCGGCGCGCAACGTCGAGGAGGGCGGCAGCCTCACGATCCTCGCCACCGCGCTGATCGACACCGGGTCGCGGATGGACGACGTGATCTACGAGGAGTTCAAGGGCACGGGCAACATGGAGATCCACCTTGACCGGCGCATGTACGAGAAGCGGATCTTCCCGGCGATCAACGTCAACCGCTCCGGCACCCGCCGCGAGGAGCTGCTGATCGAGCAGCCGATCCTCCAGAAGGTGTGGGTGCTGCGCAAGCTGCTCTATCCGATGGACGACCTCGAGGCGGCCGAATTCCTCGTCGACAAGATCAAAGCCACGAAATCCAACGCCGACTTCTTCGACTCGATGCGCCGTGGCTAGTGCGGGTGTCTGTCCCGGCCTCGAGGTCGCCGCGCTCCCCGCCCCAGCGGCTCTGCCCCGCCGAGTCCGCGCCGCACCCCTCAGCGGCCGAATTCGTCGTCGACAAGATCAAAGCCACGAAGTCCAACGCCGACTTCTTCGACGCGATGCGCCGCGGCTGAGTCATTGATTTGGCTGCCGTTTTCTGACATAATCATGCTCGTTTTCACCGGCTCGAAACGCGCTCGCCGCGCTTTGCGCGGCCCGCGAGACCGAGCCCCGACCGAAAGGACCCACCGATGAAATCCGGCATCCATCCGCAGTACAAGGAAATCAAGGTCATCTGCTCGTGCGGCAACACGTTCATGACGCGCTCGACGCTCGGCAAGGAGCTGCACGTCGAGGTCTGCGCCGCGTGTCATCCCTTCTACACCGGCAAGCAGAAGATCGTGGACACCGCCGGCCGCGTTGAGAAGTTCCGCCAGAAGTACACTCGTGGCGCGGCGAAGACCGGCACCAAGTCGGCGCCGAAGGTACCCGCCGCCGGCTGACGACGGCATCGCTCCGGACAAAGGCAGCTGCGGCTGCCTTTTTCATTTTTCCGGGACGTCGCGACGAACGCCACGGGTAGAATCGCGCGCATGCTCCGCTTCCTCGTCGTCGGCGCAGCCGAGCCCAGCGAGATTGCGCCACCGGGCGAAATCGTAACGGTCGTCGGATAGTGGCGGCCAGGCCCGCACGACTTCCCAGTTGGCTTGCGGCGCCGATCCGGTTGCCGCTCACCGGGTGGCCGCTCGCGCTGTTCGTCACCGCGTTCCTCCTGCCCGGTCTCGTGGGTCACGACCCCTGGAAGACCGAAGACGCGGTGGGATTCGGCATGCTGCACCAGATGCTGTCGAGCGGCGAGTGGCTGATGCCGAAGCTCGCTGGGGAGCCATACTTCGAGGACGGTCCGCTCTATTTCTGGGTCGCGGGAACGTTCGTCTGGGCACTCGGGGTCCTCCTCCCGCCGCACGACGCCGCGCGGTTCGCAAGCGCCCTGTTCGTGCTCGTCGCGCTCTGGTTCGTGCGCCTCGCGGCGCGCGAGCTCTACGGCAAGCGCGAAGGCGACCTCTCGGTGCTGGCGCTGATGGGCTGCGTCGGACTGCTCTGGCACGCGCACGAGATCACTGCGGAGACCGCGATGCTCGCCGGGCTCGCGGCCGCCTATTACGGCGTCGCAATCTCCCATCGCAAACCGATCAAGAGCGGCGTCTGCTTCGGGCTAGGCACCGCGGTGGCGTTCCTCGCGAAAGGGCTCGCCGCGCTCCTGCAGCCGCTCGCTGCAGCGCTGCTGGTGCTGCCCCTCTGCACGTCGTTCCGGCAGCGCAACTTTGCGTTCTCGGTCGGGTTGGGCTGCGCGATCCTGGTCCCGCTCGTCGTCGCGTGGCCGTGGGCGCTCGCCACGCGAGCGCCGCCGTACTTCGAGAGCTGGCTCGCGTGGCAGCTCGCCCAGGTGAGCCACGCGCCGCGCCTCGTCACCGTCCTGGAGATCCTCAAGACGCTGGTGTGGGCGGCTTGGCCAGTCTGGCCGCTGACGATCTGGGCGACCTGGGAATACCGCCGGCAGCTCCGCGAACCGGGCTTCGCCGTGCCGTTCGTCGGAACGATCGTGGCGCTGATCCTTCTGCTGCCCATGGGGCGACCGCGCGAGATGGACATGCTCGCGCTGCTCGTCCCGCTTGCGATCCCGGCCGGCGCCGCCGCGATGGGAGCGCGCCGCGGCGCTGCGAACGCTCTGGCGTGGTTCGCCGTAATGACCTTCACGCTCGCTGCAGGCTACATGTGGTTCATGTGGATCGCAACGCTCGTCGGTTTTCCCGAGCCGATCTCTCGACACGCGGCGCGGCTCGAGCCGGGATTCGTCATGCGCATCGAATGGGCGCCGCTCGTCGTCGCGGCCCTGCTCACCGTTGCGTGGCTGACGCTCGTGCACCGCGCCGAGCGGACGACGCTGCGCGGCCTCACCTTCTGGACGGCTGGCGTGACCCTCGTGTGGGGACTCGCGACGACGCTCTGGCTCGATTGGATCGACTACGGCAAGACGTACCGCCCGGTGGCGCAGAGCCTGCGCAAGGCGCTGCCGCCGAACGCCGGATGCGTCGAGAGCCGCGGCCTCGGGGAGACGCAGCGCGCCGTGTTCCACTATCACGCGGGGCTCGTCACGCGCCGCGCGGAGACGCACGGCCAGACCGGCTGTCCCTACCTGCTCATCCAGGCGAGCGCGCGCGAGCCGGAGATCGCGCCCGCCGGCAACTGGCGCCGCGTATGGGAGGGGAATCGGCCTCGGGACCGCGAACGCTACCGCTTGTATCGGAGGGGTTGACCGGCCCGCGAGGGCCGGCCGCTTCATTTGACTTGCCTCACCCCCCGGACTAACCTCCCCCACCTCCTCCAGCGAGGCGCAGTGATGAACGACGACACCCTGAATCAGTCCATCCGCAAGTTCCTGAAGATGGTGGGCGTGAGCTCGCAGCGCGAGATCGAGCATGCGGTCGCACGCGCAATGGAATCCGGCGCCGCGAAGGGGAGCGAAACGTTTCCGGCGACGATAACCCTCGAGGTGCCGGGACTCAAGCTCAGCGTGACGTTCGACGGCAAGATCGAACTCGAGTAGCCATCCCCCCGGAGAGCTGGACGATGAACAAGGCACGCGAACTCGACGCCGCGCTGCTCGCCGACCTGCAGCAGCTGCTCGGCGAGCGCGTTACAACGTCGCGCGGCGTGCGCGAGCATCACGGCAAGGACGAGTCGTACTATCCGTACGCGGCGCCCGATGCGGTGGTGTTCGCCCGATCCACGGAAGAAGTCCGCGACATCGTTTCGATCTGCCGGCGCTATCACACGCCGATGATCCCTTACGGCGTGGGCACCTCGCTCGAGGGGCACATTCTCGCCAACGCAGGCGGCGTGTGCATCGACATGAGCCAGATGAACAAGGTGCTCGCGGTCCACGCAGAGGACCTCGACGCCACCGTGCAGGCCGGCGTGACCCGCAAGCAGCTGAACGAGGAAATCCGCCATGCCGGACTGATGTTCCCGGTCGACCCGGGTGCGGACGCAACGATCGGCGGGATGGCCGCCACCCGCGCCTCCGGGACGAATGCGGTGCGGTACGGCACGATGCGCGAGAACGTGCTGTCGCTCACGGTGGTCACTGCGGACGGCCGGATCATCAGGACCTCGCGCCGGCCGCGCAAGTCGGCCGCCGGCTATGACCTGACGCGGCTCTTCGTGGGCTCCGAAGGCACGCTCGGGATCATCACGGAAGTGACCGTGCGGCTCTATGCGGTGCCGGAAGCGATGTCCGCCGCGGTGTGCTCTTTCAAGGACATGAAAGGCGCTGTCGATACGGTGATCCAGACGCTCCAGCACGGCATTCCGATTGCGCGCAGCGAGGCGCTCTGCGGCCTGACGATGAAAGCCATCAACGCCTACAACAAGACAAACTACAAAGAGCAACCGACGCTCTGGATCGAGTTTCACGGCACCGAAGCGGGCGTCGCCGAGCAGGCGCAGCTCGTCCAGGAGATCGCCACCGAGAACGGCGGCGAGGGGTTCGAATGGGCCACTAAGCCGGAGGATCGCACCCGGCTGTGGTCGGCGCGGCACCAGGCCTACTTCGCCGGCCTGCAGCTGCGCCCCGGCACGCGTGCGGTGTCGACCGACGTGTGCGTGCCGATCTCGCGGCTGACCGAGTGCATCATTGAGACCACGCGCGACATCGAGCGGGCCTCGATGCCAATTCCGCTCTTCGGGCACGTTGGGGACGGCAACTTCCACTGCATGGTGCTGATCCGCCCCGACAGCGATGCCGACCTCGCCGAGGCCAAGGCCTTCAACGAGCGTCTGGTCGACCGCGCCCTGTCGATGGAGGGTACGTGCACCGGCGAGCACGGCATCGGCTCCGGGAAGATCAAGTCGCTGAAGAAGGAGCACGGCGACGCGGTCGACCTGATGGTCGCTATCAAGCGGACGTTCGACCCCGACAACCTGATGAACCCGGGCAAGGTCGTGCCGTTGTAGCGCGGAGCGCGCGTCAGCGCGCCCGCCTTTCCCGCTCCCCGCTTCCCGTCTCCCGCTTCCGGCCGGTCAAAGCCGGATAAAGTGCTCCCGGTAGTATTTCAGCTCCTCGATCGACTCGTGGATGTCGGCGAGGGCTTCGTGCTTGCCCTGTTTCGTCACGCCCTTCGCAAGCTCCGGCTTCCAGCGGCGCACGAGCTCCTTCAGGGTCGAGACGTCGAGGTTGCGGTAGTGGAAGTAGGCCTCCAGCCGCGGCATCCAGCGCGCGAGGAAGCGCCGGTCCTGGCAGATCGAGTTCCCGCACATCGGCGAGACCCGGGACGGGACGTGTTCGGCGAGGAACGCGAGCATGCGCTCCTCGACGTCGCCCTCGGCGAGCCGCGACGCCCGCACGCGCTCGACGAGCCCGCTCTTGCCGTGTGTGCTCTTGTTCCAGTCGTCCATGGCCGCGAGCACGCTCTCGGGCTGGTGCACGACGAGCACAGGCGCCTCGGCGACCGTGTCGAGTTGGGCGTTCGTGATCACGACTGCGACCTCGATGATCCGGTCGCGCTCCGGGTCGAGGCCGGTCATCTCCATGTCGAGCCAGGCAAGATTGTTCTGGTCCTGGGGCATTTGCCCGATCGCGCACTCAAGTAGTTGAGTAGAATCGCATTCTCGCACACGCTCCCGCCGGTCACGCATGCACGTACTCACGATCGCGTTTCTCGCCGCGCTCGCCGTCGCTACCGCGACGCGCGTGTGGCTCGGCGTGCGCCACGCCCGGCACGTGCGGGCCCACCGCCGCAGCGTGCCCCCGGCGTTCGTCGGAAGCGTGAGCCTCGATGCGCATCAGAAGGCCGCCGACTACACCGTGGCGAAGACCCGACTGGGCATCGTCGACACGTTCGTCTCCGCGGCGCTCCTCCTCGCGTTCACGCTCGGCGGCGGTCTGCAAGGGCTTTCCGATCTCTGGGCGCGGGCGTTCGATCAGGGCGGCTACGCGCACGGCATTGCGCTCATCCTAAGCGTGGCGTTCATCACTGGCGCCGTCGATCTGCCTTTCTCGATCGTGCGGACATTCGGGATCGAGGCGCGCTTCGGCTTCAATCGCATGACGCCGCAACTGTTCGTCGCCGATCTCCTAAAGCAGATCGCGATCGGCCTTGCGCTCGCCGTGCCTCTCCTCCTCTGCGTGCTCTGGCTGATGGCCAAGATGGGCGGATACTGGTGGTTGTACGTTTGGCTCACCTGGATGGTTTTCAACCTGCTCATCCTCCTCATCTACCCGACGTTCATCGCGCCGCTGTTCAACAAGTTCTCGCCGCTCGAGGACGCGGCGCTCAAGGAGCGCATCGAGCGCCTGCTCGCAAGCTGCGGCTTCCGGGCGAAGGGCCTGTTCGTGATGGACGGCTCGAAGCGCTCGAGCCACGGCAACGCGTATTTCACCGGCTTCGGCGCAGCCAAGCGCATCGTCTTCTTCGACACCCTGCTCTCGCGCCTCGCGCCCCCCGAGGTCGAGGCAGTGCTCGCGCACGAGCTCGGCCACTTCAAGCTCAGGCACGTCTGGAAGCGCGTCGCGTGGCTCTTCCTCGGGAGCCTGGCGTTCCTGGCGTTGCTCGGCTGGCTCATCGATCGCCAGTGGTTCTACACCGGGCTGGGCGTCGAGACACGCAGCACGGCGCTTGCGCTCCTGCTTTTCTTCATGGCGGTCCCGGTCTTCACGTTCCTGCTGCACCCGCTCGGCAGCCTCTATTCGCGCAAACACGAGTACGAGGCAGATGCGTACGCGGCGCAGCACGCCGATGCGGGAGACCTCGTGCGCGCGCTGGTCAAGCTGTATCAGGACAACGCCGCGACGCTGACGCCGGACCCGGTCCACTCCGCGTTCTACGACTCCCATCCGCCGGCCGCGCTGCGCATCGCGCGCCTCCAGTCGCTCGCCGCACCCGTTCCGGCTTGACCCCGTCCAAGCCGCAGGCGGGTCAGGTCGTCGCCGCATTCGGCCGCAACTACCTGGTCGCGGCGGAGGGCGGCGAGTACGTCCGGTGCGTGCGGCGCGGCAGGGAAAGCGTGGTCGCCTGCGGCGACCGGGTGCGGATCGCGCGCACGGCACGCGGCGAGGGCGTGATCGAAGACATCGCGCCGCGCGCGTCCCTTCTCCTCCGCGCCGCGCCACACCGCCGCAAGCTGATCGCCGCCAACGCGACGCAGGTCGCGGTGATCTGCGCCGGCGAGCCGAGCCTCGCCGACGAGTTGGTCGCGCGGGTCCTCGTCGCGGCGGAGAGCCAGTCGATTCGCGTCCTGCTCGTGCTCAACAAGGCCGACCTCACCGCCCTCACCGCCGCGGCGCGCGAGCGGCTCGCCCCGTTCGCGAGCGCCGGTTACCCGATCGCCGAGCTGAGCGCCAAGCAGGACGTCGCGACGCTGCGGGCGCGCCTTCTGGGCGAGACGACCGTGCTGATCGGCCAGTCGGGTATGGGCAAGTCGACGCTCGTAAACGCGCTCGTTCCGGAGGCCGACGCCGCGACGCGCGAGATCTCGCGCTTCCTCGATTCGGGCCGCCACACCACCACCGCGACGCGCTTCCATCGCCTCGACCCGGCGAGTGCAATCGTCGACTCGCCCGGAGTACGGGAGTTCGGGCTCGCGCATCTGGACGCGGCGGGTATCGAGCGCGGCTTCCCCGAGCTGCGACCGTTGGCCGGTCGCTGCAGGTTCACCGATTGCCGGCACCGCACAGAGCCCGATTGCGCGGTGCGCGCCGCGGTGGCTACCGGCGAGATCCATCCGCGGCGGCTCGAGCTCCTGCACCGCATCCTCGACGCCGAGGGAGCGGCGCGGGCATGAAGCCGCTCCTCACCTCGCTCAACCTCCTGGAGATCCACCACCTCAAGAACGTGCTGGAGGCCGACGGAATCCGCTGCTGGATCAGGAACGAGCTGCTCTCGCGCCTTGCCGGCGAGATCCCGTTCACCGAATGCGCGCTCGAGCTGCACCTCGTGCGCGAGTCCGACCGGGCGCGGGCCGAGGCGCTACTCGAAGTCTGGCGCCGGCCGCCGCCCGCCGGCAGCGTATGGACATGCCCGTCGTGCGGGGAATCAATCGAGGGGCAGTTCGGCGCGTGCTGGAAGTGCGGCGCCGAGCGGCGGCCTGCCTAGCTGTTCGCCTAGCCGAACGCCCGCGCCACGCTGAGCGCCAGCAACACGGCAAGCCAGAGGACGAGCGCGCGCCAGATGAGGCCGACGGCGCTGTCGAGGAACGGCGTATCCGCTTCCTCCCCGAGGCCGAGCTCAGGCCGATCCTCCAGCGTTGCGCCGTGCGGCACCGGCATGCCGAGGCGCACCCCCAGTGCGCCGGCCCCGGCGGCGAGCACGACGCCGAGGAGGTGGTCGGGCCAACGCGCGGCCTGCGTGCGCCAGCAGTAGACGGCGTCCTCGAAGTCGCCGACGACTGCGAATGCAGTGGCGGTCACCCGCGCCGGCACCCAGTCGATCACCCCGAACGCCTTGCGGGCGAACTCGCCGAAGCGGCTCGCGCCCACCTCATCGGTGCGTCCGAGCGCGACGCGCGTGTCCGGACCCGCGACATCGGCGGTCGCTCCGGAGGTCCCCGGAAGGTCGACGAGCGGCCCGATGTCGCCGGCCCGTCCCATTCCGCCCCAACGACGGCTGAGGAAGAGCGCGAAGCGATACAGCACCGCGCCGCACGGGCCAGGCAGGAGGGCGAACCAGAAGATCGGGCCGAACACGTGGCGGTGCGAAACGGTGAGCGCACCCTCGATCGTAAGTCGCGCAACCTCGGCCGCAGAAAGTGTGTCGCATGAGTGCCCGCGCCACTCGGCGAGCATGCGGCGCGCGCTGTCCAGTTCGCCGTCCTTCAGCGCCTTGTGGATGTCGGTGAAGTAATGACTGTGCTGGCGGAAACCCATCGTGAAGTAGAGCACCAGTACGTTGAACGCAAGTCCGAGCAGCGGGTTCGCCGCTGCGAGCGTGGCGTAGAGTGCCCACGCTAGCACCACGGCGGGCACGATCGCGAGGAACCACGCGAGCGTCCCCTGATGTGCCTCGCCGGCGTCGAAATTGCGCTCGAGCACGCCCGCATACCCCGACATCGGCGTGAACAGGGCGCGACGATCGACGAGCGGGCGCCATTGCTCGAGCGCGAGCGCGATCAGGATCGAAAGAAAGCTCATTCGGACACGGGGGGCCGGGAGGCGAGCGGCGATTATAGTCAAGGCGGTCATGCCTTCCTCCGCCTCCGCCGCGCCTGCATCGCCTTGTTGCCTGAAGCCCGCGTATCGCGAGCCCACTGAAACTGCGATACGCAAACGAGCCCGGCAGCGTCGCGACGCAAGCGACGGGTTCGCTATCGAGCGGGCGCCGGGACGACCGCCGGTCCCGGCGCTCGCCGGATGTACGCTGCGCTAGAGCTGCCGCGCGGCGAAGGTGTCGCAGGCCTTGAGATCTCCGCTCTCGAGTCCGCGCTTAAACCAGCGCATGCGCTGCTCGCTCGACCCGTGAGTGAACGACTCGGGCGAGACGTAGCCGCGCGAGGCCATCTGGATCCGGTCGTCGCCGACCGCCGCCGCCGCGCCCAGACCTTCCTCCACGTCCCCCGGCTCGAGGAGCCGCCTAGTACGGTTGGCGTGTGCCGCCCATATACCGGCGAAGCAGTCGGCCTGCAACTCCATGCGGACCTGGAGCGCGTTTGCCTGCCGCTCGCCGCCACGCGCCTGAGCGCGCCGGACCTGCTCGGCGATCCCGAGCAGGTTCTGGACGTGATGCCCGACCTCGTGCGCAATCACGTAGGCCTGCGCGAAGTCGCCCGGGGCGCGGAACTTGTCCTGGAGATCGCGGTAGAAGGCGAGATCGATGTAGAGCTTGTTGTCGGCAGGGCAATAGAACGGTCCGACGGCCGCCTGAGCAAACCCGCACGCCGACTGCACGGCGCCGCTGAACAGGACGAGCACCGGTTTCTCGTACCGTTTCCCGCTGCGGGAAAAGATCTCCGTCCAGGTGTCCTCGGTGCTGCCGACGACGGCGGCGATGAAGTCGGCCATCTGGTCCTCGCGCGCGGGCGCCTTGGTCTCGACCGGCTGCTGAGGTGCCGTCGCGACCGGACCCTCCTGCATGCCCTGCATCACGACGCCCGGGTCGATGCCCAGGAACAGCGCGATCAGCGCGATCACCACGATGCCGATCCCGCCTCCGGCGAGGCCGCGCCCGCCGGGAATCCGCATCCCGCGGCGATCCTCGATGTTCTCGCTGCGACGCTGGTCTTCGATTCGCATGGTGGAGATCCTCTGAGCCGCGGTCGGACCAGTATAGCGAACCCGATTCCGCCGGTGATGACACGACCGGATTGCGGGATCGTTGTGCGCTCCTTCTCCCGACCGCATGTGCCGCGATCTCCTCGCCGGAGCCGCCGACGCACGCCGGCGCGAGGGCGATGCGGTGGCATTCGAGGCGCGCGTCGCGACGCGGCTCAGCGCGGTGAGGCGAGGGCGGGGTAGAAGTTGCCGTGCAAGCCGACGGTACAGGTTGCTTCAGCTCGGCGAAGCTCGGGCTGGAGTGGGGCGCGGGCCGCTAGCGCGGCGCGGTGAGGTAGGCGTAGAAGTTCATCAGCATGCCCGCCGTGGCCCCCCAGATGTAGTAAGGACCGTAGGGCATTGCGTAGTAGTGGCGCTCCAAGCCGTCGTGGATCAGCTGGTTGCGCTGGTGGTTCGCGGGGTCGAGCAGGAAGGCGAGCGGCACCTCGAAGACTTCCGCGACCTCGAAGTCGTCGAGCGCGAGTTCGAACGGCGGCTGAACAAGCCCGACCACCGGCGTGACGCGGTAGCCGGTCACCGTCGTGTACTCGTTGAGGTGCCCGAGGATCTCGACGCGGTCGGGCGCGAGACCGATCTCCTCGGCGGTCTCCCGGAGGGCAGTGTCACGGGGCAACTCCGCGCCTTCCGTGCGACCGCCAGGGAAGCTGATCTGGCCGGCGTGGTCGTGGAGATGCGCGGTGCGCCGCGTGAACAGGACGGTGAGGTCGTCGTCGCGATTCACGACCGGCACAAGCACTGCGGCAGGCCGGATCCCTCCTTCCCTGCGGAACAGGTGACCATCGCCCGTGGTCACCGGCGCAAACGGCCGGGGCGCCGCGAAACGCGCACGCAACCAGTCCTGGGAAACGGCGAGCGGGGGATGCGGCGCGTTCACAACCTACGATATGGGGTCGAGGCAGATGTGCGGCAAGATTCTACGCGCATCGTTGCGAAGCGACCGCCGCTATGCCGCGCCACCCGTGCAGGATTGCCGCCGGGCGCGCGCGGGCGGGGCGCTGCCCCGACGGCCATCGACAGCGCCGCAACGCCGCTGCCGTTGCGGGCCGGCCAACGGTGGAATAATGCCGCGGTCGGGGCTGTTCCCCTAGCGCGGGCGCGGCCGGCCGGGACGCCGGCCCGGCGTCCCGATCCGTCAATCCGCCAGAACCAGGAGGAGACCCAGTGAAAGCTCCGTTGAAGTCGTTGATTGCAGTCGCTGCCTTTGCAGTTGCGCCCGCGTTCGCCTTTCACTGCCCGCAGGACATGGCCAAGATCGACGCAGCGCTCGCCAAGAATCCCCAGCTCTCCGCCGCCGACATGGCGGAGGTGAAAAAGCTGCGCACCGAAGGCGAGACCCTGCACAAGGCGGGCAAACACCAGGAAGCGGTCGACACGCTCGCAAAGGCAATGAAGCTGCTCAAGATCTAGTTGCCGCGCAGCGCAACAGAAACGCCGCGGGCACGTCCCGCGGCGTTTCGTTTGCGCGCTCCGGTAGAATCGCGCGGTTTCGCCGCGACCGGGTGACCGATTGAGCATCGACGCAGCGGCGCGCCGCAAGGGCGTGCTGCTCATGATCGCCGCCGGGCTCTGCTGGAGCACCGGCGGCATCTTCGTGCGGAAGGTCGCGATCACCGACGGCTGGGAGATCGTCTTCTGGCGCTCGGTTTTCATGGCCCCGTTCCTGTTCGCGGTGCTCGCCTGGTGGCACCGCGGCGCGGTCTGGTCGAAGATCGCAGCGGTTGGCCTCCCGGGCGTGCTCGCCGGGGCCCTGCTCGCCTCGCAGTTCTTCTTCTTCATCCTCTCGCTCACGCGCAACACGGCGGCGAACACGTTCGTGCTCATGAGCACCGGACCGTTCTTCGTTGCGGCGCTGGGATGGCTCCTGCTGCGCGAGCGGGTGCCGCTGCGCACCTGGATCGCAATTGCCGTCGCCCTCGCGGGCATCACCCTCATGTTCGCCGAGGGGCTGGACGCAGGCAGGAGCCTCGGCAACCTGCTCGCTCTCGGAGTGCCGCTCGGCTTTGCGCTGAACGTCATCGTCCTGCGCAGGATGCACGCGGCAGTGGACATGGTGCCGGCGGTCATGATCGCGGGGCTCATCTCGATCGCGGTCGCCCTGCCCTTCGCCCTGCCCCTCGAGGCGAGCGGGGGCGATCTCGCCCTGCTCGCACCGATGGGCTGCATCCAGCTCGGGCTGGGCTGCCTCCTGATGACCAAGGCGACGCGTTATCTTTCCGCGGGCGAGGTCGGATTGCTCGCCCTGATCGAGACGATCCTCGCGCCGCTCTGGGTCTGGATCGGCGTCGGCGAGCGTCCCACCGAGCTCGCGCTCGCCGGGGGCCTCATCGTGGTCGGCGCGCTGCTCGTGAACGAGTGGGTCGGGTTCCGGCGAGCGAAGCCCACCGCAGTCGAGGTCACGCCAGGCGGTGTTTGAACCGCTCGCAGGCGGCAACGAGCGCGGCGCAGATCCCCGGCTCCCACACCGAGTGCCCCGCGTCCGGCACGATGTGGTACTCCACCTCCGGCCACGCCGCGACGAGGTCGTGCGCCGAGACGATCGGACACACGACGTCATAGCGGCCTTGCACGATAACGCCGGGAATCTCGTGCAAGCGGTGCGCGTTGGCCAGCAATGCGTTCTCGGGCAGGAAGACGTCGTGCACGAAGTAGTGCGCCTCCATGCGCGCAAGACCCAGCGCGACGACGTCGCCTGCGAAGTGGTCGACCGTCTCGCGCGACGGCAGCAGCGTCGAGCAGGACCCCTCGTACACACTCCACGCCTTCGCCGCCGGCATGTGCACGGCCGGATCGGGGTCGACCAGCCGGCGGTGGAAATTGCGCAGCAGGTGATCGCGCTCGTCGGGCGGGAGGAAGCCGGCAAACTTCTCCCACGGCTCCGGGAAGATGTTGCGCAGGCCGTAGAGGAACCAGTCGATCTCGCTCTTGCGGCACAAGAAGATGCCGCGCAGAACGAGCCCTAGGCACCGCTCCGGATGCGCCTCGGCGTAGGCGAGCGCGAGGGTCGACCCCCAGGAGCCGCCGAACACGAGCCAGCGCTCGACGCCGAGAAGCCGTCGCAGGCGCTCGAGATCGTCGATCAGATGCGGCGTGGTGTTCTCGCGCAGCTCGCCGAGCGGCGTGGAGCGGCCCGCGCCACGCTGGTCGTACACGACGATGCGGTACGCGGCCGGATCGAAGAACCGGCGGTGCTTAGGCGTCGAGCCGGAACCGGGCCCGCCGTGCAGGAAGACGACCGGGATGCCCTCCAGGCATCCCGCAACCTCCCAGTACATCGTGTGGATCTCGTCGAGCGGCAGCATGCCCGACGCGTACGGTTCGATCTCCGGATAGAGCGCAGTGCGGTCCACTTCCCTCTGTCCCCGCGCGCCCTCCCGCGAAAGAAGCGGAGGTCCCCCGGTCACGGCAGGAGGATGGTCGAGCCGGTCGTCTTGCGCGCCTCGAGGTCCCGATGAGCCTGCGCGGCGTCCTTCAACGGGTAGCGCTGCTCGATCTCGATCTTCACCTTGCCGGAGCCGACCGTCTCGAATAGATCCGCTGCGCACGCGACGAGATCTTCCCGCTTCGCGGTGTACGTGTTGAGCGTCGGTCGGGTGAGAAAGAGCGAGCCCTTCGCGGCCAGGATGGTGGGCTGAATCGGGTCGACCGCGCCGGACGAGTTGCCGAAGCTGACCATCATGCCGAACGGTTGCAGGCAGTCGAGCGAGCCGGCAAAAGTGAGCTTGCCCACCGAGTCATACACGACGGGAACGCCCTTGCCGCCGGTGATCTCTTTCACCCGGTCGACGAAGTTCTCGCGCGTGTACACGATCGTCTGCTCAGCGCCGTGCGCTTTCGCGAGCGCCGCCTTCTCGTCCGAGCCGACGGTGCCGATGACCTTGACGCCGAGCGCCTTGAGCCACTGGCATGCGATCAGGCCCACGCCGCCGGCGGCGGCGTGCCACAGTACCGTCATCCCGGGCTGCACCTTGAACGTCCGCTTGATCAGGTACTGGACGGTCATGCCCTTGAGCATCATCGCAGCGGCCGTCTCGAACGAGATCTTCTCGGGCATCTTCACCACGCGATCCGCCGGGAACAGGCGCGCCTCCGCGTAGGACCCCATCGGTGGCGACGCATACGCGACGCGATCACCGACCTTCAGGTCGTTGACGCCCGGTCCGACGGCTTCCACCACGCCGGTACCCTCGTTGCCGCACACCGCGGGGAGCTGCATCGCGTACAGCCCGCTGCGGTTGTACACGTCGAGGTAGTTGAGCCCCACCGCGTGCTGCTTGATGCGGATCTGGCCCTGGCCGGGTGCGCCGACTTCGACGTCCTCCCACACGAGCACTTCGGGCCCGCCCGTCTTGTGGAATCGAATTGCCTTGGTCACTTGATCCTCCTTGGTGTGAAAGTTCGTGAGTGGATGGACGCGAAACGCGAGCCGCGAATCATAAATCGCAGATCCTCTGTGGGTCCCGCGTCGTTGAGGTGCATGGATTCACCATTCGATCGGCGTCCGGTCCTTGAAGAAGCCCCCGCTCGGGCCGTCGTCCGGCAGCGTCGCGAGCCACACCGCAGTGTCCGCTCCCTCTTCCACGCTGCGCGGAGCGGCCGGCCCACCAATGTCGGTGCGAACCCAGCCGGGGCTCATCGCGTTCGCCTTGACGTTCGTCCCCGAGAGCTCCGCCGCGAGCGCGCGCGTCAGTGCGTTAAGTGCCGCCTTCGAGATCCGGTACGCAGGCGTCCCGACCCCCATCGACGCGAGCTGCCCGAGCTCGCTCGAGACATTGACGATCCGGCCGTACCCGCGCGCGCGCATCAGCGGCAGGCACGCCTGCGTCGCGAGGAGCGCGCCGACGACATTCGTCTCCAGCGTCTCGCGCAGCACCTCACCGTCGACCGTCGCGGCCCGCGTGCCCTTCGGATCGATCAGCACACCGGCGTTGTTCACCAGGATGTCGAGTTGGCCGAGCTCGCGCTCGACCCATGCCGCGACGGCGCGCCCCTGATCCGCATCGCGCACGTCCAGGGCCCGGAACGCGACGTCGAGGCCCTCCCCCGCGAGCCGCGCGCGGGCGGCCTCGCCCTTCTCCGAATCGCGCGCGGTGAGCACAACGCGCACGCCCCTGCGCGCGAGTTGCCGGACGATCTCGAACCCGATGCCCCGATTCGCGCCGGTGACGACGGCAACCCGCTCGTTCACTCCCGCCTACCGGAAGAGCGTCAGGACGCCGGTGTACCCGTACAGCCGGTCATGGGAGATTTCGCCGTTGCAGAAGAAGCCGACGAGCGGGAACTCGCCGAGCCGCCGCGCGATCAGCTCTAGCTCCGCCGCGCGCTTCCCGAACATGTTCTCGCCGCGGCCCAGGCACGAATAGTAGAGCCCGCCCTTCGGCGGGCCGTCGAGGTCGGCGCCGATGCTGTCGAGCATGCGGTGCAGATCCTCGCGGGCGCTGATCGCGTCGCGCTTGCAGAACATGATCGGCATCCCCTTCTCGACGTACGCGCCGATCGCGATGAACCCGTTCTTGGGGTCGAACCCGACGAGATTTCGCACCATGTAGTCGCCGGTGTCGGACCCCTGCACCGGCAGGCCGGCATGAATGACCTGTGCGGCGCGGCGCAGGTCGCGCCCGAGCGCTTCGCCGATGTCCTCGCGCAGGACGTCGAGCGCGGGCCGGCCGTCGAGGCTAACGATGATGTTGCGCTCGCCTTCGGTCACGACGTGCCGCGCGGCGAGCGGCATGCAGCCCTGCGTAAGGCGCGTGGTCACTTCGACGCGCGACGAGAGCACGACGCCGGAGAGCCCGCCCTCGAGCACTCCGTTCGCGAACTGGACGTTGGCCGCCCGCGAGCTCGACAGGCCGCCGACGAGATAGCCGCTCGCGACCTTGCTCGACATGTCCTCGATCAGCTCCGGCATGTCTTCGGTGTTCGGGTCGCCGTGCACGATCGCGAAGTGCGCCGCCTCGGCACCGCTCGCGGTCCGCGCGCCGAGCTGCGGTGCGCGCGACTTGCCGGAAAACACCTTGAATTCGCCCTCGGGCATCGCGCCGACCATGATCGCCACGGCCGGCTCGTCCATGTACTCGGCCCCAGTCGCAAGCACCCCGACGCCTACGGTGCCGACCCAGTCGGCCGCGCCGGTCGCCTCGCGGACCCGCGCGAGAATCTCGGCCGCGTCGCCGCCCAGACGGTCACTGACATAGAGGAAGCCGAGGTTCGCACCGGGCTGTGCGGGCCCGATCTGCCGCAACGCCTCCTCGACCGAATCCTGCCAGTCCGCCGCGCGGGCGTGTCCCGCACGGAACGCTACCGTCGGCGCCGCACGCGGCGAGCTCATTTCCGCGGCTTCTTCTCGGGCTGGGGCGCCGCCGGCGGTTGGGTCTGGCTCTGCAGGAAGCTCCACCAGGCCTCGGCCGCGCTCGCGACGGCACCCCCCGAATCGGCCTGCGCGCTCTGGGCGGAGCCCTGCGGCTGCATCGACTGGAAAGCGGCGAGCGTCGCCCGCTGCATCTCCAGGCCCTGGATCGTCATGCGCAGCACGTTGAGATTCATGCTGAGCCAGTTCTCCACCGATTTGAGGTCGGCGATGCGCTTGTCGACCTCTTTCGGATCGAGCAACGGCGCCACGATGCCCGGCATCGGCACACCCATCGGGCTCCAGAGCTTCTTGAGGAACTCGAACGGATCCTGGAGGGGCGTTTCCTGGCTCATGGCGGCGGCACCGCGCGGCGGTAAGAACCAGTTTAGGCCGCGCGCCCCAAAAACGCCAGCATCTCGTCGCGGCGCGCCATCGTGTCGGCGTACCCGAGATTGATGAGCGCCTTGCAGAACGGCGCCTCGAACAGCAGGTAGCTTGCGAGGTTCGAGCCGTTGCGGTTCATCGCGCCGACCGCGCGTAGGAGGAAGCGCACGGCAGGAGGGAAGTCGTGGACGTGGCGCGCGGCGATCCGCTCGATCGGCTGGCTGGGATGCATCACGAGCACGTCGATCGGACGGAGCGTGAGGCCGAACTCGTGCGCTTTTTCCGGCGCCACGCACTGAAGGGTCCTGTTGATGCGCTGCAGGCGCTCGATGTCCACCGCGAGGCTGTCGAGGAAGATAGAATTGAGCGCGTGGCCCGCAATCTGTGCGAGCGAGGGGTACAGGGTGGACCGCATCCGCGGCGCGTCCTGCCATTGGCGTCCGGTTCCGATCACCAGCACCCGGTCGGCACCCAGATGCAGGGCCGGGCTGATCGGCGCTATCTGCCGCATCGACCCGTCGCCGAAGAACTCGCGGTGGTACTTCACCGCGGGAAAGATGAAGGGGATCGCGCTCGACGCGAGCAGCAGTTCGACGCTGAGCGGCGTCGCCGCACCGACGCGCTGGCTGCGCTCCCACTGCTCGAGCCCCGAGCCGCCCTCGTAGAAGGTGACGCTCTGCCCGGATGTGTACCCGGACGCGGTGACCGCAACTGCGTGCAGCGCGCCCGCGTCGATGTTCGCCGCGATCCGCCCGAACTCCATCGAGCGCGCGAGCATCTCGCGCAGCGGCGTGTTGTCGAGTAGCGCGACCGGATTGGCGCGCGAGAACAGCAGCAGCGCGGAGACCCAGCGCGCCCCCGTGCGGACAATGCCGGGCCAGTCCGCGCGATACACCTGATGCACCCGAAAGCTCTCCCACACGCCGAGCAGATGCCTCACCGCCTCCGCGAAGTTGTCGGCGCGGATGGCGAGCGCCGCGGCGTTGATCGCGCCGGCCGACGTCCCGCAGACGATCGGAAACGGATTCTCGCGCGGACGCCCGAGCAGCTCGTCGACCGCCTTCACGACGCCGACTTGGTAGGCGGCGCGCGCGCCGCCGCCGGTCAGTATCAGGGCAGTCTTCTTGCGCATGTCGCGGGGCAACCGCGGCGTCCGTCAGGCCGAGAACAGCGTCCGCTGCGCGTTCGCGTCGACTACCGTGAGTGCGGTCATGTTCACGATGCGGCGCACCGTCGCCGATGGCGTGAGGATGTGTGCCGGGGCCGAGCAGCCGAGCAGCATCGGACCGATGGTGATGCCGTCGGCCGCCGCGGTCTTGAGCAGGTTGAACGCGATGTTGGCGGCGTCGAGCGTCGGCATGATGAGCAGGTTCGCGTCGCCCTTCAGGCGCGCACGCGGGAAGGCCTGCGCGCGCACCTCCGTCGACAGCGCGGCGTCGCCGTGCATCTCGCCTTCGACGTCGAGATCGGGTGCGCGGCTGCGAATCAGCCCGAGGGCGTCGCGCATTTTCCGCGCGGCCGGCGCATCGCTGGTGCCGAAATTCGAGTGCGACAGCAGCGCGACCTGCGGCACTAGGCCGAAGCGGCGGATCTCCTCGGCTGCTAGCAGTGTCATCTCGGCGACCTGCTCCGCGGTCGGGTCGTAGTTGACGTAGGTGTCGCAGAGGAACACCGTGCGCTTCGGCAGGATGAGCGCGTTCATCGCGTAGTACGCGCTCGCGCCCCGCTGGCGCCCTAGGATCTGGTCGATGTAGTGCAGGTGCAGGCCGTGCGTGCCGAAAGTCCCGCACAGCATGCCGTCGGCCTCGCCGCGATGGATCGCCATCGCGCCGATCGCGGTGTTGCGCCGGCGCATCTCGATCTGCGCGTACCGTACCGACACGCCGCGCCGTTCGGTGAGGCGGTAGTACTCCTCCCAGTACTCGCGGTAGCGCGGGTCGGATTCGGGGTTCACCAGATCGAAGTCGGCGCCCCTCCGGATCCGCAGCCCGTAGCGCTCGATGCGCCGCTCGATCACCGCCGGCCGCCCGATCAGGATGGGGTGCGCGAGCTGTTCGTCGACGACCACCTGCACCGCGCGCAGAACGCGCTCATCCTCGCCCTCGGCGAAAACGATCTTGCGGGGCGCAGCCTTTGCCGCCGCGAAGATCGGCTTCATCATGAAGCCGGTGCTGTACACGAACTGCTGAAGCGAATCGCGGTACACGCCGAGGTCCGCGATCGGGCGCGTCGCCACGCCCGAATCCATGGCTGCACGCGCCACCGCCGGCGCGATCTGCACGATCAGCCGGGGATCGAACGGGCGCGGGATCAAGTACTCCGGGCCGAACCTGACGTTCTGCTCGCCATACGCTGCATTGACGATGTCCGACTGCTCGGCGGTCGCGAGGTCGGCGATCGCGTGAACTGCGGCGATCTTCATCGCCTCGTTTATCCGCGTTGCGCCTACGTCCAGCGCGCCGCGGAATATGAACGGGAAGACGAGCACGTTGTTCGTCTGGTTCGGATAGTCGGACCGCCCGGTCGCGATCACTGCGTCGGGGCGCGCCGCCTTCGCGACGTCCGGCATGATCTCCGGGTCCGGGTTTGCAAGGGCGAGGATCAGCGGTCGGTCGGCCATCTCCTTCACCATCTCCGGTTTCAGCACCCCGCCGGCCGAGAGACCGAGGAAGACGTCCGCTCCGCCGATCACCTCGCCCAAGCGGCGCGCGTCGGTCTTGCGGGCGTAGCGCCCTTTGTTGGCGTCCATCACCTCCTTGCGCCCCTCGTACACGACGCCAGCGATGTCGGTGACCCAGATGTTCTCCATGCGAAGCCCGAGCTCGACCAGCAGGTCGAGGCAGGCGAGCGCGGCAGCGCCCGCACCGGAGACGACGAGCTTCACCTCCGCGATGTCCTTACCGACCACGCGCAGCCCGTTGATGACCGTCGCCCCCACGATGATCGCGGTACCGTGCTGGTCGTCGTGGAACACCGGGATCTTCATGCGGGCGCGCAACTTCCGCTCGATCTCGAAGCATTCTGGTGCCTTGATGTCCTCGAGGTTGATGCCGCCGAAGGTCGGCTCCAGCGCCGCGACGATGTCGACCAGCCTGTCGGGGTCCTGCTCATCTATCTCGAGGTCGAAGACGTCGATGCCGGCGAACTTCTTGAAGAGGACGGCTTTGCCCTCCATCACCGGCTTGCCGGCGAGGGCGCCGATGTTGCCCAGACCCAGCACTGCAGTGCCGTTGGAGATGACCGCGACGAGGTTCGCGCGCGAGGTGAGCGTCGCGGCTTCGGCCGGATCGCGCTTGATCTCCTCGCACGCGGCCGCGACGCCGGGCGAGTAAGCGAGCGCGAGGTCGCGCTGGTTGACGAGGCCCTTGGTCGGGCTGATCGCTATCTTGCCGGGGCGTGGGAGTCGGTGGTAGTCAAGCGCGGCCTTGCGCAGACTGTCGTCCATGGCGGGCGTCCTGCCTGGGAGGTATCGTTATCGGACGCCGGATTATAGTCCCCGGTCTTCGGCGCACTTGGAATCGACCCGGCGGCGTAACATGGGCACATCGCTATCATCCCCGTCACGGATCCGCCCGATGATCTCCACAGACGAGCGCGACGTGCTTCTCGCGGTCGACCTGCAGAACGATTTCATGCCCGATGGGGCGCTTGCGGTGCCCGCAGGGAACGCGGTCGTGCCGGTGATCAACGCTCTCGCGCGCCGCTTCGCGAACGTCGTCCTGACGCAGGACTGGCATCCCGCGCACCACATCTCGTTTGCCTCGAGCCATCCGGGCCGCCAGCCGTTCGAGCGCATCCGCCTGCCCTACGGCGAACAGATCCTGTGGCCCGACCATTGCGTGCAGGGAACATCAGGTGCAGCGCTGCATCCGGACGTCGCCATCCCGCACGCGCAACTCGTCGTGCGCAAGGGCTACCACCCGGGCGTCGACAGCTATTCGGCGTTCGTCGAGGCGGACGGCAAGCACTCGACCGGGCTTGCCAGCTACCTTCGCGAGCGCGACATCCGGCGGGTGTTCCTGTGCGGACTCGCCACGGACTTCTGCGTTGCGTGGTCCGCGGTGGACGGGCGGAAGGCGGGATTTGCGGTCGTGGTGATCGAAGACGCCTGTCGCGCGATCGACACGGGAGGCTCGCTCGCCACCGCATGGCAGAATATGCAAACGGCCGGCGTGGAGCGCGCCGTCGCTGCGCAGTTTGCCAGGTGAGAGGTCGTCAACTCCGGGTGCGCTAACGCG
Organism: Burkholderiales bacterium; assembly: GCA_035456405.1. Taxonomy (GTDB): domain Bacteria; phylum Pseudomonadota; class Gammaproteobacteria; order Burkholderiales; family SG8-39; genus JAGVSZ01. Next base: position 56,507 of record DATIDG010000080.1, on the reverse strand, counting down.
TTCTTCAGTCAATCGGAGACGATACCTGCAATGCGGATCATTCCCTTCGCCCTACTCGTCCTCGCCGCTGCCGGCTGCGCGACCTCGCCCCACAGCCGGCCGGGCGTCGGCCAGCGCGACGCGGAAGGCAATCCGGTCCTCGCCCGGATGACGCCGCAGCAGTGGGCCCGGGTCGTTCCACAGGCACCGGGGCGGCTTACCATCCCGACCATCGCGCGGCTAGCGCAGGAGGTTGTGCCCGACGAGGAAATCATCTGGCGGTACTACCAGACCGGAACCCGGCTGCAACTCACGGATGCGCAGCAAGCGGAACTGCGTCGCGCAGGCGTCGACCGGCGTGTGATCGACTATATCCTGAGCGCGGAGCAGGACGCGCAGCGCATCGACGCGATCACCGCGCAGGCAGATCAGGATGCGCGCACGCGCATGGCTATGGAGTCTGCCTGCGTCTATCGCTGCGGCTGGGGGCCGGGCTGGCACACGCCCCATTAGGAACCACGCTTCCAGCCCTTCGGCGGCTATGCCTGGCTCCCCGACGGCAGCGGCTGGTACGGCGGAATCGGTATCGGCTTCTAGGGCCTCGCGCGCCGCGGTCGCGACTTCCCGCCCCTTAACGCTCTCGCCCGGCCTCGTGGGCGAGCGGTGCACCGGCGACAACACGTACAGCTGGGCAAAAAGCTTGCGCCCCTGGTCGATGGAGGCGCTCAGGCTCTGCATCGCGAACTCCTGCACCTTGAGGTCCAGCTCCTTCTCGATGCGGTCACGCTGTTTCTCCACATACAGCATGCGTCCGGCGTATCCCTCGCGCGTGAGCTTCTCGAATGCCTGCCCCTGCTCGGGGTAGATGGGCAGCACGACTGCTACGCGGTGCGTCGCGGTTCCTGGTGCGGGCACTCCGCCGTCGGCGGTGGACTGGTGCCCCTCTATCGTGGCCTTGAAGAGCGCGAGGCAAGGTGTGCCGAGCGCGCGGATCTCCTCCGGACGCGCTTCGGGGGCGCCGACCTCGAAGCCGATCCGCCTTGCCGCGTGCAGCAGCGTCTCGAGCGTGCACGGTGGCGGGAGCTCGCGCAGGACGAGCGCGGCGTCGAACGGGATGCGCCGAAGCTGGCACATGCTGGCCAGCGCCAGGAGCACGTCCTCCTTGGAGAAACACCACGTCGCGCACCCCGGGGCACGCCCGGAACTGGGCGCATCGAGCGGAGTCTAGTGTCCGAACTCCCGCCCCAACAAGGATTTGCAGGCCGTTCGCGCCTTATTCCTCAGGCGTCCGGTGCTCGGGGAGCACGCTAGAATCGGTTGCATGTCCGACGCAGAGAACCCCGGGAACTATTCCTCATGAGGGCGACGCGTGCCCAGCATCGAAAGGTACATTTGCGGCTCGCCACCCGCATGGGCGACATCGAGCCGTTTCATGTGATGGAGATCGGCCGACGGGCAGAAGAGCTCGAGCATGCAGGGCGGCGCGTCGTGCACATGGAAATCGGCCAGCCCGACTTCTCCGCCCCTCCGCAGGTGATCGAGGCGGCGGTGACGGCGCTTCGGAGCCAGCCGCTCGGGTACACGGCGGCGCTCGGCACGCCCGCGTTAAGGGACGCGATTACGCGCTTCTATGCAGACCGTTACGGGATCGACGTCGCGCCCGAGCGCATCGTCGTGACTTCCGGCGCTTCGGGTGCGTTCCTGATCGCCATGGGCGCGCTCGTCGACCCGGGCGACGAATGGCTCATGCCGGATCCGTGCTATCCATGCAATCGGCACTTCGTTCGCATGTTCGAGGGGGTCCCGACAACGATACCGTCGGGTCCGGAGCGCCACTACCAGCTGGAGCATGCCGACGTCGTGCGGCAGTGGGGCGCACGCACACGCGGGGTCATGCTCGCGTCGCCGTCCAATCCCACCGGGACGGTGGTCCCCGCCGCGGCACTCGAAGCGATTGTCGCCGAGGTACGCGCCCGCCGGGGCTTCGCGCTGATCGACGAGATCTACCAAGGCCTCACATACGGCGGCCCGCACCATCCGACTGCGCTCGGGCTGGGCGACGACCTCTTCGTCGTCAACAGCTTCTCGAAGTACTTCAACATGACGGGATGGCGACTCGGCTGGCTCGTTGCGCCGACGGACTACGTGCGGGAGATGGAGCGGCTCGCCCAGAATGCCTACATCTGTCCGTCGGCACCAGCGCAGGCTGCGGCTCTGGCGGCGTTCCGCCCGGACACGATAGCGGTGCTTGAGGAGCGACGTGCCGAGTTCATGCGCAGGCGCGATTTTCTGGTGCCGGCACTGCGTGCGCTCGGGTTCGGCATCCCGCTCCTGCCGGAGGGCGCCTTCTACGTGTATGCGGACTGCTCGCGTCTGACCGACGACAGCGAGCGGTTCGCGATGGAAGTCCTCGAGCACGCGGGCGTCGCAATCACGCCGGGCCGGGACTTCGGAAAGCACCGCGCAAGGGCTCACGTGCGGTTCGCATACACGCGCGCCATGGCCGACCTCGAGGAGGGAGTCGAACGCCTAGCGCGGTTGCTGCAGAAGTCTTGAGGGGTAGCTTCGCTCAGGCGGAGGTGCCGGGCTGCGGCGCCCGGGCGACAACTCTCTTAAGACGCTGCTGCTCGGCGATGACCTTCTGCGCGTAGCCCTGGGCTGGATCCTCCGCGGCACCGGCGTAGAGTTGGAGGCCGTCCTCCAGGGTTCCTGTCCGGCGGACGTACTCGCGCAGGATCTTCGCACCGACGAGGATGTTGGTGCCCGGATGGAGGACTGCGTGCTCGCCGCCATGGGCGGCAAGCTTGTCGAGATGGAACCGGGGTACGACCTGCATCAGGCCCTTCGCTCCAAAACCGCTCTCGGCGATCGGGTTGAAGCTCGACTCGACTGCGATCACCGCAAGGATGAGCAGCGGATCGAGGCCCGTGGCTGCTCCCGCGGAATGTGCCTCGCTCACCAGGTCCTCGGTCGCGTCAAGAGCGACCCGATAGCGCCGTGCGAGATGGTCGGCAAGCGCGCGCTGCTGCGGGTCGGTCCGTGCACTAGTCGTAGCTGCGGCCGTCAGCTGGTGTGGAGCTGATTCGGGTCTCATCTTCCCCAGCGCCATGCCGCCTGCCTGCGCGGCGTGGATGGGGACAAAGCGAGCGCCGTCGAATGCGAGAAAAGCCAGCGCGAGGAGGCCGAAAACGGCTAGCCCGGTATGCGCAGCGCTCATGAGCGCCGTCGCCCCGCGGCGCGAGCGCGTCTTGAGGTCGACCAGATTCATGTTCACCTCTACCGTCGGTCGCACCCGGGCAGGCTGCGGGCGCGTGGTCGGCCGCCCGCCTGGGCGGCATACCAAACATCGGATTTCAGATCCGGATCCGGGGAATCCCGCTGTGGGTTTTCCGGCTTCCGCGGACCACTCGGTCGGCGCCTCGAACCCCGGTCTCAGGGGCCTTGGGTGCGGCAATTCGGGCGTGATGGTCGGCACGACTGAACTGCTGCGGAAAGGTTGAAAATCGCAGTCTAATGAGTGGGTTAGCCTCTGTCAAGGCGCGTGTAAAGGGGCCTCGAATCAACAGGTTATCTTGCACTGCACAATAAAAAAATTTTGGGGAAAAGGGGCCCGGCTTCGCTATCGACCGACTGTTAAAATGCAGGCGTCCTTCGATAGGAAAGCCGGGGGACCACTTCCAGTGCCGAATCTCTGCGGTTCGGACTATGCCTGCACAAAGCCCGGCCGCAGAGGATTCGACCACCGCCTAGGGCCGCGACCCGGTCGGGAGCGGCCAAGCCGCAGCGGGATTGAGGGCAGTATTTGCCCTTGGCGCCGCCGTCGTCGATTGGGCTGCAGGAGCCTCTGTCGACACTGGCGCTGCCAGTTTCACCGCTCGCTTGGCCGCCTTCATCGGTGCCTTGGCCTTCTTCTTGGCGGGCTTCTTCGCAGCTTTCTTCTTGGCCGCCTTTACGGCGGCCTTTTTCTTTGTAGGCGTCCGCTGCGCGGACAGCTTCTTCTTCGCAGGTTTCTTCTTTACTGCCACTTTCTTCGACGTTAACGACTACTTCTTCTTCTTGCCGCCCTTTTTCTTCGCGGTTTTCTTTGCAGCTTTCTTCTTCGTTGCCATGCTTAAGCTCCTTCTAGAGTTGACGAAAAGGTACTTCCCTGCTTCCACCCGGCTCTCTCGAGCCGGTGACCCAACCGCCGGGTAGGTTGCCCGGTCGGTCGAATTCTTCGCGTATGCGCCCGTGTCAGGGTCGCGAGCCCGACGGGAACGGCCACGCCGCAGCCGGATTAAGCGCCGTCCTCGGCGCCGGCGAAGGAACCGTTGGAGCCGGTGCCTGCACCGCCGGCGCGGCCGGAGCTGCCACCGCCTTGACGGCTTTCGCCGCAACGCGCTTCGGTTTCGCCTTCGCGATAGCGCGTTTCCCCTTGACCCGCTTGACCGCGCGCTTCGCCCTGCGTGGCGCGGCTGTCTTCTTCACCTTCTTCGCGGCGCGTCGCACCTTGGCGCGACGGACGGCCTTCTTCACTGCGCGCTTTACCTTGACCCGCTTGACGCCTCGCTTCGCCTTGGCGCGAGCGGCAGACTTCTTCTTCCTACTTGCCTTCGTTGCCATATCAGTACTCCCGTCAGTTTGAAGGAACGAACACACCGATCAGCGAAGCCGGCTGAGCGAGCCCTGCGTCCCGTCGCTGTAGCGAACCCAGCGAATCGGATCCCGCCCGGAGCGCGGAACCGCCGCCCCAAACAAAAATGTCGGACACCCGGACGGGCTCCGACATCACTGACACCTGCGGCGCGCAGACTTCGCGCACCTGAATCGCCGCCCCGCTCTTCCGCGATCGCGGAAGATGCGGATTCCCGGCGACTCGCCCGGTTGCCGCAACCTTAGAGCAATTGTGGGCGTTCGACAACCGGCTAATCCCAACTCAGTGCGCCTCCTGTCTGGTACTCGATGACGCGCGTCTCGAAGAAATTACGCTCCTTCTTCAGATCGATCATCTCGCTCATCCACGGGAACGGATTGGTCGCGCCCGGATAGAGCTGCTCGACGCCGATCTGCTGGCAGCGCCTGTTCGCGATGAAGCGCAGGTACTCCTTGAACATCGGAGCGTTAAGGCCGAGCACCCCGCGCGGCATGGTGTCCTCCGCGTAGCGATACTCGAGCTCGACCGCCTTCTGCATAAGGCCCTGGATCTCCTCGCGGAACTCCTGCGTCCAGAGGTGTGGGTTCTCGAGCTTGATCTGGTTGATGAGGTCGATCCCGAAGTTGCAGTGCATCGACTCGTCGCGCAGGATGTACTGGTACTGCTCCGCGGCGCCCGTCATCTTGTTCTGCCGGCCCAGCGCCAGGATCTGGGTGAATCCCACGTAGAAGAACAATCCCTCCATGACGCAGGCGAAGACGATGAGGCTCTTCAGCAGATCTTGATCGGCCTCCGGCGTGCCGGTCCGGAAGGAGGGATTGGTGAGCGTGTCGATGAACGGAATCAGGAATTCGTCCTTGTCCCGGATGCTCGGCACCTCGTGGTAGGCGTTGAACACCTCGCCCTCGTCGAGCGCAAGGCTTTCGACGATGTACTGGTAGGCGTGGGTGTGGATCGCCTCCTCGAAGGCCTGCCGCAAGAGGTACTGCCGGCACTCGGGCGCCGAGATGTGACGATAGGTTCCGAGCACGATGTTATTGGCCGCCAGCGAGTCAGCCGTTACGAAGAACCCGAGATTGCGCTTTACTACGCGCCGCTCGTCCTCGGTCAGGCCGTTCGGATCCTTCCAGAGCGCGATGTCGCGGCTCATGTTTACTTCCTGCGGCATCCAGTGATTGGCGCATGCCGACAGATACTTCTCCCAGGCCCACTTGTACTTGAAGGGAACGAGCTGATTGACGTCCGTCCGGCCATTGATGATCCGCTTGTCTTCGAGGCGAATCCGACGATGGACGTCGGCGCCGTCAGGAGCGTTGGCGGGCACCGGCGACGCACGTCCCGACGGCACGAACCCGGTGGCCGCCTGCAGTCCGAGCGTAGCCATCTGCGCGAGGCTCGATGCGGCCTGCGTGCTGGCATCGTCGTCGAACTTCAGCATCTCTTCCTCCGATGTCTTCTTTTGGCGGCTACTGGCACGCCTCGCACTCCGGATTGTCGATGGCGCAGAACTTCGGCTCGCTCGCATCCGCGGCGAGCACTGCCGTCGTGCCATCGGCGGGAACGGCATTGAGCTGCCCGGTGTTCACCGTCGACTTCTCCGCGTGGGTGGCGCCGAGCGAGCGCAAGTAATACGTCGTCTTGAGACCGCGGATCCACGCAAGCTTGTAGGTATCGTCGAGCTTCTTGCCGGATGCATTCGCGATGTAGATGTTGAGCGACTGCGACTGGTCGATCCACTTCTGGCGCCGTGCGCCGGCTTCGACCAGCCACGACGGGTCAATCTCGAACGCCGTTGCGTACAGCCGCCGGAGGTCTGCCGGTACCCGGTCAATCCGGGCGAGATTGCCGTCGAAGTACTTCAGGTCGGCGATCATCACCTCGTCCCAGAGGCCGAGTCGCTTCAGGTCCGCAACGAGGTACTCGTTGACTACGGTGAACTCGCCGGACAGGTTCGACTTGACGAAGAGGTTCTGGAAGGTCGGCTCGATCGACGCCGACACGCCGATGATGTTGGCGATGGTCGCCGTCGGCGCGATTGCCAGACAGTTGGAGTTGCGCATGCCGTGCTTCCTGACCCGCTCGCGCAGGCTCGCCCAGTCCAGCGACTCGGAAGCGTCGACCTCGACGTACCCCCCGCGCTCCTGCTCGAGGAGCTTGAGCGAATCCTGCGGCAGGATGCCGCGGTCCCACAGCGACCCCTTGAAGCTCGAATACCGGCCCCGCTCTTCGGCGAGCTCTGTGGACGCCCAGTACGCGTGGTAGGCCACGGCCTCCATCGAGCGGTCGGCGAACTCGACGGCCTCCGGTGTCCCGTACGGAATCCGCAACAGGTGCAGGCAGTCCTGGAACCCCATGATGCCGAGCCCGACCGGCCGGTGTTTGATGTTGGAGTTGCGCGCCTTCGCGACCGCGTAGTAGTTGATGTCGATTACGTTGTCGAGCATCCGCATCGCCGTCGCGACCGTGCGCTTCAGCTTTTCGTGATCTAGCTGGCCGTCCTTCATGTGGGCGACCAGATTCACCGAGCCCAGATTGCAGACTGCAATCTCTCTGTCGTTGGTGTTAAGCGTGATCTCGGTGCACAGATTTGAGCTGTGCACGACGCCCGCGTGCTGCTGCGGCGAACGCAGATTGCATGGATCCTTGAACGTGATCCAGGGATGGCCAGTCTCGAACAGCATCGAGAGCATCTTGCGCCACAGGTGGACCGCCGGGATCGTCTTGAAGAGCTTGAGCTCGCCCCGGGCCACCTTCTCCTCGTACGCGAGGTAGGCCTTCTCGAACGCCTTGCCGTACTTGTCATGGAGATCGGGGCAGTCCGACGGGCTGAACAGGGTCCACTCCGCGTTCTCCATAACCCGCCGCATGAAGAGGTCCGGTATCCAGTTGGCGGTGTTCATGTCGTGGGTGCGCCGCCGGTCGTCCCCGGTGTTCTTGCGCAGCTCCAGGAACTCCTCGACGTCCAGGTGCCACGTCTCGAGGTACGAGCACACTGCGCCCTTCCGTTTGCCGCCCTGGTTTACCGCCACGGCGGTGTCGTTCACGACCTTGAGGAACGGCACGACTCCCTGGGACTTCCCATTCGTCCCCTTGATGTGGCTGCCGAGCGCCCGCACTGGCGTCCAGTCGTTGCCGAGGCCCCCTGCGTACTTAGCGAGGAGCGCGTTCTCCTTGATCGCCTCGTAGATCCCGTCGAGGTCGTCGGAAACTGTGGTCAGGTAGCAGCTCGAGAGCTGGGAGCGCTGCGTCCCGGAGTTGAACAACGTCGGCGTGGAGCTCATGAAATCGAAGCCCGACAGGACATTGTAGAACTCGATCGCCCGGTCCTCCTTGTTGATTTCGTTCAGCGCGAGGCCCATTGCCACTCGCATGAAGAACGCCTGCGGCAGCTCGATTCGTCGGCCGTCGACGTGCAGGAAATAGCGGTCGTACAGCGTCTGCAGCCCGAGATATCCGAACTTGAGGTCGCGGGAGGGGTCCAGGGCCGCGCCGAGCTTCAGAAGGTCGAAGCGCGCTAGGCGCTCGTCCAGCAGGTCGGACCTGATGCCGTGCTTCACAAACTGCGGAAAGTAGTCGGCGTAGCGGGTCGCCATCTCGGCATGGGTCGCTTCCTCGCCGAGCACCTCGCGCCGGATGATGTTGAGGAGCAGCCGGGCAGTGACGAACGAGTAGGCCGGATCCTTCTCGATCAGCGCGCGGGCGGAGAGCACCGCCGACTTGCGCACTTCGTCCATCGGCACGCCGTCGTACAGGTTCTTGAGCGTTTCCTGGAGGATCGTCTGGCCGTCCACCACTTCTGCGAGCCCGGCGCAGGAGGACTGAATCAGTTCGGTCAGACGCGCTATGTCGAGCGGACGGCGCGCGCCGTCCTCCACGACGTGCAGCACGGGCTGAGCCGCAGCAGCCTTCTTCTGCGCTGCATCCTGCGCGCGCGCTTGCGCCCGCTTTTCGCGGTACAGCACGTAAGCGCGCGCGGTATCGTGCTCGCCCGAGCGCATCAGGGCGAGCTCGACCTGGTCCTGGATGTCCTCGATGTGGAACGTGCCGCCCTGGGGCTGGCGGCGCAGCAATGCCACCACGACCGCCTCGGTAAGGTTCACCACGAGCTCGCGGATTCGAGCCGAAGCGGCGCCCTGCCCGCCGCTTACGGCCAGGAACGCCTTGGTCATGGCGACGCTGATCTTGGCTGGCTCGAAGCCGACGACGACGCCGTTCCGCCGAATGACCCTATATTGGGAGAGGCTCGAGTTCTGAGTCGACGGCGCGCTTTCGGCGAATGTCGCGGTCACGAACGACTGGATTGACGCGGCCTCTCCGGCAAGCTGCATTCTCTCGTCTCCTCTGTTCTGATCTTCTTAGTATCGCGGGCTGCCTCCTACCCGCGGGTCCAAGATTTATCTCTGGACCACTATATATAGTGTGCAACTAAGGAATTGGCACTAATTCTAGTGCGCGGATTTTCAAGTTGCAACATTTTTCTTCAGTCTTTTCAGGGGCTCGGATGGAGTTGCGCGCGCCGTGCGTGAGCTTCGTCACGCATTCGTCACCTGGTCACCGTGTCGGGGCGAGGCGTGCACCGCAGCAGTCTAGGCAGCGCGCGAGAGCAGCGTGCGGAATCGCGGCCAGTCGAACGCCGATCCGGGATCAGTCTTGCGACCGGGCGCGATGTCGGCGTGACCGAGCACTTCCTCGACGGGATAGGCGCGCATGAGCGCTGCAGTGAGCGCGGCGAGCGCAGCGTACTGGGCGTCGGCATAGGGAACCGCGTCGGCGCCTTCGAGTTCGATTCCGATGGAGAAGTCATTGCAGCAGGTCCGACCGCGCCAGGTGGATTCGCCTGCATGCCACGCCCGGCGGGTGCACTGCACGAACTGCACGATCTCGCCCCAGCGGCGGACCAGGAAGTGGGCGGACACGCGGAGATCCCGCAGACCGTCGTAGTAGGGGTGCGCGCTGCAGTCGAGGGTGTTGCAGAAGAGGCGCGCGATGTCGTCGCCGCCGAACTCGCCCGGGGGCAGGCTGATGTTGTGGATGACGATCAGCCGCACCGCCTCCCCGGGGGGGCGATCGTCACAATTCGGCGACGGGATGAACCGTGCGCCCGAGGCGAGACCCCTCGCGTCAATCTTGGGACGCCGGTCCGCATCGCGCGCCCTGCGCCCGCCCCGGCCGGTCTTGCGCTTCAATGGATTCCGAGCCGCTCCATCCGGTAGCGGAGGGCCCGAAACGTAATGCCAAGGAGCTTGGCGGCGGCGGTGCGGTTGAACCGGGTCTTGTCGAGGGCCTCGAGAATCGCTTCCCGCTCGACCCGATCCAGATACTCCTGAAGGGGCCACTTCGCGTTCGGCCCCGCCGGCTCCTCGGGCGCAAGCTTGGGTGGCGCCAGCTGCAGGTCGTCGGGGTGAATCTCGTTGCGCGCCGACAGGGCAATCGCGCGCTCGAGGATGTTTTCAAGCTCACGCGTGTTGCCGGGGAACTCGTACCCGCGCAGCGCGTCAAGCGCCTCCTTGGACAGCCGGGGGCGGGCTCGCCCGCCGTCATCCCCCAACCGCCCGAGGATCGCTTCGGCGAGCAGTGGAACATCCTCCACGCACTCCCGCAACGGCGGCATGTGCAGCTCGATTACAGCAAGCCGGTAGTAGAGGTCCTGCCTGAACTTGCCGGCCTCAACAAGCCGCGCCAGGTCCTGGTGGGTCGCGCAGATGATTCGCACGTCCACCGGGTCCTCGGTAGTCGCGCCCACTTTGCGGACGCGCTTCTCCTGGATCGCGCGCAAAAGCTTCACCTGCATCGCCAAGGGGAGGTCTGCCACCTCGTCGAGGAACAGCGTCCCGCCGTTTGCTACGTGAAAGAAGCCCTCCCGGTCGGCGTCCGCGCCGGTGAAAGCGCCCTTCCGGTAGCCGAAGAACTCGCTCTCGACGAGGTTCTCGGGGATCGCCCCGCAGTTCACTGGCACGAACGGCTTGTCCCGCCTCGCCCCGTTCTCGTGGATGAGCCGCGCAGCGAGCTCCTTTCCGCTTCCCGATTCGCCGGTGATATAGACCGGCGCCTGGCTGCGCGCAAGCTTCTCGATCATTGCCCGTACCTGCTGGATCGGCGGACTATCGCCGAGCAGCTGGTGGCCGGCACCAATCTTCGGCGCAGCTTTCTGCGGCAGGTCGAGCGCCGACTTCACCAGCGTGCGCAGCTGCTCGAGAGACAGCGGCTTGGAGACGTAGTCGAATGCGCCCGCCTTGAGCGCCGCAACCGCGTTTTCGGTGCTGCCGTGCGCGGTGATGACCGCGACGGGCAGGTCGGAGCAGTTTGCGCTGATGTGGCGCACCAGCTCCAGGCCCTCCCCGTCCGGCAAGCGCATATCGGTGAGGCAAAGATCGAAGGAGTGCCGCTTCAACTGCTCGAGCGCCTCGGCGACCGATCCGGCACACTCGACCGCAAGCCCCATGCGGATGAGCGTGAGCTCGAGCAGCTCGCGAATGTCGGCCTCGTCATCGACGACGAGCACCGTGGTCTTCGCGGCGGTCCGGCGCTCCGGGCGGTTCATTGGCGTATCCCCAGCCAGGTGATGCGAAAGTCGGCGCCGGCAGGCCGATCGACATACTCTAGCGTCGCGCCGTTTGCCGCACAGAGCTCGCGCGCGATGTACAGACCGAGCCCCGTGCCCGCGCTGTAGGTGGTGAAGAAAGGCTCGAACAGCTGCCCTTGCAGGTCCTTCGCCACGCCCGGGCCGTCGTCGGAGACGTGCAATTCCATTCGATTGCCCTGCCGGTGAATGCGCATCCGCACGCTTCCCGTCACCTTCCGCGAGTGCCGCCAGGCGTTGCGGGCGAGATTCCACAGGATCTGGTTGAGGTGCACCCGGTCGAAGTCGACGATACCGTCGCCTTCCACGGCGAGCGCGAACCCGGAGCGGTCGATCTGCTCGTTCTGGGCGAACTCTTCCAGGAAGGTCTCGACGAATGCGCCCAGCCGGACCGGATCGGGCTGGACCCGGTCGCGCCGGTTGAGCTCGAGCACGTCCTTCACCATACGGTCGAGCCGCTTTGCATTGTCGCGGATGATCCGCGTCAGCCGCTCTCGCGCGGGGGCCCGGTTCTCCTCCAGCATCAGCTCGGCGGCATGGATCATCGCCGCCAGGGGGTTGCGGATCTCGTGGGCGATGTTCGCAGTGAGCCGCCCTAAGGCGGCGAGCTTCATCTGACGGGCCTGGTCCTCGAGCTTCGAGATGTCCTCGAGGTAGATGACCGCGAAGCTGTCTCCGACCACCCCGGCGTCCACAAACCGCGCCCGCACGAGGATACCGGAATCGGAAAAGCGGAACATCGCCGACGCGCGCGCCCGACCCTCGCGCCACTCGCGGAGCGCGCGGGCGAGTTCATGCGAATAGGCGTCGATCTGGTCGAGCTCGGGCGCCGAGCGTCCCAGCAACCGGTCCACGACCGGATTATGCTGGCGCACGAGGCCGTTCGAGTCGACCACCAGCACGCCGTCCTGCACGTCCTGTATCACGAGCTGGTTCACGCGCAGCTGGTTCGCGAGATCGATGCCGCGCTGGCGGGCCACACGCTCGTTGGTGATCACGCGCTGAGCGAGGCGGTTCGTGATGAGTGCGGTTGCGAAATAGCCGATGCAGAGGAGGCCGGCCGGGAGGTACTCGGCAACGCCGTGAACCCCGCGCACCACCCAGACGGTCTGTTCTAGCAGGAGCGCGACCGAGGCGAGCGCCGCGTAGAAGAGCAGTAGTCGGCCCCGGCTCACGAGCGACGCGGCAGCGAGCGAGATCAGGAGCATGACCGCGAGCCCCGTCCGGAATCCTCCGCTCGCGTACATCAGCAGCACGATCGCCACGATGTCGGTGCAGACGTGCGCCGTGAGTTGGGTCTCGAAGTGCCGCGGGACGCGCCGGATGACGACGTGGAAGACGACCGCAGCGAGGAGGTACGCGAGCCCCACGACCCCGAACAGGTCCCTCTGCCCGAGGGCAAGCGCATCCCCGTAGGCGATGACCAGGACCAGGAGCAGCACCGCGACCGCGAGGCGATACGCGTTGAAGTAGCGGAGCGAGACCCAGAACGAGTCGGTGACGTCCGGTGTCCGGAGTGCGGGGCCCGCGGACAGCGCGCCCGCGGCGACGGGGCTGGCCGAGGCGTTCGTCACCTTTTGAAGATCCTGCGGTGCTCGTCCGAGCAGAAGAATTTTCCTTCGAATTCCACTGCTTCGGAGATCGGGAGGTGCACGCCGCACTGGCTGCATCCGACCATCCGCTCGGCGTCGGCGCCGGGCGGGCGCTCGCCTCCCGGACGCGCGTTGCGCGCCAGCCCCTTCCACAGGAGGTAGGCGACGATCCCGACGAGGATCAGGAGGAGGAGCTTGCCCATTGCGCGTTCGGCCGCGGCCGCGTGCGCCCCGCCGCTCGGGCGATTATAGGAGGTCGACCGGCGGCGCATGCGCCGGAATGCGTCGCGCCGTGACGCATGCTCGGTCGGCGCGGAATGGTTTGGTCGGGGTGAGAGGATTTGAACCTCCGACACCTGCGTCCCGAACGCAGTACTCTACCAGGCTGAGCTACACCCCGAATGCGGGAAGGGCGCGGTCGGCGCGTCCTCAGTAATTTCGCTCGACCGCGAAGGCCGCCAAGTCTAGCAAAGATTGGCGGTAGTTTGAATCACGCACCGGCCCGATCGCCTCGCACGCGATGGCCGCTTCAGCGCGCGCGGCCGCACGGGAATAGTCCAGCGCGCCGGTCCCGCCGATGGCGTCGAGGACGGCCGCGAAGTCGCCGCGTCCGCCCTGCTCGATGGCGTGGCGCACCAGCGCCATCTGGTCCGGGGTGCCGCGATGCAGGACGTGGAGCAGCGGCAGCGTCGGCTTGCCCTCGTTCAGGTCGTCGCCCAGGTTCTTGCCCGTCGCATTCAGGTCTCCCGAGTAGTCGAGGACGTCGTCGATCAGCTGGAATGCGGTGCCCAGGTGTGCGCCGTACTCGGCAAATCCGTTTTCGATCTCTGGCCCGGCGCCGCCCAGGATTGCGCCGAGCCGGGCTGCCGCCTCGAAGAGCTTGGCGGTCTTGCGCCGGATGACCTCCAGGTATGCCGCTTCGGTGACGTCGGCGTTGTGCGCGTTCAGCAGCTGCAGCACCTCGCCCTCGGCGATGGTGTTGGTCGCGTCCGCGAGCACCTCCATCACTCGCATGCTCCGGACGCCCACCATCATCTGGAACGCCCGCGAGTAGAGGAAGTCGCCCACGAGCACGCTCGCCGCATTGCCGAACGTCGCGTTGGCGGTCCGTCGACCCCGGCGCAGCTCGGACTCGTCGACCACGTCGTCATGGAGCAGCGTCGCGGTGTGGATGAACTCGACCACCGCAGCGAGCTCGTGGTGATGCGGGCCCCTATAGCCGCACGCCCCCGCGCAGAGCAACAGCAGCGCCGGGCGGAGGCGCTTGCCCCCGCTCGTCACGATGTACTCCGCAACCTGGCGCACGAGCATGACGTCCGAGTCGAGCCGGCGCCGGATCACGGCGTCGACCGCCTCCATGTCGCGCGCTATCAGCGCGAGGATCGGATCGAGGGAAACGGGCATGAGGGGCCGGGCAGAGATCCGAGGGGGCGCGGAAGCCTAGCACAAGGGAGCTTTGACTCGCCCCTTCTCCCCTCGCTATAATGCTGGGTTTCCACGCGAAACCAGCCTTGGAGTACGTCATGTTTGCGGTCATCAGGACTGGCGGCAAGCAGTATCGGGTCGCTGCCGGCGACAAGCTGAGAGTCGAGAAGCTCCTCGCCGACGTCGGGAGCGAGGTCCTCCTCGACCAGGTGCTCATGGTCGGCGAGGGCGAAGCAGTCAAGGTCGGCGCGCCCCTCGTTCCCGGCGCGGCCGTTAAGGCGACGGTGGTCGGCCACGGCAGAGGGGACAAGGTCGCGATCTTCAAGCTGCGCCGGCGCAAGCACTACAAGAAGTCGCAGGGGCATCGGCAGCACTACACCGAGATCCAGATCACCGGTATCTCGGGCTAGGGTCCGGACGCGCCGTAATAGGAGCACCAAACCATGGCACACAAGAAAGCAGGCGGCAGCTCGCGGAACGGCCGCGACTCGCAAGCCAAACGACTCGGCGTGAAGCGCTACGGCGGCCAGCTTGTCAGCGCGGGAAGCATCCTCGTGCGACAGCGTGGAACCCGTATCCACGCCGGCGACAACGTGGGCATCGGGCGAGACCACACGCTGTTCGCGAAGGTGACGGGGCATGTCCAGTTCGGTTCGAGAGGGCCGGAGGCGAAGCAGATCGTGAGTGTGATCCCCGCCGCCTGAGCCCCCGATCCCGCCACGAAGCCCTATCCACGCGGTAGGGCTTTTTTGTTTGCGGACTCAGCCAGGTTCCTCATCCTTCCCGGGCTGCCAGACACCGGCCGACGCACGTGAAATTCATCGACGAGGCGCGCATCGCGGTCCACGCCGGCAAGGGCGGGGATGGCGCCGTTCACTTCCGGCGCGAGAAGTACGTCCCGCGCGGCGGGCCCGACGGCGGAGACGGCGGCCGGGGTGGGTGCGTATACGCGGTTGCGGACCGCAACATCAACACGCTCATCGACTATCGCTACAAGCGCATCTTCCGGGCGAGGGACGGCGAGCGGGGCGGCGGCAAGCAGTGCACGGGAAAGAGCGCCGATGACGTCTACCTGCGCGTTCCCGTCGGGACAGTCGTCAGCGATCGGCACACGGGCGCGGTGGTCGCGGATCTTGCCGTCCACCATCAGACGGCCCTCCTCGCGAAAGGTGGCCGCGGCGGGTTGGGAAACGTGAACTTCAAGTCCAGCACCAATCGCGCGCCGCGACAGTTCACGCCGGGGGAGCCGGGGGAGAACCGCGAGCTGCAGCTCGAGCTGCGCTTGCTGGCGGACGTTGCCCTGCTCGGGATGCCCAATGCGGGCAAGTCCACGTTAATCCGGGCGGTGTCGAGCGCGCGGCCGAAGGTCGCCGACTACCCGTTCACCACGTTGCATCCGAGCCTCGGCGTCGTCCGGGTTGACGTCGATCGCAGCTTCGTGATCGCCGACATACCGGGTCTCATCGAGGGCGCCGCCGAAGGCGCGGGGCTCGGCCACCGGTTCCTCCGCCACCTCTCGCGGACTAGGCTCCTTCTGCACATCGTGGACATCGCACCGCTCGACGACTCGGTGGATCCGG
Organism: Burkholderiales bacterium; assembly: GCA_035456405.1. Lineage (GTDB taxonomy): Bacteria > Pseudomonadota > Gammaproteobacteria > Burkholderiales > SG8-39 > JAGVSZ01. The sequence continues at coordinate 40,718 of DATIDG010000080.1, read as the reverse complement.
TCAAGGAGGCACGCGCGATCGTCGCCGAGCTGCGCAAGTACGATGAGGCGCTGTATAGGAAACCCCGATGGCTGGTGCTGAACAAGGCGGACCTGCTGGGACCGGCCGAGCGTGCGCGCGCAGTCATCGAATTCGTGCGCCGGTTTCGCTGGAAAGGCCCACACTTCCTCGTATCCGCAGTGACCGGCGAGGGCTGCAGAGAGCTCTGCAAGGCCGCGATGCGTCACCTCGAAGGCAGACGATGAACGACCGCGTACGTAGCGCCCGGCGGCTCGTCGTGAAAGTAGGCAGTTCCCTCGTCACGAACGAGGGCGCCGGCGTCGACCTCGACGCCATCGCGAACTGGGCGAGGCAGATCGCGGCGCTGCGCGCTGCCGGACGCGAGATCGTGCTCGTTTCGAGCGGCGCGATCGTGGAGGGCATGAAGCGGCTGGGATGGCGCAAACGGCCGGGCACGATGCACGAGCTGCAGGCTGCGGCGGCCGTCGGCCAGATGGGACTCGTGCAGGCGTACGAGAGCTCGTTCCGCGACCACGGGCTGCGCACGGCCCAGATCCTCCTGACGCATGCCGATCTGGCCGACCGCGAGCGCTACCTCAATGCTCGGTCCACGCTCAAGACCCTGCTGGAACTCGGCGTAGTCCCGGTGATCAACGAGAACGACACCGTGGTCACCGATGAGATACGGGTCGGCGACAACGACACGCTCGGGTCGCTGGTTGCGAATCTGATCGAGGCGGACGTTCTGGTCATCCTCACCGATCAGGGCGGGCTGTTCACCGCCGACCCGCGCAGAGACCCGACGGCGACCCTCGTGGCCGAGGCGCACGCAGGAGATTCTCGCCTCGAGGACATGGCCGGCGGTGCGGGGTCGACGCTCGGCCGGGGAGGCATGATCACCAAGGTCCTCGCGGCGAAGCGGGCCGCGCGCAGCGGTGCGCACACAGTCATCGCCTCGGGCCGCGAGCCCGACGCGCTGGTGCGACTGGGGCGAGGCGAAGCCATCGGCACGCTGCTTGTCTCGGACGCTGCGCCGCTCGCTGCGCGCAAGCAATGGCTTGCGGATCACGTACAGGTAAGTGGAACGGTGCAGCTAGATGCCGGTGCGGCGCGCGCCGTGGCCACGGGCGGCAAGAGCCTGTTGCCGATCGGTGTACGGGCGGTTTCGGGCGACTTCGAGCGCGGTGCGCTCGTCGCATGCGTCGGACCGGACGGTCGCGAGGTCGCGCGCGGGCTATCCAACTACGGCGCGGTCGAGGCGCGGAGGATCATCGGCCGCCCCTCGTCCGAGATCGCATCGATCCTCGGCTACGTGGACGAGCCCGAGCTCATCCACCGCGATAATCTGGTGGTGGTGTAGCAGGTTGAGAACGGGCGCGTCGCGCCCGTCCTACCGCGGCATCGGATCGCTGGTCAGCAGGTCGGCGGCCCGCGGATGGCCGCCGCGGCGGAAGGCTTCGACGCCTTCGCGGGCTGTCCTGATGCTCTGGCGCGAAGGACAGATGTAGTCCTCGTAGAGCGCGAAACGGTGCCCTTCGGTCTCGGGGCCGCCGATCTTCGTCCAAGCCGGATCGCGGGCCTGGTGCCAGGTTCCGTCGGCCCGGCCGTAGGCGTATATCTTGCGTTCCCGGGTCTTGCACCGGATCGCTTCGTAGGAGACGTTCGACGCCGCGCCTTCGCCGCGCACGACGACGGTGAACCGGACGATGCCGTCGGCGCCGACGGTCAGGGACGCCGGATCGACGAAGAACCGCAGCGTGCTGCGGCGACCAGGGTCGAACTCCAGCAGGTCGGCGCTCTTGGGCGCGGGGGGGAGCTGCAACGGCAACTCGTCGTGCGGCTTCGCAGTGAAATCGATCGTATCCGCTGCGGAGTCGCGCAGCCGCTCTCCCGGCGCCTGCGCAAAAGCCAGTCCGGCGATCGCTGCCGCGATCGCGCCCAGCACGACCCGCACGAGAAGTCTCACGCGAGATCGCCTGCAAGCGAGTTGCGGATCGCGGTCGGCAGCGCGGGGATCTCGGCAGCGTATTCGGGATGATCGACTCCGACCGCGAGCCCTGCGCCGTGCTTGAGCGACCGCGCCATCTCCTCGGTCAGCTCGAAACGCAGGAAGTGCACCGACGAGGTCTTCTCTTCGTTCTCCCGCTCGAGGTCCTCGTCGGCGATCGCGTAGACGCGATCGCAACCCTCCACGCGCACCCACGTCCGCCGCTCGATGCCCTTCAGCCGGGCGAGCGAGCGCCTGCGCTCGTCTACGTCGGTGTACTCGATCAGCATCGTCGCCTTGAAGTTGCGGCCGTCGGGGATGAGCGGATTGTACGCTTCGAGCTCGCCCCGTATGCCCTCGTCCTCGAAGATCCGCTCGATGCGCAGCATCTCCTGGACCTGGTAGCGGATCGTGAGCTCGTCTTCGAACACGAGCGTCACGTGGTCGCCGACGCCGACCGTGCGGTCCTTCTTGTGCGCCATCACTTTTGCACGGAACTCCTTGCGGTTGCGTGCGTAGGCCTCAAGCGACATCAGGCTGTCGGGCTGTATCTTGGGCATGGCGATCATCGGTGTCCTTTTCAGAGGCCGTAGGCGATCCGGAGGAGAGTCAGGGGGTGCTGCCGCTGCGCCCGCGTGTCTCCCATCCCCTGCTCGATGTGCCGGCCGGCCATCGCGCAGTCCGAGCTGATGAAATCGGGGTTGTCCTCGGCCATGGCACGGAACACCGGGCGGCCGATCTTCATCGAGTGGTCGAAGTATTCGCGCTTCACGCCCCAGGTTCCGTCGTGCCCGGCGCAGCGCTCGACGGTCTTCACCGTCGTGCCTGGAATGAGTTGCAGCGCCTCGCGCGTCTTCTGCCCGATGTTCTGGACCCGGGAATGGCACGGGATGTGGTACGCCACCTTGCCGAGCGGCTTCTTGAAATCGGTCTTGAGCAGACCGTCGCGATTTCGCAGCACGAAGTACTCGAAGGGCTCGAACATCGCGTCCGCGACCGCCCTGACGTCGGGGTCGCCGGGGAACAGGAGCGGCAGCTCGGACTTGAACATCAGCGTGCACGAAGGCACGCCGGTGACGATCGCATACCCCTCCCGCGCGAGCCGCGCGAGCGGCGGAATGTTGATTGCCTTCAGCCGCGCGACCGCCTCGAGGTCGCCGAGCTCGAGCTTCGGCATGCCGCAGCAGGCCTCCTTCGCGACAATCACGTGCGGAATCTCGTTGTGGTCGAGCACCTTCAGAAGATCGTGGCCGATGCCGGGCTCGTTGTAGTTGATATAGCAGGTCGAGTACACGGCGACCTTGCCGGGCGTGCGCTCGCCGTTGCGCACCGGATGGCTCGCGCTCGCCGCGGCGCGCGACCGGAACCTAGCGGTCGCGTAGGGCGGCAGCCGCCGCTCCGGGTGGACGCCGATCGCCTTGGCCATCAGCGACCGCGCTGCGCCGTTCCGGTTGACAGCGTTCACGACCTGCGCCACGACCGGGATTGCTGCGAGCTTGCCGATCGCGTCGGTGGCGGACAGCAACTTGTCGCGGAACCGCACGTCGCCCTTCCTGAACCGGACTGCCTTCGCCCGCAGCATGAGGTGCGGGAAATCGAGATTCCACGGATGCGGCGGAACGTACGGACACTTCGTCATGTAACAGAGGTCGCACAGATAGCACTGGTCGACGACCTTGGCGTAGTCCTTCTTGTCGACGCCATCCATCTCCAGGGTCGGGCTCGAGTCGACCAGGTCGAACAGGGTGGGGAACGCATTGCACAAGCTGATGCAGCGGCGACACCCGTGGCAGATGTCGAACACGCGGTGCAGCTCGGCGTCGAGCTTCTCCTCGTCGTAGAAATCGGCCGAGCGCCAGTCGATCGGGTGGCGCGTCGGCGCCTCGAGGCTGCCTTCGCGAACGGACATTGAAGCGCGCTCCTACCGTTGTGTGCTTCCAGGAAAAAAAGGAGCGGCACGCAGGCCGCTCCTTCCGAGCCGTGGGCGCGGCTCGCGGCCGCTCAGTCGGCGAGCACGTCGAGCGCCTTCTGGAACCGGTTCGCATGCGAGCGCTCGGCCTTCGCGAGCGTCTCGAACCAGTCGGCGATCTCGCCAAACCCTTCCTCGCGTGCCTGCTTCGCCATGCCTGGGTACATGTCGGTGTACTCGTGCGTCTCGCCGGCAACCGCCGACTTGAGGTTCTGCCGGCTCGAACCGATAGGCAGCCCGGTTGCCGGATCGCCCACCTGCTCGAGGTACTCGAGGTGGCCATGGGCGTGGCCGGTCTCGCCTTCCGCGGTCGAGCGGAACAGCGCGGACACGTCGTTCTGGCCTTCGACATCCGCCTTGTTGGCGAAGTAGAGATAGCGGCGGTTCGCCTGCGACTCGCCTGCAAACGCGTCCTTGAGGTTCTGTTCGGTCTTCGAACCCTTCAGCTGTGCCATGAGAAGCCTCCTTGTTGGTCCCGTGGAAAGATCGTCGAGTGCCCTGGTGGGCCCCCAGAGAAGCGGGTTAGACTTAATCTAAACCGTTGATTAACTATAAATCTTGCACCGCCCGCGTGTCAAGCGCGGAGCCTACCCGTTCGTCCCAGGCCTATCGGGCAAGGGCCTGCTCGATCTCGGCGAATGTCGAGGCCGCTCCCGCGAACTCGATCGTAATGCCTAGTTCGGACGCGATCTGCGACAGGGAGAAAATACCGCGCACGAGGTCCCCTTCGCTGCTGCGCTCGACGACGAGCGCGTGCTGACGGCCCGCACGCTTCAGGGTGGCCACGACGTGCCCGATCCGGGCGTCGAGCAGCGACTCGAGCGGCAGCGCTTCCATGCGGTCCGGCGGCGTCATCACCTCGCGCACGGCCAGCTCGGTGCTGGGGACGTTCCGCTCCAGTGCCGCCTGGATCGGACGCTCGCCGAGGATGTCATTGGCGGTAACGATGCCGACCATCCGCCCGAGCGGATCCACGACGAGCAGCGAGCGCACGCCACGCCGGATCATGTACTCGTTCGCCTCGCGTATCGGCATGCCCGGCTCGACGGTCGCCGCGGGGACCACCGCGAAGTCGGTCAGGACTCGCAGCGCACGGGAATCGAGCGTGAGCCGTTCGCCGCCATGCGGCGTCGCAGTTCGGATCCGCGCACCCGGTGCGAGCGGCCGGAGCGGAAGTGCGGCGTAGTCCAGGGACATCGGGGATCCTCCTCTCACGCGCCGCCGGACCCGAGTACCGCCTCGAGCCCCGCGGCGACAACCCGGCCTGTTCCGGGTCCGGTCCGACTCGTGGCGTGACTATAGTTGTCGCAAAACCCGAACTCAAACGCGACGTCGCGGAGGCCGAGTGCCCCGATCAGCCGGTCCTCGTACGAGTCGTCGTCGTCGTGGGCCACGAGCACCGGCCAGTCGGCGTGTTCGAGCGCCGGGCCGAAGAACACGATGGCCGGCTCGATCTTCGAGCGCAGCGCGCACGTTCCCCTCGTCCGTCCCGGGAGCGCGAGAAAATCGAGTCGCCCATGGATCCGGACGCCGCCGTCGATCGCCTCGTCGATCGGACCGGGAATCGCCGCAATCTCGTCAATCGCCGCCATTGTCCGTGCCGAGCAAGTCGAGCGCCATTGCACCACGTCCGCCGCGCCGCGCCGGCTGGGATAGAAGATGAACCGGACTCTGGCAACGCGCTGGACCGCGTCGGCCAGCTGCGTTTGGAACGGCGGCGTGTTGACGAGGATCCCCCCTGCCCGCTCGTCGACGAACAGAAAAGACGCGGGTGCGGTGCCCGCGAGATACCAGACTTCGCGGCCGGCGACGTCGAGCAGTCGGATCAAGGGCGCTTCGCTGCCCGGGCGGGCTCAGCCGGCGCCGCCCCCGCCTTCGGGCGGTCGCGGCGTCGCCTCGTACGCTCGATGATGCGGTCCCGTCGGCCTGCGGTCGCGGCCCAGGTAGCGCGCAAGCTCGTTGAGCGCCTGCTGGTAGACATCGCGCTTGAACTCGATCACCGAATCGAGCGGAATCCAGTACTGGCTCCAGCGCCACGCGTCGAATTCGGGGCGCTCGCTCGCGCGCAGGCACACGTCGCAATCGCGCCCGATCAGACGCAGCAGGTACCAGATCTGCTTCTGCCCGCGGTAGCTCGCGCGCCACTCGCGGCGGACCCACTGCTGCGGGACGTCATAGCGCAGCCAGCCGCGCGTGCGGCCGAGGATCCTCACGTGGTCCGGTTGCAGGCCGACCTCTTCGCGCAGCTCCCGGTACATCGCCCGCTCCGGCGACTCGCCGTGCTTGATGCCGCCCTGCGGAAACTGCCACGAATGTTCCTTGACCCGCTTGCCCCAGAAAACCTCGTTCCTGACGTTGCAGAGGATGATGCCGACGTTCGGGCGGTAGCCGTCGCGATCGAGCATGATCGGCTCCGTAAGCTGTTGTCCGAGCCGATTCTTCCACAATTCCCCGGGGCTGCATAGCGCGCCGAAACCAATCCCGCCGGCATCGGTTTCCGTGGAATCGGGGGAGCACGAGGTGCGCCGCAGCGCGGTTTTGCCCCCTCGTGTCGTGCCGAATAGAATGCAGGCCTTTCCGGAGCGCGGAACGATGCGGGTCTCGCAGTTCTTCATGCCGACGACGAAGGAGGCGCCGGCCGACGCCGAGATCGTCAGCCACCGCCTCATGCTGCGGGCCGGGCTGATCCGACGCCTCGCCGGTGGCATCTATACCTGGCTGCCGCTCGGGTTGCGCGTCGTGCGCAAGGTCGAGGCGATCGTCCGGGAGGAGATGAACCGCGCCGGGGCGATCGAGGTCTTCATGCCGGCGGTGCAGCCCGCCGAGCTCTGGCAGGAGTCCGGACGCTGGCAGAAGTACGGCCCTGAGCTGCTCCGCCTCAAGGACCGCCACGAGCGCGATTTCTGCGTCGGTCCGACTCACGAGGAAGTCATCACCGACATCGCCCGGCGCGAGATCCGGAGTTACCGGCAGCTCCCGGTGCACTTCTACCAGGTCCAGACCAAGTTCCGCGACGAGATCCGGCCGCGCTTCGGCGTGATGCGCGGGCGCGAGTTCACGATGAAGGACGGCTACTCGTTCCACGCCGACTTCGACGATCTCGCGCGCGAGTACCGGAATATGCACGACACCTACACGCGCATCTTCACGCGCCTGGGGCTTCAGTTCCGGGCCGTCGCGGCCGACACCGGCTCCATAGGTGGCACCGGTTCCCACGAGTTCCATGTGCTCGCGGACTCGGGCGAGGATGCAATCGCCTACTGTCCGGATTCGGAGTACGCGGCGAACGTGGAGCTGGCCGAAGCGCGTGCCCCGGCGACGCCGCGCGCCGCGGCGCGCGAGGCCATGAAGAAGGTGCCTACGCCGGGCAAGACGCGTTGCGAGGATGTCGCGGCGCTGCTCGGCCTGCCCCTTGGGCGCACGGTGAAGGCAATCGCGGTCATGCACGACGAGGCGTTCTGCCTCCTGCTCCTGCGCGGGGACCACGACCTCAACGAGATCAAGACGCAGAAACTTCCCGGCCTCGACCCGTTCCGGTTCGCGACCGACGCCGAGATCGTCCGCCACATGGGCTGCAAGGCCGGGTACATCGGGCCGGTGGGTATCGACGCGTCGATCCGCGTCATCGCCGACCGCACGGTCGCCGCGATGTCCGACTTCGTGTGTGGCGCGAACGAGGAGGGCTACCACCTAGCCGGCGTCAACTTCGGTCGCGACCTGCCGGAGCCCGCGACCGTGGCCGACATCCGCAACGTCGTCGCCGGCGACTCGAGCCCCGACGGCAAGGGCACGTTATCGATTGTGCGCGGGATCGAGGTGGGCCACATCTTTCAGCTCCGCACTCGGTACTCGGAGGCGATGAAGGCAACCTTCCTCGACGACCAGGGGAAGGAGCGCGTGTTCGAGATGGGTTGCTACGGTATCGGCGTCACCCGGATCGTGGGCGCGGCGATCGAGCAGAACCATGACGACCGCGGCATCGTCTGGCCCGATCCGATCGCGCCGTTCCTCGTCGCGATCGTCCCGCTCGGCTACCGCCGGAGCGAGGCCGTGCGCAAGATGGCCGACGACCTGTATGCCGGTTTGCAGGCCGCCGGGATCGAGGTCTTGCTCGACGACCGCGACGAGCGTCCCGGGGTGCTACTCGCCGACGTGGAACTAGTTGGCATCCCCCACCGCGTCGTCATTGGGGACCGCGGGCTCAAGGATGGCAGAATCGAGTACCAGCGCCGCCGCGACGCCGCGCCGACTCCGGTTCCGGCGGCGGAAGCCCTGGAATACCTCACACGGACACTGTGCGCACATTCCTGACGCTATTGCTCGCAGCCGTCGCCGCGGCGCCGCACGCGGCGCAGGCGGGTGCGCAGCAGTACGAGCCGCTGTCGGCAAGCGTGCAGGCGGCGATGTCCCGCGCCATAAGCGACAAGGGCGTGCCGCAGCTCCGGTTCAAGCATCCCGAGGACGGCTACCGCTGGCTGCTCGACATGTCCGACCGTCTTGCGAAGCGGGTCCCCGATTCCAAGTACCGCATCGAGCTGCTGAAGACGGTGCACTACGAGGCGACGCGCGCCGGGCTCGATCCGCAACTCGTGCTCGGCATCATCCATGTCGAGAGCGGATTCAAGAAGTACGCCGTGTCGACGGCAGGCGCGCGCGGCCTGATGCAAGTGATGCCGTTCTGGATCGGCCTGATCGGCGTGGGGGAGCACAATCTCTTCCACCTGCGGACCAACATCCGCTACGGGTGCGTGATTCTGCGGCACTACCTGGACATCGAGAAGGGCGATCTGTACCGCGCACTCGGGCGCTACAATGGCAGTCTCGGCAAACCCGATTACCCGAACCTCGTGCTCGCCGCCTGGCGCGGGACGTACAAGTACCAGGGCCGCATGGCGTAAATCCGGCCTTCAGCCTGGGAAAATCCGCGCGATCGTCGCCTGAACGGACTCGGCCGCCGCGCGCGGATCGGACGCGTTGCGGATCGGCCGCCCCACCACGATGTAGTCCGCCCCATTGGCGAACGCCTGGGGCACATCGACTGTCCGCTTCTGATCGTCGGCCGGCCGGTTCTCCACGGGACGGATACCCGGAGTGACCACGAGAATGCGCTCGCCCAGCTCGCGTTTGAGCATCGGCGCCTCGAGACCCGACGAGATCACGCCGTCGCACCCGGCCGCGAGAGCGCGCCGCGCACGCGACAACACCAGCTCGGCGACGTCACACTTGAACCCCAGATCGTCGAGGTCGCCGCGGTCGAGACTGGTGAGCACGGTGACCGCGAGAATCTTCAGGTCGCCCTTCTCCGCTCCCGCTGCCTCGAGCATAGCCTGGTTCCCGTGCACGGTAGCGAAGGTGACGCCACGATTGCGCAGGCCGCGCACTGCGCCCCGGACGGTTTCCGGCACGTCGAAGAACTTCAGGTCGACGAATACGCGCTTGCCCTGCTTCACGAGCCAGTCGACCAACTCGAAGTACCCAGCCGCCATAAAGAGCTCGAGTCCGACCTTGTAGAAAGTCACGGTTTCGCCGAGCATCGACACCAGCGCGCGCGCCTCGCCGGCCGTGGCGACGTCGAGCGCGACGATCAGCCGGTCGCGGGGCGCGATCGGCTTGGCGGACAGGAGGCTCGATGCCGAGGTCATTGTGCGCAGTCCTTCACGTCAGCGTTGCACTGCGAGGTCACGCGGAATATTCCACGTGCGGCCGGGATGGACTTTGCTGAAATCCCGTCGATACGCGAGCAACGCACGATACGAACACACGATGCTCCTGAATTTTATCGCGGCTGGACGCAGCGCAGCGGGCGAAAGCGACTTCTCGCCCGAGAAGATGCGCGCGTTCCTGAATACGCTGCCGCGTAACGACCCGAAGCGCGCCGCCCGCACCCTCATCGTGAAGCTGGTGGAGCTGAACCGCGCCGAGCTCCAAGGACGGCAGCGCCTGCGCCTGCTGGACATGGTGCGCGACCACGTCGACTGGCTCCTGCCGCAGCTGGAAGTGCGCGTCGCGAAGGTGACGCCGCCGCTCTCGGCCGCGCTGCGCGAAGCGGCGTATTGCATCGAGAAAGTGCTCGAGGAACTCGCCGCCGGCTACACGAACGCCGTCGCCGCCGCGCCGCGAGCCTTTCTGTCAATCGGATTCAAAAGCCAGCTGCACACGCCCCTACGCGCGCGATGGATTTTCACGCCCGGCGCCTCGCGCTCAGCCAGCGCCTGTACGCACGCAGCCCCGGCGCCGTGTGGGCCGAGCTGCATCAGCTCTTCCGCATCGCGCGTGACTGGGGAATCGCCGAACGTGAGACGGACTCGCCGCGCATTTCGCCGTTGAGGATATACCGCGAGACGCTCCTCCTCGCGTTCGCCCAACCCACCAAGCTCGCACACGGCGATTTTTCGCGCGTGCAGGCCTACCTCGCGGCGCACGGCGACCTCGCCGAGATCGCATCCGGAGTGAGGCTCGACAACCCGGCGTGCGTCTTCGCGATCGATCCGCGCAGCGACAAGCCCGGCGCCGCCTACACCAAGCGCGTCGACATGGGACTCGAGAATGGGGAGCTCGTGCTCCTTACCCATCGGCTCGTCGAGCGTCTCGAAACCCAGCTGAAAAAGCTCCGCGACGGCGTCGCGCCGGCGATGCTGGCGCTGCCCGACGAGGCGCGCACGCCCGGCTACCCGGAGCTCATGCAGCGGCTCGTCATGCACTGGCGCGGCGACCCCGCAAGCAGCGCCAGGCACGCATGCGCTTCCACCCGCGCGTGGAGCTGTGGGTCGGCCTGCGCGAGATCTGGCGAGTACTGCGGGCCGATGCGCCCGCCGAGACGCCGGAGGCGGACATCACCATTCGCGAGCAGCCGGCGAAGGCGAGCGAGTGGATCATCGCCAATGAGAGCGCGCGCGGATTCGGGCTGAAGTTCATGTCGGGCGCGGTGCCGCCGATCGACGTCGGAGATCGTGGCCGTCAAGTCGCGGGAGCACGGCACGCTCTACGTGTGCTTTGTCCGCTGGATCCAGTCCAACAACCCGGAGCACTTCGAGCTCGGCCTGCAGTAGATCGCGCCGCTCGTCGTGCCCGCGGGCTACAAGCCGCACGAGCAGGCGCCGGTGACGGCCGAGCCGGTGCTCTTCTTCCCCGAGATACCCGCGCAGAAGCGCGCGCCAGCGATCGAGCCTCCGGCACTGGCGTGGCCGACTCGCGCTGCGCGTCGGGCGCGTCATCGAGAAGACCCCGAGTGTCGAGCTGATCGAGGTCGTCGCCCCCAGGCCGCGTGACGTCGTTCACGCCGCCGGCCTGACGCGCCTGACGCAAGGGCGTCACACGCACCCGCGCAGCAATACCCTTCGTCCCGGCTCCCGGAACCGCACCGCAGCACACCAACCGCCCCAGCACGCGGCGTGTGCGGAAACTCACGGCACCGTCTGGCGCTTCCGCTAGACTCGCGTCCGGTCGCTTGCCGCCGCTTATTCCAGTGTCATGAGCGGACCGATTTCACGCCCACCCGCGGGGGCGGCGCGACCGTTGGCATGAGCCTTGCGAACGCTCTGCGCAAGGTCCCGAGAACTACGGCCTATCTACAACACTGACTGGGAGCCGGAGATGCCACTGCACTTGAGCCTGCCGCAGGCGCCTGAGGGCGAGCCGCCGCGGTCCGAGCTATCCCCCGAGCAGGTCCCGGGTTGGCTCGCCTCGCTGCCCAAGGGCGACCCGCTCCGCGCCGGCCGGATGCTGCTCGAGCAGCTCGTGCCGTTCAACCGGAGCCGCGTACGGATCACCCTCCGCCAAGACGTGACCGAAGGCATCCTGGGATACGTCGAGCTGCTGGTGCCGCGGCTGGATGCCGCGCTCGCTTCGGGCACGTTGCCCCTGTCGATGTCGAGCCGCAATGCGGCCGCGCTCGCCGAGGACCTTCTCACCGAGCTCGCCTACTCCTACAAGCTGCTGCTCGTGGAACAATCGCGCCGCCTATTCGGCTTCGCTTCCAGCGGCCGCGCACTGCTGCCGGTCGTGCGCGCGATGCAGATGCTGGCGGAACGCCTGAAGCTCGGCTACCGGATGTACGCGACCAACCCGAAGTCGGTCTGGCTCGAGCTCCACGAGCTCTATCAGTTCGCGCTGCGTCGCGGGCTCGCCAACCGCGCCCTCGAAGACGGCGGCGAGACCGCGCTCTCACTGTACCGCCGCGCGCTGCTCGTCGCCTTCTCCGAACCGCTCAAGCTCATGCAGGGCGACCTCGACCGCGTGCTCGGCTGGCTCGAGCGCTTCGCGCACCTCGCAGCAATCGGGCCGGCCGGCCAGCAGAAAAGCGGCCAGGGCCTGTTCCTCATCAAGTCGCAGCGCGACGTGCCCGGCTACGCGCTCTCCAAGCGCCATCACCCCGTCCCGCAAGGTCACGATCTGCTGCTGAACACGCTACCCCTCGCAGAAGCCCTTCTCGACCAGATGGCGCGTCTGTCCGCCGGCGAGGCGCCGGAAAGCGTGGGCCTGCCCGCCGAGGCGGCCGACCCCACCTTCCGCGACCTCATGGGCCGCATGGTCAAGCATTGGGGCGCGGTGCCGAACCGCCGGTTCACCCGGCTGCGCACGCACGCGCGCGTGGAGATCTGCGTCGGCATTCGCGGCATCTGGGAGTTCCTGAACTCGCGTGGGGCTGCTCGCATGACGACGGGCGAGTGGATGGTCACCAACGAGAGCCCGCGAGGGTTCGCGCTGATGCACGTGAAGGGTGCAATGGAGTCGATCCGCGTCGGCGAGGTGATCGGCCTGCGCACGCGTGACAGCCAGACCTGCCACATCTGCGTGGTGCGCTGGGTGCTCTCCGACAACCCCGAGCACCTCGAGCTCGGGCTCGAGGAACTCGCCCCGACTGCGCGCGCCGTGTCGATCCGCAAGACGCGCGGGGCGGCGCAGGACGCCGAACAAGTCCTGCTGCTGCCCGAGGTGCCGTCGCTCAACCAGGCGCCGGCCATCCTCGCGCCGCTCTTTCCGCTCGATTCGACCTGCGAGCTAAGTCTCGGCGACCTCCAGTCGAAGCTGCGCGTGCGCGCAACGCGGTTGCTGGAGCGGACGGTGTCGGTGCAGCTCGTGCAGTTCAGCGCGGTCACCTGACGAAGCCCTGGTTAAGGGGCCACAGCCCCCTCAACCATTCCCCGCATCTGTGGACAAGCCCGCCGTGGCGAGCGCCTGTCCAGACCTCATCTAGGCTCGCGGCGGCTCCTCCACGAGCGTTCGTAACGGCGCGTCGAGCGCCGCGGCGACACCCGCCGCGGCGCGCTCGATGATTGCGTCGATCGTAGCGTCAGGCGCGCCTTTCCGGCCGCGTTTCGCGTCGAACACGAGCCCGCGATAGACGTCGGCGAGCCGCACGACGTCCGGGTCGCACGTCAGCGCCCAGCGCTGGCCGACCACCCTCGCCGCCAAGCCCCCGCTCGCGAGCCGGTCAAGCACCGGCTCGCCCATCTCCGTCGATACGCCGGCCTGACCCAGCAAGCGCCTCGTGTCCAGCGTGTGCGCGTCCCGCTGCGCACGCACCAGCACGCGCAGGATGTCGAGCGCCGCCCGGAACGTGGCGGCCGGCTCCCGGGCGCCGTGCACTGCACGCCCAACGCCGTAGTCGGGAAGCTGCGCCGCAATCACCGCGCCGAGCAGCGTCACGACCCACGAGAGATACACCCACACGAGGAATATCGGCACCGCCGCAAACGCGCCATAGACGAGCGCATAGGTCGGGAACTTGGCGATGTAGAGCGCGAAGGCCCGCTTCATCGCCTCGAACAGCACCGCCGCAGCGACGCCGCCGATCGCGGCGTGGACGAACCGGACCGGCCGGTTCGGCACGATCAGGTAAACGAGTGTGAACGCGGCAGCCGTCAGGACGACCGGAACGGCGGCGAGGACGATCCCGCCCCCGCCGAAAACGTGGCGGGCGACGCCGAGCGAGGCGGAGACCAGGTACGACGTGATCGTAAGGCTGATGCCGATCAGAAGCGGGCTAAGCGTCAGCACCCCCCAGTAGACGAGGATGCGCACGGCCAAGGGGCGCGGTCGCGTCACCCGCCAGATCTGATTGAATGCGCGCTCGATGGTCAGCATGAGCAGGATCGCCGCCACGGCGAGCATGCCGATGCCAGCCGCGGTGAGACCCGCAGCGCTGTGAGTGAACTTCTCGATGTAGCCGGTCACCGTCTTCGCGACCGCCGGCGGGAGCATGTTCTTTGCGAAGAAGTCATCCACGCCCCGCATGAACTCCTGGAACACCGGGAACGCGGTGATCAGGGTCAGCGCGATGGTCAGCAGAGGGACGAGCGCGAGCAGCGAGGTGTAGGTCAGGCTGGCCGCGAGCGCGACACAGCCGTCGTCGCGGAACCGCGTCCACACTCTGACGGTGTAGTGCGCGAGGCGTTGGAGGTGCTGTCGCACGCGGACCTGAGCGGGGCGGTCGGAACCCGCTCCGTATAATAACAGCCGCTCTCCCGCCGACCGCCGCCGATGCCCGACATACTCGTGCTCTATTACAGCCGTCACGGCGCGGTGAAGGAGATGGCCCGCTGGGTCGCGCACGGCGTCGAGCGCGTCGCCGGCATGTCGGCGCGCCTGCGCACCGTCCCGAAGGTCTCGACCGTGGTCGAGACCGTCGAGCCCGCGGTGCCCGATGCCGGCGCGCCTTACTGCGAGCAGGCGGACCTGGTGCAGTGCGCGGGCCTCGCGCTCGGCAGCCCGACCCGGTTCGGCAACATGGCGGCGCCGCTGAAGTACTTCTGGGACGGGACGGCGTCGCTGTGGCTGAGCGGCGCGCTCGCCGGAAAGCCGGCGGCGGTGTTCTCCTCGACCGCGAGCCTACACGGCGGGCAGGAGACGACGCTCGTCTCCATGATGCTGCCGCTGCTTCATCACGGCATGCTGATCGTCGGGCTGCCCTATACCGAGCCCGGCCTGATGCGCACCTCGACCGGCGGAACGCCTTACGGCGCCTCGCATCACGCCGGAGCCGCGTCGGACCGCGCGGTCGACGACACCGAGAAGCAGCTCTGCATCGCGCTCGGGCAGCGTCTTGCTGATACTGCGCGGCGCCTGGGCGGATGAACGAGGGCGCCGAAGCGCGCCGCTACCTCCGGCGTCATCACGCCGGGGTGCTTGCCACGCTGTCGCGGCGGCTCGGCGGTTACCCCTTCGGCTCGGTGGTGCCGTTCGTGCTAGATCGCGAAGCGCGGCCGGTCGTGCTGGTGAGCCGGTTGGCCGAGCACACGAAGAACATGGCGGCCGATCCGCGCGCAAGCCTCCTCGTGCACGACGTCGCCGACGACGTGCAGACCGCGGCACGCCTCACTCTGGTTGCCGACGCCGAGGCCATTGTGGACCCGGCGGCAATCGCCGCACGCTACCTGCGCTACTTCCCCGATGCGCAAGGTCTGCTCGACCTTGGCGACTTCTCGTTCTGGCGTCTGCGCCCAGTGTTCGTCCGGCACATCGCCGGGTTCGGTGCCGTCCGGTCGATCACGCCGCAGAGCTTCGCGCCGCCCGAGAACCATCTCGACGAGGCCGAGCACGGGATCGTCGCGCACATGAACGGAGACCACGGGGACGCGTTGCGGGCTTATTGCCGCCACGCGAGCGGCGTCGAGCCTGCGGCGGCGCTGCTGGTCGGGATCGATTGCGACGGCATCGACGTGCGCGCGGACGGCGCGTGGCTCCGCATCGAGTTCGAGGCACCGGTGACAAACGCCGGCAAGGCCCGCGAGGCGCTGGTCGCGCTGGCTCGCACCGCGCGCGGATGAGCGCTCGCGCACTGCAGGCGGGCGCGGTCGGCAGCCTGCTCGCGCTTATCGCCCTCTGTCTCGCCTGGGAGTTGTGGCTCGCGCCGGCGCGCCCGGGCGGGTCGTGGCTGGTGCTCAAGACCCTGCCGCTGCTCGCACCGCTCTTCGGGCTCCTGCACGGCCGCCGCAGGACCTTCCAGTGGACCGCGTTTCTCGCCCTCGCGTACCTGGCCGAGGGCGTCGTGCGGACATGGTCCGAGCCCGGCCCGGCGCGTGCACTGGCGACACTGGAGATCGCGCTCACGCTCGCGCTTTTCGGCTGCGCGGTGTTCGGCGCACGCGTGCTGTGCGACCGGTGAGGCGCTACAGGATCCCGTGCCGCGCGAAAACGTCGGCGAGCTTCTCGCCGCGCTCGAGCGCCGCGCGCGTGCGGTCCTCGCCCGCGACCTTTTCGACCGCCGCGCCCAGGATCTCTCCTTCGATCTCGCGCGGAACGACCACCACGCCGTCGGCGTCACCGAACAGCAGGTCGCCCGGCCGCACCGCCACGCCGCCGCACTCCACCGGCACGTCGATCGCCACGACCTTGCCGCGGCCCTTGGTGTCGAGAGGCCCGATGCCGCCCGCGAAGACGGGGAACTGGAGCCCGCGAATCGCGCGGACGTCCCGGACGAGTCCGTCGGTCACGCAGCCGGCTGCGCGGCGCGCACGGGACGCCGTCGACAGCAGCTCGCCCCACGGCGCGATCCGGCCAGAAGCTCCTGCAGCGAGCACGACCACCTCATCAGGCTTCAGGTCGTCCACCAGCCTGATCTCGAGCTCGTAGGCGTTCTCGCCCGGCTGGACGTGATAGATGTCCATGTAGAGGCCGGTACGCGCGCGGCCGACCATAACCAGCGAGTCGTCGAGCGGCCGGATGCCGGGACGCATCGCCTGCGACCGTTGCCCGGCGGCATCCAGCACGTCCGACAACACGGCGGTGAAGAGCTTCTCGCGCGCGATCGCGATCGGGTCGTCGGTCATGTTCACTTCCTGGCCGCTCCCCTCAGGGCGTCATTGCGTCGTGTTGCGGGTTGATCGGCGCGTCGCTCGCGAGCTTGTTCAGCGCGTTAACGTAGGCCTTGGCCGAGGCGACTATGATGTCCGTGTCTGCACCGACGCCGTTCACGATCCGCCCCCCTCTTGCGAGACGCACCGTCACTTCCCCCTGCGACTCGGTGCCCTGCGTCACCGCGTTCACCGAATAGAGCAGCAGGTCCGACCCGCTTTTCGCGATGCTTTCGATCGCCTTGAACGTGGCATCCACCGGGCCGTCCCCGTGCGAGTCCGCCTTACGCTCCGTGCCCGCTTCGTTGAGGACGATTGCGGCGTGGGGCCGCTCACCCATGCCGCTCGCCTGGTTAAGGTGCACGAGCTTCCAGTGCTCCCTCTCAGCCGTCACCGCCTCATTCGAAACGAGCATCTGGAGGTCCTCGTCGAAGATCTCGGCCTTCTTGTCAGCGAGATCCTTGAACTTCTGGAATGCCCCGTTGACGGCCTCCTCGCTGTCGAGCTCGATCCCGATCTCCTTCAGGCGCTGCTTGAACGCGTTGCGCCCTGACAGCTTGCCGAGCACGATCTTGTTCGTGCTCCAGCCCACGTCCTCGGCGGTCATGATCTCGTAGGTCTGGCGCGCCTTGAGCACGCCGTCCTGGTGGATGCCGGAGGCGTGCGCGAACGCGTTTGCACCGACGACCGCCTTGTTCGGCTGCACTACGAATCCGGTGATCTGCGACACCAGCCGCGACGCCTGCACGATCTGCGTCGTGTCGACGCGCGTATCGAGACCGAAGAAGTCCTTGCGCGTCTTCACCGCCATCACGATCTCCTCGAGCGAGGTGTTGCCGGCGCGCTCCCCGAGGCCGTTGATCGTGCACTCGACCTGGCGCGCCCCGCCGATCACCACGCCAGCGAGCGAGTTCGCGACCGCCATGCCCAGGTCGTTGTGGCAATGGACGGACCAGCGCGCCTGGTCCGAGTTCGGGATCCGGCTGCGCAGAGTCTTGATGAACTCGCCGAACTGCTGCGGGACTGCATAGCCCACGGTGTCTGCGATGTTGATCGTCGTCGCCCCTTCCTTGATCACGGCTTCGAGCACCCTGCAGAGGAAGTCGACCTCGGAGCGGCTCCCGTCCTCGGGCGAGAACTCGACGTCGGGGCAGTGGTTGCGCGCGAACCGGACCGCGAGCCGCGCCTGTTCAAGCACCTGCTCCGGCGTCATGCGCAGCTTCTTCTCCATGTGCAGCGGGCTGGTCGCGATAAACGTGTGCACGCGCCACGATTTCGCGCCCTTGAGCGCCTCGACCCCGCGCGCGATGTCGCGGTCGTTCGCCCGGCACAGCCCTGCGACGGTCGAATCCTTGATTGCGTTGGCGATCGCGCGCACCGCCTCGAAGTCGCCGTTGGACGCGGCCGGGAAACCGCCCTCGATGACGTCGACGCGCAGGCGCTCGAGCTGCTTCGCGATGCGCAGCTTCTCCTCCTTCGTCATCGATGCGCCAGGGCTCTGCTCCCCGTCGCGGAGCGTCGTGTCGAAGATGATGAGGCGGTCGGTGCTCATGGTGGTCTCCCGGTGGGTGCGCCTTAAGGCTTTCCCGCGCCGCGGATCTCCGCGTCGCGTAGGAACAAACCGAATTGGGGGTGTGGGTGTGCTAGCGCGCGAGGCGCAGCAGCAGCCCGAGCAGCAGGCTGCGGAGGAGAAGCGAGAGGATCGAGATCGCTTCGCGAGGCATGCGGACGACTATAGCGGCAATCCGCACCAGGCGCAACGGGGGGTGCCGGGTCAGGCCGCCGGGCGCGGCTTGCGCAGGCCCCAGATCCAGATGCCGTAGCCGGAGAGCGAATAGGCCACGAACAGACCGAACAGCACCATCGGCGGGTTGGCCGAGACCAGGATCAGCGCGAGCACGATGACCAGAATCGACCAGAACGGCACGCTGCGCCGGAAGTTGATGTCCTTGAAGCTGTAGTACGGCACGTTCGTGACCATCGTTATGCCGGCGAAGAGCGTCACCGCCCAGGCCGCCCACCGCAGCCAGTCCAGCCGCTCGATCTGGAAGTCGTCGACGATCCACACGAAGCCTGCGACCAGGGCCGCTGCCGCCGGGCTCGGCAGGCCCTGGAAGAAGCGCCCGTCGACGACACCGATGTTGGTGTTGAATCGCGCGAGGCGCAGCGCGGCTCCGACGCAATAGACGAAGGCCGCAATCCAGCCGAGCCGGCCCAGGGGCTGCAGCGCCCACACGTACATGATCAGCGCCGGTGCCGCGCCGAACGAGACCATGTCGGCCAGGCTGTCGTACTCCGCGCCGAACTCGCTCTGCGTACGCGTCAAGCGCGCAACGCGCCCGTCCAGGCCATCGAGCACCATCGCGATGAACACCGCGATCGCCGCCTGCTCGTACTGCGAGTTCATCGCCTGCACGATGGCGTAGAACCCGAAGAACAGCGCCGCGGTCGTGAAAAGGTTCGGCAGCAGGTAGATGCCGCGACGGCGCAGCGCGCCCCGAAGCATGCCCCTGCGCTCGCGATGCAGCTCGGCCACCGCGGTCAGAGCTCCGCTACGATCGTGCTGCCGGCGTACACCTTCTGCCCGAGTTCGACCTTCACGCGCGCCTCGCCGGGTAGATACAGGTCCACGCGGGATCCGAAGCGGATGAACCCGAACCGGTCGCCGCGCTTCAGCCGGTCGCCGGCCTTCACGTAGCACAGGATGCGCCGCGCGATCAGCCCGGCGATCTGGACGCAGGTCACGTCCTGCCCGGCGTCCGCGCGCAGCCACAGCGCGTTGCGCTCGTTCTCGACCGAGGCCTTGTCGAGCGCCGCATTGATGAAGCTCCCGGCGTCATACCAGGCCTGACGCACCTCGCCATCCACCGGCGAGCGGTTCGAGTGGACGTTGAACACGTTCATGAAGACGCTCACCTTCGTCGCCTGGCGCTTGAGGTAGGGGTCCTCGGCCTTCTCCACCGCCACTATGCGCCCGTCGGCGGGCGCCACGACGGTGCGCGCATCGCCCGGAATCTGACGGGCCGGGTCGCGGAAAAACTGCAGCACGAAAAGCGCCGCGAGCCAGACCGGCACCGACCACCACCAACCGGCGAGCCAGCCGACTCCCAGCGCAGCCACGATGCTCCCGGAGAGGAACGGCCAGCCCTCGCGGGCGATGACGGGATACGGGTAGGACGACATTGCCGCCACAGAGGTCACGGAGCGCACGGAGAAGGCAGACGGGCGCAGGTCACGCTGAGCGCAACGTTCCCGCTACGGCAGGCCGCGCCTAGTTCTTGCTCGTGTCGACGAGACGGTTCTTGCGGATCCACGGCATCATTTCGCGCAGTTTTCCGCCCACCTTCTCGATCTCGTGCTGCGCGGTCATGCGGCGCCGCGAGAGCAGGGTCGGCGCACCCGCGCGGTTCTCCAGGATGAAGCTCTTTGCGTACTCGCCGGACTGGATGTCCGCGAGCGCCGCGCGCATCGCCTTCTTCGTCTCGTCGGTGATGATCTTCGGCCCGGTCACGTACTCGCCGTACTCGGCGTTGTTGGAGATCGAGTAGTTCATCGTGCCGATGCCGCCCTCGTACATGAGGTCGACGATCAGCTTCAGCTCGTGCAGGCACTCGAAGTACGCCATCTCCGGGGCGTACCCCGCCTCGACCAGCGTCTCGAAACCTGCCTTCACCAGCTCGACGCAGCCGCCGCACAGCACCGTCTGCTCGCCGAAGAGATCAGTCTCGGTCTCTTCCCTGAAGTTCGTCTCGATTATCCCGGCGCGGCCGCCCCCGATCGCGGCCGCGTAGGAGAGCGCGATGTCGCGCGCCTTCTTCGACGGGTTCTGGTGCAGGGCGATCAGCATCGGTGTACCGCCACCCTGCACGTAGGTGGAGCGCACCGTGTGGCCGGGCGCCTTGGGTGCCACCATGAACACGTCGAGGTCGGCGCGCGGCTGGATCTGGCCGTAATGGATGTTGAAGCCGTGCGCGAACGCGAGCGCCGCTCCCTTCTTGATGTTCGGCTCGACGTAGTCGCGGTAGATCTGCGCGTGATGCTCGTCCGGCAGCAGGATCATCACGATATCGGCGCCCTTCACCGCGTCCGGGATGTCCTTCACCTGCAGCTTGGCGTTCTTCGCCTTGTTCCAGGACGCCCCCCCCTTGCGCAGGGCGACCGTGACCTTCACGCCCGAGTCCTGCAGGTTGAGGGCGTGGGCGTGGCCCTGCGAGCCGTAGCCCACGATCGTGACCTTCTTGCCCTTGACGAGCGAGAGGTCGGCGTCCTTGTCGTAGTAGACCTTCATTGCATTACCCCCAGGTTATGGCGGGAGACATGGACAGGACGCAGGCACGGCCGCGAGCCCGGTCGCGGCCCTTCCCCCTTCCCCCTTCCCCCTTCGCTTGAGAATTAGACCCGCAGCACCCGCTCGCCGCGCGCGATGCCCGAGGCGCCGGTGCGCACCGTCTCCAGGATCGCCGCCTTGTCGAGCGCCTCGATGAAGGCGTCGAGCTTCGAACCAGTGCCGGTGAGCTCGATCGTGTACGTCGTCTCGGTGACGTCGAGGATGCGGCCGCGGAAGATGTCGGCCATGCGCTTCATCTCCTCGCGGTCCTTGCCGGTCGCGCGGACCTTGATGAGCATCAGCTCGCGCTCGATGTGCGGCGCTTCCGAGAGATCGACCAGTTTCACGACCTCGATCAGCTTGTTGAGCTGCTTCGTGATCTGCTCGATCACGTCGTCGGAGCCGGTGGTGACGATCGTCATCCGCGACAGCGACGCGTCCTCGGTGGGCGCGACCGTGAGCGACTCGATGTTGTATCCGCGCGCCGAGAAGAGGCCCGCGACGCGCGACAGCGCGCCCGGCTCGTTCTCGAGCAGGATGGAGATGATGTGGCGCATTGCCTTCGCTTCGGTGACGGGCAGCGTGTAGGGGCTGGCGACTGGCGCGTTCATGCTCGTTGCCTCTCGCGCCGCACTCACAGGTCCTCGGCGAGGATCATCTCGGAGATCCCCTTGCCGCCGGGCACCATTGGGTAGACGTTTTCGGCCTGGTCGGTGATGAAGTCCAGGAACACCAGGTCGTCCTTGCGCTTGAGCGCCTCGCGCAGCGCCGGCTCGACGTCCGTCGGCTTTTCGATGCGCATGCCGACGTGGCCGAAGCTCTCCGCCAGCTTCACGAAGTCGGGCAGCGCGTCCATGTACGACTCGGAGTAGCGGTTGCCGTGGAAGAACTGCTGCCACTGCCGGACCATGCCCATGTAGCGGTTGTTCAGGTTCACGATCTTGATCGGCAGGCGGTACTGCTTGCAGGTGGAGAGCTCCTGCATGCACATCATGAAGCTCGCCTCGCCGGTCACGCACGCCACGGTGGCGCCGGGATTCGCGAACTGCGCGCCCATCGCGGCAGGCAGTCCGAATCCCATCGTGCCGAGGCCACCCGAGTTGATCCAGCGGCGCGGCTTGTCGAATTTGTAGAACTGCGCCGCCCACATCTGGTGCTGGCCGACGTCGGAAGTGACGATTGCGTCGCCGCCGGTCGCCTCGTAGAGCTTCTCGATAACGAACTGCGGCTTGATGATCATGGCGGCGCGGTCGTAGCGCAGGCAGTCCTTGGCCCGCCAGAGATCGATCTGCGCCCACCACGCCTTCAGCGCCCTCTGGTCGATCTTGCCCGTCTGGCCGTCCAGCAGCTTCACGAGCTCGTCGAGCACTTCGCGCACGTTGCCCACGATCGGCACATCGACCTTCACCCGCTTGGAGATCGACGAGGGATCGATGTCGACGTGCACGATCTTGCGTGGCACCGAGCCGAAGTGCGCCGGATTGCCGATGACCCGGTCGTCGAAGCGCGCGCCGATGGCGAGGAGCACGTCGCAGTGCTGCATCGCCATGTTCGCCTGGTAGGTGCCGTGCATGCCGAGCATGCCGAGGAACTGCGGGTCGGTGGCCGGATAGCCGCCCAGCCCCATCAGGGTGTTGGTGCACGGGTAGCCGAGCATCTTCACCAGCCGCTTGAGCTGCACCGAGGCGTCCGAAAGGATCACGCCCCCCCCGGTGTAGACCATCGGCCGTTTCGCGTCGAGGATGAGCTGCGCCGCCTTCTTGATCTGGCCGGGATGGCCCTTCACCGTCGGGTTGTAGGAGCGCATCGCGATCGACTCGGGATACTCGAATCGGCAGCGCGCGGTGGTCACGTCCTTCGGAATGTCCACGACGACCGGCCCGGGGCGTCCGGTGCGGGCGATGTGGAACGCCTTCTTGATCGTCGCGGCGACGTCGCGGACGTCCTTCACGAGGAAGTTGTGCTTCACGCACGGCCGCGTGATGCCGACGGTGTCGCACTCCTGGAAGGCGTCTAGCCCGATCGCGTGCGTCGGAACCTGCCCCGAGATGACCACCATCGGGATCGAATCCATGTACGCGGTCGCGATGCCGGTGACGGCATTCGTCACGCCCGGCCCCGAGGTGACCAGACACACGCCGACCTTGTCGCTCGCGCGGGAATAGGCGTCAGCGGCATGAGTCGCGCCCTGCTCGTGCCGGACCAGTACGTGCTTGACCTTGTCCTGCTTGAACAGCTCGTCGTAAATGAAGAGCACCGCGCCACCGGGGTAGCCGAAGACGTACTCGACGCCCTCGGCCTCGAGGCAGCGGATGACGATCTCCGCGCCGGTGAGTTCGGGCGCGACGAGCTTGGTCCCATTGGTCCCAGAGTCCATGCGGGGAATCCTATTGCGTTGAATCTTTGACGAAAATAGTCAAGGTTATCGGCTCGGATGGATTGGGTCAAGCCGCGGGGTGACGGAACGCTGCGCCGACCCACCCCCTTTGCTACCATCGCCGGCGATTCTGGTCGGCGGCGTGCGCGCACGAGCAGTAGCGGCCGCCCGACGAGCGGGCCGGAGATCGGGCCGCGGCCGGCGGGGCGCCGGACCGCGCGACGGCGATAACAAGGATTCGCCCCTGGCGACACGCACCGAACTCTCCGATTTCCTGGCTGGCGTCGAACGGCGCGCCTTCAAGCAGGCGCTCTTCGCCGTTCGCGACGACGAGGCCGCGCTCGACATCGTGCAGGACGCGATGCTGCGGCTCGCCGAGAAGTACGGGGGGAAGCCGCCCCAGGAGCTTCCCCTCCTGTTCCAGCGCATTCTGCAAAACGCGATTCGCGACTACTTCCGCCGCCGCAAGGTCCGTTCGCTGTGGACCACGCTCCTGTCCGCGCTCGGTGGCAGGCGCGACGACGAGGATGCAGACCCCTTGGAAACCCTCGAGGCGGAGGCTGGTCCTACCCACGAGAAGTCGCCGGACGAACGCCTCGAGCAGTCGCAACTAATTGAAATTATTGAGAAAGAAATCAGGAAGCTGCCGGCCCGTCAACGCGAGGCCTTTCTTCTTCGTTACTGGGAGGAATTCGACGTTGCAGAGACCGCTGCCGTAATGGGATGCTCGGAGGGCAGCGTCAAGACGCACTGCTCGCGCGCGGCTCACGCCTTGGCCAATGCGCTCAAGGCACGAGGCATCGAGCTATGAACGAACAAGATTTGGGGATCAGGATCAGAACCGCTCTCGACGGTGGCCCGCGACTGGCGCCGGATGTGGTTGCGCGCCTGCACGTCGCCCGCGAGCGGGCGCTGGAGCGGCACGCCGTTGTCGATCGCGGATTCTCGGCGGTCGCCGCGCGCCGCGGCGGGGCGCTCCTCCGGCTGGGGTGGTTCGAGGGGTCCTGGGCGCAGGTCGCGCTGTCCGTGGCCTTCCTTGTCACCGCGCTCGCCGGGGTCCATTTCTGGTACGAGGGGCGGGAGGCGGCGCTCGCCGCCGCTCAGGCCACGGAAGAGATCGTCGAAGTCGACACGCAGGTGTTGACCGGCGACCTGCCGATCAACGCCTACCTCGACGAGGACTTCCAGTCATGGCTAAAGCAGTCCTCCGAGTAGCCCTCTGGCTCGTCCTCGCCCTCCCGCTCGCCGCCTTCTCCGCTGACCGAAGCAATCCGGCCTGGCATCAGCTCACGCCAGAGCAGCAGCGCATCCTGGCGCCGATCCAGGGCGAGTGGGTGTCCCTGGACGCCACCCACAAGCGGAAGTGGCTGGGCATCACGCAACGTTTTCCGAAGATGAGTGCCGACGAGCAGGAGCGGCTGCAGCACCGCATGAAGGAGTGGGCCAGCCTCTCTCCGGCGCAGCGCCAGGCGGCGCGCGAGAAATATCGGGAGTTCGAGCAGCTCACGCCCGCCGAGCGCCAGGCGATTCGCGACAAGTGGGACAAGTTCAAGCAGGAGCAGGCGGCCCGCGAAGCGGCCGCCAAGGCCGCTGCCGAGGCCGAAGCGCAGGCGAAGGCCGCCGAAACCGATGGCGCGGGCAAGGTGGCCGAGAGCGCCGCGACCGAGAGCGGGACGGCGACCAGCCTGCGGCCGCAGTAGCCGACCGGCCCCCGCGGCGCGTGTCGCAGGTCCCCACTGCCCTCTACCCCTCACTCTTCCGGCGCTTCGCGGGTCTGGGGTATGAAGGACTGGTCGTCGCAGCGATCGTTCTGGCCGGCGGGTTCGCGTTTGCCGGTGGCGCGGTGGCGCTTAAGGCGCTGTTCGGCGCCTATGGCGCGACCGCGCCCGGCGCGGTCGAGCGGGTGTCGCTGCAGATTCTCCTCGCCGCGCTGCTCGGCGCGTACTTCGTGCGCTCGTGGACGCGTGGCGGCCAGACGCTCGCCATGAAGGCGTGGCAACTGCGAGTCGTCAGGCCGGACGGCCACGGCATCGATGCGCGCCGCGCCCTGGCGCGCTTCGCGCTCGCCGGAGGTGCACTTGGATCGGGGCTCGTCGCCGCGCTCTGGCTGTGGCGACACCCGGCGTCGATCGCAGGGTGGTTCGCGATCCTGCCGGCGACCGTGGACGTCGCATGGGCGATCGGCGACCGTGACCGGCAGTTCCTGCACGATCGCCTGTCGGGAACGCGCGTCGTTCGCATCGATCCCGCGGCGTAACGCGCCGGCCATTCAGCGCCGCTCGACCCACCACATCATCGCCACCGCCATCGCGAGGAAGAGCGCGCTCGGCAGAATCGCCGCCGAGATCGGCGGCCAGCGCTCCAGCACGCCGATGTGCGAGAAGAGGCTGTTCAGGAAGTGGAACAGCACGCCGAGCATCAGCCCGGCGAAGAGCTTCAGGCCCACGCCACCGTGTCGCACCTGGATGTACGCGAACGGCAGCGCGAGCGCCATCATGACCAGCGCGGCGAACGGGAACACGAGCTTCTTCCAGAACGCGATCTCGTAGCGCTCTGTGCGCTGCTTGTTGGCCGCGAGGTGCTGCGTGTACTGGTACAGGCCCCACGCCGAGAGCTTCTCGGGGACGACGAGGAGCACCGACAGCATGTCCGGGGTCAGCACCGACTCCCACTGGATCGAGTCGCGCTTCTGGACGGTCGTGCGGTCCTTCTCGAACGCCGTCTCGGTGACATCGGAGAGCCGCCACCGGTTCGCGCCCTCGTAGCGGCCCGCCGCGGCGTCGCTGATCGATAGCAGCCTGAACTCGCGGTCGAACTCGAAAATCCGCACGGCCTTCAGGGTCGAATCGGGGAGCACCTGCCCCACGTTGACAAAGCGCGTGTCGGTCTTGACCCAGATTCCCGTTCGCAGGTCGGATCCGACCGCAGTGCCGATCCGCTCCAGCCGGATCCGCTGCGCCGCCTTTTCCGCGATCGGCGCCGCGATCTCGCCCAGCACCACCGCGAGGACGACGAACGTCGCGCCGGCCCGCGCAAGGGCCCAGGCCGCCTGTCCCGGCGAGAGCCCGGCCACGCGCATGACGGTGAACTCCGAGTTGGCCGCGAGCGTGGCGAGCACGACCATCGTGCCGATCAGCACCGCGATCGGGAACAGCTCGTACGCGTGGCCGGGGAGCGACAGGGTGACGAACAGAAAGACGTGCGGAAGCCGGTAGCCGCCCTTGCCGACGTCGTCGAGCTCGTTGATGAGGTCGAAGAAGGCAAACAGCGCGAGGAAGGCGACGAACGCGAACGCGGTCGCCTTGTAGATCTCGCGGGCGAAATAGCGGTTGAGGGTCTTCACGAGCCGCGCTTCCTCACCGCCTCAGCCACAGCTTGAATCCGAGCGTATTGCGCCAGAGGAACAGGAACGCGGTGAGGCCGAGCATCGCTGCATGCAGCACCCACCATCCGATCTCGAAGCGCACCTTCCCCTGCGCGACCCAGGCCTGGACGATGCCGAGGAGGTTGCTGTAGACCATGTAGGCCAGCGCCGCGAAGATCAGGTTCACTGACCGGCTCGCGCGCGGGTTCACGAACGCGAGGGGGATCGCGAGCAGCACGAGGTTGAGCGCGACGAGCGGCAGCCCGATCCGCCACATCAGCTCGGCACGCCACTCGCGGTTCTGCGACTGCAGGAGCTCGAGCGTCGACACCGCCTTGGGCCAGCGGCCGCGCGATTCGTACTCCTTGGCCTTGATGCGCAGCGCGTAACGGTCGAACTCAGTCACTCGGTACTCGGCGGTGCCGGGGATGCCTTCGTAACTTCGCCCGTTCAGCAGCACGGCGTAGCGGTCGCCGTCCCCGGTCGATTCGATGAACCCCTCGCGGCTCACGGTCACCCCGGTCTTGCCGTGCTTGTTGCTCGCGATGAACACGTTGCGAACGCGCCCTTCCTCGCCGTCGACCCCCTCGACGAAGAACACGCGCTCCGAGTTGGCCGACTCGCGAAACACGCCCGGAGCGATGCGCGACACCTCCTCGCGGCTGTCGAGTTGCCGCCGGTACTCCTGCGCACGGTCGTTCGACCACGGCGAGAGGAACAGCCCGAGGAGCGCGCTCAGCAGGATGATCGGCGCGGCGAAGGTGAGCACCGGGCGCACCCAGTCGAGCAGCGACACGCCCGAGGTCGACCAGACGACCATCTCGGAGTCCTTGTAGCTGCGCGACACCGTCATCAGGACCGACACGAACAGCGTCAGCGCGAGCAGGATCGGCAGGTAGTTCATCGCGGTGAACCCGATCAGCGCGAGGATCGCGTCCGAGGGGATCTTCCCGCCCGCCGCGCGCGCCAGCAGTCGCACGAGCTGGCTCGTCACCACGATTGCGAGCAGCACCGAGAAGACGGCGGCAGCGTAGCTGCCGAATTCGCGCAGGAGCGAGCGCTGGAAGATCACGACGGATGCGGAGGCTGTGTGCGCTCGCCGCTGCCGCGACGGGGCCGGTTTTGACGCGCGCGTTTCAAAGCGAGGATAATCCGAGCCGCTTTCATCCGCGCCGCCCTCGTCCGCGACGCAGCTACGCCGATCTCAGGAGGACCGATTGGAATTTAGCACGAAAACCCTCGCGCCCGAGCGCGCGCCGGGGGCCTGCGTGATTGCGGGCGTGTTCGAGTCGCGCAAGCTGTCCGCCGCCGCGGCAGCGCTCGATCGGACGTCCGGCGGCGCGCTGCGCGCCCTCGTCAAGCGCGGTGACATGGACGGGAAGGCCGGGAGCATCCGGATGCTCTACAGGATCCGGCGCGTGGCGGCGGAACGCGTGCTGCTCGTCGGCCTCGGCAAGGAATCGGAGTTCGGCGCCAAGGCGTATCGCGACGCAGTGCGCGCGGCGGTCGGAGCCCTCGGCGAAACGGGCGCCGCGGATGCGCATCTCTTCTTCGCGGACCTGCCGGTCAAGGACCAGGACCTCACCTGGAAGGTGCGCCACGCGGCCACGGTGGCCGCCGAATCACTCTATCGCTTCGACGCGATGAAGAGCAAGAAGGGCCCGGCGCGAGCGCTCAAGCGCGTCGTGATCGCGACCGCGTCGAAATCCGGCGCGGCGGACGCGGCGCGCGGCCTCGCAGAAGGACGGGCGATCGGCGCCGGCATGGCATTCGCGAAGGATCTGGGCAACCTGCCGGGCAACGTCTGCACGCCGACCCACCTCGCGGAGTCGGCGACGAAGCTCGCCCGGGAGTGGAAGCTCCCAGTCGAGGTGCTCGAGCGCCGCGACATGGAGAAGCTCGGCATGAACACGCTGCTCTCCGTCGCGCAGGGCTCGCGCCAGCCGCCGAAGTTCATCGTGCTCCGCTACAACGGCGCGGCGAAGAGCGCGAAGCCGGTCGTGCTCGTCGGCAAGGGCATCACCTTCGACACCGGCGGGATCTCGATCAAGCCGGCGCCCGAGATGGACGAGATGAAGTTCGACATGTGCGGCGCGGCGAGCGTGCTCGGCGCGTTCCGCGCCCTCGCCGAGCTCAAGCCCGAGATCAACGTCGTCGGGCTCGTCCCGGCGACCGAGAACATGCCCAGTGGCGCCGCGACCAAGCCGGGCGACATCGTGACCAGCATGTCCGGCCAGACGGTCGAGATCCTGAATACCGACGCCGAGGGCCGCCTGATCCTGTGCGATGCACTCACCTATGCCGAACGCTTCGACCCGGCAGCGGTCGTGGACATCGCGACGCTGACCGGCGCCTGCGTCATCGCGCTCGGCAACGTCGCGACCGGCCTCTATGCCAACCGCGACGAGCTGGCCGGGGAGCTGCTCGAGGCGGGGCGCGACGCGTGGGACCGCGCGTGGCACATGCCGCTCTGGGACGAATACCAGGAGCAGCTGAAGAGCCCCTTCGCCGACATGGCGAACATCGGTGGCCGGCCGGCCGGCAGCGTCACGGCGGCGTGCTTCCTCTCGCGCTTCGCCGGGAAGTATCCATGGGCGCACCTCGACATCGCCGGAACCGCCTGGACCTCCGGGAAGAACAAGGGCGCGACGGGGCGGCCGGTGCCCTTGTTGACTACGTTCCTGTTGAGCCGAGCCGCCAAGGCGTGACGCGCATCGACTTCTACCTCGACGCCGACGACCGTCTGCAGGTCGCGTGTCGCGTCGCCGCAAAGGCGCTTGCGCAGGCGCACAGGGTCCTGATCTACGCGCCCGACGGCGAGCTGGCGCGGGCGATCGACCGGCTCCTCTGGACGACGCCCGCGATCGGATTCATCCCGCACGTGATGGCCGACCACAGGCTCGCAGCCGAGACACCGGTCGTGATCGCCCGCGACGCCCAGGCGCTGCCGCACGACGACGTGCTGGTGAACCTCGACCGAAGCGAGCCCGCGGCCTTTGCGCGCTTCCACCGGCTGGTCGAGATCGTCGGCCGCGACGAGGACGACAAGCAGGCCGCGCGCGGCCGCTACCGCTTCTATCGCGACCGCGGGTATGAGATCCACACGCACAAGCTCGGTGGCGATGGCTGAGCCCCCCAAACCGCCGGCGCCCGGCACCGAGGAGATCCTCGACAAGGCCAACGCGCTGCTCGGGCGGCACCGGGCGGCGCGGCCGGCGAGCCGCAGCGAGCCTCCGGTCGACTACCCGGTGCTCACCGAGATCCTCCACGAAGCGACCGCGGCCGGCTACACCGAGGCGCAGCTCGAGCAGCTCGAGCGCGACCTCCGCCTCGAGCTCCTCGGACTGCTCGGTCCGGAGTTCGAGCGCCTCGTCGAGGCGAAGGTGCACGAGCGCATCGGCGCGAAGGTCGAGGAGGTGATGGGGCTCGCCCGCAAGGTGCTCGAGGCCGAGGTTCGCGCCTCGGTGCGTGATGCGCTCGGCGAAGTGATCGCGGCGGAGACCGCGCGCCTGAGAGCGGGCAAGTAGGTTCGGGCGGCCCGCTATAATTCGCGGCGTTCCGCGCCGCATCGGCGCAACGCGCCGCGCCGATCCAATGGAACTCGCCAAAACATTCGACCCCGCCTCGATCGAGGCGCGTTGGTACCCGTTCTGGGACGGCAAGGGCTACTTCCGGGCTGGCAGCACGCCGGGCCGACCCGCGTTCTGCATCCAGCTCCCGCCGCCGAACGTGACCGGCGTGCTCCACATGGGGCACGCGTTCAACCAGACGATCATGGACGCGCTGACCCGGTATCACCGCATGCGCGGCTACAACACGCTCTGGCTCCCCGGCACCGACCACGCGGGGATCGCGACGCAGATCGTGGTCGAACGCCAGCTCGAGGCGCAGGGGACGACGCGCGAGGCGCTCGGGCGCGCGCAGTTCCAGGAGAAGGTCTGGGAGTGGAAGGAGCAGTCCGGCTCCACGATCACGGAGCAGATGCGCCGGCTCGGCGCGTCGTGCGACTGGAGCCGCGAGTACTTCACGATGGACGCGAAGCTCTCGCCCGCGGTCACCGAGACCTTCGTCCGGCTCTACGAGGAGGGCCTGATCTACCGCGGCAAGCGCCTCGTGAACTGGGACCCGAAGCTCGGCACGGCGGTCTCCGACCTCGAGGTCGAGAGCGCGGAGGAGGAAGGCCGCCTCTGGCACATCCGCTACCCCCGCGTGGACGGCAAGGGCCAGGTGGTCGTCGCGACGACCCGGCCGGAGACGATGCTCGGCGACGTGGCGGTCGCGGTGCACCCGGGCGACGAACGCTATCGCGAACTCGTGGGCAAGACGGTTGAGCTCCCGCTCACCGGACGGACGCTTCCCGTGATCGCCGACGAGTACGTCGACCCGGAGTTCGGCACCGGCTGCGTGAAGATCACGCCGGCGCACGATTTCAACGACTGGCAGGTCGGGCAGCGGCACAAGCTGGAGCCGATCGGCATCCTGACACTCGACGCCAGGGTGAACGAGAACGCCCCCGCGGCGTATCGCGGCCTGGACCGCTACGACGCTCGCAAGCGGGTCGTGGCCGACCTCGAGGCCGCCGGCCTGATCGAGTCGGTGAAGCCGCACAAGATGATGGTGCCGCGCTGCGCGCGCACGAACGAGGTGGTCGAGCCGATGCTGACCGACCAGTGGTTCGTGGCGATGTCCAGGCCCGCGCCGGCCGGCACGCAGCATCCCGGCGAATCGATCGCGCAAGTCGCGCTGGAGGCGGTCCGCCGCGGCGAGATCAAGTTCGTCCCCGAGAATTGGGTCAGCACCTACAACCAGTGGCTGGAGAACATCCAGGACTGGTGCATCTCGCGGCAGCTCTGGTGGGGCCACCAGATCCCTGCCTGGTACGACGTCAAGGGGAACATCTACGTCGCGCGCGACGAGGCGGCGGCGCAGGCCCAGGCGCGCGCCGCAGGTCATGCCGGCGCGCTCCGGCGCGACCCCGACGTGCTCGACACGTGGTTCTCCTCGGCCCTAGTGTGCCACTCGACGCTCGGCTGGCCCGACCCGGAAGGCGACGACAAGGTCGCCTACGAGCTCTACCTGCCGTCGTCGGTCCTCGTCACCGGCTACGAGATCATCTTCTTCTGGGTCGCACGCATGATCATGATGACGACCCACTTCACCGGGCGGGTGCCGTTCCGCGACGTCTACATCCACGGCATCGTGCGCGACCACGACGGCGAGAAGATGTCGAAGTCGGAGGGCAACGTCATCGACCCTGTCGACCTCATCGATGGCGTTGCGCTCGACGAGCTGCTCGAGAAGCGCACCACCGGACTGCGCAGGCCGGAAAGGGCGCCGCAGGTGCGCGACCGGACCAAGCGCGAGTTCCCGAACGGCATCCCGGCGTATGGCGCCGATGCGCTGCGCTTCACGATGGCGGCGTACGCAACCCTCGGCCGGAACGTGAACTTCGACTTCAAGCGCTGCGAGGGCTACCGCAACTTCTGCAACAAGCTGTGGAACGCCACGCGGTTCGTGCTCATGAACGCCGCGGGCAAGGACTGCGGCGAGGACGAGTCGAAGCCGGTCGAGCTGTCGTTCGTCGACCGGTGGATCGTGAGCCAGCTGCAGCGCGCAGAGGCCGAGACCGAGCGCGGCTTCGCCGAGTACCGCCTCGACAACGTCGCGAACGCGGTGTACCGCTTCGTGTGGGACGAGTACTGCGACTGGTACGTGGAGCTCGCGAAAGTCCAGCTCGCCGACGGCAACGAGGCGCAACAGCGCGGCACGCGCCGGACGCTGGTGCGCGTGCTCGAAGCGGTGCTGCGCCTTGCGCACCCAATCATCCCGTTCATCACCGAGGAACTGTGGCAGAAGGTTGCGCCGCTCGCGGGCAAGGCCGGGGACAGTATCTGCATCGCGCCTTATCCGAAGTCCGAGCCGGCCAAGATCGACGAGCCGGCCGAGCGCCAAGCAGCAACGTTGAAGGACCTGGTGAACGCCTGCCGCAACCTGCGCGGAGAAATGGACATCGCCCCCGGCCAGCGCGTGCCGCTCTTCGCCGAGGGCGAGCGCGCCGTGCTCGCGCCGCACTTCCCCTACCTGCAGTTCCTGGCGCGCCTCTCCGAGACCAGGCTCGTCGACGCGCTGCCGGACGCCGACGCGCCGGTCCAGGTCGTGGGCAGCGCGCGCCTCATGCTCCACATCGAGATCGACGTCGCCGCCGAGGTCACGCGCCTCGAGAAGGAAGGTGCCCGCCTGAAGGGCGAAATCGGCAGGGCCGCGGCCAAGCTGGGTAACGCCAGCTTCGTCGACCGCGCGCCGGCCAGCGTCGTCGCGCAGGAGCGCGAACGTCTCGCGGGCTTCGAGTCGACCCTCGCGAAGGTCGAGGCGCAGCTCGCCCGCCTGAAGGCGAGAGCCTGATCGAAGGGCGGCGCTGCAGCCGCCCCGTTTCCCTTTTCCCGCCCCCCGTTTCTCACCTCAATGCACCCCGCGCTGCGCGCGTTCCGGCATCGCAGCTTCCGCATCTTCTACACTGGCCAGGGCCTGTCGCTGCTCGGCTCGTGGCTCCAGACGGTGGCGACGAGCTGGCTCGTCTACCGCCTCACCGGCTCCGCCTTCATGCTCGGGCTCGTGGCCGGCGCGCAGCAGCTGCCGATGCTGTTCGTCGCGCCGGTGGCCGGCGTCTGGGCCGACCGCCTGGAGCGCCGCAAGCTGCTGATCGTCACCCAAACGCTGTGCGCGCTGCAGGCGCTCGCCCTCGCGGCGCTCACGTTTGGCGGGGTGGTGACCGTGTGGCACGTCGTCGCGTTTGCCCTGGTGCTCGGGTTCCTGAACGCGTTCGAGACGCCCACGCGCCAGGCGTTCCTGCTCGAGATGGTCGGCTCGAAGGCGGACCTGCCGAACGCGATCGCCCTGCAGTCGATGCTGTTTAACGGCGCACGCTTCATCGGACCGACGATCGCCGGCATCGTGCTCGCCGCAGCGGGCGAAGCGGTGTGTTTCCTGCTGAACGGCGTCTCGTATGCAGCGGTGGTGGCCGCGTACTGGCTGATCCGCGTTCCGCCGCGGGCGCGCGCCGCCGCGCCCGCGGCGTGGTGGAGCGAGCTGCAGGCGGGTTTCCGTTACGCGTTCGGGTCGCTCGCGACGCGCCGGCTGATCCTGCTGCTCGCGGCGCTCTCGTGCTTCTCGGCGCCGTGGATGTCGCTTATGCCGATCTACGCGGCGGAGACGTTTGCCGGCGATTCGCGGACCCTGGGCGTGATGGTGAGCGCGGTGGGGCTCGGCGCGCTGGTCGGCACGGCGTTCCTCGCCGCGCGCCCGAACGTCCGCGGCCTCGGGCAGGTGATAGCGGCTTGCGCCCTCGTCGCCGGCACCGCGCTCACCGCATACGCCGTCTCACACTGGCTGTGGTTCTCGCTCGCGGCGCTGGCGCTCTTCGGCTTCGGCCTTGTCGCCTCCGTGGCCGCGACCAACACGGTGCTGCAGACGCTCGCCGACGAGGACAAGCGCGGCCGCATCATCAGCATCTACGTGATGACCTTCCTCGGCATCGCCCCGCTAGGCAATTTCGTCGCCGGCACCGTCGCCGAGCGCGTCGGCGTGCACTGGACGCTCGCCGGCTGCGGGCTGGCGTTGCTGGCGGCGGCCGGCTGGTTCGCCGCCAACCTCGAGAGCTGGCGGCGCGCGGTCCGGCCGATCTACGCGCGCCAGGGCATCACGCCCGGGCGCGAGGGCTGAGTGGCGCACATAGCTTGGACGGAGGCGGGCCGCCTCGCCTCGGCATGCGAACGCCGAGCTCAAGTCGCTAGCGTCGCTGCCAGGTCCCGTTGGGGGCGCAGACGCGGTCGCCGACAACCGAACCGGCCGGATACGAGCGGCCGTTGAACATGCAGGCGGCGAATGCCTCGGTGGCGACGCCGGCGATTGCCAACCCCGCGAGCAGCAAAATGAGCGTTCGTTTCATGTTGAGCCTCCTTCGTGGGTGAGACGGGGTCCCGAATCCAGTCACAGGCGCGTCGGCGCGGGGTCGGGAGTCGCGATGGCCGCCCGTTCGCCCGCAATACGCTCGGGCGGCTGGTGGAGGTAGACCTTCACGACTGCGTCAGTCTGTGCGTGGCCACCATCGACACCGAGCTTCGCCCAGTCCTCGGCGCTGATCTCGACGAACTGCCGGTCCGTCGGCGGGCACGCGACCGACTCGGACACCTTCACGCTGATCCCGCCGTTGCCGGCGTCGGTCCAGACGAGGAGCCACTTCTGGCTGAGGTCGTCCTCCTTGTCGCACACGGCGGCCTCGCCCTCGGAGACCGTCCGGCGCCGGGTCGGCGTGACGACCACCTTGCGCTCCTTGATGTCGAACGGGTGCACGTTGCGCCGCGAAAGCTCCCGCAGCTCGCGCACCACCTCGTGCGTCTCGCCCAGCCCGACGATCGCGCGGGTCACCGCGCGCCCGTCCCTCGCGATTTCGTCGCTGATCTCATAGAAGCCGCGCTGCTGGAGGAGGTTTCGCACCTCGCCGCGCCGCTCCGGTTGCTCGAACAGCTTGGTCACCTGGGTGCGGAGATCGCGCGATGCCGGCTGCACCGACCATTTCCCGTTTTCGACGGTGACGTGCACGAACTGCCCGCCCACCACGACGAGGACGAGCCCGACGTTCAGCGCGCCCGACAGCACGAGCGCCCGCTTGGGTTCCTTCAGGACTCCGAGAATCCAGTCTCCAATTGCGCTCAGCATGGCCTCCTCCTTGGAAGTCGAGCCGTCCTTGCGCCCGTCTACGGACCACCCTAGGCCAGCCGACGACGCGATTCCGGGAAGTAGTGGCGCGGCTCCTGTGAGGCATTCACAACTCCCGGAGTGCGCGTGAAAGACTTCACGCGCGACCCGGGCAAACCGGTGCGCGAATGTGGCAAGACGATGGAATCGCGTCCCGCCGGATCGCCGCAGCGGAGCGCTGGTGTATAGTCGCCGCGGTATTTTTCCGCACGCGAGCCACCGCAATGAGCCGCCGCATCGCCATCGTCGAGGACGACGCCGCGATCCGCGAGAACGTCGCCGACACGCTGCGCAGGCAGGGTTACGACGCGACGACTCATGCCGACCGCAAGAGCGCGCTCGCCGCGTTCCGCGCGCGACTTCCCGACCTCGCCATCGTGGACATCGGGCTCGGCGACGAGCCGGACGGCGGGTTCACGCTCGTGCGCGAGCTGCGCGCGCTGT
The DNA here is from genome assembly GCA_035456405.1 of Burkholderiales bacterium. Classification (GTDB taxonomy): domain Bacteria; phylum Pseudomonadota; class Gammaproteobacteria; order Burkholderiales; family SG8-39; genus JAGVSZ01. The sequence continues at coordinate 4,702 of DATIDG010000080.1, read as the reverse complement.
CCGAGACCCTGCCGATCATCTTCCTCACCGCGCGCGACAGCGATCTCGACCTCGTCTCCGGGCTGCGCCTCGGCGCCGACGACTACCTCACCAAGACGATCAGCATGCCGCACCTCCTCGCGCGGATCGCGGCGCTCTTCCGGCGCGTGGACGTGCTGCGCTCGCCGCCGAAGAGCGAGGAGGCGATCGAGCGCGGTCCGCTGCGGCTCGACCTGAAGCGCATGACCGCGACCTGGCGCGGCACGCCCGTCGACCTGACGCTCACCGAGTTCTGGATGGTGCACGCGCTGGTGAAGTACCCCGGCCACGTCAAGAACCGCGACCAGCTCATGTCGGAGGCGAACCTGGTCGTGGACGACGGGACGATCACCTCCCACATCAAGCGCATCCGCAAGAAATTCCTCGCCGCCGACGGCGCGTTCGAGGCGATCGACACCGTCTACGGCATGGGGTACCGCTGGATCGAGGCGCCGGGGGCGGCCTGAGCGTGGAGCGCCCCGCGGGGCATACGGGCGCCACCCCGGCCGCCGCGCGCGCGGGCCTCAGCATCCGCACCCGCGCGTTGCTCGTTTCGCTCGTCCTGCTCGCGATCCCGTTCGTCGGCTACGGCTACGTCCGCGAGATGGAGCGCGTGCTCCAGGCCGCGCAGGAGCAGGCGGTGATCGGCACCGCGCGCGCGGTCGCCACCGCGCTCCACGACCGGCCGCGGCTCCTCGACCGGCGCGTCGACCCCGTCGCCGGGGACGCCGGCTATCCCCGCGGCACGACCGTGGCCGCGACCCAGGAGATCGAGCTGATCATCCGCGGCCTGCGGCGCTCGGGCTCGCGCATCTGGGTGATCGACCAGGATCGGCGCCTCCTCGTCCTCGAAGGCAGCCTCCGGCAGGACGCGAAGCCGGCCGTCGAGCCCGATCTCTGGGACCGGATCCAGGGCACGGTGCTCGGGCCGCTCTTCGCTCTGCTCCTCGAGCGCCCGCGCGAGGACTTCGAGGACGCCCTCCCCGAGGACGTGCTGTCCGGAGGGCGGGCGGTGGACAACGCCCTCACCGGCGTCCCGGCGACGCGCTGGCGGGAGACGGCCGACAAGCGGGCCGTGATCCTCGCCGCCGCGCACCCGATCTGGAACGGCCCCGAGGTCATCGGCGCGGTCGTCGTGGAGGAGACGACCAACCGCGTGCTGAGCCTCCGCAACCGGGCGTTCGAGCAGCTGCTCACCACCACCCTCGGGGTGTTCGTGCTCGGCGCGCTCGTCCTGTTCCTCTTCGCGACGCGAATCTCGCGGCGGCTCACTCGCCTGCGCGACGAGGCCGAGCATGCGATCGACGCGCGCGGGCGCGTGCACCGCGCGTTTCGCGCCGAGCGCGACCGCGACGAGATCGGCGACCTCTCGCGCAGCTTCGCGACGGTGCTCGACCGCCTCGCCGACTACAACGACTACCTCGAGCGCATGGCCGACCGCCTGTCGCACGAGCTGCGCACGCCGATTGCGGTGGTCAGCTCGTCGCTCGACAACCTGCGCATCGGGCCGGCGCCGGCCGGGTCGCAGGTGTACATCCAGCGCGCGGAGGAAGGCGTGCGGCGGCTCAACGCGATCCTCACCCGCATGAGCGAGGCACGGCGGCTCGCCGAGACGCTCAAGGGCACCGAGCGCGAGCGCTTCGACCTCGGGCGGGTCGTGGCGGGATGCGTCGCGGGCTACGTCGCCGCTTTTCCGCAGTATCGCTTCGAGCTGCGACTGCCGAAGGCTCCGGTCGAGCTGGAAGGCGCGCCCGACCTCGTCGCGCAGCTGCTCGACAAGCTGGTGGACAACGCGCGCGACTTCTGCGCGCCGGGCGAGCCGATCGAGATCGCCGTCGACGTCGAATGGGACTGGGCTCGTCTCGCGGTATCGAACGTCGGGCCGGCGCTGCCCGATGCGATGGCCGGGCAGATCTTCGAGTCGATGGTGTCGGTCCGTCCGGCCGGAGGCGGCGCGGAGCGCCCGCGCGGCGAGCCCCACCTCGGGCTGGGGCTCTTCATCGCGCGTCTCATCGCGGAGTTCCACGGCGGCAAGGCGATCGCGCGCAACCGTCCCGACGGGCGCGGCGTGGTCGTCGAGGTGCTCATGCCCCTCGCGGGCGCCGCGCTCCCTGCCCCCCCGGCGCCGAGGTAGCAACCGGGCGCACGTCTGCTATAAACGGAACGGAGGAGAAGCGCGGGGCGCGCCGGGTCGTCCTGAAGTCCCATCCCTTCGACGCAGAAAGGAGGACGTGATGGCGTACTACATGATTCAGGCGGCGTTTACCCCGGAAAGCTGGGCCAAGCTGGTGAAGAACCCGCAGGACCGCAGGGAGGCAATTCGCCCGATGATCGAGAAGCTCGACGGGCGGCTCGAGGGCTACTGGTTCGGTTTTGGCGAATACGACGCGATCGTGATCGCGCAGGTGCCCGACAACGTCAGCGCGGCGGCGCTCTCCCTCGCCGCGACGGCCGGCGGCGCGCTAAAGGCGATCAAGACGACGCCGCTCATGACGATGGAAGAGGCGATGCAGGCGATGCGCAAGGCGGGCGCCGCAGGCTACCGGGCGCCGACCTGATCCGACCCGCGGGGCAGCGCCGCAACGGGACCTCCCGTTGCGGCGTTTTCTTGCGCCGTTCCGCCGTCTCAGGCGGACGTGCCGGCGCAGCAGCGCTTCCCGCCCCCGAGCGTGAACGCGAGGCAGCGCTCGATGAGCTTCCGGTCGATGCGTACGTCCGGATGCGGCACGACCTTGATTCGGATGGCCTCGCCCGGCGTCACGGGGATCCGGGTCTCGACGGTGCCGCAACGCAACGCGGGACAGGCGCGTTCGCCCTGCGTGCAGGCGTCCAGCAGGTCAAGGAAGGAGTCGCGCTCCGCGGGCGGCGCGTCAATCGCGATCTCGAGCCGGTCCGGGTACTCTTCGATTTGGTAGGCCATGGGCGCCTCCGCGTGTTCCGAGAAGGCTAGGCTCCGGCGCGGTCGTCGATTTGATACACGTCAAATGCAGCGCTGCGAACGGGGCTGATGCAGCGCAGCACCGCTTTCCCCTGCCGGACGCCCTCCGCCTATGCGCCCCAGCCGTATTGCGCGCAGAACTGCTGCATCCGTTGCGCCGCCTCCGTCCGCTCGAAGAAGCGGTCGGCGCGTGCCAGGCGAGCGGAGTCGCGCAGCTCCTGCGAACCGCCGAGACAGAAGATCGCGACGTTGAGCATCAGGTCGCGACGCAGATGGGCGATCGCCGCGAGCGGATCGAGCGCGCGATCCTCGAGGTCGAGCAGGATGAAACGGTGCTGCAGAATCTCCGCGAATCCCCCCAGCGTATCGACGTCGTCCGTCACGACCATCTCCCAGCCCTCAGGCAACGCGGCGCGCAGCGCCGCCGCGAGCGTGTCGTCGGTCGAAAGCAGGATGAACCGCCGGCGGCGCCGGGACTCAACAGTCGGGGACGTCATCAGCCCGGCACGCGCTCAAGGCGCGGCACGCCGGTGCGCGCGTCGCGCACGAGCGTCAGCGCCGCATTGAGCTTGATTCCGCCGGCGACGCGCGGGCGCCCCGCCTCGATCGGCGCGGCAAGCTCGTCGCGCCACTCGCCGATGGACGCGCGCTCGTGCGCGTCGAGCGTCGCGGAACGCGAATCCCACGCGAGCGTCTCGTGCAATGCCGAGCGGAACGCGGCCGCGATCTCGGCGTCGCCGGGCGGCGTCGCGTGGCTCGCCCAGTCGGTCATCGCGGCGCCGAGCGCCGCTCGCAGCGCGGCGCGATAGCCGGGATCGGGCGCAGCGACGCTCGCTGCGAACCGCGCGTGCGGAAACCGCAGGAGAAAGCTCGACGCCACTACCGCGGAGCGGCCGATCGTCGCCGCGCCGCTGCCCGCGATCTTGCGCCCTGCGAGCCAGAGGTCCTCGGCGTGCCGCTCGACCTTCAGGCCGAAGGCGCGGAACGTCGCGATCGCGGGCGCGAGCGCCCATGCATACCAGTCCTCGTGGCGTCGCGGAGCGAGTTCGAGCGGCGCGACGAGCGCGTAGGAGAGCTGGTCTTCGTCGACCCAGACCGCGCCGCCGCCGAGCGGCCGGCGCACGACGGGCGCATCCGCTCCGCAACGGGCCTCGCACCGGCCCTGACTCTGGCCAAGGCAGAGGTGCGCCCGCGCCCGGCCCCACACGACGACCGGCGCCGCGTCGGGCGTCCGCGCTTCGGCGAGCCCGGCGTAGGTCGCGTGAAATCCGATCGAGTCGGCAATACCGACGTCGATCCAGCGCGCCGGTCTCACCCCTTCCCCTTCTCGGGCTCGAAGTACTTCTCCAGATAGAAGTCGCGCCGGTTCAGCGCATCGAGGCCGGCCGCCCGTTCCTTGACACCCTGCTCCAGGACGGCGGCGAGATGCGCGCCCTGCTCCGCGTCGAGGATATGGATGTACTGCAGCAAGTCCTCGTCGATGACGAGGCAGTGCTCGGCGAGACCCTCGGGCCGCTGCAGATAGAGCAGCCAGGCCTTGCACTCGCGGTCCTCGGGGTCGAGCGGCGAGAGGACCGCTTTCCCGAGCCACGCGAGCCGCGCCGCCTGGTTGAACTGGCGGATGTCGAGCTTCTTCCCCTTCTTGTACTTCGCAAGCTCGTTGCGCAGCGCGCCGAGGTCGGTGATCTGGATGCCTTTCATCAGCGCTCCGTGCGTCGAGTGCCGATGCTAGCGCAGTGCCGGAAA
>DATIDG010000079.1:0-34061 GCA_035456405.1 Burkholderiales bacterium | reverse complement strand
GTCATGACCAAGGTGGCGGTGTACGGGTTCGTGCGCATCGTGTTCGACCTGCTCGGCTCGCCGAGCTGGTGGTGGGGCGCGGTGGTTCCGCTGCTGGGCGGCGTGACGGCACTCATGGGTGTGCTCTACGCGCTCATGCAGCACGACCTCAAGCGCCTGCTCGCCTACCACACCGTCGAGAACATCGGGATCATCTTCATCGGGCTCGGCCTCGCGCTCGCTTTCCAGGCCGCGGCCATGCAGGGCGCCGCCGCGCTGGCGCTCACGGCGGCGCTGTTTCACGTCTTCAACCATTCGGTGTTCAAGAGCCTGCTGTTCTTCGGCGCCGGAGCGGTGCTCACGGCGACCGGCGAGCGCGACATGGAGCATCTCGGCGGGCTGATCCACCGGATGCCGCGCACGGCCTTCGCCTTCCTGGTGGGCTCGGCCGCGATCTCCGCGCTTCCGCCGTTCAACGGCTTCGTGTCCGAGTGGCTCACCTTCCAGGCGATCCTGTTGAGCCCGGCGCTGCCGCAGTGGCTGCTCAAGTTCCTCGTGCCCGCGATCGGCGCGATGCTGGCGCTCTCGGCCGCGCTCGCGGCGGCCTGCTTCGTGAAGGCGTTCGGCGTGACGTTCCTCGGCCGACCGCGCACTCAGGCGGCGCGGGACGCGACGGAGGCCGACGCGCTGTCGCTGGCGGCCATGTTCGTGTTCGTCGCGTTGTGCCTCGCCGCGGGGATCCTGCCGGGCTACTTCATCGACGCGCTCGCGCCCGTTATCCAGGGACTGGCCGGTGCGCACATGCCCCCGCAGGAGGAGCTCAGCTGGCTGACGATCGTCCCGATTGCAGAGAGCCGCAGCTCTTACAACGGGCTCCTGCTCTTCGCGTTCATCGCGACTTCGGCCTGGCTCGCGACCTACGTCATCCATCGCTGGGCGTCGGCCGCGACGCGCCGGTCCGCGCCGTGGGACTGTGGGTTCCCCGATGCGAGCCCGGTTACCCAGTACACCGCCGGTAGCTTCACGCAGCCCATCCGGCGGGTATTCGGCACCGTGGTGTTCCGGGCCCGCGAGGAAGTGCACATGCCTCCACCGGGGGATGCCCGCGCCGCGCGGTTGCGCGTGCAGCTGCGCGATGTCCTGTGGGACGCCCTTTACCTCCCGACGGCGGCGCTGGTGGGCTTCGCCGCCGACCGACTCAACCGGGTGCAGTTCATGTCGGTTCGCGCGTACCTGACCCTGGTGTTCACCGCGCTGGTCGTGCTGCTGATGGTGCTCGCGGTATGGAACTGATCCTCGACCTGCTCGTCCAGCTCGCGGAGATCTCGCTCGTCCTCGCGCTCGCCCCGCTGCTCACCGGTTACGTCCGCAAGGTCAAGGCCCGCCTGCTGCGCAGGCAGGGGCCGCCGCTCCTTCAGCCCTATCGCGACCTCGCGCGCCTGATCCGCAAGGAGGTCGTGCTGGCGCACAACGCGTCCTGGTTGTTCCGCGTCGTGCCTTACCTCGTCTTTGCCACGACCTGGGTGGCCGCCGGACTGGTGCCCACCTTCGCGACCGGCTTGGTGTTCAGCTTCGCCGCAGACGTGATCGCCATCGTCGCGTTGCTCGGAAGCGCGCGCTTCCTACTCGCGCTGGGGGGGCTCGACGTCGGCACGAGCTTCGGTGGGATCGGCTCGAGCCGCGAGATGATGATCGCCTCGATCGCCGAGCCGGCGATGCTGATGGCCGTGTTCACGCTATCGCTGCTCGCAGGCTCCACCCAACTCTCTTCGATCGCCGCGTTCATGCTGAGCCCCGACGTCGGCCTGCGCGTGTCGCTGGCGCTCGCACTCGTCGGCCTCGTCATGGTCGCCATCGCGGAGAACGCCCGAATCCCGGTCGACAATCCGGCGACGCATCTCGAGTTGACCATGGTGCACGAGGCAATGATCCTCGAGTACTCCGGACGCCATCTTGCCCTGATCGAGGCCGCGTCGTTCCTGAAGCTTCTGCTCTACCTCTCGGTGGTCGCGTGCGTCTTCGTCCCGTGGGGCGTCGCAGTGGCGGGGCAGGGCGTCGCCGCCTACGTCGTCGGGGTTGCGGCCTACGTCGCCAAGCTCGCCGCCGCCGGGTTCCTGCTCGCTGTGTTCGAGACCGCAATCGCGAAGATGCGGGTGTTCCGCGTACCCGAATTTCTTGGGGCCGCCTTGATGCTCGGTTTCCTGGCTACGCTTCTCCTCTTCGTGTCGCGGGTGACCTGAATGGACCGGCTCGCGCTCGACGTGGCCCATCTGTTCGCCGGCGGGCTGGTGCTGGTCAGCTTCATGCTGCTCTACCAGGACCGCATGTTCGGGCTGCTGAACATCTTCGCGCTGCACGCGCTCGTCGTCTCGCTCTCGGTCGCGTGGCAGGCGTATATCCAGCACGCGCCCCACCTGTACATCACCGCCGCGATCGCGCTTATCGTGAAGGCGCTCGTGATCCCGGTGGTGCTCCACCGCATCATCGTGCGGCTCGGGATCCACCGGGCGATCGAGCCCGTGGTCGGCATCGGGCTCACGATGCTGGCCGGCATCGGCCTGGTCGCGCTGTCCATCATGGTCATGCTGCCGATCACCGCCGAGGCGGGGACGCTGGCCCGCGAGGACCTGGCGTTCGCCCTGTCGGTCATGTTGCTCGGCCTGCTCATGATGGTGTCCCGGCGCAACGCCGTGAGCCAAGTTATCGGGTTCATGTCGATCGAGAACGGGCTCATCCTCGCCGCCACCGGGGCCAAGGGGATGCCGCTCGTGGTCGAGATCAGCGTCGCGTTCTCGATTCTCGTGGCACTGATCGTGATCGGCATCTTCCTGTTCCGCATTCGCGAGCGGTTCGACAGCGTCGACGTCCACACGCTCGACCAGTACCGGGGGGAGCGGCCATGACCGAGCCGGGCGACTATCTCGTCCGCGCCATCCTGATCATCCCCGCGCTGGCCGCGGGGCTGCTGGCCCTGCTGCCCGACGACCGGACGACGGCACGGCTGAACGTCCTGGCTGCGCTGCTGACGTTCGGTGGGGCGGTGGGGCTCTTCGTCGAGCGCCCGGCGCCCGGCCCGTTCCTGATCGTGGACGACCTGAACGTCGCGTTCATCGTGCTCAGCACGTTCGTCGGCTTCACGACCAGCGTGTTCAGCGGCAGCTACATCGCACACGAGCTGGAGGTCGGCCGGCTGACGCCGACCTACCTGCGCTTCTACCACGCGATGTACCAGACGCTCATGTTCGCGATGAACCTGGCGCTGCTGTCCAACAACGTGGGGCTGATGTGGGTCGCAGTGGAGCTCGCGACGCTGACCACGGTGCTGATGGTCGGGATCTATCGCACGCCGGCCGCGCTCGAGGCGGCGTGGAAATACTTCCTGCTGGGCAGCGTCGGCATCGCGCTCGCGCTGTTCGGGACGATCCTCGTCTACCTCGCCGCGCGCTCGGTCGAGGGCGAGGGGCTGGACGCGATGGCCTGGAACGTGCTCGTCGAGAAGGCGGCCGCTTTCGACCCGGCGCTCCTCAACCTCTCGTTCGTGTTCCTGCTCCTCGGCTACGGCACCAAGGTCGGGCTCGCGCCGCTGCACGCGTGGCTGCCCGACGCGCACGCCGAAGGCCCGACGCCCATCTCGGCCGTGCTGTCGGGGCTCCTCCTCAACGTCGCGCTCTTCGCGGTGCTGCGCTTCAAGACCATCATGTCGGCGAACCCCGGGGCGCTCGCGCCCGGACCCCTGATGGTGTCGCTCGGGCTGCTGTCGGTGGTGTTCGCGTCCTTCATGCTGTACCGCCGGCACGACATCAAACGGATGTTCGCGTATTCATCGATAGAGCACATGGGGATCATCACGTTCGCATTCGGGATGGGCGGTCCGCTCGCGAACTTCGCGGGCCTCCTGCACATGACGCTGCACAGTCTCACCAAGTCGGCGATCTTCTTCTGCGTGGGCCACATCGCGCAGGTCAAGGGCACGCAGCAGATGGCCGAGATCCGTGGCCTCACCGTTTCCCACCCGGTCCTCGGCTGGGGCCTCGTGCTCGGCGTCGTCGCCATCGTCGGCCTGCCGCCGATGGGGATCTTCATGAGCGAATTCCTGATCGTGACCTCCACCTTCGCGCGCGAGCCCACGCTCGCAGTGGTGCTGGGCTTGAGCATCCTGGTGGCGCTCGGTGCGCTCCTCGCGCGGCTGAACGGCCTCGCCTTCGGCGATCCGCACGGCAGCAGCGAGCCGTCCAAGGCTTCGTTCGTGCCGGTGTTCGCGCACCTGGCGGTGGTCCTCGCGGCTGGGATCTGGCTTCCGCCCCCCCTCGTCGCGTGGTTCCAGCACGTCGCAAGCCTGTTGAGCTGATATCCAATGGGCGCACTCGGCGAAGCGGTTCGTGCCGGACATTCGGTCCCGGAGCACCGACCCTGGCCTCGCGCGCTCGTGAGCCGCGACGCGTGGGAAGAGGCGGCGCGCCGCCTGCACGCCGGCCAATGGGCCCTGCTCGGCCTGTGGGGCGAGCGCCACGTCGCGCACCTCGCGGCGATGGAGGGCGCGAGCGGCGAGTGCGCCGTGCTCAGCTACGCGTGCGCGGACGGTCGCTTCCCGTCCGTAGGGCGGCTGCATCCGCCGGCCATTCGCCTCGAGCGCGCAATGCGCGACCTCGTGGGGCTCGAGGCCGAGGGGCTCCCGGACACGCGGTCGTGGCTCGACCACGGCAAGTGGGGGCGGCGCCACCCGCTCGGAGCGACGCGGGAGGCCGCCGCAAACCCGGATACCTATGCATTCCTGCCGGCCGAAGGCGAAAGCGTGCACCAGATCCCGGTGGGCCCCGTTCATGCGGGGATCATCGAGCCGGGGCACTTTCGCTTCACGGCGAATGGCGAGACCGTCGTGCGGCTCGAGGAGCGGCTCGGCTACGTCCACAAGGGCATCGAGTCGCTGATGGCGGGTCGTCCCGTCGAGCGCGCGAGCCTCCTCGCCGGGCGCGCGTCCGGCGACAGCACGGTTGCGTGCGCGCTCGCCTTCGCTCAGGCGGTCGAGGCGGCGCTCGGCGTTGGTGTCCCGCCGCGCGCAGTCTGGCTGCGCGCGCTGCAGGCCGAGCTCGAGCGGCTCGCGAATCATTTCGGCGACATCGGCGCGATCTGCAACGACGCGGCCTTCGCCATGCTGCATGCGCAGTGCGGGCTGCTGCGCGAGCAGGTGCTCCGCACTGCGGACGCTTGTTTCGGTCACCGGCTCATGATGGATCGCATCGTTCCCGGCGGCGTCCGGGTCGACCTGCCGGGCGACGGCGCGCGACAGGTGCTCGCCCTCACCCTGGCTGCGCGGAGGCAATTTCCCGAGCTCGTCGAGCTGTACGACAACACGGCATCGCTCCAGGATCGCACCGTCGGGACGGGAATCCTCGCGCCGGCGCTCGCGGAACAATTCGCCGCCGGCGGCTACGTCGGACGCGCCTCGGGGCGTAGCTTCGATGCGCGCCGCACGCCCGGCTACGCGCCCTACGACAGCCTGCAGTTCGAGATCCCGGTGCTTGAGGAGGGCGACGTGAATGCGCGGGTCTGGATCCGGATTCGCGAGGTGGAGCAGAGCCTTTCGCTCATCGACGAGATCGTGCGCCGGCTGCCCTCCGGACCGGTTCTTGCGCCGCTTTCCGGCGCCGGGGCTCCCGGCGTCCGCGAAGGCGTCGCGCTCGTCGAGGGCTTCCGAGGCGACGTCCTCGCGTGGATTCGCATCGGCGTCGACGGCAACGTCGAGCGCTGCCACCTTCGCGATCCCTCATGGTTCCAGTGGCCGCTGCTCGAGGCGGCGATCGACGGCAACATCGTGGCCGACTTCCCGCTCTGCAACAAGTCCTTCAACTGCTCGTATGCAGGCCACGACCTGTGAGGTGAACGACCATGCGTAGGATGCTGTTGAAGAGCCTAGTGCACGGGCCGCTCACGGAACCCGCGCCGACGATGGACGACGCGGCAGCTGCCGAGCTGGCCGCGCGCGTGGACCAGGCTGCACGCAGGCGATTGGGCCGGACCCTCGCAATCCGCGAGGTCGACGCCGGCTCTTGCAACGGCTGCGAGCTCGAGATCCATGCGCTCAACAACGTGCTCTACGACCTGGAGCGATTCGGCCTGCGCTTCGTCGCCTCCCCACGCCACGCCGACGTGCTGCTGGTGACCGGTCCGGTCACCACGAACATGCGCGAAGCGCTCGAGCGTACCTATCGCGCGACGCCGGACCCGAAGTGGGTGGTGGCCGTAGGCGACTGCGCGCGCGACGGCGGGATGTTCGCCGGAAGTTACGCGTGTGTCGGCGGCGTCGCGACCGTCGTTCCGGTCGATCTGCACATCGCGGGCTGCCCGCCGTCGCCGATCGTGCTGCTCAGGGGGCTGCTCGCGCTGATGGAGACAGTGTCGGCCGACGTACCGGCGAGCGGCCGCCGAAGCTGAAGCTGCGGAGACCTGGAAAAGACCGGAGGTCGGAACCGCGACGCGAGCGTCGCGCGACGGAGGGGAGGACGCGCCATGACTGAGGAGCAGGGTGGGCGAGTGGGTTTAGGCCGGTGGGTACGAGCGATCCTATCGTCCCTCTCCGGGGAAACGGGGGGCGTCGGCAAGACGGGCGACCGCTCCGGCCGCTCGGCGGAAGAGCTCGTAGTCCTGTGCGTCGTCGTCGGAGTCATCCTGATCATCGCCGTCATCCTGGTGACGGCGCTGGCGACGTCACGACCCGGTTGATGGAGGTCGGTTCCCGCGCTGGGCGTACTCGATCCAGAGCGGGGGGCGGTCGAACGTTCTCGCCCAGAACGCGGGCGCCGGCAGCGACACGGTAGGAGCGCAGAACGCACTGGGCTCTCAACTTGCTGTTCTGGCCCTAGGCGAACCGAGATACCGCGTGTCTCGAACTGGTCGGGCGAGACGCGCAAGTGTTGGGTTGAAAGAGAGGTGATCCGCAGAAGTGTTTGGGACAGAACTTAACTCGTTGATAGCCGCGTATTCGGACCTACATGGGGTGCAGAGGTTTACTTAGGCGAGGGCAGGATCGGCACTGTCCAAAATCACGCCCGAGTCCGAAATTCTGATCTCTCTTAGTTGCCTGATTCTGCGTGGTTGCGCACCCGCAATATGTGCAGGTGTGCCACTCGGGGCCGGTCGAAAAGACGAGCGGCGCGGCGCTGCCAGTGGAGCATCCGTGTGAATGATCAGTTCCGAATCTGCTTTCGTTGGGTGGGCACCGACGCCGAAGACGTCGAGATCGTCGACTATCACTGACGGAGAAGGAAATGAGCAGGAAACTGAAACCCGTGTCGCCCGGTGAGATGCTGGCGGAGGAGTTTCTCAAGCCGCTGGGCATGAGCAACTATCGGCTAGCAAAGGAGATTGGCGTGCCCGCGCAGCGCATCGGCGAGATACTCGCCGGCAAGCGCGCCATCACCGCAGATACCGATTTGCGGTTGTGCCGGTTTTTCGGACTCTCGGATGGCTGGTGGCTGCGGCTGCAAGCCAGCTACGACACCGAATTGCGAAAGCAGCACTCGCGAGAACCTTGGCGAAGATCAAGCCCTGGGCGGAGAGGGCCGAGGAGAAGGCGCGTGTACATTGAAACGGCGGCGGATGCAGGAGAGCCGCTTGCGCAGTGGGGTGCAAATCTTGCGATCGGAAAGAGCGCGTGTCCCGAACGAGTCGTGCGAATCACGCAAGGTCTCGGACGCAACTGACGTGATCCGCGGTATTGTTTGATTGAACGAACTCGCTGATAAGCCGCGTGCTCGGGCCTGCATGGGGTGCAGGGGGTCGCGTCGCCGGCCGACCTTCGCGGCGCGGGATCGCCGCGATCTATACCCCTGGCCCACGTTTCCTTCCTTGGACGCCCGTCCTCAGCCGCTTCGCGCCTTGACGAAGCGGCCGAACCCGGGCCGCCGCGGTCAGCCCGAGCCCCAGACCTCGTTCGCGGTTTCGACGACGAGCGCGAGCTTGCGCCTCTGATCGTCCGCAGTGATCCGGTTCCCCTCCAGCGTGCTCGCGAACCCGCATTGCGGGCTCAGCGCCAATCGCTCGAGGGGCACGAATCTCGCCGCGTCATCGATGCGCCGCTTGAGCTCGTCCTTGGACTCGAGCTGCGGCTTCTTGGTCGTGACGAGGCCGAGCACGGCGATCTTGCCGGGGCCGAGATGCCGCAGCGGGTCGAACGTGCCCGCGCGCGGCGAGTCGTACTCGACGAAGAACCCGTCCACGTCGATCTGTCCGAAGGTCATCTCGGCCACCGGGTCGTAGCCGCCCTCCGCCACCCAGGAGCTCATGTGGTTGCCGCGGCACAGGTGCAGGCACACCACCAGGTCCGCCGGCTTCCCGCGGAGGGTGTCGTTCAGCAAGCGCGCGTACGTCGCCGGCAGCATATCGGGATCCTCGCCGATCGCCGCGACCTGCGCGCGGATCTTGGGATCGCACAGAAAAGCGAGATTCACCTCGTCGATCTGCAGGTAGCGGCAGCCCACGTTGTAAAGGGCCTCGATCTCCCCGCGATACACCGTGGCCAGATCGGCGAAGAATTCGTCCATGTCCGGGTACGCCGCGGTCGAGACCGCCGCGCGCCCGCCACGAAAATGCGCAATCGACGGCGACGGGATGGTCTGCTTGGGCGTCAGCCCGTATTGCTCGGCGACGGGTCGCAGCGCCTTGAAGTCGTCGACCGCCAGTCCCCGCGTGCGCCGGAGCTTGCCGCGGACCTCGATGCGAGGCGGGGTCCATTCGACGTCGCCGGTCTCATTGTGGAACTTGGTCGGCAGGCTCCCGCGAATCTCGATGCCGTCGATCCGCTCGATGAAGTCCAGGAACCAGTGCCGGCGGTGGTAGTCGCCATCGGTGCAGACGCGCAGGCCGACATCGCGCTGCAGCTCGACCGCGTCCCGGACACACGCGGTCTCCAGCGCCCATAGCGATTCCGCCGACAGTTCCCCGGTCTTGCGCCTGGCCCGCGCCTCATGGATCGCCTGTGGACGCAGCAGGCTGCCGACGATGTCGGCCTTGAATGGCGGCTTCGATCCGGTCATAGAGGTTGCTCTCCAGGCTGTGGGCCGTCTTGCATCCGTCTACGATAATGGCACGCTGGTCGCGGCGATGGGCAGGGCCGACAGGCGTCGCTCAGCGGGTGTCCCACTGCGCCCGCGGGATCCGTCCCACTCGTCCGCGCTGCCCACGCTGGCGAATGCGGAGTGGGGCGTCCCGAAGCTTGCTAGCATCACCACCTTCCGCTCGCCAAGGAGGCAGGGCGGCGGCGCAATCCCTCAAGCGCACGCCAGAATCCCGCCCCGGCGAGCCGGAGCCACCGGAGGAGACGTCGCGCCATGTACACGGCAACCGCTGGGATCGTGCTCCCCACCACCATCATCGGGTCGTTGCCGCGGCCGAGCTGGTACACGGAGAACCTCGGCCGGCGCAACTTTCGCGAGGCGATGGTCGATCGCTTCTACCGCGAGCAGTACCTCGACGCGGCTTCCGCCTTCTTGCGCGACCAGGAGACCGCCGGGCTCGACATCGTCACCGACGGCGACTGCCGCTTCGACGCCGACGTCGGCGGCCACAACTGGTTCTCCTATCCGCCCATCCGGATGGAGGGCTTCGCCGGCGCCGTGCCCTACCGCACCCAGGGCGGACGCGCCGGACTGCCCCAGAAGCGCGGCCACATCCTTCACGATATCCTCGAGGCGCGCGTGATGCCGGATCTGGTCGGCCCGGTCGGACGGGGCACGCTTCAGTACACGGCGATCTGGAAGGCGGCGCAGCGCCTGACCACCCGCCCAGTCAAGTTCGGGACGATCACGCCGGAACTGATCGCGATGGCGGTGCGCGACTTCCACTACAAGGACCTGCGCAAAGCGATCATGGCAGTCAGCGATGCGCTGCACGAGGAGCTCGTGGAGCTCGTGGAGGCCGGCTGCAGCGTGATCCAGATGGAGGAGACCCAGATCCACCTCCTCGCGGCGAAGGGCCTGGTCGACAAGGTGCTGAACCCCGACTTCATGGTCGAGGTGTTCAACAACACCGTCAGGGGCTTGCGCGGCAAGTGCGAGATCTGGTGCCACACCTGCTGGGGCAACCCGGCAGGGCAGCGCATCTTCGGCACGCACCCGAGCTACGCGCCCGCCCTGGGCGCGCTCGACCGGCTGGACGCAGACGTCCTCACGTTCGAGAACTGCAGCACCGGCGGCATGGACCTCGAGGCGATCGGCAGCCACATCAAGGAGAAGAAGGTCTGCGTCGGCGTCGTCGACCACCATACGCTCCAGGTCGAGACGCCCGACCAGGTCGCGGAGATGATCCGCCGGGCGCTCAAGCACGTTCCCGCGGAGCGGCTGGTGCTCGCCTCCGACTGCGGCATGGGACGCGAGGGCATGAGCCGGCGCCACGCCTTCCACAAGATGGTCTCGATCGTCCTGGGAACGAACATCGTGCGGCGCGAGCTCGGCCTGCCGGAGGCCCGATGCCTTGCCGCCGACGAGCGGTTCTCGATGATCGAGGATCGCTGACGCAGAACAACCGATCGATCCACCACAGAAGGAGGAGGAGCACATGAACGGAACGACCCGTTTTCCCGGCGGAATCGCGCTCGCGGCCGCTGCGCTGGTCGCAACCGCTTTCCCGGCGAGCGCCACGGACTACAAGATGACGATCGGCTCGAGCCATCCGCCGGTGCTGCCGTGGACGCTGCCGCTCAAGACCCTCATCGTCCCGGAGTCGAACAAGCGGCTCAAGGCCCTCGGGCTGCCGGACACGATCATGTGGACCGAGGCCTACGCCGGCGCGCTGTACGACTTCAACAACACCCTGGAAGGCGTGGGCGACGGCCTCGCCGACGTCGGCTGGGTGGGCTCGCTTTGGGAGCCGGCGAAGCAGCCGCTGCAGAACGTCGCGTACTACTCGCCATTCGTCACCGGCGACTTCCGCGCCCTGGTGGAGGTGCAGGACCAGCTGATGCAAAAGGTGCCCGCGTTCGCCGCCGAGTGGACCAAGCACAACACGGTCTACCTCGGCGCGCAGGTTGCCGACACCTACCACCTCGTGACCAAGTTCCCGGTGACGAAATTCGAGGACCTCAAGGGCAAGAAGCTCCTCGCGCCCGGCGCGATCGCGAGCCGGCTCGAGGGCACCGGCGCGACGCCGGTCGATGCGGGGCTGCC
Organism: Burkholderiales bacterium; assembly: GCA_035456405.1. GTDB lineage: Bacteria > Pseudomonadota > Gammaproteobacteria > Burkholderiales > SG8-39 > JAGVSZ01. Next base: position 22,923 of record DATIDG010000079.1, on the reverse strand, counting down.
GGTCTTCTACAACATGCTGCAGACGGGGGTCGCCGACGGCGCAGTGATCCTGATCACCGGCGTGCTGCCCTTCAAGCTGCACGAGGTCGCGCCCTACATCACAAAGGTCGATCTCGGCGCGGTGTTTTCGGGCGCGCTGGCGATGAACAAGAAGACCTGGGACGGGCTTCCGCCGCACATGCAGAAGCTGTTCCGGGAGCTCGGTGTCGAGTACGCGAAGATGTGCGCCGACCTGGTGGCGGAGCGCGAGGCGGCGGCCTGGGCCGCTCTGGCCAAGAACCCGAACGTGAAGGTTTCGGAGCTGCCGCAGGCCGAGCGCGAGAAGTGGGCGAAGGCGCTGCCCGACGTCGCGGGCGATTGGGCGCGGCGCAACGGCGAGCCCGGCCGCGTCGTCCTCAAGACCTTCATGGAGGAGGCGCGCAAGCGCGGCGCCAAGCCGCTGCGCGAGTGGGACAAGGGTCTCTGAGCCGCGACCGCGTCGGCCTCAGGCAATGAGCGCGACGACACCGGCCGCGCGGCCGGCGGGTGCCTATGCGCGCTTCGAGCGCGCCTACACCGCGCTCGAGCTCGGCATGAACAGCGTCGGGACGTTCTGGGTCTTCGCCCTGATGTTCCTGATCTGCGCCGACGTGGCCGGGCGCTATCTCTTCAGCGCCCCGATCAAGGGCGCCGCCGAGATGGTCGGCTACTCCATCGTGACGGCGGTGTTCCTGCAGATGGCGAGCGCGCTGCACGCCGGGCGGTTCACGCGCGTGGAGCTGATCATCGAGCCCCTGGAGGCGGGCCGGCCCGCGGCGGCCCATGCTTTCAATGCCGTGTTCAACCTGCTCGGGGCGGCGGTCTTCGCCGTTGTCGTCTGGGGCACGTGGCCCAAGCTCGCGTACGCCTGGGCGAACGGCGAGATCACCGGCACGCCGGGGGTGTTCACCTTCCGCATCTGGCCCTTCCTCGCCGTCATCGTCTTCGGCGCGGCGGTGACCTGCGGCGAGTTCGCGCTCCGTTTCGTGCGGGCCGTGCAGCGCGCAGCCGGCGCCTGGCGCCGCCCGGCGCCGGGCGATCGCTCGCCCTGGCCCGCGATCGCGGCGTACGCGGCGGCAGCGGCCCTCGCCGCCTTCGTCGGGGCGCAGGGGCTGAGCAACATGCAGTACGGGATGCTGGGCGTCGGCTGCATGGTGCTGCTCCTCCTCGCCGGCCTGCCGATCGGCGTGGTGATGATCGTGGCCGGCTTCACGGGCATCTGGCTGATCCGCGGCGACCCGTCGCTCGGCATCCGCACGCTGTCGCAGAGCTCGACCGAGTATCTCAACAGCTACTTCTTCGGTGTCGTGCCGCTCTACGTGCTGATGGGGCTGCTCATCAGCAGCTCCGACGTCGGCCGTGACACCTTCGCGGTCGCCCGCTGGCTGCTGCGCGGCGTCCGTGGCGGGCTCGGCGTTGCCACCGTGGCGGCCAACGCACTCTTCGCCGCCGTCACCGGCTCGTCGATCGCCTCGGCCGCGGTGTTCACCAAGATCGCCACGCCGGAGATGCTGCGTCACGGCTACACGCCGCGCTTCGCTGTCGGCGTCGTCGCCGGATCCTCGGTCCTCGGCATGCTGATCCCGCCGAGCCTGCTGTTCATCGTGTACGGGTTCCTGGCCGAGGAATCGGTGGGCCACTTGTTTCTCAATGCCATCGTCCCCGGACTCATCCTCGCCGGTGCGATGGCGCTCGTGATCGTGCTGCTCGCGACGTTCTGGCCCGCCTCCGTCGGCGGCACCGGGGCGGTGGCGGGCGAGCAACCGGAGACCGTGCGCAGCGCTGCGCTGAAGCTCGCGCCGATCGTGCTCCTGGTGGTCGTGGTGCTCGGCGGCATCTACGGCGGCATCTTCACGCCGACCGAATCCGGCGCCGCCGGAGCGCTCGGGGCGCTGCTGATCGCGCTTGCGCGCCGGAAGCTCAGCTGGCGCAGCCTCTGGGACACGATGGTCGAAACCGGGTACGTGACGGTGTCGATCCTGTTCCTGATCCTCGGTGCGCGCATCTTCGGGCAGATGCTCGCGATGTCCGGCCTGCCGCAGCAGCTCAGCGCCCTTGCCGCCGGCTCGGGCTTCGGTCTGTACGGCTTCGTCCTGCTCTACATCGCGCTGGCGATCGTGCTCGGATTCATGCTCGACTCTGTGTCGATCATGGTCATCACTCTGCCGTTCGTGCTTCCCGTGGTGAAGGCGCTGGGCGGCGATCTGATCTGGTTCGGGGTCGTCGCGGTAGTGGCCATCGAGATCGGGCTGCTCACCCCGCCGTTCGGCATCGCGGTCTACGTCGTCAAAGCGACCCTCGACGACCAGCGCGTCACCCTGCACGAAATTTTCGCCGGCGCGTTTCCCTTCGTGATCGTCATGGTGCTGGTGACGCTGCTGCTCCTCGCCGTGCCGCAGCTGAGCCTGGTCTTCAGATAGCCATCACTAGCAGCAGCCCCCGCCGACGACGCCGCAGTTCACCAGCAGGGCCGAGACGAGCAGGTGCCGCACCAGCGGATCGTTCGCCAGCCACCAGCGATGATAGATCGCGCTCGCCAGCACCGTGAACGCGATCAGGAGGCCCGCGCCGAGCGCACGCCGGTAGTCGAGCGCGACCAGCATTCCGCCTGGGAACTGCAGCAGGAATCCGGCGATCAGCACCCGCTTCGCCTGCGGCACGCCGTAGGCGACCATGCGGTCGAGGTGCTGCCGGAAGGTCCAGACGGCGTTGCGGACGCCGGTCCCCACGAACAGGAACGCGATCAGCAGCTGGCCGGCGGCCTGGAGCGCCGTGTGCTCTTGATACGATACATGAGTAGCCTCCCTAACCGAGGAACGTCGCGCTGTGCCCGGCCTCCTCGCGTGTCTCGCGCGATGGCGCCGTCTGCCCGGCGCTGCATCGACGTAGAACGCTCTGCGGCCCCATTGCGCCCCTTCCGCCGGAAGAGGATAAGTCCGTCCGGGTGCGGTTACCGGTAGCGGTCGTTGCTATACTCGCCGCTCGCACTTCGCCGGGCGAACCAAGAAGCCAACGCTGCCGGGCCGACGGGGCGAGTTGCCACCCAGGAGGAGGTTTCCGATGAGATTTGCCGCCATTGCGCTGGGCGCGGCGTTCGCCGCGCTCACTGGTGCGACGTCCGTGGAGGCCCAGACGCTCGGCATCGGCACCGCGCCGCAGGGCTCGATCGGCTACAACATGGGATCGGCGATCGCGAAGGTCATCGCCGAGACCGAGAAGATCCAGGCCCGGGTGCAGCCGTACTCCGGATCGAGCGCGATCCTTCCGCTCGTCAACACCGGCGAGCTCGACCTGACCGTGTGCAACGTGCTGGAGGCGCAGGAAGCGGCGAACGGCGAGGGGCCGTACAACGGCCGCAAGCAGGCCAACGTGCGCGTGCTGGCAGTGATCTTCCCGATCTATTCGAGCCTCTTCGTGCGCAAGGACTCGCCGATCCAGTCGATCGCCGAGCTGAAGGGCAAGCGCGTTCCGTACGGCTACACCGCGCAGCTCACGCTGAACCGTGTGGTGGATGCGATCCTCGCGACCGGCGGCTTGTCCGGCAACAAGGACATCATCCCGGTGATGGTGCCCAACGTCATCCGCGGCGCCGACGACTTCGCCGAAGGCAAGGCCGACGCCGGCTTCTTCGCCCTCGGCGCGGCCAAGGTCTCGGAGGTGGACAAGACCGTGGGCGGCATCCGGTATCTTCCGGTGTCGGACGAGCCGGCCGCAGTGCGCGCGATGCAGAGCATCATGGCCTACGCGTACGTGACGACGGTCAACCCGTCGCCCGCGTTCGCCGGCCTGGCCGGCCCCACCAAGCTGATGGCGTACGACTATCTCGTCGTCGCCGGCGCGCACGTGAAGGACGACGTCGTGTACCGCATCGCGAAGGCGATGCACGAGAACAAGCCGAAGCTCGTCGAGAGCCTGCGCGCCTTCGGCGGCTTCGACCCGAACAACATGGCGAAACCCATGCCGGCGCCGTTCCATCCTGGGGCGGTGACGTTTTACAAAGAGAAGGGCATCGCGAAGTAGGGGTGGCCCCGACGCAGCGCCACGGGGCGTCGCGACCTGCATCGGAGCGTCATGAGGCGATGGCTGAGGAGTTCATCGAGAGCCCTCGGCCTCCCGGCGCGCCCGCGCGGCCCTGGGCGCGCACGATCTTTCTGCTGCAGGCGGCCCTCGTCGCCTGTGTGGCGGCGTGGGTGCTCGACCTGCCGCAGAAGGCGGGTGTCGCGCTCTACACCGAGCAGTTCATCCTCGTGGTGCTCGGCTGCGCGCTCGCCCTCTGTTTCCTCACCGCGCCGGCGAGCCGGCGACTCGACGCCCGCGTGCGGTGGTGGGACGTTGCAGCGGGCTTCTTCGGGCTGGCGCTCTGCCTCGTCATCGCCTGGCGCTACCCGGTCCTCGTCTACGAGCTCACCGCGCGGCCGGTCGACGGCATCCTGATGGCCGCGGCCCTCGCGGTCCTGGTGCTCGAGGGCACGCGGCGCATGACGGGGTTCTCGCTGGTGGGCTTCACCCTCGCCGGCGTCGTCTACGCCATGCTGGGCCACCATCTGCCCGGCGTGTTCCAGGCCCGGCCGGTGGACTTCACGCGGCTCCTCGTCTACCTCGGTCTCGACACCAATGCGCTCCTCGGCACGTCGCTGCAGATCGCGATCATCGTGGTCGTGCCGTTCATCCTGCTCGGCCAGGTGCTTGGGCGCTGCGGCGGCTCCGAGTTCTTCACCGATCTCGCGCGCGCCTGGATGGGCCGCTATCGCGGCGGCTCGGCCAAGGTGTCGGTCGTGGGTTCGAGCTTCTTTGGCATGATCTCGGGCAGCGCCGTCGCGAACGTGTCCGCGGTGGGCGTGGTCACCATCCCGCTCATGAAGCGCTCCGGCTTCCCGGCCCAGATCGCGGCCGCGATCGAGGCGGTGGGCTCGACCGGCGGCCAGCTGATGCCGCCGGTGATGGGCGCGGCGGCGTTTCTGATGGCGGAAGTCCTCCAGGTGCCCTACGTGGAGGTAATGATCGCGGCGATCATTCCCGCGTTCCTGTATTACCTCGCACTCTTCTTCCAGGTGGACGTCGAGGCCGCCAAGCGCGGGATCCGCGGCGAGAGTCCCGAGCGGCTGCCGCGGACGCTCGCGGTGCTCAAGGCAGGATGGTACTTCCCGCTGCCGTTTGCGCTGCTCGTGTATGCGCTCGTGGCGTGGAACATGCGCGCGGAGTACGCGGCGCTCCTCGCCACCGCGGTGCTGATCGCCTGCTCGGCTGCGTTCGGCTACAAGGGCGAGCGGGTGCCATTGAAGGATGTCTTCAAGGCGATCGTGTCGACCGGCGGCGCGGTGGTGGACCTGATCCTGATCTGCGCCGTCGCCGGAATGTTCATCGGCATCCTGAACATCACCGGCCTCGCTTTCGGCATGACGCTGCAGCTGCTCGCCATCACCGGCGAGAGCCTGCCGGCGCTCCTCGTCCTCACCGCGATCATGGCGATCGTGCTCGGCCTCGGGCTCCCGACGGTGGGGGTGTACATCATCATGGCGACGCTGATCGCGCCGGCGCTCGTCAAGGTGGGTATCCCCCCGATGGCGGCGCACATGTTCCTGCTCTACTTCGGGATCATGTCGATGGTCACGCCGCCGGTGGCGCTGTCGGCCTTCGCCGCGGCGAACATCGCCGGTGCCGACGTCGACAAGACCGGCTGGACCGCGACGCGCATCGGCTGGGCGGCGTACATCGTGCCGTTCCTGTTCGTGCTCTCGCCGAGCCTGCTGATGCAGGGCAGCCCGCTCGTCATCGGCTGGGCCGTGGTCAGCGCGTCGGTCGGCATCTGGCTCGGCACGATCGGCGTCGTGGGCTACTTCTATGCGCCCATCTCCGCCGGGGCGCGGACCCTTTTCATCCTTGCCGGCGTGCTGACGTTGATTCCCGCGGACATGTTCCCCGGCGCAATCTGGACCGACATAGCGGGCCTCGCGCTCGGCAGCGCATTGCTCGCGCGTGAGTTCGCGTCCGGCCGCCGCGGCGCGAGCAGCGCGCCGACCCCGCGCGCCTGATGCGTCATCAAGCCCGCCAGGCGGCGAAGCACAGCCCAGTGCCGGTACCCGCCGGTGAGCGATACGCAGGGATGTAGTCCGCCCACGCGAGCGGCAGGTGCTCGAGGGCACCTGCCGCCGCAACCCAGTTCCGAATCTCCGAGCTTCCCGAGTTTAGCTTCTCTCGCGGCAATGCCTTGAGCGCGTCGCCGTCCTTGTCACGGAAGGCCTGGACGATCGCGCGGTCGAACGGCTCGTCGATCGCGAAGTGGCTCAGTCCCCCCGAAGCCGACACGCCCACGCGGATCGGCGACGGATAGGTCTCGATCGCGGCGCGGATCGCCCGGCCGATCGCATAGCAGCGCCCGGGCGCGGGCTGGTTCGGCGGGTAGTACGTGTTCAGGAAGACCGGAACGACCGGCAGGCGCGTGTCGACCCCGAGCAACCGGCGATGGACGAACGCGAACGCGTGTCCCTCTCCTTCGTCGCGCGGCAGGCGGTCGGATACGGCGACGTCGAAATCGGTCGCCGCGAGGTGCTCGATCAGGTGCCGCGCGAGGCGATCGTCGGCCGGACACTCCACGCGTCCCGCCTCGACGTAGTAGCGCGACTGGATCACCGCGAACCAGTCGACCCACTCGGGCTTCGCCGGGCGCATGCAGAGCGGCACCGTGCGCCCCCTGTAGACGAGCAGGCCGGGAAGGTTGTCGTCGAGGAAGAGTTCCTTCTGGTCGTCGCCGACGATCACGAGCGCATCGAGCCGGGCCCGCCCGATCTCGTCGCGCAGGCGATCGAGCGCCGCGTCCGCGGCGCGCAGCCGTTCGGTGAACCTCGCCGGCGTGCATTCCCCGTCGTAGCGTCCGGCGGCTTCCGCGAGGAGCGCCTGATAGGAAGTGGGCTCGCCGTCGCGACCCAGGAGGCGGAGCGTCGGCTCCCGCGGCGCGAATAGCGCCCACTCTTCGGCGGTGGCGTTCAGCATCGGCGAGTGAGAGGTGCCGATGCCGAGCACGATCTGTCCCATGCTTTCCGGATGAACCCGATGACGACGTGGCGCGCGCGGCCGAGATTAACCGCCGTCGGACCGACCCGCAAGCACTGCCGCGAGGTGGCAACGCCGCTTCGCCCGGCGCGGCCCGCAACCCCGCTCACGGACTGCGCTGCGCGCTCCGGGACGGGTGGCTCGGCGCGAGCGAGGCCGCCGTGTTTGCCGCGCGCCCGCATCGCCACAGGATTGCGACGCCGATGATCGCCGAGAGGGTCGACGCGCCGAATACCGCGAGCTTGGACGCGGCGAAGTCCGCTTCGTCCGGGAACGCCTGCCCGGCGATGAACAGCGACATCGTGAATCCGATGCCCGCGAGCGCGCCCGCCGCGGCGACCTGCGACCACGTGTAGGCCGCGGGCTTGTCGGCGAGCCCGAGACGCACCGCGGCCAGGGACGCGAGCAGGAAGCCGAGGGGTTTGCCGACCACGAGCCCGGCGAGGATGCCGAGTGCCAGGGGCTCGCGGCCCGAGAACACGTCGGCATGGACCACCAATCCGGCGTTCGCCAGCGCGAAGAGCGGCAACACCACGTAGCTCGACCAGGGCTCGACGCTGCGCAGGAGCCGATCCGCCGGCGACTCGACGCGGTCGTGGATGGCGTCGAGCGCACGCAGCGCCGGTACGGACGGTCCGTGGCGCAGAACCTGCTCGCCGCGCCGGGATTCGGCCGTGATCACCGACTGCGCCTGCGCGAGCAGCGCGCTAAGGTTCGGCGGTCGGCGGGTGGGGATGACCATCGCGAGCAGCACGCCCGCGAGCGTCGCATGCAGCCCGCCGGCGTGCACGCAGGCCCAGAGCGCGAGCCCGAGCAGGCCGTAGGGGAGCGCCCGATAGACGCCGGAACGATTCAGCAGCACCAGCGCAGCGAAGACCGCGGCGGCGAGCAGCAGATAGGCCGCGTGGAGCGACGACGAGTAAAAGAGCGCCACGACGAGAATGGTGCCGATGTCGTCGACGATCGAGGCGGCAGTGAGAAAGACCCGCAGCTCGACCGGAACGCGCTCGCGCAGCATCACGATCAGCGCAACCGCGAAGGCGGTGTCGGTGGGCATCGGCACGCCGGCGCCGAGCGTCCACTGGCCCGACGGGACGATTGCCAGGTAAGCAATCGGCGGCACGACCATGCCGCCGATTGCCGCCGCGATGGGGAGCGCCGCCGAGCGGCGGCCCGCGAGCCGCCCGACCGTGAGCTCGCGCTTGACCTCGAGCCCGACCACCAGGAAGAAGAGCGTCAGCAGTCCGTCGTTCAGCCACGCGCGCAGCGAGAGCTCGAACATCGCTCCGCCGAGGACGATTCCGAGCGAATCGCGCCAGAGCGCTTCGAAATCCGCCCCGAGCGGCGAGTTGGTCAGGATCACCGCGGCGATCGATGCAAGCAGCAGCAGAACGCCGGTGGAGGGCGCCCAGCTCGCGAAGTCCACGGCGGCCGAGTGGACGCGATGGCCGAGCGATCCGAGCATCGCCTCGCCGAGGGAAGTCTCGTCCCACGGGCCGTCGTAGCGGCGCCCGTTGATGAAGAACGTCGGCGTCATTACGACTCCGCTCGCGACCGCGCTCTCGTCATCGGCCACGACGCGGGCGCGCGCCCGCCCGGCCGCCTGCTCGCCTGCGGCCGGCACGCGCAATGCCTCGGCAACGACGTCGAGATCGCCCTGGGTGAGGGCCGGGGAACGGGTCATCAGCTCGACGTGGGCCCCCCAGAACTGCTCGTCGTTCTCGGCGTGCTCCGCGATCTCCGCTGCGCGAAACGCGAGATCGTTTCCGGGCAGGGGCCGATGCCGGAAAACGTACCGGAGCCGCGCGCCGAACCGGTCGCGGAGCTTGACCACTTCCTCGTTCGCGCCGCGGCAGTACGGGCAGGCGTAGCTCCCGTACTCGACGAGCGTGATGGGCGCGTCCGGTGGGCCGAGCACATGGTCGGTCCCGGCCGTGACCGGTCGGCTCAGGCGATTCGTGTCGGCAGCCTGCGTCATTGAAGGAGGAATCGCACCGGCAGGCATCTCGCGCCGTTCACGCGCGCCACGCCTCGAAGACCTGATCGAAGCCTCTCCGGTAATCGGGGTACGCCGGCTTCCAGCCCGGCACGCGCGGCGAAGGTGCTCGTGCCGGCATGGCGAGCGCGGTCTGCTGCATGTGCTCCTCGCGCACCAGCACCTTGATCAAGGGCCCTGCAATGCCCGGTACGTGGAGCGGAAACCGCCTCCCGGTCTTGCGCGCGAAATCGTCCATGAACTGCATGAACGAGACGGGCCTGCCGTCGGTCGCATAGAGCACCCTCCCGGCATTGCGCGACGTCCCGGCCGCGAGCAGGGCGTTGGCGGCATCGTATTGGTGCAGATGGTACTGGAGCGCCCTGCGCGGCCCTGCCCAGTACGGCCGGCCGATGCGGAACGCCGTGCGGTACGCGCGCAGGTCGCTGCTCTCGGGGCCGTACAGGTAGCCGAGGCGCACCACGCACGCGGGTCGCGGCGCCGACAGGACGAGATGCTCGCATTCGAGGATCGCCGCGGCGAGCGAGCGCAGGGGATCCCTCTCGGGACGGCCGAGCACGAACGCGAAGCTCGCGTGGACGAGCATCCTCGCATCCGTCCGTAGCGCGCGGCGGACCCCGGACAGTGCCGCGCGTGCAAACCCCTTCCATGCGTGCCCGTCGTGCAGCAGCGTGTTGGCCTGCTGTCCGGCGACGTTGATGTGAACGTCGCCGGCCGCGCGCTGCCGCGAGAGGAGGCGGCCGAGCTCGGAGCGCGTGCCGGTGACGGACAGGCTCACGAACTGGGGCGCGGTTCGGCAGGTCCGATCGGACCGGTCACCACGTGTTGCGCAGCTCGCGGAGCTTCAGGAACACGGTGCGCTGGTCGGGATTCTCGGGGAGGTCGGGGAACGCCTCGCGCAGCTTCCGGATCACCGTGGGGCTCGTCAGGCGGAAGAACGTGTTGATCTGCCGCTCGACCTCCAGCGTCGAGACGTACGCGTGGTCGGGGTCCTGGCCCGCGAGCTCGTCGAGCATCTGCTGCGCGCGCCGGTTGTCGGGCTCGCGGCTCAGCGTGAAGCGCAGGTTGTTCTCGATGTAGTCGTGTCCCGGATAGATCAGGGTCGCCGAGGGCAGCCTGTCGAGCTGCTCGGAGAACGTCTTGTAGAGCTCGGCCGGATGACCGCCGTGGTGGCAGTTCCCGGCGCCGGCATTGAAGAGCGTATCGCCGCAGAACAGCGCCGGCTGGTCGGTGTGCGACAGCAGGCACACGTGGCTCATCGTGTGTCCCGGCGTATCGAGCGTCTCGAGCTCCACGGTCCTTCCCACCTTCACGACATCGCCGGCGCCAAGGCCGCGGCTCATGCCGGAGATCTTGTCGCCCGCGTTCCTGTGCGCCAGGATCCGGGCGCCGGTCTTGCGGACCATCGGCTCGTTCCCGCCCGTATGGTCGTGATGCTCGTGCGTGTTCAGGATCTGGGTGATCGTCCAGCCCTCGTCCCGCGCCGCCTTCAAGCACTTCTCGTAGTCGAGGGGGTCGATTGCGAGGGCCTCGCCCGTCTCGCCGCAGGCGATGAGGTAGTTGAAGTTGCGGTAATTGTTGCCGGTCCAGATCTGCTTGACGATCACGGCTGTGGTCCTGGTCGGGGGTCTCCCCGCATGATAGCGCCGCGCAGCCCGCCTGCAGGCCGTGTCCGCGGGTACACTCGGCGCCGCTAGACTCCTTCGCGATGTCGACGACCCGCTCCGCGTCCGGATCCTGCCTGCTCGCCGCGGACATCGGCGGGACCAAGACCGATCTCGGCGTCTACTCTCTCGACTCCGGACCGCGCGCGCCGATCGCGACCGGCCGGCTGCCCAGCGCCGCGTACGACGGGATCGAGTCGCTCGCGCGCGTGTTCCTCGACGAGCGGCATCTCGCCGTCGACTTCGCGTGCTTCGACGTTGCCGGGCCGGTGGTCGAGGGCCGGGCCAGGCTCACCAATCTTCCGTGGGCACTCGAGGAAGCGGCGCTCGCGCGCTCGCTGGACGTGGCGGCCGTCTGGCTGCTGAACGACTTGGTCGCCACGGCGACGGCGTTGCCTTATCTCCTCCCGGAGGACCTGGTCACGCTGAACGCGGGCAGTCCGGTCCACGGCGGCACGATTGCGGTGATCGCGCCCGGAACCGGGCTCGGGGAGGCTTTCCTGACGTGGGATGGTTCGCGCTACCGGGCCTACGCCTCGGAGGGCGGCCACGCGACGTTCGGCCCCACCACGCCTGCCGAGGTCGAGCTCTATCGCTATCTGTCCGGGCAGTTCGGCCACGTCAGCTACGAGCGTGTCTGCTCCGGAATCGGCATGCCCAATCTCTACCGCTTCCACCGGGACAGGACCGGCGTGCGCGAGTCGCCGGCGATCGCCGCACGGCTGGCACATGCAGCAGAGCCCCAGCAGGCGCGCGCAATCATCGACGGCGCACTTGATCTGGCGGCACCCGACCCGCTGTGCGCAGCGGCGCTCGACACCTTCGTATCCGTTCTCGGCACTGAGACGGCGAACATGATGCTGAAGACGCTCAGCACCGGCGGCGTTTACCTCGCCGGCGGCATTCCGGCGCGCATCCTGCCGGTGTTGCGCTCAGGAGCGTTCCTCGCGCGCGTGCTGGACAAGGGACGCATGAGCGAGGTGCTGGCGCGGATGCCGATCCACGTCGTCACCGCCCCGCAGGTCGCCCTGGTCGGCGCGGCGAGCCATGGCCTCGAGCGCATGCGGGCGCGCTCCGGCGGGGGCTGGCGTCCTGCATCCGAAAATCTTTGATTGGGCAACCGCGCCGGTTCCGTCGCGCGGCGTTTGCAGTACCAGGAGGCGGACGCGGACCGGCTCGCTCGACGGAATCGGTCGGTGGTAGATACCTGATTCAGCGCACTAGCGTCAGCCGGCGCGCAAGAGCATCGTCTGGCGCCCGAGGATCAGCAGCTCGTAGCCGTCGCGAATGGCCGCGGGGAGCACGAGCTTGCCCTTGCCGCCCATCAGCAGATCGGTGTCGTCGATGAGGATCATCGAGGTCGCCGCGAGCCTGGGCCGCGCGGTCTGGTACGCGAGCAGGTGCTTCTCGGCGTAATCCGTCCCCGGAATCACGTCCCAGCCGTCCAGGTACAGCAGCCCGATCGATTGCGTGAATTTCGCCAGGAACTTGATCCCGTCGCCGCAGACCACCTTCGCGTTGGGATAAGACTGAACGTACCCGGCCGCGAGGTAGCAGGCGTTCCTGTCGATGTCGACGCTCCACACCGGCTTGCCGGTGGCGGCCCAGAAGAGCGTGGAATGCCCGTCGTTGCAGCAGACCGGGTCGAACTCCTCCAGCGAGTGATTCATCGGCAGCCGCATGCAGCCGATCTCCACGATGTTCGGGGCGCCGAGCGCATCGAGCATGTCGATCGCGCTCAGGATGTACGGCCGCGGCTTCGAGCGCACGTGGGTCTGCTGCTCGACGGTGAGGTCGTCGGTGCCCCAGAGCGTGATCTGCGCGTCCGCGAAGCGCTTGCGGATGACGGCTTCGGCGCGCTCGTAGAGATTCATCGCGTGTCTCCCTGCCGCGCGGGATTCTACGGGCGCCGGTGGAAAATGTCGCGGCACACGACGCTCGCCGCGCGATGCGTGCGCTACAATCCCGCTGCACGATGTTCACGCGCCACGCAGCGGGTTTCACCGCAGTCCTCCCGGCCTGACGGCCACGCCGGATGCGAATCCTCCTCTCCAACGACGACGGGTACTTCGCGCCGGGCCTTGCGCATCTTGCCGATGCACTCTCCGACCTCGGCGAGGTCGTCGTCGTCGCGCCCGAGCGCGATCGCAGCGGCGCCTCCAACTCGCTCACGCTCGACCGCCCGCTTTCGGTGCGGCGGTCGGCGAACGGCTTCTTCTTCGTGAACGGCACCCCGACCGATTGCGTGCATCTCGCGGTGACCGGGCTGCTCGAGCATCTGCCGGACGTGGTGATCTCGGGCATCAACCTCGGCGCGAACATGGGCGACGATACGATCTACTCCGGGACCGTCGCCGCCGCGACCGAAGGCTTCCTGCTCGGCATCCCCTCGGTCGCCGTCTCGCTGACGAGCAAGGCCGGCCGCAACTTCCCCGCCGCGGCGCGGATCGCGCGCGACCTCGTCCGGCGCTTCCAGACCCGCCCGGTCGAGCACCCGGTGCTGCTCAACGTCAATGTGCCCGACGTTCCGTACGAGGCGCTCGGCGGCATCGAGGTCACGCGCCTCGGCAAGCGCCACAAGGCCGAGGGCATCGTCAAGGTCGAGAATCCGCGCGGTGAGCTGATGTACTGGATCGGCGCCGCGGGCGAAGCGCAGGATGCCGGTCCGGGCACCGACTTCAATGCAGTGGCGTCGAACCGCGCATCGGTGACGCCGCTGCAGATCGACCTGACCCACGCGCATCAGATCGCCTACGTGAAGGATTGGCTCGCGTGAACGCGCGCGCCGCACCGCCGGGAATCGGGATGACGTCGCAGCGCACGCGCGACCGCATGATCGCGCGCCTGCGGGAGCAGGGCATCGCCGACGACGCGGTGCTCGCAGCGATGGCCGCGGTGCCGCGGCACCACTTCGTCGACGCCGCGATCGCGAGCCGGGCGTACGAGGACACCGCGCTGCCGATCGGCTTCTGGCAGACGATCTCGCAGCCGTACGTGGTCGCGCGCATGCTGGAGGCGGCGCGCGCCGGGCGGGAACTCGGCCGCGCGCTCGAGGTCGGTACCGGATGCGGGTACCAGGCCGCGCTGCTCGGGCGCCTCGCCCGCGAGGCCTACTCGATCGAGCGCATCGGCGCGCTCGCCGAGAAGGCGCGGGCGAACCTGCGCACGCTGCGCATCGCGAACCTGCGCCTGGTGCACGGCGACGGATTCAAGGGCCTCGCCGAGGCCGCGCCGTTCGACGCGATCGTGGTGGCGGCGGCGCCGCGCGAGATTCCGCGGGCGCTCCTCGACCAGCTGGCGCAAGGCGGCCGCCTCGTGATCCCGGTGGGGGCGGACGAGCAGCAACTGCGCGTCATCGAGCGGACGCCGCACGGCCTCCGCGAGCACCGGCTCGATCCGGTGAGGTTCGTGCCGATGCGGGTGGGGAAGGGGTAGGCGACATGCAACGTTTCCTGACACGGGGCATTCTCGTTGCGGCCGCGCTGGCCATGGTGGCCGGCTGCGCGTCGCGCCGGCCCGCACCGGTGATCGACCGGATGCCGGAACCCGCGGCCAAGCCGGCGGTGCCGCCGGCCCCGGCGGCGGTCCCTGCGCCGTCGCCGCAGCCCGACACATACACCGTCAAGCGCGGCGACACGCTGTACAGCATCGCGCTCGATCACGGCGTCGACTGGCGCGAACTCGCGGCGTGGAACCAGCTTGCCGATGCGACTCGGGTGAGCGTCGGCCAGACGCTTGTTGTGCGCAATCCCGCACTCGCTCCCGCCGCGCCGGCACCTGGCGGACCGGTTGTGGTGAGCCCCGTGACGCCGTCGCAACCGATTGCGGGGCGCCCGCTGGTGGCCGAGACGCCGCCCGGCACCGCGGCGGCGCCCCCCATCCCGCCACAGCCGATCGCCGGAACGGGCGGCATCCGGACCGAGCCGAAGGGATTGCGCCTACCCTATTCGGACGAGAACCTGGCCGCATTGCAGCGCGGCGATGCGCCGCGCGGCGCAGTCGCGCCGAAGCCCGAGGTGCCACCTGCCGGGACGCCGGCACCGAAAGCCGACGTGCCGCCGGTCACGAAGTTCGAGCCCGGGCCCGCCGCTCCGCCGCGAGCGCTCGAGGCGCGCGTGGACGGGATCGACTGGGTCTGGCCGGCAGGCGGAACGGTGATGGCGAACTTCAACGGGGCGAGTCTCAAGGGCATCGACATCGGCGGGCGGGTAGGCGAACCGGTCTACGCCTCCGCGGCGGGTGTCGTGCAGTACGTCGGCGAGGGCATCCCCTCGATGGGCAAGCTGATCATCATCAAGCACGGCGACACCTACCTTTCGGCCTATGCCCACAACAGCGAGATACTGGTAAAAGAGTCCCAGAAGGTAGCGAAGGGGCAGCAGATCGCGAAGTTGGGGTCGACCGGCGCGCAGCAGCCGAAGCTCCACTTCCAGATCCGGCGGCAGGGAACGCCGCTCGACCCGCTCCAGTACCTGCCGACACGAGCCAACTGACCGCGGTACGTCGCCTCCAGCGCGCGTCCGCAGCGGGACGAAGCGCAGCCGAGCCGACCGATGCCGATTGCAACTCCGGATCCGATTCCGCCCGAGGAGTTCCTCGAGGCGGAGCCGCGCGAGCTCGCCGATGCCGATGCCGATGCCGTCGAAGCGGGCGAGGTGCAGGTCCCCGTTGAGGACGCCGACTTCGTTGCCGACGTCACGCGGCTCTACCTCAACGAGATCGGGCTCAACCCGTTGCTGAAGCCGGAGGAGGAGCTCGACTGCGCGCGGCGCGCCGCCCGCGGGGACTTCGCCGCGCGCCAGAAGATGATCGAGCGCAACCTGCGGCTGGTGGTGAACATCGCCAAGCAGTACCTGCACCGCGGCGTGCCGCTGCTCGACCTGATCGAGGAGGGCAACCTCGGGCTGATGCACGCGCTCGAGAAGTTCGACCCGGAGCGCGGCTTCCGCTTCTCGACCTACGCGACGTGGTGGATCCGGCAGAGTGTCGAGCGCGCGATCATGAGCCAGTCGCGCACGATCCGGTTGCCGGTGCACGTGGTGAAGGAGCTCAACTCGGTGCTGCGCGCGAAGCGCCACCTCGAGGCGGCGCACGAGCGCGAGCCGCGTCCGGAGGACATCGCCGACCTCCTCGGCCGGCCGGTGGGGGACGTGCGGCGGGTGCTGGGGCACGGCGAACATCTCGCCTCGCTCGACGCGCCGCTCGAGATCGACCCGATGCTCTCGATCGGCGAGTCGATCGCCGATGACGGAGGGGCGACCCCGGAGTCGCAGCTCGCCAGCGCCGAGATCCGGGGCCTCGTGCGCGAGTGGCTCGGCCAGCTGAACGACAAGCAGCGCGCGGTGATCGAGCGGCGCTTCGGCCTGAACGGTCAGGAGGTCGCGACCCTCGAGGCGCTCGCCGACCGGCTCGGGGTCACGCGCGAGCGCGTACGGCAGATCCAGATCGAGGCGCTCGCGCAGCTGCGGCGGGCGCTCAAGCGACGTGGGCTTTCGAAAGAGATACTGCTATAAGCACAGAGATCACAGAGGAAGCCCGGGAACCGGGACCCCGCTTTTCTCTGTGATCTCTGTGCCCTCTGTGGCTAGTTCTTGATCTTAGCCAGTCGCGCCAGCGCATCGCCGGTCACGCGGAACAGCCGCCACTCGGCCATCTCCACCGCGCCGAGCGCCTTGTAGAACTCGATCGCCGGCGCGTTCCAGTCGAGCGCCATCCACTCGAAGCGACCGCAGCCGCGGCTGTGGGCGATGCGCGCGACGTGCAGGAGGAGCGCGCGGCCGTAGCCGGAGCGCCGGTGCGCGGGCTTGACGAACAGGTCCTCGAGGTAGAGCCCCCTGCGGCCGAGGAAGGTCGAGAAGTTGTGGAAGTAGAGGGCGAATCCCACCGCCTCCGCGCCGACGAAGCCGATCACCGCCTCGGCGTTCGCGCCCCGCGCGAACAGCTCGCGCTCGAGCAGGCCCTCGTCGGCCGCCACCAGATGCGACAGGCGCTCGTATTCCGCGAGCCCGCGGATCAGCTCGAGCAGCAGCGGAGTGTCCGCGCGCGTCGCGGGGCGGATGTGCAGTGGCGCGGCCATCCGGGCTTGCTCCCGTGTTCCTGACGGTATCGGGGTCCTGGCGGCGGGGAGGCGCACTACCGCGCCCGATTGACGGCCTTCAGTTCCTGGGCGAGCTCGTTCACTGCCGCGGCATAGAAGCTCGACCGATTGTAGCGGGTCAGCGCGTAGAAGTTCTGCATGCCGACGAGGTGGACCGGCGCGCCGTCGGGCGTTTCGAGCTCGATCAGGACGCACGGCGTCTCCGGCTCGACCGCCCCGTCGAACTCCACCCCCGCAGCGCGCAGCACGTCGGCGCGGTGGATCGGCACGACATCGCCATCCGCAAGCGCGCGATACGACTCGCCCTCCACGCGCGCCGGCAGCGCGACCGGCGCGCCGGCCACCCAGCCGTGCGCGGCGAGGAAGTTCGCGACGCTGCCGATCGCGTCGGTCGGGCTGCCGCGCAGATCGCGGCGGCCGTCCCCGTCGAAGTCGACGCCGAAACGGCGGATGCTGCCCGGCATGAACTGCGGGATGCCGATCGCGCCCGCGTACGACCCCCTCAGGGCGGTCGCGTCCAGCCTGGACTCGCGCGTGTAGAGGAGGTACTCCTCGAGCTCCGAGCGGAAGTACGCGGCGCGGCGCGGGTAGTCGAACGCGAGCGTGGCGAGCGCGTCCAGCACGCGGAACGTGCCGGTGTTGCGCCCGTACTCGGTCTCGACGCCGATGATCGCGACGACGATCTCGGGCGGGACCCCGAAGGCCTGCACGGCGCGCTCGAGCGCGGCGGCGTTCGCGCGCCAGAACTGCACGCCGCCCTCGATCCGACGCGCGGTGACGAAGTTCGCCCGGTAGGACTGCCACGAGCGCGCGCTGGGCGCGAGCGGCGTGATCAGGGTGAGTATCGAGTCCTGGTAGCGCGCATTGGCGAACAAGCTCTCGAGCGCGCGCTGCGGGAACGCGTGCCGTTCGACCATCTCGACGATGAAACTCCGCACCTCCGGGCGCTCGGCGAAGCCCTGCGCCCCGGCCGACGCGGCGGAGAGCATGCCGGCGGCGAGCGCGATGCCGAAGGCGATGAGCCGCGCGCCGCTCACACCTTCAGTTCCCGCACCCGCTGGCGCAGCAGCCCGATGAGCGACGGGTCGGGATCCCGCCCGTACCGGACGCTCACGTACAGGACCCCGATCTCGGCGACGTCGGCGGCGGCGTGCGGCTGCTCCCGCGCGGCGCGCGCCGCGAACGAGCGCGGACCCTCGTGCGGCCGGCGGGCGGTGCCGCGGCGCGCGAGCTTGCGGCAGAAGCGCCGCCACGCGACGGTCACCGGGTCCTCGCCGTGCGCGCGCCGCAGCAGCCACAGCGAGAAGACGGCAACGACGAGCCCGACGAGCCAGAAAAGCGCCAGCGCCATCTTCTCCCACGAGGGCGAGGGCATGCCTAGCCGCGAGAGGAGATCGCGTTGCCGCTCGGTGTTGTAGCCGACCACCCATTGGTTCCAGTAGTTGGCGAACGCCTCCCAGTTGAAGCGCAGGGCGCGCAGCCATGTCAGCTCGACGCGCCCGAGCAGCGGCAGCGGGTCGGTGCGCGGCACGGCCGCCGCGAGCCCGGCCTCGACCCGGATCGGCACCGCCACCGCGGTCGGGTCGACGCGCAGCCACCCGTCCTGCGCGGTCCAGACCTCTACCCAGGCGTGGGCATCGGACTGGCGCACGACGAGGTAGCCATCGATCGGGTTGACCTCGCCGCCCTGGTAGCCGGTGACGATGCGTGCGGGCACCCCGGCCGCACGCATCATGAACGCGAACGCCGACGAGAAATGCTCGCAGAAGCCGCTCTTGGTCTCGAACAGGAACTCGTCGACCGAGTCGCGCCCGAGGGGCCGCGGTGCGAGCGTGTACTGGAGGTTGGCGCGCCGGAAGTACTCGATTCCGCGAGAAACGATGCGCTCGTTGGTCATGACCTCGCGCCGCCAGCTCTGCGCCAGCGTCACCGCACGGGGGTTGAAGTCGTCCGGAACCTGCCGCGCGGCTTCGAGCTCGTGCGGGGTCGCGCCGCCCGTCGCGCGGTAGTCGAGGAACGAGCTGGTGTCGTAGCGCACGCGGCTGCGCACGGGCAGGCGCGCGAGGAGCTGGAAGTCTCCGGTGGCGCCGGCGCCGGGCGGCACCTTGGCCGGAATGTCGAGCGCGAACAGCCAGTTGCGCTCGTGCGGCTCGAGCGTGACCGAGTAGAAGAGCGGCTGCCCGCGCGGCTCGAACTCGGCGAACTCCGAGACGCGCACGTCGCCGGCGCGCCAGGTCCGGCCGTCGAAGTGCCAGAACACGGGGCCGCGCCAGTAGAGCCTCCGGCGGTCCGGCGCCTGCTCTTCGAACCTGGCGCGGAAGGCGATCGCATCCGACTGCGACAGGAGCGAGATGTTGCCCGGGGTCATCGAGTCCGAGAGGCCGGTCGTGCCGCTGAACGCGTCCGCCGGCAGGCCCCAGAGCGGGCCGGTCACGCGCGGGAAGAGGAAGAACATGATGACCATCACCGGCACGGCTTGCGCGATGAGCATCGCGGCCACTCGCGCGCTCTCGCGCAACGGGCGGCGCGGGCCGTTGAAGGCGACGAGCGCCGCGGTAAGGACCAGCACGGTGGCGAGCATCAGCGCCGCGGTCAGGACCGTCTGGCTGTAGAAGAAGTTGGTGAGCGCGAGAAAGTAGCAGAGGAACGTGACCACGACGGCGTCGCGGTGGGTGCGCGTCTCCAGCAGCTTGAGCGCGAGGAACAGCACGAGAAGCGTGACGCCCGCGTCGCGGCCGAAGATCGTGCGATACGTCAGATACACCCCGCCCAGGCCGACGATGACCAGCACCATGAGGAGCCAGCGGCGCGGCAGGATCTCGTTCTTCCACTGCGCCCATGCCCGCCACCCGAGCATCGCCGCCGCGAGCAGGGTCACCCACCACGGCAGGCGCGGCGCGTGGGGCGCGGCGGCCAGCAGGCAGCCCGCGAGCAGCGCGAGCAGCGGGTGGAACGGCAGCGGCTCGTTACGCGCGGCCGCCATCGAACAGCGCCAGCGCCTTGAGGCAATCGTCGCGATGGCGCTCGCCGAGCCCAGGGCCGAGCTCGCGCCCGGGCAGCCGCAGGCCATACGGGAGGTTCGCCTCCTCGGCGGCGAGCACCTGATGGGTCAGGAGCGACAGGCGCTGCTCCACGCCCGCGACGCCCGGAAGCGCGTTCCAGTCGAGCCACAGCTCGAATGCGCCCAGTCCGACGAACAC
This sequence comes from Burkholderiales bacterium, assembly GCA_035456405.1. Taxonomy (GTDB): domain Bacteria; phylum Pseudomonadota; class Gammaproteobacteria; order Burkholderiales; family SG8-39; genus JAGVSZ01. The sequence goes on along the minus strand of DATIDG010000079.1, from coordinate 2,898 downwards.
CTTCGTGAGCAGCGTTTCGCCCCGCGCCGCCGCCTTCCACGCGATGTGCCGCGGCGAGTCGCTCGGCTGGTACGGGCGCAGGCCCCAGTAGTCGTCGTTGCCGGTACCCGCCAAGGCGGCGTCGCCGCGGTCGGGCGTCGCGGCCGGAGGCGGGAGCGCCGCTTCCTCGGGCTTCGGGTAGACGAGCGTCGACGCGTCCGGGAGCACGTAGCTCCACGCGCGCAGCAGGCCGACGGGGTAGTGCGTCTCGATGGTCACGCGCGGGACGCGGAACCAGCCGCGCCGCTCCGCCGGCAGCGTGAGCACGACGGTGCCGACTCCGTGCGCCGGCACGTCGCACACGGCGCGCGCCGCGCCGCAGCGCGCCTCGATCGACACGCGGTCGAACGAGGTCGGGTTGTCGTAGTGGAGATGGCAGCGGACCGTGCCGCCGGCGAACGCGGGCTCGACGCGTCCGGCGCTGACCGCGATGTGCGCGAGGTTGCGGAAGGTGTGCAGGATCGACACCACGCCCACGCCGCCGAGCAGGAACGTGAGGATGTAGCCGAGCGAGAGCTGGTAGTTGATCGACCCGGTGAGCATCAGCACGAGCGCGAGCCCGAACGTGTAGCCGTGGCGCGTCGGGAGGATGTACACGCGCCGCTGCGACAGCGTCACCGGCCCCGCTTCCGGCGCGGCACGCCCGGAGAACAGGCGCCAGAACTGGAAGAGCTCGGAGCGCTGGAGGAGGGCTTGGAGCCTCATTGCCGTGGACCTCGAATCGTAAGCCGTGAGCTGTCGAGAATCGGCAGCGACCTACCGCGCGGGCTCCGGGTTACGGTTCGCGCCTTACGGAATCGGCACAGCTTCCAGCAACCCGACGGCGATGTCGGAGCTGGCGCGTTTCACGCCGTTGATCACCGGATGGAGGCGGTGCGTAGCGACGCCGGGCAGCACCGCCTGGACGTCCTCGGGAACGGCGTGATCGCGGCCGTCGATCAGCGCCCACGCTCGCGCGCAGGCGGTGAGCGCGAGCGCCGCGCGCGGCGAGAGGCCAGTCACGAATGCGGGCGAGCGCCGCGTGTGCTCGACGATTGCCTGGATGTAGTCGAAGAGCGCCGGCGAAACGTGCACGCGCTTGACGAGGTGCTGCAGCTCGACCAGCTCGCCCGGACCGAGGCAGGGCTCTAGCGTCGCGATCATGTCGCGCCGCTCGATCCCCTGCAGCAGCGCGCGCTCGGCCTCGCGGTTGGGATAGCCGAGCTCGATGCGCATCTGGAAGCGGTCGAGCTGCGACTCGGGCAGCGGGAAGGTGCCGACCTGGTGCGAAGGGTTCTGCGTCGCGACGACGAAGAACGGCTCGGGCAGGCGGCGCGTCTCGCCCTCGGCGGTCACCTGGTGCTCCTCCATCGCCTCGAGGAGCGCCGACTGAGTCTTCGGCGTCGCGCGGTTCACCTCGTCGGCGAGGATCAGCTGCGAGAAGATCGGGCCGGGGTGGAACTTGAAGTCGCTCGAGTCGCGATCGTAGATCGACACACCGATGATGTCGGCGGGAAGCATGTCGGACGTGAACTGGATGCGGTGAAAGGCGAGTCCGAGCGAACGTGCGAGCACGTGCGCGAGCGTCGTCTTGCCGACCCCCGGCAGATCCTCTATGAGCAGGTGTCCGCGCGCGAGCATGCACGCGAGCGCCATGCGGATCTGGTGCTCCTTGCCGAGCACGACGCGACCGGCCTGTTGGATGACGCGTTGGAGGGAGGCTGCCATGCGCGGGAATTCGGGTGAAGGCCTTAGTTTATGCCCCCTTAGGCTATGATTTCTATAGCTGTACCGGAGGAGTGAGGAAAATATGGCAACCGCATTCATCACCCATGGCGCCTGCCTCAGGCACGACATGGGGAGTTACCACCCCGAGTGCCCGTCCCGGCTCGCGGCGATCGACGACCAGCTCATCTCCTCCGGCATCGCCCAGTACCTGCAGCACCACGAGGCCCCGCTCGCGACTGTGGAACAGCTGGCCCGCGCGCACCCGCGGGAGTACATCGACTCGGTCCAGGCGGCTGCGCCGGCGCGCGGGATCGTCCACCTCGACCCCGACACCGCGATGAGCCCGGGCACGTGGGAGGCCGTGCTGCGTGCCGCCGGCGCCGCGGTCCTGGCGACCGACCTCGTGCTCGAAGGCCGCGCCGAGAACGCCTTCTGCAGCGTGCGCCCGCCTGGCCATCATGCCACGCGCAACCGTGCGATGGGCTTCTGCTTCTTCAACAATGTCGCCGTGGCGGCGCTGCACGCGATCGAGCACCACGGCCTCGAGCGCGTGGCGGTGGTCGACTTCGACGTTCACCACGGGAACGGCACCGAAGACATCTTCGAGGACGACGAGCGGGTGCTGATGGTGAGCACGTTCCAGCACCCGTTCTACCCCTACAGCGGAACCGAAAGCCCCGCGCGGAACATGGTGAACGTTCCGCTGGTGGCGGGAACCGGCAGCGCCGGGTTCCGCGAGGCGGTCACGACGCGCTGGATCCCCGCGCTGGAGGAATTCCAGCCCCAGATGGTGTTCTTCTCGGCCGGCTTCGACGCCCACGTCGAGGACGACATGGCGATGATGCGCCTCGTCGACGGCGACTACGGCTGGGTGACGCGCGAGGTGAAGGCCGTCGTGGATCGGTCCGGCGCGGGCAGGATCGTCTCCGTGCTCGAGGGAGGCTACGCGCTCTCCGCGCTCGGCCGCAGCGTCGTGCAGCACCTGCGGGTGCTTGGGGAGTTCTAAGCCGGGATCCTCTAGCAGCGTGATGCAAAACGCACGGAATCATTCCTCGGAAGTCGAGTCGAAAGCGCAGCGGCGTTTGTAGGGGAGAACAAGCCATGCGCGGTCGAGTCGATCCCCAAGAGTCGATGTTCAGCTACTTGTCGCCG
>DATIDG010000078.1:0-46192 GCA_035456405.1 Burkholderiales bacterium | reverse complement strand
TTTTCAGAGTCTCGCGTTTCTCCACGACGATGCTGAGAACCGCTACGGAAGCTTCAGCGTGTGGCAAACCCGCAAGGACGCGGAAGCCGTGAGCGGCGTAGCGGCGCTTCAGGTCAAGGACGCGCTCAAGAGCAGCATGAAAAGTCACCCCGCTGTGACTATTTATGAGATCTACGCACCGCAAGCCTAGCGCGCGAGCATCACGCAGGCGACCGCCAGCGAATCGACATTCAACCAAGGAGATGGACCATGCCAACATTCATTACGCTCGTAAACTTCACCGACCAGGGAATCAAGAACATCAAGGGCTCACCCGAGCGGCTGCAGGCATTCAAAGCAGAGGCTGAGAAAATGGGAGTCAAGGTGAAGGACGTCTACTACACCGTCGGGAGCTACGACATCGTCACGGTCGTCGAGGGCACCGGGGAGGCCGTGACGGCCACCCTGCTGAAGATCGGCTCGCTCGGCAACATCCGGACGCAGACGATGCGCGGCTTCTCGCCGGACGAAATGAAAAAGATCATCGCCACGATGTAGCGAGAAGTCTGGCTGTAGCGAGAAGTCTGGCCGGATGGCGGGCGCGGCGACGCGCCCGCCTCACTCCGTCCCGGGCAGGCGATAGGTGCGGCGGGTGTACTCGCCGAACTTCTCCTGAGCCTTTCAGTTACTCAGCCACTTCATTATTTGAGCATGACGTAAGAGGGTCGCTCGATACGATCACACGTTGCTTGCGGCGCTTAATGGAGCCAGCCGAAGGTATCGTCGCCGCCGCGGGCATGATGGTCTTCCGGAAGATCGTTCCGCTACTCGCGGAGCGCGAGCGACGGATGGTTGAGGTCCTCTCGGCAGCGGACCGGCGGCGGTTCGATGTTCTGCTAAGATCGCGGAAAGGGTCCCGGACTGGGCGGCGCCCAATCTGTCGTCTCTGGTACCGGCCGGCTGGAAGTCGGAGGCGCCGCGCGGGCGATCGGCACCGCGCGATAGCTCGACGGGGAGGGCCAGGCCGCTGCCTGCGTAGCGGGAACGCCGGGCCGATCCGTGCACGGTAGAAGTCGACGCACGCCCGCGCTCGCCGGCACATGCGGTCCCGGCGGATAGGAAGAGGCTCGCGCCGAGCGCTTCGAGTTCGTCGAGTTCGCGTCGCCCGAACCCGACGTGCTCGAGCCTCTGTTCGAGAAGCTCGGCTTCAGTCACCAAGAATCGACGGTCCAAGAGTTAGACAACACGCGAGTCGAGTCGCACGAATCGCGTGATAGCACCCGCTTGGGTGCGCGACGATCGCCCGCCGAGTGCCACGAGCGCGCGCTGTAGCCGGCCTTCGCGGCCTCGGCGTAGCGGCGTTCTTTCAAAGCGCGTGGCCGACATGGCGAAAGCCCGCTACCTCCTCAATCTCTACTACCCATCGGTTCACGCCGCAGCCTTCCTCCCCCCACCCGCGACGATGCATCGCTTTTTGACTAGAGACGACCCACCGGTTTGTTGACTTAGCTCAAGCACCGCTTCATGCCCGGGCGTAAACATCGAGCGATCGATCACCCAGAGGAGAAGCCCATGAGGGTAGGCGTGTCTGCGCTCGGCCTGGCCGCGCTCGTTGCAAGCTCCGCGATGGCTGCTGATCCGGCCAGTATCGACTGGGGAAAGGTCCCCGCGAGGACGATGACGCTCTTTTATCCAGGCCAGTCGTCCTACCAGTGGCTGAATAACGACCACAAGGGCGGCAAGGGTGCTGCGGCCGTCAAGAAAGGTCAAGCCTGCGTCCGTTGCCATGAAGGCGAGGAGAAGGCGCTCGGGGACGCCCTGGTCAAAGGCGGCCCGCTTGAGCCGGCGCCGGTCAAGGGCAAGAACGGCTGGGTGGATCTGCGCGTTCAGGCTGCTTACGACGCCAAGAACGCCTATCTGCGCTTCCAGTGGAAGACCCAGGGTACTTCCCCCGGCACCGAGTACACGTACCTCCGGTTCGACGGCAAGGAGTGGAAGGGCTACGGCGGTCCCAGGCTCGACAAGGCGGTACAGGAAGGCAAGCAACCCCCCATCTACGAGGACCGCATGTCGATCATGATCGACGACGGGAAGGTGCCGGAATTCTCGCGGCAGGGGTGCTGGTTGACCTGCCACGAAGGCGAGCGCGACATGCCCAAGGTCGCCTCGCGGGAAGACGCCCAGGCCAACGCCTTGCTGAGCGCCATCAAGCGTAACGACGTGCGCAAGTTCCTGCCGGCCACCCGCAGCGATCCGATGGACTGGAAGACCGGCAAGTCGGTGGACGAGATCGCCAAGATCAAGGCCGCGGGCGGGTTCCTCGATCTGATCCAGTGGCGCGCGCACCGCTCGAACCCAGTGGGCATGGCCGATGACGGCTACGTGCTCGAGTGGCGCAACTTCGACGCGGGCAAGAACATGTTCAGCAGCAACGCGGACCCCAACACGAAGACGCCCCGGCACATGTGGGACGCGAAGAAGACGGGCTACAAGTCGGTCGTCGCGGGCGAACTGCGCAAGGGCGACCATTACCTGATCCGCGACCAGAACACCGTCGCCTTTGACGCGAACGCGGGCTGGAAGGAGGGGGACTTGCTGCCGAGCTACGTCCTGAGCCGCGCCGACGCGGCGGGTTCGGCCGCCGATAACAACGCCACCGGGCAGTGGAAGGACGGCACGTGGACGGTTGTGCTCACTCGTCCGCTAGGCTTGGCGAACGCCGATGACAAGGCGCTCAAGGACGGCGGCGTCTACACGGTCGGCTTCGCGGTGCATGACGACAACATCACCACGCGCGGCCATTTCATCTCGTTCCCGACGACGCTCGGGCTCGGCGCCGACGCCGACATCAAGGCGGTCAAGCTGCCGTGACGTGAATCGCGCCCGACCGTCAACGCGAGCAAGCAAGGCATACCGAAACGCAACAGACCCCGCCCGCGTGGCGGGGTTTTCGTTTCTGCGCATCCGTCAGCGAGCGCCGTGGCGGCCGGATCCGCGGAGCCCCGAACGAGGAAACGCCCGCCATCGTTGTAGGTGCCGGCGACGAATCCGACGGGCGCCACCGTCAAAACTGCCGGCGCTCGGGAAAAGGAATCCCGAGGAGCTACGCCGCGCCGTGGAAGAGGCCGGCGCGACGCGGGCATTCAGTGTTCAATGGCGCCCGCCTGGCGCTCAAGCCACGCGGCGAGCTGCTCGCGGAGTAAGCGAAGCATCCGCTCGTCCTCCGCCGCGCGCCATTCGAGCCGCTCGCGGCCGTCGTGACCTCGGTGGGCAGGTCCTGCGCCTCGATGCCTCTGCTCACAGTGCCTCAGGTCAAATTGTGACTGGGATAGATTGGTTTCGAGTTCGGCAAGCGCTGCAAGTGGCTGATTGCAAAAAATCAAGAGCTTGCTACGAGGCAGGCTCGTTTCATTTAGTGCCCCTCTGGTGGCCCCTCGGCCGTGTTGCGAGCGACCGAATCCGCCAAGACCGGTCACTCATCCGACTGCAAAGCGTTCGGCTGATCCTTGACGTGGACGGTACCACCACCCGCGCGCGATCGTTTAAGGCGCGCTGAGTCGTTGCAGCGATCACGCTCCAAGGCGTAGTCTTTGCGTTCGCTGCCGCGCCCGGCACTCGGGGTTCGCCGGATCACTCGATCCGGAGCCGATGAAATGCGTCTGCCGCACCGCAGCAGCTGCGGACGGGAAAGAACGACGAAGAACGATGGGAAGACGAGCGCACGAGCCGGAGACAAAGGAGAGCTTATGAAGAAACTTGGATGGGGAATGATTGGCGCCGTGGCCGCTACGCCCATTTTGTGCGGCGAAATCTCGGTGGCCACGGCTGCGGAGCCGAAAGTGATCGCCACGAAGCCCCAAAAGGTCGGCGATGGCTGGGCTCGCGCCTATGTCGCGCTGGACGCGAGCGGAAGTCCGCTCGCGCTGGGGGTGAGCCTGGACAAGGATGCGCTTGCAGGGTTGCCCAAAGAGCCGGACCCCGCGAGCCGATGCTTCGACAAGAACGGCAACGGGAAAATGGACGAGCACGAATGCATCGGGGACTACGCCTTCATCTTCACGCTACCGGAGGGCGAGGCGGCGAAGGCGGTCTCACCGTTCAAATGGGTGAGCCTCAACTGGAATCCGCACGGCCACATCCCCCCCGCCCCGCCGCCTTGGGCCGTGCCCCATTTCGATTTCCACTTCTACATCCAGGAGCGAGAGGCGGTGAAGCTCATCCGGCCGGGCACGTGTGGCGAACTGATCGATTGCGAGGACTTCAAGAAGGCAACCAGGCCGATTCCGGCCAAGTACATTCACCGTGACCACATCGACGTCGGCGCTGCGGTGCCCGACATGGGCAATCACTTCATCAATTCCAAGGCACCGGAGCTCGCGAAGAATGGGCCCCCGTTCACGCACACGTTCATCTTCGGGGCCTACGACGGGCGCATCACCTTCCTGGAGCCGATGATCACCCACGCCTATCTCGTCAGTAATCCCAGTATGTGTGCGGGAATCAAGCAGCCGGAGGCATGGGAGGTCGTCGGCTCTTATCCGACCAAGTACTGCATCCGGTATCTGGATCGGGCGGGCAGGTATACGGTCTCGCTCGAGGGCTTTGTGCACCATCCCGCGAAATAAGACCAAAGCTAACGCTGGGCGTTGACGCCCAGTCCAGCGTCTGCTCTTGGGCCACCACGCCGACGATAGCGAGCCGTTAATGTGCCCAGATCGCGCGCGCGTTTGGCGCAAATCAGGCGCCTAAGCCGCGGCCCTTCATCAAATTGCGAGTGCGGTTGTGACTAAGTCAGATTGCGCGTGACCCAGCTGTGATTGGGTTAGATTGGTTTCGTAGTTTGGCAAGTGCTGCAAATGGCTGATTTGGCGCCCGTGGACGGCTTCGTCGGCCAGGCGACCGGAATCGGCGTGATCGCTCCGTTTCGCGAGGCGGCGATCGAAGGCAACGGAGACATCGCCGTGGGGCGGGTGGCGGAGGCGGTGTGCCGGCCGCAGCGCATGAGACCGGCGACTGCGAGCTCAAGCCGGGGGCGGCAGCCACCGTAGGTCTTGGAACCGCCGGAACAGCCGCCGGAACATCTCTTCGGTGTCCACGCAGTCGTGAAAGCCTGCATGGCGCGCTTTGATCGTGCTCGCCAGAGTCGGGGATGAGGAGATCGTTTCGCCGTAGGCGAAGTTGCGGTCGGCATAGAAGAACGAGAGCCCCACGAACGCCTCGAGGCTCTCGGGGGAGCGCAGGCCGTACCTGCGCACGATCGTGGCCCACTCGGCCTGCCGCTTCGGCATCTCCTCCGCGAGCGACATGGGCCTGGGTGGCCCGACAGCCATGCCCAGCGCGTCGGCGATCGCGGGCCAGACCGTCCGCCACTCGAACGCCTCGCCGTTGTTGATGTTGAACGTCTCGTCGCGGCACGCCGGCGAGGTCGCGGCCCAAGCGCAGGCACGTGCGAGCAGGTCCGCATCGACCGCCTGGAAAATGCGTGGCGGACCGCCGGGGAACGAGAGCGGCAGCCCGGCTTCCTTCAGCAAGGCCGCATAGACGCCGATGGCAGGGACCGGATTCATGTGGCTGCCGAGCGATTCGCCGAAGATCACCTGCGGGCGGAGGATCGTCCAGTGCCAGCGCCCGCCCCGCTGCTTGGCGCGGAGATAGTCCTCCTGGAGCCAGTAGAAATTCTCGTGCGGGTGCCGCGGCCACCGCTCGCGCGCCGGGACGGGCACCGGCCCGAGATGGGAGCCGTAGGCTTTCGTGCCCTGGAGCAGCGTCACATGCTCGAGCTCCTTCGCGGCGGAGGCGAGGGGCTCGAAGAGGTTGCGCAGCATCGCCAGGTTGGTCTCCATCTGATCGCGCTCGCGCCAGCCGGCGATCAGCCCGGGCTTCTCGTAGAGGGCTGCGTAGACGACGTGCGTGACGTCGTGCAGCGCGCCGAACATCTCCGCACACCGGGACGCATCCAGGAGATCGACCGACAGGATCGTCGCGTCCTCGAGTCCCGGCGGGACGCGACGCGAGACGCCGACGACCTGCCAGTCGGGCAGCGTCAGGAAGTGCCGGAGGGCGGCGAATCCGACGAGGCCGGAGGCGCCCGCGACTAGAACCTTCTTTGGTTGCGTCAAAGCTGCGGCGTCCTTCGGGTGGTCAGAACAGCTCCATGAGCCTCACGTGATCGGCGAGGGGCGCGGGCGGGCCGTCGTAGATCTTGCGGCCGGTCTTGAACACGGCCGCCCGGTGCGCGATCGGGAGGCTCGCCTTGACGTTCTGCTCGATGATGAGGATGGTGGTGCCCATCGACCGGTTGATCTCCGCGACGCTCTGCATGACCTTTTCCACGAGGTTGGGGGCGAGACCGATCGACGGCTCGTCGAGCAGCATCAGCCGTGGTGCGTGCATGAGCGCGATGCCGATCGCAAGCATCTGCTGCTGCCCGCCGGACAGCGTGCCGGCGAGCTGGGCGCGGCGTTCGGCGAGGATCGGGAACATGGCGAAGACCTGCTCGCGCCGCGCCGCGAGCTGCGCGCGATCGTGCTCGACAAAGCCCCCGAGCTCGAGATTGTCAGCTACGCTCAGAGTGCGAAATACCCCATGCCCCTGCGGCACGAACGCGAAGCCGTCGACGACGTTGCGCGCCGGCGCGCGGCCGGTGATGTCCTCGTCGCCGAGCCGGACGATGCCGGCCGCCGGTCGCAGCAGCCCGAACAGGGCGCGAGCGAAGGTCGTCTTGCCGGCCCCGTTGTGGCCGAGGAGGAGCAGGATCTTGCCCGCCTCCGCCGCGAGGTCGACGCCGTCGACGACGTGCTTCTTGCCGTAACCGGCGACCAGCCCGGTGGCGGTCAGCGATACGCTCACTTGAAGTACCGCTCCGAGAGTTCCGGGTCGCGCATGAGTTCCTCGGGCGTGCCCTCGGCGAGCTTGCGGCCCTCGTCGAGGAACACGACCTGGCTGCACAGTTCCCGGATCACGTCGAGATTGTGCTCGATGATGCACAGCGTGCGGCCGGACGCGGCGAGCTGCTTGAAGATCGGGAACACCTTCGCGAGCGCGTTCGGGGCGAGACCCGAGAGCGGCTCGTCGAAGAGCAGCGCCTCCGCGCCGGTCGCGAGGAGCCGCGCGACCACGAGCAGCTTCTCCTCGGCATAGGAGAGATCGGCGGCGAGGTCGGCGGCGCGCCCGGCGAGTCCGACGAACTCCAGAATCCCCATCGCGCGCCCCAGGTTCTCGCGCTCCTCCTTGCGCACCGCCCAGGGTGCGAAATAGACGTAGGGGAGGTGATCGCCCCGCTGGCGGGGCAGTGCAACCAGCACGTTCTCGAGCACCGTCAGTGCCGTGAAGAGCTTCAGGTCCTGGAACGAGCGCGCGACGCCCAAGCGGACGATCTGGTGCGGCTTGAGTCCGTTGAGCGAACGCCCGCGATACCGCACTTCGCCCTCGTTCGGCTGCAGGAAGCCAGTAAGAAGGTTGAACGCGGTCGTCTTTCCGGCGCCATTCGGACCGATCAGGCCGGTGATGCGGCCCGGCTCGAGCGTGATCTCGAGCCCCGACACCGCGACGATCCCGCCGAAACGGCGGGCCAGTCCGCGTCCCTCGAGTGCCGCCGCCGCGACCCGTGTGTCGACCGGCGGGCGCTCCGGCGGGGCGCGGTAGTGGTGGGCCGAAGCGAACTCCGGAAGCAGCCCCTGCGGGCGCAGCCGCAGCATGAGGATGAGCAGCAGCCCGTAGAGCATCTGCCGCACCTTGTCGGCGATGTCGGAAGGCATGTCGACGAACTTCAGGAGTTCGGGTAGCACCGCGAGGATCACTGCGCCTACGATCGAGCCGAACAGGTTTCCGGTCCCGCCGAGAATCACCATCGCGAGGAGGTAGATCGTCAGCTCCACCGTGAAGCTCTCGGCGGAGACGAACGTCACGTAGTGGGCGTACAGCGATCCCGCGACCGAGGCGAGCGCCGCCGCGATCGCGAACACCGAAAGCTTCATTGCGACGACGTTCTTGCCGATCGCCTGCGCCGCGGCCTCGTTCTCGCGCATGGCCTTGAGTGCGCGACCGAACGGCGAGGCGCCGAGGCGCCAGGCGATCGCAAAGCAGATCGCCGCCACGGCCAGCGCGAGCGGCAGGAACTTTCCAGGCGTGTCGAGGCTCACGCCGAACATCACCACCCGCGGGATCGCGCGAATCCCGTCGGTTCCGCCGGTGAGATCGGTCCAATTGATGAGGATCGCGCTGACGATGATCTGCAGCGCAAGCGTGACGATGACGAGGTAGTCGCCGCCGATGCGCAGCGCCGGCAACGCGATCACCACGCCGAGCACGGCGGTCACCGCGACGCCGGCGAAGAGCGGCCAGGGGAAGGGGATGCCGAGCTTCGCGGCGAGGATCGCGGTCGCGTATGCGCCGACGCCGAAGAATGCCGCGTGCGAGAGCGCGAAGAGCCCCGCGTATCCGATCAGCAGGTTGAACGAGCTGGCGAGGATCGCGTAGAGCGACACCATCACCAGCACGTGCAGGACGTAGTCCATTACTGGCGCCCGCCGAACAGGCCGCGCGGGCGGAAGAGCAGCACGAGGAATAGCACCACGAAGGCGATCGAGCTCTGCCACTCGGTCGGGATCTTCACCATGCCGGTGCTCTCGACCAGGCCGAGGGCGAGCCCGCCGGCCACGGCGCCGCGCAACGATCCCACGCCGCCGACGACGACCGCGACGAACGCCATGAACACGGCGGCGAACCCCATGTGCGCCGTGGCGCCGTCCTTCACCAGAATCAGGCAGGCGGGCACGGCGGCGATCGCCGACCCGATCACGAAGGCAGCGAGCGAGACGCGCAGCGTGTCGATCCCGATCACGCGCGCCATCTCAGGGTTGTCGGTCATTGCGAGGACCGCCTTGCCGAAGCGCGTCCGCCGCACGTAGAGCGCGAGCCCCGCGCCGAGGATGACCAGCGCGGCCACCTGCGCGAGCTGCGAGCTGGTGACCACGAGCGGTCCCCAGAGGAACACGCCGGCGGGCGGCGCCGGCACGACCTTGGTGTCGGTCCCGAACACCACCCCAATGGCGTTCTCGAGCACGATGAACAGGCCGAGCGACGCGATCAGGATGACGAGCGGCGGGCTGCCCTCGCGCTCGAACGGGCGATAGACGACGAGGTAGGCGAGGGCGCCCGCCACGGCGCCGGTCGCGATGCCCGCGATCACCGCCAGCCAGAGCGGGGCGCCGAGCGGCGCCGCCGCAAACCAGCAGCCGTACGCCGACAGCGCGTAGATCGGCCCGTACGCGAAGTGCGTGATCCGCGTGGTGCCGAAGATGAGACCGAACCCGAGCGCGAGCAGCGCGTAATGACTGCCGTTCACCAGCCCGTTCGCGACGAGCTGGGCGACGAGATCCACTGCGGGCGCCGGGTTCGGTCAGCCGGTCACTTGATCTCGACGAACTTCTCGAATTTGTTCTTGTCGCCTTCGACCTTGAACAGCCCGACCCGCTTGAGCGCAACGCCGTTGGGCTGGAAGACCATCTGGCCGCCGTACACGCTGTCGAACTTCGGATTTGTGTACAGCGCCGCCTTGAGCGACTCGCCGTTGACATAGTCGCCGCCCTTTGCGCGCGCTCGCTTGAGCAGCTCGGCGATCATGTACACGCCTTCGTAGTAGTTGGCCGCGTAGAAGTCCGGCTTCGTCTTGTAGCGCTTCTCGTAGCCCTCCGCGAAACGCTGCGACCAGGGCTGGTCGGCCGACGGCTCGAAGTAGTCGTTGATGAAGAGGTACCCCTCGCCGAGAGCGCCGGCGATCTTGGCGTCGTTGGCGGTGTACTCGATGCCGATCACCGGCTGCTTCATCCCGAGTTCGCGGATGCGCTTGACCGCGAGGCCGGTCTCGGGGTTGAACATCCACAGTCCGATCGCGTCCGGATTTGCCGCGCGGATCTTGGCGATCTGGGTGTCCATGTTGGTCGCGCCCTGCGGCACCGCCTCGGTGGCGACGATGGTGCCGCCGAGCTTCGTCCAGTACGGCGTCACCGCGCGCACCACGCTGTCGCCGGCGTCGTTCTTCCAGTGCAGCACCGCGAGCTTCTTCGCGCCGAGCGACTGCAGGTGGGCGGCCGCGGCGAGGCCGAGGTCGGCGGCGAGCGAGCGGTTGTGGAAGATGTACTTCGACACGCCGACCAGGCTGTTGGAGACACCGCCCCCGTTCACCAGCAGGATGCCGTGCTGGTCGGCGAGCGGCGCGATCGCCTGCGTGGGCGCGGAGAACGACGTGAGGACGATCTTCACGTCGTTGATCGTGATCAGGCGGTTCATCGCCGAGACCGCTTCCTGCGCGTTGCCGGACTTGTGGTCCTCGATCACCGCCTCGAGCGGGATGCCGTTGACGCCACCCTTGGCGTTGATCTCCTCGACGGCCTGCTTGATGCCCTGGCTCATGACCGTGCCGTAGAAGCTCGCCTGGCCGCTCATGGCGAGGATGGCGCCGATCTTGTACGTCTTCGGGTCCTTGGGCGGTTGCTGGGCCGCTACGCCGCCGGCCAGCACGAGTACGGTGAACGCTGCGACGGGCAGCGAGAACTTGCGCATGGTTTACTCCTCCTTCGGGTTGTCGATCGATTCTGCCCGCGCACCCCGCTCGGGTCAACGAGCGCGGACGCCTTGCACCGTGGGCGAATGCCGCCACACGCTATTGCGCCTTGACGCCGGTCGCCGTGACGACCTTCTTCCACTTCTCGACCTCGCCCGCGATCTGGCGCCCGAAGGCATCCGGCGGGTTCCCGACCGGCGCGGCGCCGAGCTCGAGCAACTGCTTCTGCACGTCGGGCTGCTTGAGGATCTCGCTCAACGCCTTGTAGAGCGCGTCGACGACCGGCTGCGGCGTGCCGGCGGGCGCGAGCAGGCCGAACCAGCCGGAGACCTCGTAGTCCGCCACCCCGCTCTCGGCGACGGTAGGGATCTCCGGGGCGCCGGGCCAGCGCGCCGCCGTAGTCACTGCGATCGCGCGTACCTTGCCCGAGCGGATGTGGCCCATCGAGGAGGGCAGGTTGTCGAAGCCGATCTGGACCTGGCCGCCGATCAGGTCGACGAGCATCGGCCCTGCGCCCTTGTACGGGACGTGGACGAGGTCCGCGCCCGTCATCATTTTCAGCAGCTCCGCGCTCATGTGCGGCGAGCCGCCCTGGCTCGTCGAGCCGAAGTTGAGCTTGCCCGGCTTCTCCTTGGCGAGCCTGAGAAGCTCGCCGAGGTTCTTCACCGGGAGATCCGGGTTCACCGTGATGACGTTAGGCGTGCTGGCGACATTGGTCACTGGCGCGAAGTCCTTCACCGGGTCGTAGGGCAGTGATTTGTACAGCGCCGCGTTGATGCCGTGCGAGCTGATGGTGCCCATCACCAGGGTGTAGCCGTCGGGCGCCGACTTCGCGACCGACTGCGAGCCGATCGCGCCGGCCGCGCCCGGGCGGTTCTCGACGACGAAGGTCTGGCCGAGCTTGTCGGTGAGCCGTGTCGCGACTAGGCGCGCCAGAATGTCGGTGGTGCCGCCCGGCGGGTAGGGCACGATGATGCGCACCGGCTTGACCGGGTACTGGTCGAGCGACGGGTCGCTCGCGGCGGCGAGCGCACATGCGGCCAGCGCAAGCGCGAGGATCGGGCGTCTCATGAAGGTCTCCTGTTAGCTCATTCCGCGCAGGTGCGGACGCAGCGCGTCGGGGATCTCCAGCTCGAAGCCGAGCAGCGCCGCCGACAGCGCCTTGCCGTAGTTGTCGAGGCAGAGGCTGCGCGACACGCCGCCGCCGAGTGCGCCATGCGCGACGAAATTGAGCGCCCACAGTCCGTCGACCGCATAGCGCTCGACCGGGCCGGTGATCACGCCCTGGTAGAACGCCTTGACCCGCTCCCCGGTCAGCTGCTCCTTCAGGAACGGGTAGAGCTCGGAGGTGTAGGCGATGACGGCGATGTTGGCGGTGTTGCCCTTGTCGCCGGACCGCGCATGCGCGACGTGCTGCAGCTTGACTCGCATGATCAGCTCTCCAGGTAGGTGACGCGTGGCTGGATCCGATCGCGGGGCACGAGCGAGGACCAGACGCCGATCACTTCTCGGGTACGGTCCTGATGCGGGACGCGCTTGCCGGTGTGCGCGATGCCGGACACCGCCATGCCGTCGACCTCGCGCCCGACCTTGATCGCCTCCTCGCGGGTGCGCGTGCGCGCGGCGACGCGCACGGCGACCTCGTACGGCTCGGGCCAGTCCTGCGGCGTTGCCGGGCCGTGGATCGCGTTCATGCCCAGGAAGTCGATCCGTACCTCCTCGGCCTGCAGGTCGACGATCCGGAAGCGCTCCTCGAGGATGCGCTTGGCGAGCTGCGCCCGCCGCAGCGCGCCCGGTCCGGCATAGAAAAACATGTCCTCCCCGATGAATCCCTCCGCGCAGCTGATCGAGACCTTGAGCGTCGGCGTGCGCGGCTTGCCGGAGACGTTCGTGACGCGTACGCGGTCGGGGCCCACCTGCTCGAGTCGCGCGGTCGTGAAGTCGACCACGACGTCGGGCGTGATGTAGTTCGCCGGGTCGTGCACTTCGTAGAGGAGCTGCTCCTTGACCGTCATCAGGTTGATCGCGCCGCCGGTTCCCGCGACCTTGCTGATCACGGCGCTGCCGTCGTCCTCGACTTCCGCGATCGGGAAGGCGAAGTTCCACGGCTCCGGGACATCCTTGAATCCGGGGTCGCTGAAGTAGCCGCCAGTGACCTGCGCACCGCATTCCAGGAGGTGCCCGATCGCATTGCCGCGGCCGACCCGCTGGTGATCGAGCGGATCCCAGCCGAACTCGAACATCATTGGCGCCATGAAGATGGAGGGGTCCGCGACGCGGCCGGTGACCACGATCCGGGCGCCCGCCTTCAGCGCCTCCACGATGGGCTCGGCGCCGAGATAGACCTCGGCGGAAATAAGGGTGGGCGCGAGCGTCGAGGTCGGCTGACCGTTCTCCATGATCGTGTCGGTCAGCGCCAGCACCCGGTCGGTGATCATTCCGCCGCTCACCGCGGCGACCTTCACCCCGCGGTGGCCGAACTCGCGCAGCCAGTGCGCGATGCGCGCGGCGGCCCCCTCGGGGTTGATCCAGCCCTGGTTCGAGACGATCCGGGTACCCTGCTTCAGGCAGCCTGGGAGCACCGCCCGCATGCGATCGTCGAGATAGGTGTCGTAGCCCGGAAAGGACGGGTCGCGCCGGGCGCGCACCTGCGCAGCCGAAATCGTGGCCTCGGCCATCGTCTCGAAGCACAGGTAGTCGAGCCGGCCCTGCTCCGCGTTGAGCCGCGCCGGCTCCACGCGATCGCCCCACCAGGCCGAACCCGAGCCGATGCGCAGGACCCTGCTCATGACGTCTCCTTCGCGCGTCCGCCGCGCTCGATCAATGCGTCGACGACGAGGGCGCCTTCCCCGACCGCCCCCACCATCACGGGGTTGAGGTCCACCGACGCGATCGCACCGCCGGCGGCGCGGATCAGCCGGCCCACACCGATCGCCACTGCGGCGAGCGCTTCGACGTCGAGCGGCGGTTCGCCGCGCACACCGTCGATCAGCGGAGCGATGCGCAACCCCGCGAGCGCTCGCCGCACGTCGGCGGCGTCGAACGGTGGCACCAGCACCGCGAAGTCTCTCAGCGCCTCGACGTACTTGCCGCCGTCGCCGACGATGACCACCGGCCCGAACACCGGGTCGACGCGCGCACCGACCATGAACTCGCGGCGGAGCTCGCGCATCGCGGCGACGATCACGCCGTCGCGCGCGGCGCCGAGCATTGCGAGCTTGTCCCACTGCGCGTTGAAGAGCCGCGCCGCGTCATCGATGCTCGACACGTTCAGCGCGACGAGGCCATGCTCGGACTTGTGCGGCACGTCGATCGAGCAGGCCTTGACCGCCACGGGCCCGCCGATTGCCTGGAACGCGGCGCGCGCCTCGTCGGCGCTCTTGCAGAGCCGGTTGGGCACCACCGGCAGGCCGGCCACGGCGAGGGTCGCGAGGCTCTCGGCCTCGTTCAGAAAGCGATGCGTACCCGCGGGCACGTCGACCGGGGCGTCTTCCGGCCAGGCGATGCGCGGCATGCGCAGCAACGCGGTGTGGGTGGCCAGCTGCGCGAGCACGCCGAGCGCCTCGTTCTCGTTCGCGTACACTGGCACGCCCGCGGCGCGGAACTCCGCCGCGACCTGATCCTGCGTCGCGGCGACAGCCACCGGCTTGCCGGTCGTCGCGGCGAAGGCCGCGGTGTCGCGCGCGAACGTGTCGACCTCGTAGCCGGCGCCGGCGACCGGGATGTTGATGAAGAAGAGATCCGCGGCCGGATCGCGCGCGACGATCGGCAGAACCTCGCCGAACAGGTGGCTGTTGGAGAGCAGCGCGGCGGTGATGTCGATCGGGTTCGTCGTGGTCGCAAAGCCGGGGAGCCTCGCGGCCGCTTCCCGGCGCGTCTCGGGCGCGAGCTCGGCAAGGGGGAGCGCGAAGTCCTCGGAGGCGTCGGCCGCCATCACGCAACTCGCCCCGGAGTTGCTGATCACCACCAGGCGCCGGCCCTGCGGCCGCCAGCCCTTGAGGTAAGTCTCCGCGGAGCGCGCGAGCTCGTGCTGGTCGCGCACGCGCATGATGCCGTGGTGGCGGAAGAACGCGTCGACCACCCGATCCTCGTTGGCGAGCGCACCGGTGTGCGAGAACGCCGCCTTCTGCCCGCTCGTCGAGCGGCCGGCCTTCACCGCGACGATCGGCAGATCGCGCTCGCGGGCGAAGGCCGCAGCGCAGGCGAGCGTGTCCGGATCGGCGACGCTCTCGAGATACAGCAGCACGAGCTTCACGTCGGGATCGTGCGCCACCGCCCAGACGAGATCGGCGACCGTGACGTCGGCCTCGTTCCCGGTCGCGTGCGCGTGCCGGACGCCGATGCCGCGGCCGCGCAGCAGTCCGTAGGTCACCGCGCACATCCCGCCGCTCTGGCTGATTACCGCGACCGGACCGTCCTGCGGCGCGGTCTCGATGAACATCGTGGAGAAGCTGGCGATCGCGCCGTTGCCGAAGTTCGCGAGGCCCTGGCTGTTCGGTCCGACCAGGCGCATGCCGGCGGCGCGGGCGCGCTCCACCATGCCGCGCTGCACGGCGCGACCTTCTTCGCCGGTCTCGCCGAAGCCCGACGCGATCACGATCGCGGTCTTGACCCCGCGGCGGGCGCAATCGTCGACCGCCGCGACCGTCTGCTCGCCGCCGACGATGACGAGCGCGAGGTCCGGAACCTCGGGCAACGCGGCGAGCGAGGGATAAGACTTGAGGCCCTGGATCTCCGCGCGGCTGGGGTTGATCGGGTAGATCCGGCCGGCGTAACCCTGGCGCTGCATGTAGTGGATCGGACGGCCGCCGATCTTGTTGATGTTCTCCGAGGCGCCGATGATCGCGATCGAGGCGGGCGCAATCGCGGAAGTCAGGAGGTCGGTCATGGGTGGTCCCCGTGGGAAAGCGCGCGTGCGGTGGCGGCGTCAGCGCACGAATCGCGGCGCGCGCTTGTCGAGGAACGCGGCGATGCCTTCGCCGCATTCGTCGTGGTACAGGCTCTCGATGAAGGCGCCGCGCTCGGCGTCGAGCTGCGCCTGCCGGGAGCGTCCGCGGGCCGCGTAGACGAGCTGCTTGATGCGCGCCTGGGCATGCGCCGGTCCCTGCGCGAGGCGCTCGGCCCACGCGAGGGCCTCGCCGAGCGCGCCGAACGCCGCGCGCCCGATGACGATCTTCCAGAGTTGCATGTCCTCTCTCCGCGTGACGCCGGGGCGCGACCTCAGGCGGTCGGCGGCGCGCCCTCGGCACGAAACCGCACCAGGTTGCGCCCGGCGAAGGCGAAGTACTCGGCCAGGACGCGGTCCCCGATTGCCACGCTGGCCGGGGCGTGTCCCATCAGGCGCGGGCCTTCGTCCAGCTCGACGATCGCGATGGTGTACGGCGCGAGCGCGCGGAACTCCTCCGACGGCGCGCGCGCAACCACGGTCGTGGCGTAGACGGTCCCGCGCCCGTTGGCCGTGCGCCATTCGAGGCGCGTGCCGCCGCAGGCGCGGCAGGCATAGCGCGCGAGCGTCTGCGGCGCCCCGCACGCGAGGCACGCCTGATAGCGCAGCTCGCCGCGGGCGAGGCCCTCGAGAAAGGGGGCGCAAAGCGCGGCAGCGGCCATCGGCGTCGATCCCTTCAGGCTTCGCGGGCGAAGATCAGGCTGACGTGCGACGAGAGCACGCCGCCGTCGGCGTGGACGAATGCCCGCGCACGGGAAGCGACCTGCCGATCGCCGGCACGGCCGGCGAGTTGCCGGAAGGCCTCGACCGCGTGGCCCATCCCGCCGGCGACGCCGGAGTGGCCGAACGAGAGCAGGCCGCCGTGCGTGTTCAGGGGCAGCCGCCCGCCCGGCGCGAAATCGCCGTTGCGCACTCGCGCGGCCGAGCCACCGCGCGGGGCGAATCCGAGCTCTTCGAGCAGGATGGCGAGCGTGATGGTGAACGAGTCGTAGATCGCGAGGTAGTCGATGTCGGCGGGCCGCAGGCCCGACTCGTCGAATGCGCGGCGCGCCGCTTCGCGCGCGCCGTAGTTCGAAGTGTCCGCGATCGCCGTCAGGTGCTGGTGGCGGTGTGCCTGGCCTGCGCCGACGATCGCCACCGGCGCGGCGGCGGACCGCCGGGCGGAGACGACGAGCGCCATGGCACCGTCAGAGATCGGGCAGCAGTCGAGCAGCTTCAGCGGCGCCGCGATCGGTTTCGAAGCGAGCACGTCGGCGCGACTGATCGGGTCCTTCAGGTGCGCATCCGGGTGCCGCCTGGCATTGGCGCGCATGAGCACCGCGAACTCGGCGAGGTCGGCTTCGCTGAGGCCGGTCTCGAACATGTACCGCGATGCAAGGAGGGCGTAGTAGGCCGGCACCGATGCCCCGTACGGGACCTCGTAGTCGGCATCACCGACCTGCGCGAGCGTCTGGATCGCGCCATTGCGGCCCTGGCCGGTCAGGCGGTTCTCGCCCGCGACCACGAGCACATTGTTGCATCGGCCGGCGCGGACCAGCTCGCGGGCGAGCATGAGCATCGCGCCGCCGGTTGCGCCGCCGAGCTGCACGCTGTGCGCGTACGCTGGCGCGAGCGCGGCACGCTCGCAGAACAGCGTGGACAGCATGAGATGCGGGGCCGTCGTCGCGTAGCCGCACAGCACCCCGTCGATCCCGGTGCGCGGCAGGTCCGCGTCGGTCAGGGCACGCTCGGCCGCTACGGCCATGAGATCGAGCGAATCGCGCCCTGCGTGGCGGCCGAAGGACGTGTTCCCCGCGCCGAGGATGTAGGCCGGCCTCACGGGCGTGCGTCCGGCCGCAGCGCCGACGCACGCCGCTTGAGGACGGCGTGGCGGTCTTTCCCAGCCACGCGGTGCCACTGCGCCTCGCACGCTGCGGCTTCGCGCTTTAGGGCCACCGCGAGCACCCGCTCGCGGGAAGTGATGCGATCGGACAGCGCCGCGATACTGAGGGCTGCGACCGGGCGGCCGTCGCGGTCGAGGATCGGGACGGCGATCCCCCCCATGCGCTCGACCACCACGTCGAGGAGCACGGCGTAACCGCGCGCGCGGGCCGCGGCGATGTGCTTCGCGAGCAGACCGGGCGTGATGCGCGGGTAGCGCTGGTCGAGTCGGGCCGCGATCGCGGGCATCACGGCTTCCACCTCCGGGTCACTCATCCATGCGAGCAGCGCGAGGCTCCCGGCACCCACGCCGAGGGGGCGGCGACTGCCGACCTCGAGATAATTGGCGCGGATCGGAAACCGGCCCTCTTCCACGTCCACGCAGATCGACTCCGCGCCGCTGGGAATCGAGAGGATCGCCGTGTCCTCGTAAGTGTTCGCCAGCCGGAGCAGGCTCGGCCGCACGGCCGGGCGCGGGTCGAAGCGCGCGAGGGCGGCCGCGCCGAGAACGAACAGTTCACTGCCGAGCGAGTATCGCTTGGTGTCGGCGTCGCGCACGACGAACCCGTCGCGCGTGAGGGCCTCGAGAAGTCGTAGCGCGGTTGCCTTGTCCAGCCCGGCGGCCGCCGCGATGTCGGTCAGCCGCGTGGTCCGGGTGTCTGACATCGCCCGCAGAATCCGACACGCCTTTTGCACCGACGAGGTGGGCCCGGTCGGCACGCCTACCCGCTCGGGGCCGCGTTTGGGGTGAGTGGAGGTCATCCGAGCTGCGGCCGAAGTTTCATCAAATGAAACTATATGCAAGACAGCCTACAAAACGTGTAACGTAAGCGCAAGCAATTGCATCAGAGTTTCGTAGGATGAAATCTCATCCAGAAGCAAACAACCGCGCCGGAGCCGCCCGGTGGCGATCTTCGAAACAACCGGTGCGGGGAGCCGCCGAGCAGTTGCCGGCGGTCCTTGGGTACGGCAATCAGCGCAGGCTTGGGAGGGAGACCCTGATCGAGGGAGCCCACGCCATAACGGTTCCACAATCCCGGTAGACGACGAAAGGACCAGGACATGGCACGCACTCCTCAGCCGCTTCGCTCCGACATCGCCTGGAGCACGCCCGACCGCATCACCGTGCGCGGCAAGGATCTCCCGAACGAGATCCTCGGTCACATGAACCTCGGCGACTTCGCGTACTTCCAGCTCACCGGCAGGACCGCGACGCCGGAGCAGTCGCGCGTGTTCAACGCGATGATCATCACACTGGTCGAGCACGGCATCACTCCGAGCGCCATCGCGGCGCGGATGACCTATGCCGGCGCGCCCGAGGCCCTGCAGGCGGCGGTCGCCGCCGGCCTGTTGGGGCTGGGCACGGTGTTCGTCGGCAGCATGGAGGGGGCGTGCCGGATGCTCTATGACGCGCTGCCCCAGGGCACGCGCGGGGCCGACTTGCAGAAGATCGCCGCAGAGACGGTCGCGGCCTATGCGGCCGGCAAGCGCATCATCCCCGGCGTCGGTCATCCCGTGCACAAGCCGATCGATCCGCGCACGCCGCGCCTGTTCGCGCTGGCGGCCGAGAACGGAATGGCCGGACCGTACGTGGAACTCATGCAGCGGATCGGTGCCGAGGCCGAGCGTCGCTCGGGCAAATCGTTGCCGATCAACGCCACCGGTGCGCTCGGCGCGATCTGCTGCGAGTTCGGGTTTCCGTGGAAGATCGTGCGCGGGTTCGGCGTCATGGCGCGGGCGATCGGCCTGGTCGGCCATCTCCTCGAGGAGGCGGAGCGGCCGATGAGTCTGGAGATCTGGCATCGCGTCGAAGAAGAGGCGAGCGCGCACCTGCGGCCCGCATCGCCGGCGTGATGCGATGAGCGCGAACGGCACCAAGGTCCAGCGGGCCAGGCTGCGCGAGATGGCGCTCGAGCGCCTGGCGGCACGCGGCGCCGCATAGGCGCAGTGCACCACAGGGAGGCACCCATGCATTCGTACTTCTTCGAGGACTTCGCGTCCGGGCAGTCGTTTGAAACCGCCGGCCGCACGATCACCGAGGCGGATCTGACGCTGTTCTCGATGGTGTCGGGCGACTGGAATCCGATCCACGCGGACGTGGAGTTCGCGAAGGGCACGCGATACGGACAGCGCGTCGTGCACGGGGCGCTCGGGATCGCGATCGCGACCGGCAAGCTGCACGAGCTGGGGATCTTCGGCGAGTCGGTCGTGGGGATGATGGGCCTGCGCAACTGGGTCTTCCGCGAGCCGATCTTCGTCGGCGACACCATCCGGCTGCGCCTGACGATCCTCGAGAAGGAGCTCGGGCGGAGTGGACGGTCGGGGCGCGTCGGCCGGCGATTCGAGCTGCTCAACCAGCGAAACGCCGTGGTCCAGGAAGGCGAAAGCGATGTGCTCGTGCTCGCACGCGATGCGGCCGCGGCCGTGCAGGGCGACGGCGACGCAACGACGCCCGGCGAATCGCGCGCACCGGCCGGCGTGCACCGGCGAGCGATCGAAGAAGATCGGCGGTGACGCTCCCGGCGCAGTTGCATCGCAAGCTCGCGCTGCCGGTGGTCGGCGCGCCGATGTTCATCGTCTCGAATCCGGAGCTCGTCATCGCACAGTGCACCGCCGGCATCGTCGGCTCGTTTCCGGCGCTCAACGCGCGGCCGCCGGAGGAGCTCGAGAAGTGGATCGTGCGGATCAAGCGGGCTCTCGCCGACTACGCGGCCACTCATCCAGAGGCGATCGTCGCGCCGTTCGCGGTGAACCAGATCGTCCATCGCTCGAACAGCCGACTCGAGCACGACCTCGAGGTGTGCATCCGCCACGAGGTCCCGATCATCATCACGTCGCTGCGGTCGCCCGAAGCCGTGGTCAAGCGTATCCACGCCTACGGCGGCATCGTGATCCACGACGTCATCAGCGTGCGCCACGCGCGCAAGGCGCTCGAAGCGGGCGTCGACGGGCTGATCCTCGTGTGCGCCGGCGCCGGCGGCCATGCGGGAACGCTGAGCCCGTTCGCCCTCGTGAACGAGGTGCGCAGCTTCTACGATGGCATGCTCGTGCTCGCGGGCGCGATCACCAACGGCCGGGGCGTGCTCGCCGCCCAGGTGATCGGATGCGATCTCGCCTACATGGGGACGCGCTTCATCGCGACTAACGAAGCGAACGCCGCGGACGCGTACAAGCAGATGATCGTCGGGGCGACCGCCTCGGACATCGTCTATACGCCCTACTTCTCCGGCGTTCACGGCAATTACCTCAAGCCGAGCATCCGCGCGGCGGGGCTCGACCCCGACAACCTCGCGCCGGCCGATCCGTCGCACATGGACTTCGACAAGCGGCACGACCGGCCGAAGTCGTGGAAGGACATCTGGGGCGCGGGGCAGGGCGTCGGCAACATCGGCGAGGTCATGCCCGCCCGCGAGCTCGTCGCGCGGTTGCGCGCGGAATATGCGGCGGCCAGGCAAGGGCTTTCGCGAATCGACAACGCATAGGGGATTGAAGATGCCAAGACTGCTAGATGGGAAAGTGGTCGTTGTCACGGGCGCCGGCGGCGGGATCGGCCGCGACTTTGCGCTCGCCATGGCGGCGCAGGGCGCGAAGGTCCTGGTGAACGATATCGGGGCCTCGGTGGGCGGGGAGGGCAAGGATGCCGGACCCGCGCAGAGGGTGGTCGACGAGATCCGGGCCGCCGGCGGGCAGGCCGTCCCCAGCACCGACAGCGTGGCCGACTGGGACGCGGCGAATCGCATCGTGAAGGCGGCCGTCGAGGCGTTCGGCCGGATCGATGTCGTGGTCAACAACGCCGGGATCCTCCGGGACCGGTTCTTCTTCAACATGAGCGTCGAGGAGTGGAAGGCCGTGATCGACGTCCATCTGAACGGGACCTTCTACGTCTCGCGCGCCGCGGCGCCCTATTTCAAGAGCCAGAATGCCGGCCGGTACGTCAACATGACCTCGACTTCCGGCCTGATCGGCAATCTCGGCCAGGCGAACTACTCGGCCGCCAAGCTCGGCATCGTCGGGCTGTCGAAGTCGATCGCGCTCGACATGGCCAAGTACGGCGTGACCTCGAATTGCATTTCGCCCTTCGCGTGGAGCCGGATGATCGGATCGATCCCCACCGAGACGCCCGAGCAGCAGGCGCGCGTCGAAAAGCTGAAGCGTATGGAGACGGCCAAGATCGCGCCGCTCGCGGTGTACCTGGCGAGCGCTGCGGCCAAGGACGTCTCCGGCCAGGTCTTCGCGGTACGCGCGAACGAGATCTTCCTGATGAGCCAGAGCCGGCCACTGCGTTCGGTGCACCGCGCCGAGGGGTGGACGCCCGAGTCGATCGCCGACCAGGCGATCCCCGCCCTGCGCGCGCACTTCTACGCGCTCGACCGGTCGCAGGACGTCTTCTCGTGGGATCCCATTTGACGGCCCGCCGAATGAGCCATCGAGCGCAATCAGCATGAATTTCCAACTGTCCCCCGAGCAGCAGCAGTTGCGCGACGCCGCGCGTCGATTCGCGCGGACCGAGCTTCCCCCACTCGCCCGCACGATGGAGGAGAGGAACGAGCCGGTGCCGGACGCCATGATGAGGCGCTACGCGGCGCTCGGCTTCCTCGGCATCAACCTGCCGGAGGCGTACGGCGGCCACGGGCTGAGCCACCTGGACGCAGTGCTCGTGCTCGAGGAGCTCGCCAAGATCTCGCCAGCCGTTGCCTACCCGGTGTTCGAAGCGTGCTTCGGGCCGATCCTCGCAATCGCCCATTTCGCGCCGCAGGCGTTGCGCAGGCACCTGATTCCGG
This sequence comes from Burkholderiales bacterium, assembly GCA_035456405.1. Taxonomy (GTDB): domain Bacteria; phylum Pseudomonadota; class Gammaproteobacteria; order Burkholderiales; family SG8-39; genus JAGVSZ01. Next base: position 24,003 of record DATIDG010000078.1, on the reverse strand, counting down.
CGGTGGTGGCCGGAGAGAAGATGGTGGCGGTGAGCATGTCGGAGCCCGAAGCCGGGTCGGCGCTCACCGACCTGCGCACACGGGCGGTCGTCGACGGCGACACGGTGCGGCTCTCCGGCGAGAAGCGCTGGTGCTCGGGCGCGGGGCACGCCGAGGGCTACCTCGTGTACTGCCGCATGTCGGACGAGCCGGGTGCGAAGGGCATCGGCGCCGTCTACGTCGAGAAGGGCGTCAAAGGATTCACCTTCGGCAAGCGCGAGCAGCTGATGGGCTTTCGCGGAGTGCCGTCGGCCGACATGTTCTTCGACGACGTGCGCGTGCCGGTCGGCAACATCGTCGTCCCGGCCGGAGGCGGATTCCGCAGGCTTATGGACGCGTTCGACCTCGAGCGGTGCGGGAACGCCACAATGAGCCTGGCGATCGCGCAGGCGGCCCTCGACTATGTGCTCGACTACGTTCAGGAGCGCCGGCAGTTCGGCAAGCCCATCGTCGAGTTCCAGGCGGTGCAGATGCGGCTTGCCGAGATGGCGATGCGCATCGAGGCGGCGCGCCTTCTCGTCTACCAGGCTGTTTGCAATGCGAGCGCAGGTCTGCCTTCGGTCAAGGAGAGTTCGATCGCCAAGTGCTTCGCGAACGAGATGGTCCGGGAGGTCGCCGGTTCGGCGCTGCAGCTGATGGGCGCGTACGGCTATAGCAAGGAGTACCCGGTCGAGCAGCGTCTGAGGGACGGGTGGGGATGGGGTATCGCGGGTGGCGCGATCGACATCCAGAAGATCAACATCGCGTCCACCCTCGTCGGGCGACGGTTCGACCAGCGCCGGTGAGAACCTCGGGTGAGTCTTCCTGCTACATCGCGCGCCGCCCGCTTACGGCTCAGCAGTACCTGCGTACTCTGCTCGTGCACGGCGCTCGGTCGGTCGTATACCGAGCCAAGTGCGAGGCCGACCGGCGAAGTCTCGGGCTGGCCGGACAGGCAGCGTTGCCTCGGCGCTAGCCGCTCGTGCGTGGCAGTGGCGAACAAGAACGCCGGGATCGTTAGGGCGATGCCCACCAGTGAGCAGCGCTATCTTCGATTAACCTGACCGCGACTCGCTTCCTTCGGCTGTCGAGCACGTCACTGAGCCCACTCACTGTGCTCACGCGACCTTGACAGGTGCATGGGTCGACCCGAGAATCGTCTGGGATTTTCAGACGAGCGCCCATTCTGCCTTGCGAACCTCCGTGTGCTCCTGAGCGAAGAACAGCGCATGGCGCGCGATACGGCGCGCGAGTTCGCGCGCCGCGAGCTCGCGCCGCACTCGGCCGATTGGGATCGGACCGCCACCTTCCCGCGCGCGGCCGTGAAGGCGCTGGGCCAGCTCGGGTTCATGGGGGTGACCGTCCCGCCCGAGTGGGATGGCGCCGGGCTCGACTACGTTTCCTACGCGCTCGCGCTCGAGGAGGTGGCCGCCGGCGACGGTGCCGTGTCGACGGTGATGAGCGGGCACAACTCCGTCGGGTGCATGCCCATCCTCGAGTACGGCACCCTGGCGCAGAAGGAGAAGTACCTGAGGCCACTGGCGCGCGGCGAGATGCTCTGCGCCTTCTGCCTCACTGAGCCGCAAGGGGGCTCCGACGCGTCGGCACTGCGCACCAGGGCGACGCGGTCGGCGGACGGTTGGGTGCTCAGCGGCACCAAGCAGTTCATCACCAGCGGGAGCACGGCGGACATCGCTCTCGTCTTCGCAGTGTCGGCTCCGGCCGCGGGCAAGCGGGGGATCAGTGCGTTCATCGTCGAAACCTCCAACCCGGGCTACAAAGTTGCACGCATCGAGAAGAAGATGGGCCAGAACGCCTCGGACACCTGCGAGATCGTGTTCGAGAACGCCTGCCTGCCGGCCGATGCGCTGCTCGGAAGCGAGGGCGGCGGCTATCGGATTGCACTCGCGAACCTGGAAGGCGGGCGCATCGGCATCGCATCCCAGTGCATAGGCATGGCGCGTGCGGCGATGGAGCTCGCCCTGGCGTACGCGAAGGAGCGGATCACCTTCGGGAAGCCGATCATCGAGCACCAGGCTGTGGCGTTCCGTCTTGCGGACATGGCGACCTCCATCGAGGCCGCCCGGCAGCTCGTGCTGCATGCAGCGGCGCTTCGCAGCGCCGGGCTGCCGTGCCTAAAGGAAGCGTCGATGGCGAAGCTCTTCGCCTCGGAGATGGCCGAGCGGGTGTGCTCGGATGCGATCCAGACGCTCGGTGGCTACGGTTATATAGCGGACTTCGGCGTAGAGCGTATCTATCGCGCGGTCCGCGGCGCCAAGATCTACGAGGGCACGAACGACATCCAGCACCTCGTGATCAGCCGCGCGATCGCGGGCGAGTGACGCTGGCCCGGCCCGTGAATTCGAGCTGAGACATCCATGCGCGCGGTCCGCGTGCTGCGATTCGGCGAGCCCGAGGACCTTGCGATCACGGAGGTCCCCGTCCCGGCGCCGGGGCCCGGGGAGGTCCTGATCGAGGTCCACGCGTGCGGTGTGAACTTTCCGGACCTGCTCGTCGCGCGGGGCGAGTACCAGATCCTCGCACCGCTGCCCTTCAGCCCCGGCAAGGAGGTTGCGGGCATCGTGCGGGCAGTGGGCGAAGGCGTGACGTCGCTCGCGCCTGGCCAGCGGGTCGCCGCACAGATGGAGAGCGGCGGCTACGTGGAGCAGGTCGTCGTGCGCGCCGCCACCGTGTACCCGCTGCCCGAGGGCATGGACTTCGCCACGGGCGCGGCCCTCGGGCTCACCTATCTTACGGCGCACTTTGCGCTCGTCGAGCACGGGCGCATCCGCACGGGCGAGTGGGTGCTGGTAACGGGGGCCTCCGGCGGCGTCGGGAGCGCCGCGGTGCAGCTCGCGAAGGCGCTCGGCGGCCGGGTGCTGGCCGGGGTCGGAACTCCGGCGAAGGCGGACTTCGTGCGCGCGCAGGGCGCGGACGCGGTGATCGACCTGTCGCGAAGCGGACTGCGGGATGCGTTGCGCGAGGAGGTGCGCACGCTGACCGGCGGGCACGGCGCCGACGTGGTCGTCGAGAACATCGGGGGCGAGGTCTTCGAAGCCTGCCTGCGTGCGCTGGCTTGGTCGGGCCGCATCGTGGTGGTCGGGTTCGTCGGGGGCGCGTTCCCGACGATCCGCGCAAACTACCTCCTGATCAAGAACATCTCGGCCTCGGGTCTGCACTGGAGCGACTACCGCGAGCGCGACCCGGCATGGGTTCGCCGCGTGCAGGAAGCGCTCTACGGCCTGTGGCGGGAAGGCAAGCTGAAACCTACCGTCGCCGCGGTCTATCCGCTCGAACAGGCCCCGGCGGCGCTGCGCCGGATGGCGCAGCGGGGAATCCAGGGCAAGCTGGTGCTGGCAACCCGCGTCGGGGTCGCGGGCGGCCTTTCATTGACCGCGCCGGGTTGACGCCCTCGCCGGCGCACGCTGATCACCCAAAGGAAGGAAGGACAGAACCATGCGGCTCGACAACAAGATTGCTCTGGTCACCGGCGGTGCATCGGGTATCGGCAAAGCCACCGTGTTCGCGCTCGCGCGCGCCGGGGCGCGCGTCTTCTGTGCGGATGTGAACGAGGCAGGAGGCGCGGCCGCCGTGACCGAGGCGGAGGGCGTGCGCTTGAAGGTGGAATATCTCAAGGTCGACGTGACCGATAGCACCTCGATCGACGCCTGCGCGAGCGCCGCGCTCGACCGTGCCGGCGGGCGTGTCGACGTGCTCATCAATGCGGCGGGATGGGGCCGCCCGCAGCCCTTTATCGAGAATCCGCCTGACTTCTGGGACCGGGTCATCGCACTTAACCTCATGGGGCCGATCCGGCTCACGCGCCAACTGCTCCAGCCGATGTACGACGCCCGCGCCGGCAAGATCGTCAACGTGGCGAGTGACGCGGGGCGCGTAGGCAGCCTGGGCGAGACCGTGTATTCGGCGGCCAAGGGTGGACTGATCGCATTCACGAAAAGCCTGGCGCGCGAGACGGCTCGCTTCGGCGTAAATGCCAACTGCGTGTGCCCGGGCCCGACCGACACGCCGCTCTACAACGCCGTGCCGGAGAAGTTGCGCGATGCATTCGTCAAGGCGATCCCGTTCCGCCGCGTCGGCAAGCCCGAGGAGGTGGCCGACGCCATCCTCTTCTTCGCGAGCGGCCACTCGGATTACATTACTGGCCAGGTGCTCAGCGTGAGCGGCGGTCTCACCATGGCCGGCTGACGCGCGCGGTGACCGAACGCCTGAGGGGCGCCTTCGAGAAACGCGCCGCGGCCCGAGCGAAGGAGGAGGCGAGCATGGCGTTTCAGATCTACCTTTCCGAGGCGCGCCTGCGCGCCGAAAAAACGAGCGGTCTGTGGCCGAACAGGCTGCTGACCGACTACCTGGACGAGGCGGTCAAGGCTGCACCGAACCAGGTCGCCATCACCGGAACGAACAGCGCCACGGGCGAGAGGATGACTCTCACCTACGCGGCGCTCGCACATTGCGTGGAACGCATCGCGCTCGGGCTCGCGGCGCTCGGCGTGCAACCCGGCGAGGTGGTGTCGTTCCAGCTGCCGAACTGGTGGCAGTACCCGGCGCTCTATCTCGCCTGCGTGCGCATCGGCGCCGTCGCGAATCCGTTGATGCCGATTTTCCGGCAGCGCGAGCTGCGCTACATGCTGAATTTCGCCGAGTCGCGCGTGGTGATCGTGCCGGCGCGCTTCCGCGATTTCGACTACGCGGCGATGCTCGCGGAGATCCGGCCGGAGCTCGCGAGCGTGCGCCACACCTTCGTGGTGAACGGCGCGGGCGAGCATTCTTTCGAACGCCACTTCCTCGAGCGTGCGTGGGAGAAGGAGACCGACGCGGCGGCGCTTTTCCGGGCACGACGTCCGGGCCCGAACGATCTCACGGAGCTCCTCTACACCTCGGGCACGAGCGGCGAGCCCAAGGCCGTGATGCACGTCTCGAACACGCTACTCGCAATGGCGCTGCAGTACATCGACTGGGTGCGGCTGGGGTCAAGCGACGTGGTCTTCATGGCTTCGCCGCTCGCGCACCAGACCGGATTCGTCTACGGCATGATGATCCCGGTCCTGCTCAAGACGAAACTGGTGCTGCTCGACATCTGGTCGGCGCCCGACGCGGCGCGCCTCATCCAGGCCGAGGGCGCGACCTTCACCATGGCTTCCACGCCCTTCCTCTCCGACCTCACGAACAACGAGGCGGTCACCCGCGAAAGCGTGAAGACCCTGCGCACGTTCGTCTGCGCGGGCGCGCCGATCCCCGGGGTGATCGTGCAGAGAGCGACCGAGCGGCTCGGCTTCGAGGTGCTCTCCTGCTGGGGCATGACCGAGAACGGTGCGGTCACCATCGCCCGCCCGGGCGATCCCCCCGAGAAGATCTTCGGCACCGACGGACAGGCGATCGGCGGCATGGAGGTGCGCGTGGTGGACGCGAACGACCAGGTTGCGCCCGCGGGCACGGTGGGACGGCTGCAGGCGCGCGGCACCTTCACTTTCGTCGGCTACCTCAAGAAGCCGGAGCTCAACGCCTGGGATGCCGAGGGGTGGTTCGAGACCGGCGACCTCGCGCGCATCGACAAGGATGGCTATATCCGCATTACCGGCCGCACCAAGGACGTCATCATCCGCGGCGGCGAGAACGTTCCGGTGATCGAAATCGAGAACCTCCTTTACCGCCACCCGAAGATGCAGGACGTGGCGGTGGTCGCGATGCCCGACCCGCGGCTGGGCGAGCGTGCCTGCGCGTTCGTGGTCCCGCGCCCGGGTGAGCGGCCGACCTTGGAGGAGATGACCGCGTTCCTCGGCAAGGAAGGGGTCGCCAAGAACTACTGGCCCGAGCGGCTCGAGCTCGTCGAGGCCATGCCGCGCACGCCCTCGGGCAAGATCCAGAAGTTCAAGCTGCGCGAGGTCGCAGCAGGGCTTGGCGCCGGGGCGGAGTGAGGGCGCGGAGCCGCGACCGGGCGAACTCGTTTCACATCGAACACTGACAGGAGATCCGAGGATGGCAAGCACCAGCACCCGCTTCCTTTCGCCGCGGGTCAACTTCCGCGAGTTCAAGCCGAAGCACTTCGGCTGGCAGCTCGACGGCAAGGTGGCAACCGTCACGCTGAACCGGCCCGAGCGCAAGAACCCGCTCACCTTCGAGTCCTACGCGGAGCTGCGCGACACCTTCCGCGATCTACAGTTTGCCGACGAGGTGAAGACCGTCGTCGTCACCGGTGCCGGCGGAAACTTCTGCTCGGGCGGCGACGTGCACGAGATCATCGGGCCGCTCGTCGAGATGATGAAAGCCGACGACATGGGTGGCCTACTCGCGTTTACGCGCATGACCGGGGATCTCGTCAAGGCGATGCGCGCCTGCCCGCAGCCGATCGTCGCTGCGGTGGACGGGATCTGCGCGGGCGCCGGCGCGATCGTCGCCATGGCTTCCGACCTGCGGTGTGGCACGGCGCGCAGCAAAGTGGCGTTCCTCTTCGTGCGGGTCGGGCTGGCGGGCGCCGACATGGGTGCGTGCAACATGCTGCCGCGGATCGTCGGATCGGGCCGCGCCGCGGAGCTCCTCTACACGGGCCGGGCGCTGGGCGGCGATGAGGCCGAGCGGTGGGGCTTCTACAACAAGCTTTGCGAGCCCGAGCACGTGCTCTCCGACGCCCAGGCGCTCGCCAGATCGCTCGCCGACGGGCCGACATTCGCGCACGCGATGACCAAGCGCTGCATCCACCAGGAGTGGAGCATGGGGATCGACGAGTCGATCGAGGCCGAGGCCCAGGCGCAGGCGATCTGCATGCAGACGCGGGACTACGACCGCGCCTACCGCGCGTTCGTGGCGAAGCAGAAGCCGGTGTTCGAGGGTGACTGAGCCGCGCCGGGCGATTGCGGGCTGCGGCCGTTCCGACTAGATTGCGCATGGGTCGGCGATTGCGCTGACCTGGCGAGAAAGGCGATCCCCGTGGCGGCGCACCAGAACATCACCCTCGAGCGCGAGGGCGGCATGGCGCTCGTCACCCTCAATCGAGCCGACAAGATGAATCCGCTCGACTGGGGAACCGTGCGCGAGCTGCGTGAGGTGGCGGCGGTCCTCGAGCGCGATGCCGATGTGGCGGTAGTAGTGATCACCGGCGCGGGCCGGGCGTTCTCCGCAGGCGGCGATCTCGCGGGCTACATCCGGCTTTACCGCTCCCCCGAAGAGTTCCGGACGTACCTGCGAGACTTCCACGATCTGCTCGCGGGGCTCGAAGCCTCGGAGAAGATTTACATCGCCGCGGTGAACGGCGTCTGCGTCGCGGGCGGGCTCGAGCTCATGCTCGCGTGCGATCTCGTGCTGGCGGCCGAGGGGGCGAGGATCGGCGATGGCCACCTCAATTTCGGGCAGCTCCCGGGAGCGGGCGGGTCGCAGCGTCTCCCGCGCGCGATCGGCGTCCCGCGCGCAAAGCGCCTGATGTTCTCCGGCGAGCTCCTGCCGGCGCGCGAGTGCGAGCGCATCGGGCTTGTCGGCGAGGTGGTGGCCGACGCGAAGCTCCTAGAGCGTGCGCGTGAGGTGGCAGCGAGCCTCCTCGACAAGAGCCGCTCGGGCGTGAAGGGCGTGAAGCACCTCGTGAACGCCGGCATGCGCGGCTCGCTCGAAGCGGGCCTTGCCCTCGAGCTGGACTACGTGCACCGCTACGCCACTACCGATCCGGACGCGACCGAGGGCCTTCTTGCGTTCGGGGAAAAGCGCAAGCCCATCTACCGAAAGGGCGGCGGAGGCCGCTAGCGCGAGGCGCACGATGTGGACCCTGTGCGACAAGTACTGCATCGCGGGCATCGGCGAGACCGCCTACACGAAGGCTTCGGGGCGGACCGTGCTCGATCTCGCATCGGAAGCGTGTCTCAAGGCGGCGAACGACGCCGGCGTCGCGCTCGAAGACATCGACGGGATCGTCAGCTTCCACTTCAACGACTCGGTTCCCGCGATCGCGGTCGCGACCAGCCTTGGGATTCCGGCGGCGCAGTACGCGGTCGACTACGCCGGCGGGGGCAATGCGGCGAACCTGATCGTGCTCGCCGCCGCTGCCGCGATCGAGGCGGGTCTCGCGAAAAACGTACTGTGCTACCGCGCGATGAACGGTCGGTCGGGCTTCCGCCTCGGCGGCGGGCGGGAGCTCTCCGCGCGCGGGGTCACGCAATACACTGCGCCCTTCGGCTGGATCACCTATCCGCAGGCGATGGCCATGTGGTGCCGGCGGCACATGCTCAAGTACGGCACCACGAGCGAGCAGCTCGCGACGGTGGCCATCACCTGCCGCCAGAACGCGGCACTCAACGAGCGCGCGATGCAGCGCGAGCCGATGACGCTCGAGGACTATATGCGCTCGCGCATGATCGTCGAGCCGTTCCGGATGCTCGACATCTGCCTCGAGTCCGACGGCGCCTGTGCGGTCCTGGTGACGAGCGCCGAGCGCGCGCGCGACCTGCTGCATCGCGCCGTGCACATCATGGGCGGTGCCTACGGCGGCGGGCCCAACCAGGGCGACGATCTCTTCGACGCGCTGCGCTGGCCGGATCACGCGCACAACTACAGCAAGTACATTGCCGCCGACGTCTGGAAGAGCGCCGGCGTGGGCCCGGGCGACGTTGATGTGGCCGAGATTTACGACTGCTTCACCTACAGCGTGATCATGCAGCTCGAGGGCTTCGGATTCTGCCGGGAAGGCGAGGGTGGAGCGTTCGTGCAAGGCGGGCGCATCGCGCGCGACGGCGAGCTGCCGATCAACACGCACGGCGGGCTGCTCTCGGAGGCCTATATCCACGGCCTGAATCATGTACTCGAGGCCGTGCGGCAGCTGCGCGGGGTCGCGGGCGCGCGCCAGGTCCCCGGGGCGGAGATCGCGTTCACGAGCGCGGGCGCCATGACCTGCGGCAGCGCGATGGTCCTGCGGCGCTAGACCCATGGGGGACTATCTCAAGCCGGTCCCCGTGTCCGACCCGGATTCCGCGCCCTTCTGGGCGGGCTGCTGTGAGCACCGGCTGATGGTCCAGAAGTGCGCGGCGTGCGGCGCGTTCCGCTATCCGCCCGGCCCGTTCTGTCCGCACTGCCGCTCGCACCGCGCGGAGTGGATCCGGTCGGTGGGGCGGGGCAAGGTATTCAGCTGGATCGTAGTGACGCATCCGGTGCCGAAGGATGTCTATGCCGGGGATGTCCCCTATGTGGTGGCCCTCGTCGAGCTCGACGAGGGCGTGCGCATGGCGAGCAACATCGTCGGCTGTGCACCTTCCGACGTTCGAGGCGACATGCGCGTCGAGGTCCTGTTCGACGACGTCGCGCCGGGGATCACGTTGCCGCGGTTCAAGCCTGCCGGGACCCCCACACGATGAAGGAGACGCAAGCCTTCTTCGCGCGATCGGCCGCGCTCGCGCCCCTCGAGCGGATGACGCGAGGCGAGCTGGATCGGCTGCTGATCGCGAAGCTGCGCCGCCAACTGGAGCGCGTCTGGCGCGCCAACCCCTTCTACCGGCGCAAGATGGAGTCGGCAAAGCTCGGGCCGGAGGACATCCGGAGCCTCGCGGACTTCCGGCGCATTCCGCTCTCGACCAAGGAGGACTTCCTCGCGGACCAGCAGGCCGCGCCGCCGTTCGGAAGCCGCCTCGGCGTGCCGCGCGAAGAGGTGGTGCTCGTCAACCTGACGGGCGGCACCTCTGGGAAGGGCCAGGAAATCTATGGACGCACGCAGCACGACGTCGCGGTGCAGGGTTTTCTCCACTATCTGCCGTGGTACATGGCGGGATTGCGTCCGGGCCAGATGGCGCTGAACTGCGTGCCCGCCGGCGGTCTCACCACCGGCGGCTGGGGGCCACCCGAGGGTTTCCGGATCGCGGGGGCGACCGCGGTTCACGTCGGCGGCGCGCTCAGCACCGATGCGAAGGTGGACCTCCTCGAGCGGCTGGGCGAGCTCCACTTCATTTACGCCTCTACCAACTACATGCACACGCTCACCGAGGCATTCCGCCGACGCGGTATCCGGCCGGCGAACCTGCTGCCGATGATGCAGGGCATCTTCCTCGTCGCGGAAGGGTATCCCGCGGAGTGGGCGCGCGCGATCGAAGAGGCGTGGCAATGCCGCGTGCACGAAGGCTACGGCAGCACGCAGGGAGCCGGCTTTGTCTGCTCGACGTGCGAGCAGGGCGCGGTGCGCGCCGACGGGCGCCGCGGCCTCATGCACATCTTCGAGTGGCTGAACTACACCGAGGTCGTGGATCCGGAGACCGGCGCGCCGGTCGGCCCGGGCGAGGAGGGCGAGATCGTTCTAACCAACCTCGACATCCAGGGGTCGCCGGTCCTCCGCTTCTCGACCCGGGACAAAGCCCGATGGTTCCCGAATGACGCTTGCGACTGCAGGCGCCCCTGGCACTGCATCGAAGCCGGCGGTGTGGGCCGCTACGACGACATGCTGAAGATCCGCGGCAACAACGTGTGGCCGCTCGCGGTGGATCAGGTGATCTTTGCGCATCCGGAAATCGCCGAATACACGGGCCGGGTATTCGTGGACGATGCGGGACGCACGGAGGTCGAGATCCGGCTCGCGCTCAAGGCAGAAGCACTCGGCCTCGCCGCCTCCGCGAAGGAGCGGCTGCTCGCGTCGATTCGCGACGGGATCAAGGAGCGGACGAACGTGCTGATGCAGCTTCGCGAAGTACCGATCGCCGAGCTGCCGCAGTTTCTCTACAAGGCGCGGCGCTGGACCGACGAGCGGAAGAGCGGATACGCCGCGAAGAAGTAGCCGGAGCGAGACGATGAGCGCAGACGACGACGAGCTGAGGATCCTGGAGACGCTGCGGCGCGAAGCCGAGCAGCTGCTCGCGAGCCCCGATCCGCTGATGCGCAGCCAGTACCAGCACCTTTACGGCCGCATCACCGCGCTGATTGCCATTAAGGCATGCGCAATGCCGGATTCTGCGGCGTCGACATGAGAGGACGGTGGCCATGTCACGGCTGAAGGATCGCGTGGCGATCGTGACCGGCGGCGCGTCGGGTCTCGGTGCGGCGACCGTGCGGCGCTTCGTCGAGGAGGGGGGCCGCGTCGCGATCGCCGATATCGACGAGGCGCGGGGCACCACGCTGGCGTGCGAGCTCGGGACCGCGGCGCACTTCGTGCGCTGCGATCACACCGACCGCAGTCAGTGTCGGGCCGCCGTCGAGGCGACGCTCGCGCGCTTCGGCGCCATCGACATCCTGCACAACAACGCGGGTGGCCCCTTCGCGGGGCCGGTGGAGACCGCCGATGACGCCACGCTCGCGCGCGTGATCGGGGTGAACCTCATCGGCGCCTTCAAGATGACACAGGAGGCCCTCCCCGCGCTGCGCGAGGCCGGCAAGCGCCGCCCGGCCGGCGCGGTGATCCTCTGCACGTCCTCGCTGCAGGGGATCAAGGCGCGCCCGAACTACACCGTCTACACAGCGTCCAAGCACGGCATCGTCGGGCTTGTGAAGGGACTTGCGCTCGAGCTCGCGCCCGCGAACATTCGCGTGAACGCGATCTGTCCGACGGTCACCGAGACGCCGATGCTGCCGAAGTTCCTTCCCGGCATGGCCGACGACATGGAGGAGGCGCGCAAACGCTTCCGCGCGACCATCCCGCTCGGGCGCATGCCCGAGCCGGTGGACACGGCCAATGCAGCCGTCTTCCTCGCCTCCGACGAGGCGCGCATGATCACCGGGATCGCCCTGCCGCTCGACGGCGGGCAGATGGCGGGCTGAGGGGGTGGTGATGGACGAGTTTCCCGCGCCGCGTCTGGACGGAAAAGTCGCGATCGTGACCGGCGGCGGAGGCGGGCTCGGGAGCCTCGCGGCGCGCGCTTTCGCCGCGGCCGGCGCGGACGTCGTGCTCGTCGGGCGCACGGCAGAGAAACTTCGGGTGGCAGAGGATGCGGTGCGCGGCGCGGGCCGGCGCGCGGCCGCGATCGTCGCCGACGTCACCCGCAGCGCCAACGTGAACCGCATGGTCGAACAGGCGGTAGGCGCGTTCGGGCGCGTCGACATCCTGCTCAACAACGCGGGGGTCACCTCGCCGAAGACCGCGGTCGAACTGACCGACGACGACTGGCATCGCATCATGGACACGAGCGCGACCGGTGCCTTCTACTGCGCGCGCGCCGTGGCGCCGGTGATGATGCGCCAGCGCGAAGGCTGCATCATCAGCGTGGGCTCGATCCTCTCGGCGCGCGGCATGGCGAAGCGCACCGCCTACTCGGCGGCGAAGGCAGCCGTCATGAACCTCACGCGCGCGCTCGCGCTTGAGCTCGGGCCGCACGGGATCCGGGTGAACGCGATCGCACCCACCGTTATCGTCACCGACCTCAACCGGGAGCTCGTGCGCACGCAGCCGCAGCTCTATCAGGCGGTGCTCGATCGCACGCCGCTTGGACGACTCGGAGAGCCGGAGGACATCGCCGGGGCGCTCGTCTTCCTCGCATCCCCGGCCGCACGCTTCATCACGGGGCAGACGCTGTTCGTCGACGGCGGCTACACCGCCAGCTGAACGGGGCTCACAGCGCCGGCCACACTCCGCCCGTGACGGCGAGGATCTCGCCGGTGATGTAAGAGGCCTCGTCGCTCGCGAGGAAGAGCGCCGCGTTGGCGATGTCCATGGGCTCGCCGAGCCGCTTGAGGAGCGGCTTCGCTGCGTACCGCTCGAGCTCGTCGCGCGGCATGCGGCTCACGACGGTGGTCCGGGTCGTCCCGGGCGCGATGCAGTTCACGTTGACGTGGGGCGCGAGCTCGATGGCGAGCGTGCGCGTGAGGGAAGCCACGGCCGCCTTGGCCGCACCGTAGTCGGAGGAGCCCGACTCGCCGGCGAAGTTCATGGACGCGAGGTTCACGATCTTCCCGTAGCGGCGCTCGAGCATCCCGGGCGCGGTGAGCTTCACGAGATGGAAGGTCGCCTTGAGGTTAAGGCGGAACGTGTCATCCCAGCGCGCCTCGTCGATCTCGAGGAGCGGCGCGAACAGCGTTGGGCTGCGGATCCCGCCCACGACGTTCACCAGAATGTCGATGCGCCCGAAGTGGGCGAGTCCGGCCTCGACCACGGCGCCAGCCTCGTCGCCCTGCGTCACGTCGGCGCGGTGCGCCACGGCACCGGCGCCGGGCGCGAGCGACGCCTCCACGGCCGCCTGCGCTTCGCCGAGGCGGTTGCCCGAGATCTCCGCAAGGACGAGCGAGGCGCCTTCCTGCGCGAAACGCTGCGCGATGGCGCGCCCCATCGGCCCGCCGGCGCCGGTGACGAGTGCGGTCCGTCGCGCGAGTCGCATCGCCGCACTCACCCGGGGGCAACGGCGCGCCGCAACTCGTCCACGCTCTCGGGGTTCACGAGAGTGGTGAGGTCGCCGGCAGGCTCGCCGGTGAGCGCCGCGCGCACCACGCGGCGCATCGTCTTCATGTTGCGAGTCTTTGGCAGGTCCGAGACGAACACGACGCGGCTGGGCCGGTAAGGCGAGCCGAGACCCGCCACGACCGCAGCCGAGAGGGCATCGGCGAGTGCGGCGTCCGCGTTCTCGCCCGGTGCGGGGACGACCGCGCACACCACGGCCGAGCCCTTAGTCGGGTCGGGCACGGCCACGGCGGCCGCATCGCTCACCCGCCGCGTTGCGAGGAGCAGCGCCTCGATCTCGGCCGGACCGGTGCGCTTGCCGGCGATCTTGATGGTGTCGTCCGAGCGTCCGTGAATGTGCCAGCAGCCGTCGGCGTCGCGCGAAGCCCAGTCGCCGTGGACCCACATCCCGGGGATCCGGGTCCAGTAGTTGTCGAGATAGCGCTCCGGGTCCCGCCATAGTCCGCGCGTGGTCCCGATGCAGGCCTCGCGCATCACGAGCTCGCCCACCTCGCCGGTGGCGACGCTACGGCCGCTCGCGTCGACGATATCCGCCCCAGTCCCGGGAATGGGGCCGAAGAAGCTCGCCGGCTTGATCGGGTAGAGGATGTTGGTGGCGACGAGCCCTCCCATCTCGGTGCCCCCGGAGTAGTTCATGAGCGGGCCGCGCCGCCCGAGCACTTTCTCGAACACCCAGCTCCAGGACTGCGGGTCCCACGGCTCGCCCGTCGATGCGGCGAGGCGCAGCGACGCCAGATCGTGCTTCGCGACCACGTCGTCGCCATAGCGGAGCAGGATCCGCGCGATGGTGGGGCTCAGACCCAGGAAGCTCACCTTGTGGGTCGCGATCAGCCGCCAGAGCCGGCCCGGCTCCGGGTAATCGGGCGTGCCCTCGGCCATGACGAGCGTCGCGGCGGCGAGCGTGGTCGCGAGGATCTGGATTGGTCCGACGAGCCAGCCCATGTCGGACATCCAGAGCATCCGGTCGGTCGCCTTGAGGTCGAAGCAGAGCAGGAAATCCTCGCCGGTCTTTACCGTGAAGCCGCAGTGGGTGTGGACCGTGCCCTTGGGTTTTCCCGTGGTGCCCGACGTGTACACGACCAGCAGCGGCGCCTCGGCGTTGAGCTCCGCCGCGGGGTACATCGGCGCGCAGCCGGCGACGAGCTCGTGCCACCATACGTCGCGCCCCGCCTGCATCGGCGCGTCGCCCGCCAGGCGCCGCGCGACGACGACATGCCGCAACGTCGGCACCTCGCGTGCGGCTTCATCAAGCGTGGTTTTCATCGGTACTGCACGCCCGCGCCGCAGGCACGCATCGACCGTGATCGCGGCGACGGCGTTCCCGTCGTTCAGGCGCGTGGCGATCGCGGCGGCGCCGAAGCCGGAGAAGAGCGGGAGCGCGATGCACCCGAGGCGTGCGAGGGCGAGGAACGCAGCTGCGGTCTCCGGCATCATCGGCATGTATAGACCCACCGCGTCGCCCGGGCGCAGCCCGAGCTTCGCGAGCCCACCGGCGAGCCTGCATGTCTCCGCATGGAGCGCCGCGTAGGTCCAGGTGCGGACTTGTCCATTCTCGGACTCCCAGACGATTGCGGGATGTTCGCGTCGCGCCGTCGTCACGTGCCGGTCGAGGCACGAGAGCGTCGCGTTGGTGGTACCGCCTAAGCACCACTTCGGCCAGGCAAGCCCCGCAGAGAGGTCGAGCACCCGCGAGTATGGTTTGATGAACCGGATGCCGAGAAAGCGGATCAACGCGTCCCAGAACCACTCCGGCTCCGCCGCAGCCTTGCACACGAGCGCCGGATAGTCCGGCAGCTGCTCGGCGCGGAGGAATGCCTGCCAGTTGGCGGCCGCCCTGATTGCCTCGGTGGGCTGCCAGACGAAGCCGCTCGTGCGGGCAACTGCCGACTCGCTCACGGGCGCGCGCCGGCGCTGTCCGAATCGCAGACGACGAGGTCTGCGATGCGCGGCATCATGAACGCCTTCATCTCCTGGTGAACTGTGGACCCCTGGTAGCGGTCGTGGTCGGCGCTCGAGTCGAAGGCTGCGATGATCGCCCAGTCGAACCCCTTCGCCCGCGACGCTTCGTTGCGGCAGTAGTCGTAGGCGCGCACGTACGTCAGCTCACGCCGCACGCGCTTGACATACGCGTGCACGCGATCATGGAAGGCGCGATCCGGATCCTGAAAACGCATCATCACGATGTGATAGAACATGGCCGCCCTCGCAGCGAGCGCCGCGCGCCGGAAGAAAAAAATCGAGTCTAGCATCGGCTTCGATGCGGACAATCACGGGGAGATCAAGGAATCCCGCGTCGCGTAGGCCTATGCTGCGGCGCGGGATGCGGAGGCGGCGCCTTGACGCTACTGGATGAACGAATGATCATTCAGCGCGGGGCGGGGCACCGGATCGCACTCGTCGCTGCAGTGCCGCGCGAACAGGCCTCAAGGAGGAGGATGGGCGTCTCGCCGCGTGCCGGGATCACGGTGCGCGCACGAGCGCCAGTGACCGATGCTCTTGCAGATTCTTAACGGGCTCGTCTACGGCGGGCTCCTCTATATCCTCGCCGTGGGGCTCGTCCTCATCTTCGGGCTGCGCCGCGTCGTGAACTTCGCGCACGGCAGCCTGTTCATGGTCGGCGCCTACGTCGGCTACGCGATCGCGACCTATTTCGGCAACTTCTGGGTCGGGCTGCTCGTGTCGGTCGCCCTGCTCGCGGCGCTCGGGGTGTTCCTGGATGCGGTCGTGTTCCGGCCGCTGCAGCGCGAGGACCCGATCGTGACGGTGCTCGTGACCTTCGGCATCCTGCTCGTGCTCGAGGATGCGGTGCGCACGATCTGGGGCAAGGACTTCCTCTCGCTCAAGCCGCCCGAAGCGCTCGCCGGCACGGTTCAGATCCTCGGCGAGAGTTTCCCGACCTACCGGCTTTTCGTGATTGTGCTCGCCGCGGCGGTGGCAATCGGGCTCTCCCTGTGGCTGCGGATGAGCCGGATCGGGCTCTTCGTCCGCGCCTCCAGCGTCGATCGCACGACGACGGCGATCCTCGGCGTGAACACCGACCGCGTGAGCATCATCGTAGTCGCCGCCGGCGCGGCACTCGCGGGCCTCTCCGGAACGGTGTCCGCGCCGCTGCTCGCGCTCTCGCCGAGCATGGGCAGCTTCATCCTGATCGATTCCTTCATCGTTGTCGTCGTGGGGGGTCTCGGCAGCTTCTCGGGTGCGTTCTTCGCCGCGCTCATCATCGGGCAGCTGCACAACTTCGGCGTGGTGTACGTGCCGTCGGCGGCGACGATGATCCCGTTCCTGCTGATGGTGGGGATCCTGATCTGGAGGCCTGCGGGCTTCGCGGGCCAGCACGTATGAGCCGCCGGGCCGCTCCAAGGGCAAATCCTTGGCGCGCAGCGCCAAGGTAATCCAATGAGTCAGCCGAGCGAGCGGATCGCGCTCCCTGCCGCGCCGCGCCTGGCCCTGGTCTCGCGCCAGGTCTGGCTCGCGCTCGGGATCGCGATCGTCGCGGGCTCGATGCTGCCGTTGGTGGTGACCTCCACGCTCGCCATAACGCTTCTCACGCAGGCAGTGATCGGGGGGATCCTGGCGACCGCCGTCGGACTCGTGATCCGGCAGACAGGCCTCGTGAGCTTCGGCCACGCGGCGTTCTTCGGCCTCGCCGGCTACTTCATCGCGCTGCCGGCGAAGCATGGGCTCTGGCCGCTGGAACTCTCAATCGTCCTGGCGATCGCGATGCCAACGTTGCTTGCCTTCCTGCTCGGACTCGTCATCGTCCGCATCCCCGGCGTTGCGTTTTCGATGATCACGCTGGCGATCGGGCAGGCCTTTCACGAGTTCGCCGTGCGCGCACGGCTCGTTACGGGCGGCGACGACGGACTGGCGATCAACCTGCCGAGGACCGTCTTCGGCGTGGCGACCGAGGTCTTCCAGCGCCCGCAGACCATGTTCGTAATCTGCTGGGTCGCGCTGGTGGGCCTGCTCTTCGGCCTTCACTTGCTCGTGCGCAGCCGCTTCGGGCGAGTGACGACGGCGATCCGCGAGAACGAGGAGCGCGCACGCTTCCTCGGCTATCAGACGGTCGTGCCGCGCGCGCTGATCTTTGCGCTCTCGGCCCTGATCGGGTCGATCGCGGGGACGCTGTTCGCGCTCTACAACGGCTTCGTCTCCCCCGAGTCGCTGCACTGGAGCCTCTCGGGCTCCGCGCTCATCATGGCGATCGTCGGCGGCACCCGGCTTCTCTGGGGTCCGGCGCTGGGGGCCGTCGTGTTCTTCTTCTTCAAGGATGTCGCGGGCGATCTCACCGAGCACTGGCCGGCGATGATCGGATTCATGCTGATCGTGGTCACGGTGGCGCTGCCGACGGGCATCGGCGGCGCGCTGACGAAGCTCTTCGATCGGATCCGCCCGGCCGGTGTGCGCCGCGATGGCTGAGACTTTCGCGATCGAAGGCGTCGGTCTCACGCGCCGCTTCGGTGGCTTCACGGCGCTCGACGCGGTGAGAATCGCGGTGCCGGACGGCGAGATCCGTGGGCTGATCGGGCCCAACGGCGCGGGCAAGTCCACGCTGATCGACGTGCTC
Organism: Burkholderiales bacterium; assembly: GCA_035456405.1. Taxonomy (GTDB): domain Bacteria; phylum Pseudomonadota; class Gammaproteobacteria; order Burkholderiales; family SG8-39; genus JAGVSZ01. Next base: position 6,061 of record DATIDG010000078.1, on the reverse strand, counting down.
TCGGGCCGAGCCGACGACTGGGAGGGAACGGTGCGATTGGGAGGTGAGGACATCAGCGCACGCACGGTGCAGGAGCGCCGCCGCGGCGGGCTCGCCCGCTCGTTCCAGAGGACCAACATCTTCCCCGAGCTCGCGGTGCGCGAGCAGCTCGAGATTGCGTCGTGGCGCGCCGAGACGCCGAACGTGGACGAGGTCCTGCAGGAGATGGGCCTCGCGGGCATCGCGCACATGCGGGCCGCGGACGTCTCGTATGGTGACCGCCGCCGGCTCGATCTCGCGCTCGCGCTGATCGGACGGCCCACCGTGCTGCTGCTCGACGAGCCCGCTGCCGGTCTCTCGATGAGGGAGTCGGTGGCGCTGGCCGAGCTCCTGCGCGATCTCGCGAGCCGCTGGAAGGTGACCGTGCTTCTTGTGGAGCACGACATGGAGGTCGTCTTCTCGATCTGCGACCGGATCACGGTGCTCCATCTCGGGCGCGTGCTCGCCGAGGGCGCCCCGGACGAGATCCGCAAGATCCCGGAGGTCGTGACCGCTTATCTCGGGAGCACGGTCGAGTGAACGAGCTCCTGGGCTTCCGCGGGGTGGAGGCCGGTTACGGCGAATCGCGGGTGCTGCATGGGATCGACCTCGCGGTGAGCGAGAATGAGCGGGTGGCGATCCTCGGCCGCAACGGCGTGGGCAAGAGCACGGTCGTGAACACGTTTCTCGGCGTTGCGCGGCTGCGCACGGGCGAGATCCGCTTCCGCGGCGCGGTGCCGCGGACGATCCAGCACTTCACGGCGGCCCGGGCCGGGGTGGCGGTCGTGCTGCAGGGACGGCACATCATCCCGAACCTCACCGTGCGTGAGAATCTGCTTCTCGGCGCCGCGGTGCGGCGCCCCGGCGTGTGGAATCTGCAGCGGGTGTTCGAGCTGTTTCCGGTGCTGAAGGAGCGCGCCGACACCCCCGGCACGGCACTCTCGGGCGGCCAGCAGCAGATGCTCGCCATCGGCCGGGCGCTGATGGCGAACCCCGCGCTCCTCGTGCTCGATGAGCCGAGCGAAGGACTCGCGCCGGTGATCGTGGACGAGCTCGCCGTTGTGCTCCGCAGGCTCGCCGACGGGGGCACGGGGCTGCTCCTCATCGAGCAGAACTTCGGGCTGGTGCGGCGGGTCGCGGAGCGGTACTACGCGCTTTCGAAAGGGCAGATCGTGGACCATGGCCGCCTGGCCGATCTTTCGATGGAGAAGTTGAAGGAACATGCGGCGGTTTAATCGATGGCGTTATTGCAAACGGAGGAAGTCATGCAGGCAAGAGCGTTGAGGACACGGTTGATCGGGTTGGGGGTAGGGGTCACGGCAGTGCTCGCCGCACAGGCGCCCGTGCTGGCGCAGGACACGATCAAGATCGGTGTGCCCACGGCGATGTCGGGCACCTACGCCGACCTGGGCAACCAGGCGAAGCGGGCGGTGGAGTTTGCCGTGCAGGAAGTGAACGCCAAAGGCGGGATCGGCGGGCGCAAGGTCGAGTACAAGGTGCTCGACACCGAGGCCAAGCCCGAGGTCGCGCGCAAGCAGGCCGAGAAGCTCGCGCTCGAGGGCTACCGGATCCTCACCGGGACCATCGCGTCCGGCGAGGGCCTGGCGATGGCGCCGATGCTCGAGCGATGGGACGCGCTCTACGTCGTGACGATCAACAAGGCCGACAAGCTCACGGGCGACTCTTGCGTACCGCGTGTGTTTCGCGTGAACCACCAGGACGCCCAGGACGCGGCGGTCGTGCGGCCGTGGCTCGGCACCCGCAAGGAGACCAAGTGGGCAATCGTCGCCGCGGACATCGCGTGGGGGCGCAACTCTGGGCAGAGCTTCGGGGCCGCCGCGAAGGCGCACAATAAGGAGATCGTCGGTGAGTTCTACTCGCCCTTCGGCACGAACGACTTCGCGCCCTACATTCAGCAGGTCAAGAACTCCGGCGCGCAGGGTGTCTGGATCGCGCTCGCTGGCCGGGACGCGATCAACTTTGCCACGCAGGCGAAGCAGTTCGGGCTGCTGGACAGCACTTTCGTGGCCGGGGTGAGCTTCGTCACCGACAACACAGTCAAGGCGCTGGGGGACACGTCAAAGGGGATCTGGGGCATCATCAACTACAGCTCCAGCCTCGACACCCCCGACAACAAGCGCTTCGTCGAGGCGTGGAAGAAGGCCTACAACGGCGACGAACCCACCAACTTCGAGGGCGAGACGTACGTCGGCATGCAGGTGATCTTCCAGTCGATCGAGCGGGCGAAGAGCATCAAGCCGATCGAACTCGCGCGCGTCATGCGCGGCGGGACGTTCGACACCCTCTTCGGCAAGCAGGTCATTCGCGCCGAGGATCATCAGATGGTGTCGCCAAACTACTTCGGCTACATCGGTGAGCAGGGCGGCAAGCTCCGGCCGATCATCACCACTACCTTCGCGGCCGATCAGGCGAGCCCGCCGCCGAGCGGCGAATGCAAGATGCCCAAGTTCTGACTGTAGTGATGCCGCTCCAGGTCGTAAGCACCGTCTCCGACCGGGAGCTCGTCGACAAGCGGCGCGCGCAGATCGTGCGCGCCGCCACAGAGCTCTTCGGTGAGCGGGGCTACTATGTCACCACGGTGCGCGACATCGCGCTGCGCGCCGACGTGAGCATCGGCCTCATCTACCAGTACTTCAAGGAGAAGGAGGACGTGCTCTTCCTCGTGCTGCGCGAGGTGCTCGACTCCTATCAGCGCGAGATTCCGAAGGTTCTGGAGGGCGTCACCAATCCCTTGGCGCGCTTGCGGGCCGCGGTGCATGCCTACTGCCGAGTGAACGACGCCAACGCCGACGCGACCGTGCTCGCCTACCGGGAGACGAAGTCGTTGCGCCCCGAGCGGCGCCGGGTGATGCAGCAGCAGGAGCTGGCCACCAACGTCCTGCTCGCTGTGTGCGTGGACGATTGCATCAAGGCTGGCCTGCTTCACAAGGTGGACAAGGAGCTCTTCGTCTACCAGATCGTCATGTTCTCGCATGCTTGGGCGCTGAAGGCCTGGCGTTTCCATCGCCTGATGACCGTGGACCAGTACGTCGATCGCGGGCTCGATCTCATGCTGAACGCGGTGCTCACCGAGGCAGGCGGACGGGCTTATCGGCGGAGTGTGCTCCCAGGCGCGCGCGGACATACCGAACGTGCAAGCGCACGCGAGGCTCGCCTCGAGCCTCGCGTTAACGACGAGGATCGATCATGTACGAAGACATCATCTACCAGACCGAGAATGGCGTCGCGACCATCACGATCAACCGGCCGCAAAAGTTCAATGCGTTCCGCGGCAAGACCTGCGAGGAGTTGATCAGCGCCTTCCACCGCGCCGGTTGGAACCGCGAAATCGGCGTCATCGTACTGACGGGAGCGGGCGAGAAGGCGTTCTGCACCGGAGGCGACCAGGGGGCGCACGAAGGCAGCTACGACGGGCGCGGCATGATCGGCCTCCCGATCGAGGACCTGCAGCGCGTGATCCGGGACGTCCCGAAGCCGGTCATCGCCAAGGTACGGGGTTACGCGATCGGCGGGGGTAACGTGCTCGCGCTGATCTGCGACCTCACCCTCGCTGCCGAATCGGCGGTGTTCGGGCAGGTCGGACCGAAGATGGGCTCGGTTGACCCCGGGTTCGGGACGGCCTACATGGCGCGCGTGATCGGAGAGAAACGCGCCCGCGAAGTGTGGTTCCTGTGCCGGCGCTACAGCGCGCGCGATGCGCTCGCCATGGGCATGGTGAACGCGGTCGTGCCGGATACGGAACTCGACGCGGAGGTGGCGCGCTGGTGCGCGGAGATCGTGGACAAGAGCCCGACCGCCATCGCGATCGCGAAGCGCTCGTTCAACGCCGATACGGCCGCGATCATCGGAATCGCCGACATGGGCATGCAGGCGCTCAGCATGTACTATCAGACGGACGAGTCGAAGGAGGGCGTCCAGGCGCTCAAAGAGAAGCGCAAGCCCGAATTCCGCAAGCACATGAAATAACGCGCCGGTGCGCTTACGTGGGCTTCCGCGCGTCGAGTAGCGCATTGCCTTCCCCGAGCGAGGGATAGCCCGCTTCGATCGTCGCAGCACGGAACGCCGCAGCGATTGGTACCGGGAGCGCAGGGATCTGCCGGCCGTCGTAGGCGGCGAGCCGGCGCGCGAACAGCCCGCGCTCGACGAAATGCGGGTCTGCGAGCGCCTCCTGCACGGTCTTCACGACGCACGCGCAGACGTCCTTCCCTGCGAACACTGCCTGCCAGTGTGACGCCGGCTGCGCACGGATGCGCTCGGCGACTGTGCGAGTTGCTGCCGCGGGGTCGCGGGCATCGTCGAGTAGACTCGCGTCGAGTCCGATCGCCGCGCAGAAATTGTCCCAGAACTTCTGTTCGAGGGGCGCGGCCGCGACGAACTGGTCCTCGGCGGTGCGATAGATCTGGTAGCGCGGCGAGCCGCCGGTGACGAGCTCGGCGCCAGGTTTCGGCCACTCACCCGCCGCCAGCCCGTTCCCGACCGCCCAGTACATGAAGGTAAAGAGGTTGTCGGTCATCGCGACGTCGAGCTTGCAGCCCTGGTTGGAGAGCTCTCGTGCCTTGAGCGCGAGCAGGATGTTGACCACGGCCGGATAGGCGCCTCCAGCGATATCGGCGACGAGCGCCATCGGCAGGACAGGCGCTCCGTCGGCGCCAGCGGCGAGGCCGAGCATGCCCGTCTCGGCGACGTAATTGAGGTCGTGCGCGGCCTCCTGCGCGCGCGGACCCGACTGGCCATATCCGGTGATCGCGCAGTACACGAGCCGCGGGTTGAGCGACTTGAGCCGCTCGTAGCCGAGACCCAGACGGTCCATCACGCCGGGTCGGAACTGCTCGACCAGCACGTCGGCGCCGCGGACGAGCGAAAGCAGGCGCTCGACCTCAAGCGGATCCTTGAGGTCGATCGCGATCGACCGCTTGCCGCGGTTGAGGAGCGCGAAGTTCACGCTGTCCGCGCCGAATTTCGGCGCGTACGAGCGCATCTCGTCGCCGCGACCCGGGCGCTCGATCTTGATCACCTCCGCACCCGCCTCGGCGAGCATGAGCGTTGCGAGCGGGCCAGGCAGCAGCGTGCTGAAGTCGAGCACGCGGATCCCGACGAGCGGCTGCGCCTTCATCGGTTCGCCTCGCGTGCGCGTAGCGCCGTGGCGTACGCAGGGGCACCGCCGCTCCTGGCCGCGTGTTGCGTCAAGCGATATGGTTTGGGGAACGAGAGGGCTTGCACCGCTCGCACGATCTGGTGGTCCATCCGTCTAACCTTCGAACTTGAAGGTACTACGACCCACGGGGCGTGCGTGCAGCTCCAGCCGGAGGCGTACGTGGACGGGGCGTACGTGGACGGGACTCTTGGAGGCAGTTCTTGCGCAATGCTGAAGAAGGCGACTACGAACCAGGGGGTGGGTTCAAATCCGGCCGGGCGGGCCCGAATTCAAAGGCTTAGACGACCAGAGGAATGGGATCCGTGTGGAGCTAGCACCTGGCTAGGGGGTGGGGGCACGGCGATCCTCTCGCCCGGGCTCCGGCCCCCGTCCGGCGTGCCGATGAATTACGGCGACTCGTTGTACCGCCTGCGCCATGAGCGCGAAGCCTCCACCCGAATCAGAACGTCCGCCGCGCGCCGGTTCGGTCACGCTCGTCGCCGAGGCGGGATCGGTCCGGGTACAGTGCCACCCGCCCAATTCGTGATCGCACCCGCTGACCCCGGTAGCAGCGACGCAAGGATCGTCGTCAACCCGCCTTGGCTTTCCGTATGCCCCAATCTACCTGGCGCGCGCCAGCCTCGCGTTGATGTCATAGACGATGCACTCCAATTTGAGTAAAGTACGTCCTGGATTCAGGGGCATGTCGAGGCAATGAAGACCAAACACAGTCAATCGGGCTTTACCTTGGTCGAGATCGCGATCGTGCTCGTGATCATCGGCCTGCTTCTGGGCGGGATTCTCAAAGGTCAAGAGATGATCACCCAGGCCCGCATCAAGAACGTCGTGAACGACCTCAACGGGATTACGGCCGCCTATTTCTCGTAC
>DATIDG010000077.1:0-19741 GCA_035456405.1 Burkholderiales bacterium | reverse complement strand
TCGGTGCGCGAGCACGGCCACGGCGAGCTCAGGGTGAAGTACCCGATGAAGCTCGTCGACCGCAAGTGGCAGCGTTTGTCCTGGGACGACGCCATCAACGAGATCGGCGACCAGCTGATCGCGATCCGCGAGAAATCGGGCTCCGATTCGCTCTTTTTCTGCGGCTCCTCCAAGGCGAGCAACGAAGGCGCCTACCTGCAGAGGAAGTTCGCCGCCTGCTGGGGCAGCAACAACTGCGACCACCAGGCGCGCATCTGCCACTCGACGACGGTGGCCGGTGTCGCGAATACCTGGGGTTACGGCGCGATGACGAATTCCTACAACGACATGCACAAGTGCAAGGCGATGCTGTTCCGCAAGTTCGTTTCGTTGTGGGGGACGAACAACTGCGACCACCAGGCGCGCATCTGCCACTCGACCACCGTCGCGGGCGTGGCCAACACCTGGGGCTACGGCGCGATGACGAACTCCTACAACGACATGCAGAACTCGAAGTGCGCCATGTACATCGGGTCGAACGCCGCCGAGGCGCACCCGGTGTCGATGCTGCACATGCTGCATGCAAAGGAAACCGGCGCCAGGATGATCGTCGTGGACCCGCGGTTCACCCGTACCGCAGCGAAGGCCGACGAGTACGTGCGCATCCGCTCGGGCACCGATATCCCGTTCCTGTTCGGCCTCATGTACCACATCTTCGAGAACGGCTGGGAGGACAAGAAGTACATCAACGACCGCGTCTTCGGGATGGACAAGGTCAAGGCCGAGGTCATGGCCAAGTGGACGCCCGACAAGGTCGAGGAGGCCTGTGGGGTCAAGCCCGACCAGATGAAGCGCGTCGCCGAGGCGCTGGCGAAGAACAAGCCCTCGACGGTCGTGTGGTGCATGGGGCAGACCCAGCACACGACCGGCAACGCGATGGTGCGGGCGTCCTGCATCCTGCAGCTCGTGCTCGGCAACGTCGGCGTCTCGGGCGGTGGGACGAACATCTTCCGCGGCCACGACAACGTGCAGGGCGCGACCGACGTCGGGCCGAACCCCGACTCGCTGCCGGGCTACTACGGGATCGTCCCGGGCTCGTGGCGGCACTGGGCGCGTGTCTGGAACGTCGACTACGCGTGGCTCGAGAAGCAGTTCGCCTCGCCGGCGATGATGACGAAGCCCGGCATCACGGTGTCGCGCTGGATCGACGGCGTGCTCGAGCAGAACGACAACATCGACCAGGATCCGAACATCCGCGCGATGTTCTTCTGGGGTCATGCGCCGAACTCGCAGACCCGGGGGGTCGAGATGCAGGCGGCGATGCACGCGCTCGACCTGCTGGTGGTGGTCGATCCGTACCCCTCCGCCACTGCCGCGATGGCGGCGATGCCGCTGAGCGAGCAGGCCCAGAAGATCCTCGCCGACGCCAAGAAGCAGGCGAACGCGAACCGTGCGGTGTACCTGCTGCCCGCCGCGACCCAGTTCGAGACCGAGGGCTCGTGCACCGCCTCGAACCGCTCGATCCAGTGGCGCGAGAAGGTCATCGACCCGCTGTTCGAGTCGCGCTCCGACCAGGCGATCATGTACGCCTTCGCGCAGAAGTGGGGCTTCGCCGACCAGTTCATCGGCAAGAAGGACGGCCAGCAGAACCTCCGCCTCATCAAGACCGCGAAGGGCTACGAGGAGCCCTCGATGGAGGACACGCTCGCCAACGAGATCAACCGCGGCACGTGGACCATCGGCTACACCGGGCAGTCGCCCGAGCGCCTGAAGCTTCACATGAAGAACATGCACACGTTCGACGTGAAGACGCTGCGCGCCAAGGGCGGACCGTGCGACGGCGACTACTTCGGCCTGCCGTGGCCGTGCTACGGCAATGCGGCACTGAAGCATCCCGGCTCGCCGAACCTGTACGACACCTCCAAGCACGTCATGGACGGCGGCGGCAACTTCCGCGCAAACTTCGGCGTGGAGCGCGACGGCGTGACCCTGCTCGCCGAGGACGGGTCGGCATCGAAGGGTGCCGACCTCCAGTTCGGCTATCCCGAGTTCGATCACGTCCTCCTGAAGAAGCTCGGCTGGTGGGATGAGCTGACCGACGAGGAGAAGAAGGAAGCCGAGGGCAAGAACTGGAAGACCGACCTCTCGGGCGGGATCATCCGCGTCACGATGAAGAACCACGGCTGCCACCCCTTCGGCAACGCGAAGGCGCGAGCGGTCGTCTGGAACTTCCCGGACCCGGTTCCGATCCACCGCGAGCCGCTATACGGAACGCGGCCGGACCTCATGGAGAAATACCCTGCGCAGGCCGACAAGCGGGCCTTCTGGCGCCTGCCCACGCTCTTCATCTCCGTCCAGAAGAAGAACCTCGAGAACAAGATCGCGGAGAAGTTCCCGCTGATCCTCACGTCGGGGCGGCTGGTGGAGTACGAGGGCGGCGGCGAGGAGACGCGCTCCAACCCGTGGCTCGCCGAGCTGCAGCAGGACAACTTCATCGAGATCAACCCGAAGGCGGCGAATGACCGCGGCATCCGCAACGGCGAGTACGTGTGGGTGTCCACGCCGACCGGCGCGCGCATCAAGGTGAAGGCGATGGTGACCGAGCGGGTGGGTCCGGACACGACCTTCATCCCGTTCCACTTCTCCGGCTGGTGGCAGGGTAGGGACATGCTGCCCTTCTACCCGGACGGCGCGGCGCCGATCGTGCGGGGCGAGGCGGTCAACACCGCCACGACGTACGGTTACGACACCGTGACGATGATGCAGGAAACCAAGACCACCATCTGCCAGGTCGAGCGGGCGTAAAGGAGGCGAGCCATGGCTAGAATGAAATTCCTGTGCGACGCCGAGCGCTGCATCGAGTGCAACGGCTGCGTGACCGCATGCAAGAACACGAACGAGGTGCCATGGGGCGTCAATCGCCGCCGCGTCGTCACCATGAACGACGGCATTCCGGGCGAGCGCTCGATCTCGGTCGCGTGCATGCACTGCTCGGACGCGCCGTGCATGGCGGTGTGCCCGGTCGACTGCTTCTACAAGACCGAAGAGGGCGTGGTCCTGCACGACAAGGACCTGTGCATCGGCTGCGGTTACTGCTTCTACGCGTGCCCGTTCGGTGCGCCGCAGTTCCCGCAGGCGGGCGCCTTCGGCCTGCGCGGCAAGATGGACAAGTGCACCTTCTGTGCCGGGGGGCCGGAGAAGGACAACTCCCCCGAGGAGTTCGCGAAGTACGGTGCGAACCGGCTGGCGGCGGGCAAGCTTCCGGCGTGCGCGGAGATGTGCTCGACCAAGGCGCTGCTGGGCGGCGACGGCGACATCATCGCGGACATCTACCGGCAGCGCGTCCTGACCCGCGGCAAGGGCTCTGAGGTCTGGGGCTGGGGCACCGCGTACGGTCCGGGCGGGCAGAAGCCCGCGGCCGCCCAGCCGAAGAGCTGAGCCCATGACCATGCGCACGCTGATCGCCGGCCTCGCTGCCGTCGTCGCACTCGGCCTCGCCGGGTGCGGCGAGCAGCCGCAGGTCGTTCAGTACAAGCAGGGCAAGTACCAGGGCAAGCCCGACGCGAAACCCTGGGACAGTGCCGAATGGGGCGGCAAGCAGGCGGACTGGGAGCGGGCGATCAACACCCGCACGCAATACCAGAACGAGTACGCCCGCACCGGTCCGTCAGGGAGGTAGCGCCATGAGGAGATCCGTACTCGCCGCAGCGATCGTCGCGGCGGCGGTGGCGTGCGCGGCACCCGCGCTGGCGCAGCAGACCCCGCAACCCAAGGCGGACGAGTCGCCCGCGGCGCAGCAGGTGCAGCGGCAGCAGAGCCAGCCGCTCAACAACGCCCCCATCTGGCGCGAGGTGCGCTCCGGCGATCCTGGCTATACGACCGTGCAAGGCCCCGAGGCCGGCGTGCTGGTCCAGAGCCGCGGCGAAACCTGGCGCGAAGTGCGCGTCCCGATCACGTCGATCGGGGGCGCGATCATCGCCCTCGCGATCCTTGCCCTGATCGGCTTTTATAGCTGGCGCGGTTCGATCGGCCTCCACGACAAGCCCACCGGGCGGCTGATCCGCAGATTCTCCACCGCGGATCGGATCGCGCACTGGACGATGGGGATCTCGTTCGTCATCCTCGGGCTCACCGGCCTCGTCCTCACGTTCGGCAAGCACGTTCTGCTGCCGGTGATCGGCTACACGCTGTTCTCGTGGCTGGCCACCTTCTCCAAGAACCTGCACAACTTCGTCGGGCCGATCTTCTCGGTGGCGCTGCCGATCTTCATCGTGCTGTTCCTCCGCGACAACTTGCCGCGCGCCTACGACGTGAAGTGGATCGCCAAGTTCGGCGGCATGCTCGACAAGAAGGGCGGCCACGTGGCTTCGGGGCGGTTCAATGCCGGCGAGAAGGCGCTGTTCTGGGGGCTGGTGATCGTCATCTCGATCACGCTTGTGGTGACCGGGTACATCCTGAACTTCCCGAACTTCGGCCAGACCCGCAGCACGATGCAGACCGCGAACGTCATCCACATGGTGTTCGGCCTGCTCGGCATCGCGATGGCGTGCTTCCACATCTACCTGGGCACGCTGGGGATGCGCGGCGCCTACCAGGCGATGCGGACCGGGTACGTGGACGAGACCTGGGCGAAGGAGCACCACGAGTACTGGTACGACGAGGTCAAGGCGGGCCGCAGCCGCCAGAAGTACGCGGACGACGTGCCGGCGGAGACCCGCGCGCAGGTTCTCGGCGTGATCCAGCACGGCTGAAAGGGAGAGGAGACATGACACCACGCTCGATCGCAATTGCCGCGGCCCTCGCGCTCACGGGCGGCGTCGCGGTGGCCAAGCTGCCGGCACCGACGTTGACCGACGCTCAGAAGGCGGCAGCGGCCGAGGCCGCGGCAAAGACGGCGCACGCCGGGAAAGTCGGGGCCTATCAGCAGTGCGAGGCCGAGAACCGCGTGGCCGCGAAATTCATCGCCGCCGAGAAGGCCAAGGGCAAGACCGTCACGCCCCAGCTCACGAAGGCGTGCGAGAACCCCGGGCCGTTCCAAGCGGCGGGAGGGGCTGCGGCAGCGGCGCCCGCCCCGGCCGCAAAGCCGGCCGCGGCGCCCGCGCCTGCGGCGAAGAAGTAGCCCAGCGTTTACACCACGGCGGCGCCCGCAAGCGGGCGCCGCTTTCTTTTTGGCGCGGGTGTTCGGCGTTCCCGGGCGCCTCTTGACCTGGAACAGATCGGCCGGCATTGCCGCCGCTATACTTTGCGCGTTCCCTCCGCGCGCCGAGGCAGGGCGCGCCGTCCCGTCACCCGAGGCTGCACCATGACCACCATCAAGCAGGAAGACCTCATCCAGTCCGTCGCCGACGCGTTCCAGTTCATTTCCTACTACCACCCGGCGGATTACCTTCGGAACCTGTACGGCGCCTACCAGCGCGAGGAGTCGCCGGCCGCGAAGGAAGCGATGGCGCAAATCCTGATCAACTCGCGCATGAGCGCGGAAGGCCACCGCCCGATGTGCCAGGACACCGGCATCGGCATCGCCTTCGTGCGCGTCGGCATGGACGTGCGCTGGCAGGCGACGATGTCGCTCGAGGAGATGGTGAACGAGGGCGTGCGGCGCGCGTACACGCATCCGGACAACAAGCTGCGCGGCTCGGTGCTGGCGGACCCGGACGGCAAGCGCGTCAACACGAAGGACAACTCGCCGGGCGTCACGCACGTCGAGCTGGTGCCGGGCGACAAGGTCGAGGTGATCGTCGCGGCGAAGGGCGGCGGCTCGGAGAACAAGTCGAAGTTCGCGATGCTCCTGCCGAACGACTCGATCGTCGACTGGGTGCTCTCGGTCGTGCCCACGATGGGCGCCGACTGGTGCCCGCCGGGCATCCTCTCGCTCGGGATCGGCGGCACGCCCGAGAAGGCGATGCTGATGGCGAAGTGGGCGATGATGGAGCCGATCAACATGCACGAGCTCAAGGCGCGCGGATCGAAGAACCGCGCCGAGGAGCTGCGCCTCGAGCTCTACGAAAAGGTCAACGCGCTCGGCATCGGCGCGCAGGGCCTCGGTGGCCTCACCACCGTGCTCGACGTGAAGGTGGTCGATTACCCGACGCACGCGGCGTCGAAGCCGGTCGCGCTGCTGCCGAACTGCGCCGCGACGCGACACATCCACTTCGAGCTCGACGGCAGCGGGCCGGCGAGGTTCGAGCCGCCCAGCCTGGACGACTGGCCGAAGCTCGCGCTCGATCTGTCCACGGCGAAGCGCGTGAACGTCGATACGCTCAAGAAGGCCGACCTCGCGCAGTTCAAAACGGGCGACCGCCTGCTGCTCTCGGGCAGGATCCTCACCGGCCGCGACGCCGCCCACACGCGCCTCGTCGAGATGATGGCGAAGGGCGAGAAGCTGCCGGTCGACTTCACCAACCGCTTCATCTACTACGTCGGCCCGGTCGACCCGGTGCGCGACGAGGTCGTCGGACCCGCCGGCCCGACCACGTCATCGCGCATGGACAAGTTCGTCGAGCCGATGCTCGCGCAGGCCGGCCTGATCGGCATGATCGGCAAGTCCGAGCGCGGCGCCGCGGCCACCGAGTCGATCAGGAAGCACGGCGCGCTTTACTGCATCGCCGTCGGCGGCGCGGCCTACCTCGTGTCCAAGGCGATCCGCAGGTCGAAGGTCCTCGCGTTCCAGGACCTCGGCATGGAGGCGATCTACGAGTTCGAGGTCCAGGACATGCCGGTCATCGTCGCGGTCGATCCCGCCGGCAATGCGGTCCACAAGTCCGGGCCCGCCGAGTGGCGCGCGAAGATCGGCAAGATCCCGGTCGTCGTCGCGTGAAGATCTAGGAGGTCGACCGCTTCCGGTTCGGACAGCTCGCGCAGGAGAGCGGCTCACCATCCGGCCCCGGCGCGTCGGCGCCGCCGCACGAGCCGCGCAGGCAGCGGCCGGTCAGCCTCGACCCGAGCGCCATCGCGATCACCGCGGCCACGAATGCCGCGAGGGTCGCGAGCACGACGACGAGCACCGTCGGGCCATCCATTGCGGTCACCCGCGTGCGGGATGGCCGCCGAGCGCGGCGAAGGCCGGGCTCCGGCGATCGAGGAATCCGCCGCCCGATTCCCGCACGATGAAGTGCGCGGCGAGCCCTTGCGCTTCAGCCTGTAAGGGCCCCTTTTCCGGCCCCAGCACGAACAGGGCGGTGGACCAGGCGTCGGCGAGAACGCAGTCGGCGTGCACGACGCTCACCGAGGCGAGGCGGTGCATGACCGGCGCGCCGATCGCCGGGTCGATCTCGTGCGAGTAGCGCCGGCCGTCCTGCTCGAAGAAGATCCGGTAGTCGCCCGAGGTGGCCATCGACAACCCGCTCAGCGGGACGACGAGGTGCACGCGCTGCGGCACCGCGTCGGGGCGCTCGATGCCGACGCGCCAGGGCTCGCCCACCGCATTCAGTCCGCGGGTGCGGACCTCGCCGCCCGCCTCCACCATGTAGTGCCCGAAGCCCAGTTGCTCGAGCGCGCGGGCGGCCGCGTCGACGCCGTAGCCCTTGGCGATCCCTGAGAGGTCGGCGCGGATGTCCGGGTGCCGTTTGGCGACCGTTCCCGAGCGCTCGTCCACCTCGAGCATCCGGTGGCCGACGCGCGCGCCGAGCCGGCGGATCTCGTCCTCGGGCGGCACGGCGTGCAGCTTGCTCGGACCGAAGCCCCAGGCATCGACCACCGGGCCGACCGTGACGTCGAAGGCGCCGCCGGAGGCCTCGCTCACCCGCTGCGCCGCCGCGAACACGGCCAGCGTCTCGGCGGAGAGCGCGACCGGCGCCGCCTCGGCGTGCCGGTTCAAGCGCGACAGCTCGGAATCCGGCCGGTAGGTGGACATCCTCCCTTCGACGCGCTCGAGCGCCGCCAGCACCGCCGCATGTGCCTGTGCCCGCCCCGCCGCCGAAAGTCCGGGCTCGACGATCTTCACCGTGTAAGTGCTGCCCATCGTCGGGCCGCGAAACTCGTGCAGACCACCGGCAGCCGGCCCGGCGCGCCGCCCGTCGCAGCCCGCTGCCAGCGCTGCCATTGCGCCGAGCCCCGCTTTGAGGAAGGTCCGCCGCGTCGTGCAAATCGTGTCAGCCATGATCAGACTCCACCTTATGGGTCGAACTTCATCCTGTTCCGGGCCGGATTCCGCCGGCCTGGCGAACCGCCGCCTCGAATCGTCCCTGGCCGTGGCGGATCATCCGGTGCACCAGGTCGCGCATCGAGACGAGCCCGTGCATCCGCGGCCCGTCGATCACCAGCAGGTGGCGGTGGCGCTGGATCAGCATGAGGCTCAGCGCGGCCTCGATCGGCGTCGCCGGCGACACGAAGTGGACGTCGCGCGTCATGACGAGCGAGACCGGCGTCGTCTTCGGGTCGCGCCCGGCCTCGACGACGCGGACCAGCACGTCGCGCTCGGTAAAGATCCCCCCCACCAGGCCGTCCTCGGTGATGATCACCACCGCGCCGACGTCGTGGCGGCTCATCGCGTCCACCGCATCGATCACCGTCGCCGACGCGGCGACGGAGACGAGTTCGCTGCTCGCCTTTTCCCGGACGACGGCCTCGACCGTTTCCTGAGTCATCGCTCCCTCCTTGCGCTGCCCGCCGATCAGCCGAAATCGTCGAGCATGATGTTCTCGCGCTCGACGCCGAGGTCGAGCAGCATGCCGATCACCGCCCTGGTCATGGGACCCGGCCCGCACATGTAGTACTCGATCTCCTCCGGGGCCGGGTGCTTCGCGAGGTACTGCTCGCGGAGCACGTTGTGGATGAACCCGGTCGGCCCGGTCCAGTGATCTTCGGCGAGCGGCTCCGACAGCGCGAGGTGCCACTCGAAGTTGGGATTCCCGGCCCGGAGCGCGTCCAGCTCGTCGGTGTAGAAGGCCTCGCGCAGGCTGCGCGCCCCGTACCAGAACGTCATCTTCCGCGCGGTGCGCAGACGCAGCAGCTGGTCGAAGATGTGCGAGCGCATCGGCGCCATGCCGGCGCCGCCGCCGACGAAGCACATCTCGGCGTTCGTGTCACGGGCGAAGAACTCGCCGAACGGCCCCGACACGACCACCTCGTCGCCGGGCTTCAGGTTGAACACCCACGAGCTCATGATGCCAGGCGGGATGTCCTGCCGGTACTCCGGGGGGAACGCGATGCGGATGGTGAAGAGAAGGATCCCCTTCTCGAGCGGGTAGTTCGCCATCGAGTAGGCGCGCGTCACCGGCGCGCCCGAGACCGAGCGGAAGCGCCAGAGGTCGAACCGGTCCCAGTCGTCGCGGAACGGCGGATCGATGTCGAAGTCGCGGAACGCGAGGCTGTGAGGCGGGCATTCGAGCTGGACATAACCGCCGGCCCGGAACGGCACCTCCTCCCCCTCCGGCAGCGCGAGCTTCAGCTCCTTGATGAAGGTCGCGACGTTGCGGTTCGAGACCACGCGGCAGCGCCACTTGCGGACGCTGAACACCTCCGGTGCGAGCTCGATCCGCAGGTCCCGCTTGACCTTTACCTGGCACGCGAGCCGGCGGCCCCGCCTGGCTTCCCCGGGCGTGATGAATCCCGACTCGGTGGGGAGCAGCTCGCCGCCGCCCTCCCGGACGACCACCTCGCATACGCCGCAAGCACCTTTCCCGCCGCACGCGGAGGGAATGAAGATCCTGTGGTCGGCCAGGGCGCCGAGCAGCGTCCCGCCGGCGGCCACCTTCAGCGTGTGCGACGCGCTGTCGTTGATGACGATCGCCACATCCCCGCTGGCCACCAGCCTGCGCCGGGCGCCGAGCAGCAGGAGCACCAGCGCCACGATCACGCCGGTGAAAACCGTGACTGCGAGAATGACCGCGGTCATGCCGGCCTCAGAGCTGGATTCCGGAGAACAGCATGAAGGCGAGCGACATCAGGCCGGCAGTGACGAAGGTGATGCCGAGGCCCTTCAGCCCCGCGGGCACGTTCGAGTACTTCATCTTCTCGCGGATCGCGGCCAACGCGACGATCGCCAGCGCCCAGCCGACGCCGGAGCCGAGAGCGAAGACCGCGCTTTCCGCGAAGGTGTAGTCGCGCTCCTGCATGAAGAGCGACCCGGCAAGGATGACGCAGTTGACGGCGATCAGCGGCAGGAAGACGCCGAGCGTCGCGTACAGCCCCGGCGCGAACCGGTCGATCGCCATCTCGACCACCTGCACTGCGGCCGCGATCGACCCGATGAACAGGATGAACGAGAGGAAGCGGAGATCGACCGAAGCGAAGGCAGGGCTCGCCCAGCCGAGCGCGCCCTCGGCGAGGAGATGGCGGAGGATGAGGTTGTTGAGCGGCACGGTGAGCAGCTGCACGAACACCACCGCGATGCCGAGGCCGAGCGCCGTCTCGACCTTCTTCGAGCAGGCGAGGAACGAGCACATGCCCAGGAAGAAGGCGAGCGCCATGTTCTCGAGGAACATCGAGCGGAGGGCGAGGTTGAGGTAGTGCTCCATCGGCGGCGCCCGTCCTAGTCCTTTTCCTGCAGCTCGGGCTTCAGCGCTCGCAACAGCCAGATGAGCAGCGCGATGATGAAGAGCGCCGATGGCGCGAGCAGCATCAGGCCGTTGGGGTTGTACCATCCGCCGTCCTTGACCAGCGGGAGCACTTCCACGCCGAGCACCTTGCCCGCGCCCAGCAGCTCCCGCGCAGCCGCGACGAGCAGCAGCACGAACGCATAGCCGATGCCGTTCCCCACGCCATCGATGAGCGAGAGCAGCGGCGGGTTCTGCATCGCGAAGCCTTCCGCGCGCCCCATGACGATGCAGTTGGTGATGATCAGGCCGACGTAGACCGACAGCTCGAGCGAGAGCTCGTACAGGTAGGCCTTCAGGAACTGGTCGACCATGATCACCAGCGAAGCGATGATCGAGAGCTGCACGATGATCCGGATGCTGCCCGGCGTGTAGTTGCGCACCAGGCTAACCGCGAGGTTGGCGATCGCGGCCACCAGGATGACCCCGATGCCCATCACGAGCGCCTTGTCGAGCCGCGTCGTCACGGCCAGCGCCGAGCAGATGCCGAGCACCTGCACGCCGATCGGATTGTTCGTGATGATCGGCGTGAGCAGGACGCTGCGAGTCCGCCCGCCGACTGCGAGGTCGCCCGGGGTGCTCATGCCTTCGCTCCTTCGCGGAACTTCTTTAGGTACCGGCCGTAGCCGGCGTCGGAGAGCCAGAACTGCATCAGTCGCGTCACCGCGTTGCTGGTCACCGTAGCGCCGGACAGTCCGTCGACGCGCAGGGGATCCTTCTCCGGCGGCCCGGCGTTGCCCTTGATCACGGTGATGCGGGCCTCCCAGCTGTCGTCGTAGGCCTTGCGGCCGCGCCACAGCGCCTGCCACTTCGGATTGCCGATCTCGCCGCCGAGGCCCGGCGTCTCCTTCTGGTCGTAGTAGGTCAGCCCGCGCACCGTGTTGCCGTCGCGCTCGATCGCGACGAACCCGTAGATGGTGCCCCACATGCCAAGACCCTCGACGGCGAGCACCACCTGCTCGATCCTCCTCTCCCGCGTCACGATGTAGACGACGCCGAGATTCGGCATGCGCGCGATCCCGGCGCGGTTCTCGGGCGCGGGCCGGCTCTGTGCCGGATCGTTGCGCGCCCTGCGTTGGTCGTAGCCGCGCGCGTCCACGCGGTCCGCCGGCACCAGCTCGCCGGTGGCGAAGTCGACGAGCCGCACCTGGATGTGCCGGTCGAAGATCGCGCGCAGCTCCGGCGCCGGCAGGTCCTCGTCGTGCCGGATCAGCCCGGCCGCGAGGAGGACGTTCTTCTCCATGTAGAGGCGCTGGTTGGCCTCTTGTCGCGCCTGCAGGCCCACCGCCGACAGCGCGACGAACAGCGCGCATACCACGCACACCGCGGTCGCGAACAGGATCGTGTAGCGCGTGGAGTCAACCTTCGGCACTGCGCTTCGCCCTCCGGCTGATATGCGCCTTGACGAACGCGTAGTCGATGACCGGTGCCATCACGTTCATGAAGAGGATCACCAGCATCATCGACTCGGGGTACGCGGGATTCACCACCCGGATCAGGACTACGAGCAGCCCGATCAGGATCCCGTAGACCCACTTGCCGGTCTCGCCGAACGGCGAGGTGACCGGATCGGTGGCCATGAACACGGTGCCGAACGCCCAGCCGCCGAGCACCATGTGCCACCAGAACGGCACGTCGAACCAGGGGTTCGTGGCCGAGCCGATCGAGTTGAGGAGCAGCGCCATTGCGACGGTGCCGAGCGCCACCCCGGCCATCGTACGCCAGGACGCGACGCCGCTCGCGATGAGGATCGCGGCGCCGATCAGGCACGCCGCCGCCGAGGTCTCGCCCATGGAGCCCGGCTCGAGCCCGATGAACGCGTTCCACCACGAAAAGTCCTGCGCCGCGAACGGATCGGTCATGACCCGCATCTGAGCCAGGACGGTCGCGCCCGAGAAGCCGTCGACCGCGGCTTCCGGCGGGACGGCGGTCCAGACGCGGTCGCCGGACATCTCGCCGGGGTATGCGAAGAACACGAATGCGCGGGCCGCGAGCGCGGGGTTGATGAAGTTCATGCCGGTGCCGCCGAAGACCTCCTTGGCGAGCACCACGCCGAAGCTGATGCCGAGCGCGGCCTGCCAGAGCGGCGTCGTCGGTGGCAGGATCAGCGGGAACAGCAGTCCGGTGACCAGGAAGCCCTCGTTGATCGGGTGGCGGCGGACCACGCTGAAGAGCACCTCCCACGCACCGCCGACGGCCATCGTCACGACGTAAAGCGGGAGGAAGTACAGCGCGCCGTGCACGACGTTGGCGAGCCAGCTCGTCGGCGAGTAGCCGACGCCCAGCGCCCCGATCACGGCATGGCGCCAGCCGTCCAGCGTGGCGTGCTTTGCCGGATCGAGCGCGAGATTGGCCTGCAGGCCGGTGTTGTAGAGCGCCATCAGCACGCACGGCAATGCGGCGATGACCACGATCATCATCATCCGCTTCAGGTCCATCGCGTCGCGCACGTGCGTGCCGCCCCGCGTCACCGACGACGGGGTGTACAGGAACGTGTCCGCGGCTTCGTAGAGCGCGTAGAGCTTCTCGAAGCGCCCTCCCTTCGCGAAGTGCGCTTCCTGCCGGTCGAGCCACGCGCGCAAGCGGCGCATCACGCCTCCTTCTCGATGCGCTCGAGCGCGTTGCGCAGCAGCGGCCCGTACTCGTACTTGCCCGGGCACACGTAGGTGCACAGGGCGAGATCTTCCTCGTCTAGCTCGAGGCAGCCGAGCGCCTGCGCGCGCTCGTCGTCGCCGGTGATCAGCGCGCGCAGGAGGAAGGTCGGCAGCACGTCCATCGGCATGACCCGCTCGTAGGTGCCGATCGGGACCATTGCGCGCGGCGAGCCGTTTGTCGTGGTCGTGAGGGGGAGCCTGCGGCGCCGCGCGAACGAGCCGAGGACCACGCCCACGGCCGAGAACTTGTCGCGCCCGGGCGCGATCCAGCCGAGGAACTCGCGCTCGCGGCCCTCCTGCAGCGCGGCGATCTGCAGGTGATAGCGGCCCAGAAATCCGGTCGTGTCGTCGTCCGCGATGCGCCCGTCGAGCACCGACCCGGACACGATGCGCTGCTCGCCGTCTCGGAGCTCGCCCCGCACGAGTTCGATCGTGGAGGCGCCGAGGCGCGTGCGCAGCAACCGCGGGCGGGTCACGCCGGGGCCGGCGAGCGCAATCACCCGCTCGAAGTCGAGGCGGCCGGTAAGGAAAAGGCTGCCCATTGCGGCGACGTCCTGATAGCCGGCGTGCCACACGGTGCGGGCGAGGCTCACCGGGTGCAGCAGGTGGATGTGGAACCCTGGCGTGCCTGCCGGGTGCGGCCCGGCGAATTCCTCGACCCGGACGCGCGCGGACTCGGGTATCGGGACTTGCGTGCCGGCTGCCTTGCAGACGTAGACGGGACCGTCGGTGAGCTGCTCCAGGCCAGCGAGGCCCGCGGCGAAGTCCTCGGCGCGGCCGGCAAGGACGACCTCGGGAGCGGGCGAGTGCGGCCGCGTGTCGATTGCGGTGACGAAGATGGCCTGCGGCACCGAAGCGGGCGACGGAATCCTGCTGAACGGCCGCGTGCGCAGCGCGGTCCACAAACCCGACTCGACGAGCAGTGCACGGACCGCGTCGCGGCCGAGATCAGGCGGGGCGCGGCGCGAGAAGGCGGCAAGCGTAGCTTGCGGATCGCTGCTGGCGTCCTCTTCGACGTCGATCACGACCGAGACGAGGGCACGCCGCTCACCGCGATTGATCGCCGCGACGCGGCCCGCGGCCGGTGCGACGAACAGCACGCCGGGATTGCGCCTCTCCTCGAAGAGCGGTTGTCCGCGCAACACCCGGTCGCCGGGCTGCACTCGCAGGATCGGCCGCAGCCGCACGCAATCGGCGGCGAGCAGCGCGACGCGGGAGACGGGCCGCGCGGGCTCGACCCGCTGCTCGGGATCGCCGGCGAGCGGAAGATCGAGGCCCCTTCTCGTCCTGTGCACGGCCATCGGCGGGCGCGTTCCGGGCGCGGCGCCGCGCGCCGGCCCAGCCTGTGTCGAGGTCTGGCGTGAGGGTAGGAGACGCCCCGCCGGCGCGTTTGATCTGTATCAACGGGCCAGCGGGCCGTCCCGCGAAACTGTCCCCGTCACCTCGGGGGAGTCGCGCATGAGCACCAGTCCGGACGTGATTGCCGGCGTCGGCCTTGCTGATCGACCGCGCAAGAGCCGCTGGCCGGCGCGCATGGACCTCGCGCAGAGCCTCTCCGGGCTCGTCCTCGGCCTGTTCATGTGGGGGCACATGTTCTTCGTCTCGTCGATCCTGGTGAGCAAGGACTTCATGTGGACCATCACCAAGATGTTCGAGGGCTACTTCTTCTTCGGGCGGGCGTTCCCGGGCATCGTATCCGTGATCGTGGCGGGGGTAATCACGCTCCTCGTGCTGCATGCGTTCCTCGCCATGCGCAAGTTCCCGGCGAGCTATCGGCAGTACCGGACGTTCATCGGGCATCGCAAGCTGCTCGCGCACGAGGACACCACGCTCTGGTGGGTGCAGGTCGTCACCGGCTTCGCGCTGTTCTTCCTCGCGGCGGTCCACCTGTACCAGATGCTCATGCACCCGGGGGACATCGGTCCCTTCGAGTCGGCCGACCGGGTGTGGACCGGACGGTGGTGGCCGATCTACCTCGTGATGCTCTTCTGCGTCGAGCTGCACGGCGGGGTCGGACTCTATCGGCTCGCCGTGAAATGGGGCTGGTTCGAGGGCAAGGACCCGAACGCGAGCCGCAAGCGCCTCAAGACGGCGAAGTGGGCCTTGACCGTGTTCTTCCTGGTGCTCGGCCTTGCCACGCTCGCCGCGTACATGAAGATCGGCTACGACCATCGTAACGACGCCGGGGCGCGCTACACCCCGGCGTGGCTGCAGAACCCGCCGCGGGCCGAGCCGCCCTGGTGGTGGCCGTCGTGGGTGAGGGAGGCGCCAAAATGAAGGTCCTCTACACCGACGTCCTCGTCATCGGCGGCGGGCTCGCGGGCCTGCGCATCGCCATCGGCGCGAGGCGGCGCGGCCACGACGCGATCATCCTGTCGCTCGTGCCGGCGAAGCGTTCGCATTCCAAGGCCGCGCAGGGCGGGATGCAGGCGAGCCTCGGCAACGTCATCAAGGGGCAGGGCGACAACGAGGACGTCCACTTCGAGGACACGGTGCGTGGCTCCGACTGGGGTGCCGACCAGGAAGTGGTGCGCATGTTCGTGAACACCGCGCCGAAGGCGGTGCGAGAGCTCGCGGCCTGGGGCGTGCCGTGGAGCCGGGTGCGCCGGGGCGACCGCGACGTCATCATCAACGGCCAGAAGGTCACGATCACCGAGCGCGACGAGGCCCACGGCACGGTCGCGCAGCGCGACTTCGGCGGGACCAAGAAGTGGCGCACCTGCTACGTCTCCGACGGCACCGGGCACGCAATGCTCAATGCGGTCGCCGACCGCGCGATCGCGGAATCCATCCCGGTGCACGAGCGCACCGAGGCGCTCGCCCTGATCCACGACGGCGCGCGCTGCTACGGCGCGGTCGTGCGCAACCTCATCACCGGCGAGCTGGTCGCGTACGTCGCGAAGGCGACGGCGATCGCCACCGGCGGGGCAGGGCGCCTGTATCGCGTCACCACGAATGCGGTGATCTGCGAGGGGATGGGCCACGCGATCACGCTGGAGACCGGCATTGCCGCGCTGGGGAACATGGAAGCGGTGCAGTTCCATCCCACCGGCATCTTTCCGGCCGGCATCCTCGTCACCGAGGGCTGCCGGGGCGACGGGGGGCTGCTCAAGGACGTCGACGGGCATCGGTTCATGCCGGACTACGAGCCGGAGAAGAAGGAGCTCGCGTCGCGCGACGTCGTGTCGCGCCGCATGGAGGAGCACATTCACAAGGGCAAGGGGGTGAAGAGCCGCTTCGGCGAGCACGTCTGGCTCGACATCACGCTCCTGGGCGAGCACCACATCAAGCACAACCTGCGCGAGGTCTTCGAGATCTGCCACTACTTCCTCGGGCTCGACCCGACGAAGGAGTGGGTCCCGGTGCGCCCGGCCCAGCACTACACCATGGGTGGCGTGCGCACCGACCACACCGGCCAGAGCCCGACACTGAAGGGCCTGTTCGCCGCTGGGGAGGCCGCGTGCTGGGACATGCACGGCTTCAACCGGCTCGGCGGGAACTCGGTCGCCGAGACCGTCGTCGCCGGCATGATCGTCGGCGAGTTCATCGCGGATTTCTGCGACAAGCCGGAGAACGCAGCCAACGTGCCCATGGGGCTGGTGCGGGAGTTCCTCGCACGCGAGCAGGCGAAGCTCGATGCGATGCTGTCCGGCAAGGGCAAGGAGGACGCGACCGTCCTGCGCGTGGCGATGCAGGAGATCATGACCTCGCAGGTCGGCATCTTCCGGACCGGCAAGGACTTGGAGCAGGCGGTCGATGCGCTGCAGAAGCTGCTCGCGCGCAGCCGCAACATCGGCCTGCGCTACACGGCGCGCGGAGCCAACCCGGAGCTGGTCGCGGGCTACCGGATCCAGAAGATGCTCAAAGTCGCGCTTGCCATTGCCTACGGCGCGCTCACCCGCACCGAGAGCCGGGGCGCGCATTTCCGCCAGGACTGCCCGCGCCGCAACGACGCCGAGTGGCTAAAGCGCACGCTCGCGACGTGGAAGAACGAGACCGACACGCTGCCCGCGCTGGCCTACGAGCCGCTCGACGTCAAGCGCATGGAGCTTCCGCCGGGCTGGCGCGGCTACGGCGCGAAGGACTATGTCGATCACCCCGACACGCCCGGGCGCGCCGCCGAGGTGGAAGCGATCCGGAAGAGCGCCGGCCCCGACCGGATCGCGCTCCAGGCGAAGCTCATGCCCTACGAGCACCTGCTGCCCCCGCGCTTCCGCGGGCGCAACGAGCGCATCGACGAGCGTTTCGATGAACCTGCCGCGAAGAGGGCCGCATCGTGACCAACGGCGAGCACCGCAACCTCAAGATCAGCTGCCTGCGGTTCAACCCGCAGGAGCCGGGCGCCAAGCCGCGCATGCAGACCTACGAGCTCGAGGAGGCGGATGGCATGACGCTCTTCATCGCGCTCAACGAGATCCGCGAGAAGCAGGACGCCTCCCTGCAGTTCGACTTCGTCTGTCGCGCCGGCATCTGCGGGAGCTGCGCGATGATGATCAACGGCCGGCCGGGGCTCGCCTGCCGCACCCAGACCAAGGACCTGCCCGAGTCTTTCACGCTCGCGCCGCTGCCGGTCTTCGAGCTGATCGCCGATCTCTCCGTGAACACCGGCAAGTGGATGCGCGCGATGAGCGAGCGGCTGCACACCTGGGTGCACATGAAGGCGGCCGAGGTCGATTTCAAGCGGATCGAGGAGCGCATGGAGCCCGAGCTCGCCGAGGAGATCTATCTCCTCGACCGCTGCATCGAGTGCGGCTGCTGCGTTGCCGGCTGCGGCACCGCGCGCATGCGCGAGGACTTCGTCGGCGCGGTAGGGATCAACAAGATCGCGCGCTTCCGCCTCGACCCGCGCGACCAGCGCACCGACGAGGACTACTACGAGGTGATCGGCGACGACAGCGGCGTCTTCGGCTGCATGTCGCTGCTCGCCTGCCACGACGTCTGCCCGAAGGACCTGCCGCTGCAGACCCAGATCGCTTTCATCCGCCGCAAGATGGTCGCGATGGGCTGGAAGTAGGCCTCGCGGAGTTAGGGAGCTAACAATGAAGAATTGGTGGAAAGCCGCAGCACCCGTCGCCATCGCCGTCATCCTGGCGCTCATCCCGCCGCCCGAGGGGCTGCCGCAGCACGCGTGGTGGTACTTCGCGATCTTCGCCGGCGTCATCGTCGGCCTGATGTTCGAGCCGCTGCCGGGCGGGGCGATCGGCCTGATCGGAATCACGCTGGTAGTGGTGCTCGCCAACCACGTGTACCTCTCGCCCGAGCAGGCCGCAAAGATTGGATCGAGGTGGCCGGCCGAGGCGATCCGCTGGGGGCTGTCCGGGTTTGCGAACACCACCGTGTGGCTGATCTTCGGCGCGTTCATGTTCGCCATGGGCTACGAGAAGACCGGCCTCGGGCGCCGCATCGCGCTCATGCTCGTGAAGGCGATGGGGCGCAAGACGCTGACGCTGGGCTATGCCGTCACGGTCGCCGACCTGATCCTCGCGCCGTTCACCCCCTCCAACACGGCGCGCAGCGGCGGGACGATCTTCCCGGTCATCAAGAACCTGCCGCCGCTCTACGACTCGAAGCCGAACGACCCTTCCGCGCGGCGCATCGGCGGCTACATCATGTGGACCGCGCTCGCCGCCACCTGCGTCACCAGCTCGATGTTCCTGACCGCGCTCGCGCCCAACCTGCTCGCGCTCGAGCTCGCGCAGAAGACCGCCAAGGTCGAGATCAGCTGGATGCAGTGGTTCACCGCGTTCGCCCCGGTCGGCATCCTGCTGCTGATTGCCGTCCCGCTGCTCGTCTACTTCCTGTATCCGCCGGAGGTCAAGTCGGGCGAGGAAGTGCCCAAGTGGGCCGGATCGGAGCTGGCGAAGATGGGGTCGATCACGCGGCGCGAGGTCATCCTCGCGATCCTGGTGATCATCGCGCTGTCGCTGTGGATCTTCGGTGGCAAGTACGTCGATGCCACCACCGCGGCCCTAGTGGTCATCTCGCTGATGCTTGTGACGGGGGTCGTGACCTGGGACGACGTCACCTCGAACAAGCAGGCCTGGAACACCCTCGCCTGGTTCGCAACGCTCGTGGCGCTCGCCGAAGGGCTCAACCGCGTGGGCTTCGTGAAGTGGCTCGCGACGTCGATCGCCGGCTACATGACCGGGTTCTCCCCGATGGTCGCGATGATCGTCCTGGTCCTGGCGTTCTACTTCCTGCACTACATGTTCGCGAGCATCACCGCACACGTGACGGCGTTGCTGCCGGTGATGCTCACGGTTGGCTCGACGGTGCAAGGGCTGCCGATGCAGCAGTTCACCATGCTGCTCCTGCTCACCCTGGGGTTGATCGGGATCCTCACCCCGTACGCCACCGGCCCGAGCCCGGTCTACTACGGCAGCGGCTACATTCCGTCGAGCAAGTTCTGGCAGCTCGGTGCGATCTTCGGGGTGATCTTCATCGTGGCGCTGCTCGTGATCGGCGTGCCCTGGACCACGGCCCGCGGGTGAGCGAGCTCCGGAAACTCGGCATCGACTCTATAGTCATGTGACTTGATCCCAACGCGACTTGGGCGTACAGGAGACCTGAAAT
>DATIDG010000076.1:0-27895 GCA_035456405.1 Burkholderiales bacterium | reverse complement strand
CTTCTACGTGAACTCGCCGTTCGGCATCGTGCTCGGCCACAACGGCAACCTCACCAACGCCGACCAGCTCAAGCAGGAGATGTTCCGCACCGACCTGCGGCACATCAACACCAACTCCGACTCCGAGGTGCTGCTCAACGTTCTGGCGCATGAGCTCGAGCAGGCCGCGCGCGCGCCGCGTCTCGAGCCGGACACGGTCTTCACCGCGGTCGCGAGCGTGCACCGCCGCTGCCGCGGCGCCTACGCCGTGGTCGCGATGATCGCGGGGGCGGGTGTGCTCGCCTTCCGCGATCCGTTCGGCATCCGCCCGCTGATCATCGGGCGCAACGACACGGACGAGGGCCCGGAATGGGTGGTCGCCTCGGAGAGCGTCGTGATCGATTCGCTCGGGTTCACCGTGGTGCGGGACGTCGCGCCCGGCGAGGCGATCCTGATCGACGAGGCGGGCAACTTCTTCAGCCGGCAGTGCGCCGCTACGCCGGTGCTGTCGCCGTGCATCTTCGAGCACGTCTACCTCGCGCGCCCAGACTCGCTCATGGACGGCGTGTCGGTGTACGAGGCGCGCCTGCGCATGGGCGAGCACCTCGCCGACAAGATCGGGCGGCAATACCGCGACCTCGACATCGACGTCGTGATCCCGGTCCCGGACACGAGCCGCCCGTCCGCGCTGCAGCTCGCGACGCGGCTCGGCGTCACCTACCGCGAGGGGTTCGTCCGGAACCGCTACGTGGGTCGCACGTTCATCATGCCCGGCCAGACGATCCGCAAGAAGTCGGTGCGCCAGAAGCTGAGCGCGATCTCCCTCGAGTTCAAGGGCAAGAACGTGCTCATCGTCGACGACTCAATCGTACGCGGGACGACGAGCCGCGAGATCGTGCAGATGGCGCGCGAATCCGGCGCGCACAAGGTGTTCTTCGCCTCGTCGGCGCCGCCGGTCCGCTTCCCGAACGTCTACGGCATCGACATGCCGACGCGCACTGAGCTGATCGCCACCGGCCGCACCGAGGACGAAATCGCGGCGGTGATCGGGGCCGACGCGGTGATCTACCAGGACCTGGACGCGCTGCGCGCGGCGGTTCGCCAGGCGAACCCGGCACTCCGGCACTTCGAGACCTCGTGCTTTGACGGCATTTACATCACAGGCGACGTGACTTCCGAGTACCTCGCCGAGGTCGAGACGCGTCGCGACGACAAGCGGCAGGAGAGCCCGGACGAGGCCGACGCCTCGGCCGACATCAATCTCGCCGCCTGATCGGCGAACTCGCCGGGGCGCCGCTGCTTGACCGGGAGGCCCCGACCCGGTAAGGTTTCCCTCCTGCGCCGATTTGAAACACAGCTTGCGGGCGCCGGCGGTCCTCCAACGAGGCCGCGCGAAAAACAAATCCGGCTAAAGCGTGGGCAACCCGTTTTGAGCTGAGCAAGCCAGAACGGGTTTTTTCTTTTTCTGGACCGCGGGAATCCACGCGGCAGCGACGATGAGCGACGAGTTCGATTTCGACACCCAGGCGGTGCGGGCCGGCATCCACCGCAGCGAGTTCAACGAGCACTCCGAGGCGCTGTACCTCACCTCGAGCTTCGTGTTCCGGAGCGCCGCGCAAGCGGCGGCGCGGTTCGCCAACGAGGAGCCGGGCTACGTCTACTCGCGGTTCAGCAACCCGACGGTGACGGTGTTCCAGGAGCGCCTCGCGGCGCTCGAAGGCGGCGAGGCGTGCGTCGCCACTTCGTCGGGCATGTCGGCAATCCTTGTCTGCGTCATGGGACTGCTCAAAGGCGGCGAGCACATCGTCTCCTCGTCGAGCATCTTCGGCGCGACGGTCCAGCTCTTCAACAACGTGCTGGCAAGGTTCGGGGTCGAGACCACCTTCGTCGACGGCGCGGATCCGGCGGCCTGGCGTCGGGCGCTCCGGCCCACGACGCGTCTCCTTTTCCTGGAGACCCCGTCCAATCCCCTGACCGAGATCGCCGACATCGCCGCGCTCGCGGAGGTGGCGAAGCGCGCGAGCGCGATTCTCGCCGTCGACAACTGCTTCTGCACACCGGCGCTGCAGCGCCCGTTGGCGCTCGGGGCCGATCTCATCGTCCACTCCGCGACGAAGTACCTCGACGGGCAGGGCAGGGTCCTCGGCGGGGCGGTAGTCGGACGGCGCGAGCTGGTGACGGAGAACCTGCTCCCGTTCCTGCGCACCGCCGGCCCGAGCCTGTCCCCGTTCAACGCCTGGGTGCTCCTGAAAGGGCTCGAGACGCTGCGGATCCGGATGGAGGCTCAGTCGCAGCGGGCGCTCGAGCTCGCGCGCTGGGTCGAGGCACATCCACGCGTCGCACGCGTCTATTACCCCGGCCTTCCGTCCCACCCGCAGCACGCCCTGGCGATGCGCCAGCAGAGCACAGGCGGCGCGATCGTTTCCTTCGACGTGCGCGGCGGACGCGAAGCCGCCTGGCGCGTCATCGATTCGACCCGACTCATCTCGATCACCGCGAACCTCGGGGACACGAAGAGCACCATCACCCATCCTGCGTCGACGACCCACGGTCGCATCAGCGCCGAGGCGCGTGCGGCGGCGGGGATCGGCGACGGGCTCGTGCGTGTTGCGGTCGGCCTCGAGTCGGTCGAGGACCTGAAGGACGACCTGGCGCGAGGGCTGGGCGGCTGAGCGTTCAGTCGAGCGCGATGGCCTCGCAGCCGCGGGCGTCGCAGCGCAGATAACTCGCGCGCTCGTACCAGTCGCCGAGCACCCACCGCTCGCAGGTCTGCCCGTCTACGAAGTGCACGTGCAGAGCGGGTCGGTGCGTGTGCCCGTGGATGAGCCGCGGGTAACCGTGCGCCCGCAGCGCCGCCTCCACCGCCGGTGCGCTCACGTCCATGATCACCGGTGCCTTCGCGCGCTTCTCCGTCTCGCTCATCGATCGCAGCCCCCCCGCGATCGCGCGGCGCACGCCGCGCGGCAGCGCGAGGAACGTCCGGATGAGTCCCGGCCGCCGAACCCGCGCGCGGTAGCGCTGGTAGCGGACGTCGTCCGTGCACAGCGTATCGCCGTGCATCAGCAGCGTACGCGTGCCGAACAACTCCCGCACCGTCGGGTCGTGGATCAGCCGCAGGCCGCCGCGCCCGGCGGCGCGCCCGCTGACGAGGAAATCGCGGTTGCCGTGAAGAAACACGATCTCGACGCCCGTGGCGCCGAGCGCCGCCAGGGCATCCAGCACCCTGCGGTTGAACGGGTCGTCGGCCGCGTCGTCGCCGATCCAGTGATCGAAGAGGTCCCCGAGGATGTAGAGCGCCGAGGCGGCGCGTGCCTCCTCCTCGAGGAAGCGCAGGAACCGCGCGGCCATCGCCGGACGCGCGGGGGAGAGATGCAGATCCGAGACGAACAGCGCCGGGCGGTCCACGCGTGCCCCGGGGACCGGCCGTCCGACTAGACCACTTCGGCCCGCTCGATGAGCACGTCTTGCGCCGGCACGTCCTGGTGCATGCCGCTGCGTCCGGTCTTCACGCCCTTGATCTTGTCGACTACGTCCTGTCCCTCGACCACCTTGCCGAACACGCAATAGCCCCAGCCCTGCGGCGTCGGCGCGCTATGGTTCAGGAAGTCGTTGTCCTTCACGTTGATGAAGAACTGCGCGGTGGCGGAGTGCGGGTCGTTGGTGCGCGCCATCGCGACCGTGTACCGGTCGTTCTTCAGGCCGTTCGAGGCCTCGTTCGTTACCGGCGCGCGCGTGGGCTTCTGCTTCATGCCGGGCTCGAAGCCGCCGCCCTGGATCATGAAGCCGTCGATCACGCGGTGGAAGATCGTATTGGCGTAGTGGCCGCCCTCGACGTATGCGAGGAAGTTCTTGACCGTTTCGGGCGCTTTGGCGGCGTCCAGTTCGAGCGTGATGGCGCCGAAGTTCGTGTGCAGCTTGACCATGGTCATCCCCTCATTTCGCCGGTAGGATCGCCGCGGACTCGATCACGATCGGTTCGCGCGGGACGTTCTGGTGCGGGCCGGCATTGCCCGTCTGGACCTTCGCGATCTTGTCGACGATGTCCATGCCGGACACCACCTTGCCGAACACCGTGTAGCCGTAGCCCTGCGACGTCGGCTCGCGATAGTTCAGGAAGTCGTTGTTCTTCACGTTTATGAAGAACTGGGCGCTCGCCGAGTGCGGGTCGGGCGTGCGCGCCATGGCGATCGTGCCGTAGTCGTTCTTCAGACCGTTCGCAGCCTCGTTCTCGATCGATGGGCGGGTCTTCTTCTGCTTCATGTCCTTGTCGAACCCGCCGCCCTGGATCATGAAACCGTCGATCACGCGGTGGAAGACCGTTCCGTCGTAGTGACCGTCCTTCACGTACTGGAGAAAGTTCGCGACGGTCTTCGGCGCCTTTGCCTGGTTGAGCTCGAGCACGATCGAGCCGCGGTTGGTCTTCAGCTCGACGCGCGGATCGGCGGCGAGCGCGTCGGTGCCCAGGACGGACAGGGCGAGGAGGGCGAGCAGTTTGCGCAAGGCGGTTTTCCTTTCTTCGGGGTCGTGGGACGGGGTCCGGGGCGCCGCTTACTTGATCGTACCGGCCGCGGGCTTCTTCTTCGGCGCGTAGTTCACCAACTCGCGCGCGAGCGCGAGCTTCGCGGCGGCGTTGCGGTTGCGGGCGTCGAGCTGCGCGGCCTTTTCGTATGCCTGGGAAGAGAGCCGCGCGTGGACGTCGCCGAGATTCTCGTACGCCGTCGCGTAGTCGGGCTTGGCGCGGATTGCCATCTCGAGGCTCGCGCGCGCACGCTCGTACTCGCCGCGCGCGGCGTAGAGGACGGCGAGATTGTTGTACGGCTCGGGGAGCTCCGGGAAGTCCTGGGTGAGACGGAGGAACACGTCGAACGCCTCGTCGGGCCGGGCGAGCTCGGTCAGGATGACGCCGCGGAGAAACCGCGCGTCGGCGTCCTGGGGCTTCCCCGCGAGGTGCTTGTCCACTGCGGCGAGCGCAGCGGCCGGGTTGCCCGAGCGCAGCGACTGGCGCGCGTCACGCAGCTCCTCCACCTGCGCGCCGGCCGCGAGCGCGAACACGGCGGCGAGCGCTGCGACGAGGGGTGCGAGGCGCATTGTCGGCTATACTGCGATGCGTTTCCAAGGCGCTGAATTCTAGCAAGAAGCCCGAGCGGAAAGCAGTTGAATAACCCTTCCGCAACGCTGGGGCGCCACTCTCTAGATCTCCATCCTCGCATGCTCAAGATCTACAACACGCTGACGCGCAGCAAGCATGACTTCGTCCCGATCGAGCCCGGCCGAGTGCGCATGTACGTGTGCGGCATGACGGTCTACGACTACTGCCACATCGGGCACGCGCGCGTGATGGTGGTGTTCGACGTGGTGCAGCGCTGGCTGCGCGCGAGCGGTTACGACCTGACCTACGTGCGCAACATCACCGACATCGACGACAAGATCATCCGGCGCGCCGTCGAGAACGGGGAGACGATCGGCCACCTGACCGAGCGGTTCATCGGCTACATGCACGAGGACGAGCGCGCGCTCGGCATCCAGCCGCCGGACTACGAGCCGCGCGCGACGCAGTACGTGCCGCAGATGCTCGCGATGATCGGCGCGCTCGAGAAGAACGGGTTCGCGTACCGCGCGGCGAGCGGCGACGTGAACTACGCGGTCCGCAAGTTTCCCGGATACGGCAAGCTCTCCGGGAAGTCGCTCGACGAGCTGCGCGCCGGTGAGCGCGTGGAGGTCGACCGCGACAAGCAGGATCCGCTCGACTTCGTCCTGTGGAAGCGCGCGAAGGAGGGAGAGCCCGAATGGCCGTCGCCCTACGGCGGCGGGCGCCCCGGCTGGCACATCGAGTGCTCGGCCATGTCGGAGGCGCTGCTCGGGAAGCACTTCGACATCCACGGTGGCGGCGAGGACCTGCAGTTCCCGCACCACGAGAACGAGATCGCCCAGTCGGAAGGCGCGAACCGCAGCACCTTCGTGAACTACTGGATGCACAACGGTTTCGTGCGGGTCGACGACGAGAAGATGTCGAAGTCGCTCGGCAACTTCTTCACGATCCGCGAGGTGCTGGCCAAGTACGACCCCGAGGTGGTGCGCTTCTTCATCCTCCGCGCCCACTATCGCAGCCCGCTGAACTACTCGGACAGGCACCTCGACGAGGCGAAGAGCGGCCTGGCGCGCCTCTACACTGCGCTCAAATCCGCACCAGCGGCGGCCGGATCGATCGACTGGAAGGATCCGCGTGCGGCCCGATTCAAGGACGCGATGGACGACGACTTCAACACGCCGGAGGCGATCGCGGTGTTGTTCGAGCTGGCGAACGATGCCAACAAGCCGGGCGGAGGCGAGTCCGCCCTCCTGCTCGGGCGGCTCGGCGCCGTGCTCGGGCTGGTCCAGCGGCACCCGGGGGACTACCTGAAGGGCGAGCTACCCGTCGGCTGGACGGTCGAGCGGATCGAGCGGCTGATCGCCGATCGCGGCGCGGCGAAGAAGGAGAAGCGCTTCGCCGAAGCCGACCGGATCCGCAAGGGGTTGCTCGACGCGGGGATCGTGCTGGAGGACGGGCCGCAGGGGACGACCTGGCGGCGGGCCTAGCCGCCGTTATGAGAACGGGCGCCGAGGCGCCCGTTCTTGGCTTGCGGGCGTGCCCGCTCAGTCCTTGAACGCGAGATCGCGCCCGAGGATCGTCAGGCCGACGTAATTGCTGCCGTTGTGATTGTTCGGCGTGAAGTTGACGACGTACCCGCCGAGATCGAAGTTCTGCAGCGTGTCCATCGCCTGAAGCAGCTTCTCGCGAGTGGGCTGCGGGCCGGCGCGGCGGATCCCCTCGACGAGGACGCGCATGGCGATGTACGCCTCGAGGGCCTGGAACGAGTAGTCCTTCTTGCCCTTCATCTTCTCGACCGCCTCCTGGTACTCCTTGACGATCGGTATCGAGCGCTTGGTCACGGTGGGCACGACCTGCGTCATCGCCACGCCGAGGCCGTCCGCGCCGAGCGCGGCGGCGAGGGCCGTCGAGCCGGGGAACGAGTTGCTGATGAACTGTGCGCCCGATCCCTGCTTGCGCGACAGCTTGACGAAATCCGCTGCGTGCTTGTAGAGCGTGGTCGTGATCACGACGTCGGGATTTGCCTGCATCACCTTCGCGACGTCCTTGAAGATGTCCGCCTGCGTCCGCTGCAGTGACGCGACCGCGACGACGCTCAGGTTGCGCGCCTTCAGCGCGCGCTCGACGGCGCCGAAGTTCGCCTTCCCGATCGCGTCGTCGTAATGGACGATCGCGAAGCGCTTGATGCCGAACGTCGTGTAGTGGTCGACGACCTTCTCCATCTCGTCGGCGTAGCTGGCGCGGTGGTTGTAGACGAACCGGTTGAACACCCGCATCGGGTCGGCGCCGGTGAACGGCGCCATGAACGTGATGCGCGCCGCCTCCACGTGCGGCATCGCGGGACGGCTAAGGGTGGCGCTGCCGTAGCCGAAGAGCGCGAGGACGCCCTGGTCGATCAGGGTCTTGGTGTTCGTCTCGGAACGCTTGGTGTCGTTCGCATCGTCGAGCGACACGAGCTCGATCTTGCGGCCGTTGACGCCGCCCCCCGCGTCGTTCACCTTCTTGAGGTAAGCGAGCGCCCCTTCCCGGATGTCCTCGCCGAGGTCCTTGTTGGAGCCGCTGAGCGGCACGGACTGGCCAATTAATATCGTGCCCCCGCCCCCGGCGTCCCTCTGGGCGAGGGCAGGCAGGGCAAATGCGGCGGCAAGCGCGGCGGCGACGCAAATTTTGCGGTGCATCATTGGGCTCCCCGGGACCAGTTCAGGTCAGACCGAAAGAATCGCGGCTAATGCCGCATGCGTCCAGGAAGAATTGCCGATCCGGGCGGCCGGCGCAAGGGGGGCTGGAGGGGGTGCAAAACCTCACGGGGCTGCATTTGGTGGTAGTTCGAGGGATGCCGGGGCAAGGGCCGCCCGGGCCCCGTCGGCGATCGCCCGGTAGGCAACATCCCATCACGAAGCGAAGAATTCGCGCACCTCTTCGTCCTGTTGAAGGAACAGCCTCCGAGAGCCCGCCAAGACGTCAGCGCCGGCGTCCCGCGCGCCGCGGGCGCTCAATCGCGGCCACAGACTCGCTGTCGAAGGCAGCGCCACGCTCCAAACCGGCAGCTCCGAGCGCGTAAAAACGCAGCCGACCTGAAGCAACGATCCGGTCAGCAAAGGACCCAGAAACGAGCCGTCGACGAACAACGCCCATGCATAGCTGGCTAACCAGGATTAGCCAGCCGCGACCCCCGCACCCAGCGTCACGACCTGTCCGCAAGCACCCTCGGGCGTATGTTCTGGTTGTGGTGGAAGACGTTGTCGGGGTCGTACGTGGTCTTCACGTGTACCAGCCGGTCGTAGACGGAGTCGCCGTACGCCTCGCGGACCCGGTCGGGGTGTTCGTCGCCGCCGAGGAAGTTGACGTACACGCCTTCGCGGAAGCGGCCGAGGGCGGCGAAGAACCCCCTCGTCCAAGCGGTGTCCCGGTCGCCGAAGTCCTCGCCTGGCCGCCACACACCATCGAGGGTGATCGCGTGCGACGCCTGCCGGTTCCCGAACGCCGTCCCGCCCTCGGCCACTCGGCTCACCGCCCCCTTCAGATGGAACATCGCCGCGTACGACCGTGGCGACGAGCAGGAGAACGCGTGCTCGACGATCACGTCGATGAGGTCGTCGCGCAGCTCTGGGAGATGGGTGGACTTCCAGTAGTAGTTCCAACCGTGGACGACGGTCGAGTCGAGCGCGCTCTGGAATCCCACGTACGGCGCGGGCCCGACCAGGTCGAGGAGGGGAGTCCGGGATGCGCGGAGCGGGCCGAGCCGCTGCTCACCCTCCTCGACCGGCCCGGCATAGCAGGTACCCACCATTACCACCGGGCGCCAGTGCAGATCCTCGGGGATGACGGG
Source organism: Burkholderiales bacterium (assembly GCA_035456405.1). GTDB lineage: Bacteria > Pseudomonadota > Gammaproteobacteria > Burkholderiales > SG8-39 > JAGVSZ01. The sequence continues at coordinate 18,998 of DATIDG010000076.1, read as the reverse complement.
TAGCGGTGGCGCGGTGCCGAACCTCACGACCGTGCCGAGCTCGTCGGGAGCGTCGCGGATGAAGTCGCGGTAGAAGCGGAGGACCTCCCCCGCGTCGCTCGCGTCCCAGAGGATGGGCCCGGCCAGGACGGTGGGCCCGACGGTGTGGAGGCGGAACTCGAACGAGGTGACCACGCCGAAGTTGCCGCCGCCGCCTCGCAACGCCCAGAACAGGTCGGGGTGCTCATCCTCGGACGCGCGCAGCAACTCGCCGTCGGCCGTCACGACGTCGACGGCGAGGAGGTTGTCGACCGTGAGGCCATGCTTGCGCATCAGCCAGCCGATGCCACCGCCGAGGGTGAGCCCGGCGACGCCGGTGTGGCTCACGATTCCGCCGGTGGTGGCCAGACCGTGCGCCTGCGTCTCGTGATCGACGTCGCCCCACAGCGCACCACCCTGCACCCAGGCCCTGCGGTCGGCGGGATCGACCCGCACGGCCCGCATTGCCGAAAGGTCAATGACGATCCCGTCGTCGCAGACGGCGGTGCCCGCCACGTTGTGGCCTCCGCCCCGTATGGCGATCTCCAGATCGTGGTCGCCGGCGTAACGCACGGCCGCGACCACGTCGGCGGTCCCGATGCATCGGGCGATCAGGCGCGGGCGCCGGTCGATGGCACCGTTCCACACTGCACGGGCAATGTCGTAGTCGGCGTGGTCGGCACTGATCAGCCGGCCTCGGAACCGGTCGATCTCCACGACGGTCGGCTCCTTGCTGCCGCGGCCGACTTCCGCGGTCGTCGGTGTCGTCATCGGGTCCTCCTCATTCGACGGCCACATCGGACCACCGCGGACCGCGGCTGTCTAGTCAACAATCTGGACTTCACAGCCGAAGGCAGGCGCGCGACACTGGCGTCGTGAGGACGTACGGCCAGTACTGCCCCATCGCCCGTGGCGCCGAGATCTTCGCTGAGCGCTGGACGCCACTGATCATCCGCAACCTGTACTTGGGCTGCGGAAGCTTCAGTGAGATCCTGGAGGGCGCGCCCGGGCTCTCCCGCACCCTGCTCTCACAGCGCCTCAAGCAGCTCGAACGGCTTGCCATCGTCGAGTCGGCACCTAAGTTCGACGGGCGCGGGTGCCACTATGAGCTCACGGCCGCGGGTCGCGACCTCTTCAAGGTCTGCGGGTCGCTCGGCGAGTGGGGTGCCCGCTGGCTCGAGATCGCCCCCGAGCACCTCGATCCTTTTGTGGCTCTATGGTCGATGTGCAACGCGCTGCGACGAGACCGGCTCCCGGATCGACGCGTCGTTATCCGCTTCGACTTCACCGGCCGCCCCCGCAACGAGCGGTTCTGGCTGCTGATCGAGCACGGAGACACCGAGATCTGCAAGACGTACGCCGGCCTCGACGCGGACCTCTACATCACGGCGGAAGCCGAAGCCTTCGTAAAATGGCACGCCGGCCAGCTCACCTGGGCCGAAGCCACCCGCACTCGCCGCATCCAACTCCACGGTCTCTCTTGGATCGTACGAACCTTCCCCACCTGGAACGCCCGCAGCATGTTCGCCCACGTCAGGCCGGTCTCCCGCACCCCCACGAGCCCCGGAGGATGACATCCTCGACGCGGCCTCCCACTGCGGCCGCACGGCTCACCCACAGCAAGCGCCACCGACCCCTCATCCATCACGCCCCTTCCACCACGACACCCAACAAAGGCGACGATCGGTGATTTCGGGGGGCGTAATTCTGCGCCGAACAAACCAAGGGTGGAAATTGTCCCGAAGGGACGGTCGACAACGACGAACGCACGCTGATGCCGTCTGACGGTGAGTCCGGTAGCGGATCGTTCGCGTATCCCCACTGGACGAGTGCGGCCAGTCGTTGCAGCTCGACCACGCGATCCGCAGTGCTATGCGCGCCGGGCGCGACGCTATCCGCCGGCTGCCGTGCGACGCGCGCACCCCATGACAGCGTGTCGCGGCTGTGTACTAGGGTTGGCCCGCTCGCTCAGGACGCGAAAAACTCGCGCACCTTGTCCATCCAGGACTTGGCGCGGGGGTTGTGGCGGTCGCTGTGCTTCTGGGTGATCGCGTCGAACTCGCGCAGGAGCTCCTTCTGCCGCTCCGTGAGGTTCACCGGGGTCTCGATGACCACGTGGCAGAAGAGGTCGCCGTGGCTGCTCGAGCGCACGCCCTTGATGCCCTTGCCGCGCAGCCGGAACACCTTGCCGCTCTGCGTCTCGGCGGGCACCTTGATCTTCGCGGCGCCGTCGAGCGTCGGGATGTCGATCTCGCCGCCGAGCGCGGCGGTGGCGAAGGCGATCGGCATCTCGCAGTGGAGGTCGTCGTGGTCGCGCTGGAAAACAGGGTGCGGCTTGATGCGGATCTGGACGTAGAGGTCGCCCGGGGGGCCGCCGTTCACGCCCGGCTCGCCCTCGTTCGCGAGGCGGATGCGGTCGCCCTCGTCGACGCCGCCGGGGATCTTCACCGACAGGGTCTTCTGTGTCTTCACCCGGCCCGCGCCGTGGCAGGCGGTGCACGGATCGGCGATCACCTTGCCGGAGCCGTGGCAGCGCGGGCAGGTCTGCTGGATCGAGAAGAACCCCTGCTGCATCCGCACCTGGCCCTGGCCGTTGCAGGTCGTGCAGGTCTGCGGCTTCGTGCCCGGCTTCGCACCGGTCCCGCTGCAGCTCGCACAGTCCTCGAACGTGGGAATGCGGATCTTCGTCTCGGTGCCGTGCGCCGCCTGCTCGAGTGCGATCTCGAGGTTGTAGCGGAGGTCCGCGCCGCGGTATACGCCCGAGCGGGTGCGTCCCTGCCCGAAGATGTCGCCGAAGATCTCGCCGAAGGCGTCGGCGAAGTTCGAGAATCCGGCGCCCCCCGCGGCCGCCTGGGGATTGACCCCCGCGTGGCCGAACTGGTCGTAGGCCGCGCGCTTCTGGTCGTCGGAGAGCACCTCGTAGGCTTCCTTCGCCTCCTTGAAGTGCTCCTCCGCCTTCGGGTTCTCTGGGTTGCGGTCCGGATGCCACTTCATCGCGAGCTTGCGATACGCCTTCTTGACGGCCTCCTCGTTCGCGTCGCGATTGACGCCGAGCACCTCGTAGTAGTCACGCTTGGCCATGCTGCGAGTCCCGCTCCCCGATAACACGCGGCCGCGTTAGGCGGCGCGCCTTTCGCGTCGCCTGAACGCGGCCGGATATCCCGTCACCGGGGGTGGCGGGATATCACTTCTTGTCTTTGACTTCCGTGAACTCCGCGTCGACGACGTTCTCGTCCGCCTTCTTGCCGCCGCCCGCCGCCTGCTCGGCGCCCGCGCCTTGCTCGCCCGCCGCGGCCTGCGCGTCGGCGTACATGCGCTCGCCGAGCTTCTGCGCCGCGGTCGCCAGCGCCTCGGTCTTCGCCTCGATCCGCGCCTTGTCGTCGCCCTTCAGCGCCTCCTCGAGGTCCTTCAGGGCGGCCTCGATCTTCGACTTCTCGTCGGCTCCGACCTTCTCGCCGTACTCGGCGAGCGACTTCCTGACCGAGTGCGCGAGCGAGTCGCCGCGGTTGCGCGCGTCGACGAGCTCGTGTAGCCGCTTGTCCTCCTCCGCGTGCGCCTCGGCGTCCTTCACCATCCGCTGAATCTCGTCCTCGGTGAGGCCGGAGCTCGCCTTGATGGTGATCTTGTTCTGCTTGCCGGTCGCCTTGTCCTTCGCCGACACGTGGAGGATCCCGTTCGCGTCGATGTCGAAGGTCACCTCGATCTGCGGCATGCCGCGCGGCGCCGGCGGGATGCCCTCGAGATTGAACTGCCCGAGGCTCTTGTTGCCGCCCGCCATCTCGCGCTCGCCCTGCAGCACGTGGATCGTGACCGCCGACTGGTTGTCGTCGGCCGTGGAAAACACCTGCTGCGCCTTGGTCGGAATGGTGGTGTTCTTCTGGATGAGCTTGGTCATCACGCCGCCGAGCGTCTCGATGCCGAGCGAGAGGGGCGTGACGTCAAGCAGCAGCACGTCCTTCACCTCGCCCTGGAGCACGCCGCCCTGGATCGCGGCGCCGACGGCGACGGCCTCGTCGGGGTTGACGTCCTTGCGCGGCTCCTTGCCGAAGAACTCGCGCACCGTGTCCACGACCTTCGGCATGCGCGTCATGCCGCCGACGAGGATCACGTCGTGGATGTCGGAGACCTTCACGCCCGCGTCCTTGATCGCGGTGCGGCAGGGCTCGATTGTCTTCTGGATGAGGTCGTCAACGAGGCTCTCGAACTTCGCCCGCGTGATCTTCATCGTGAGGTGCTTGGGCCCGCTCGCGTCCGCGGTGATGTACGGCAGGTTGAGCTCGGTCTGCTGGGTTGAGGAAAGCTCGATCTTCGCCTTCTCGGCGGCCTCCTTGAGGCGCTGCAGCGCGAGCACGTCCTTCGACAGGTCGACGCCCTGGTCCTTCTTGAACTCGGTGACGATGTAGTCGATCAGGCGCTGGTCGAAGTCCTCGCCGCCGAGGAACGTGTCGCCGTTGGTGGCGAGCACCTCGAACTGCTTCTCGCCCTCGACGTCGGCGATCTCGATAATCGAGATGTCGAACGTGCCGCCGCCGAGGTCGTAGACGGCGATCTTCATGTCCTTCTTGCCGCCCTTGTCGAGGCCGAAGGCGAGCGCGGCCGCGGTCGGCTCGTTGATGATCCGCTTGACCTCGAGCCCCGCGATGCGGCCGGCGTCCTTGGTCGCCTGGCGCTGTGAGTCGTTGAAGTACGCGGGGACGGTGATGACCGCCTCGGTCACTTCCTCGCCGAGATAGTCCTCGGCGGTCTTCTTCATCTTGCGCAGGACCTGCGCGGAGATCTCCGGCGGCGCGATCTTCTTGCCGCGCACCTCGACCCACGCGTCGCCATTGTCGGCCTTGACGATCCTGAACGGCATCAGGCCGATGTCCTTCTGGACCTCCTTCTCCTCGAACTTGCGCCCGATCAGGCGCTTGATCGCGTAGAGGGTGTTCTTGGGGTTGGTGACGGCCTGGCGCTTGGCCGGTGCCCCGACCAGGACCTCGCCGTCCTCCATGTAGGCGACGATGGAGGGCGTCGTGCGCGCGCCCTCGGAGTTCTCGATGACCTTGGGCTTGCCGCCTTCCATGATGGCGACGCAGGAGTTGGTGGTCCCGAGGTCAATGCCGATGATCTTTCCCATGGCCGTGTTCCTGTCGTTGGTTCGAGCGTTGTTTCGGAGGTGGGGCTAAGTTCCCGAGAATCAAGCGTCTTTCGGCTTCGCGACCGTCACCAGTGCGGGGCGGATGACGCGGTCGCTCAGGCTGTAGCCCTTCTGCAGGACGTTGATGACCGTGTTCGGTTCCTTGTCCGAGGGCAGCGTGCTGATCGCCTGGTGCCGGTGCGGGTCGAACTTCTCGCCCACCGGGTTGATCTCGCGCAGCTGCTGCTTCTCGAACGCGGACTCGAGCTGGCGCAGCGTGAGCTCCACGCCGCCGCGCATGTTCTCGACGTTCGCGCTCTCGGCTGCCAGGGCGGCCTCCAGGCTGTCCTTGACCGCCAGGAGATCGGTCGCGAACCGCTCGATGCCGAACTTGTGCGCCTTGGCGACGTCTTCCTGTGCGCGCTTGCGGATGTTCTCGGCCTCGGCCTTCGCGCGCAGCCACGCGTCGTGATGCTCGGCGGCCTTGAGCTCTGCGGCGCGCAGCTGCTCCTCGACCGTCGGCTGGAGGTCGACTTGCGCGGCGTCGTTCTCGGCTGCGGGCGTGCCCGCAGGCTCGTCCTGCGCGGGAGGAAGGGCGTCGTGTCGGTCCGGCTGCATTCGTCTTCCGCTGCTCATGTCCCCTGGGTACGCGGGGGTAATTGGGGCGCCGCCGCGGAATTCAAGGCCCGTGCGAGAATCCAGGCGAATCAAGCGGCTACGTGATGAGCCTGCCCACAGTCGATCTGCGCCAGGAACCGGCCGCACGGGTCCAGACCGCGGCGTTCTACGCGGTCCGCGACCTGGGGCCCGGCGAGGCGGTCCGCCTCGTCACCGCCGACGACCCGGCGCTGATGATGGCGAGCCTCAACCTGCAGCTGCGCGATGCGCTGGCATGGGATGTGGAGCGCGATGCGCATGCCTGGTGCGCGACCGTGCGCCGTCGCGCCGACACCGCTCCGAGCGGCGTCATCGACCTCCTGGTCCGCGACCACCGGCGGCTTGACGAGCTGCTCGCGGTGGCCCTGCGGCGGTTGAACGCGCAGGACCTCGCCGGCGCGCGCCCGCTCGTTGCGGAATTTGCGGCCGGGATCGGCCAGCACTTGGTGGCCGAGAACGAACTCCTCGCGCCGCGCCTGCCGCCGGCCGTTGCCCCCGACGGCACCGACCACGTCGGCATCATGCTCGGCGAGCACGACGAGATCCTCGCGCAGCTGAGGGAGGTCGAGGCGGCCCTCGGCGAGAGCGCGGCCGAAGCCTGGGAAGCAGAGCCGTTTGTCGCGATCCTCTCGGGCACGCTCGCGAAGCACGAGCACCGCGAGGAATCCAATCTATTCCCGCGCTGGCAGGCCGCGCTCGACGCGCTGCCGCCCGAGGCCGCGCGCGCGCTGCTCGTCGAGGTTCAGCGCGCGCTCACCGGCGGCTGAGCGCGGTCGTCGAAGACCAGGGCATTTACGGCCCACGTGATGAGAGAATAGAGGATCGCCCCGAAGAACGCGGCCCAGAAGCCGCTAACGTGGAATCCCTCCACGAACGTCCCGACGAACCAGAACAGCAGGGCGTTGATGACCAGGATGAACAAGCCGAGGGTCAGCAGCGTCACCGGGAGCGTCAGCAGGATCAGGACCGGCCGGACCACGGCATTGAGGAGGCCTAGCACGACGGCGACGATCAGTGCGATGTAGAAGCTCTTCAGCTCGATTCCGCTGACTACGTAGGGCAACGCCAGCAGCGCCAGCGCGTTGATCATCCACCGCACTATCAGGCGCATTCGACCTCCGTCACACCTTCGCGCCGAGCCGCTTGGCCCGCGCTGCCGAAGCGCGTGCCGTCTCCTCCGCGGCGGCGCGATCCCATCCCTCCGCACCCCACCCGCCGAGATGATCGCGCGCGATCGCCGCGAGCGCATCGATCCAGCCCGGGCGGTCGTTCAGGCACGGGACGGCGTTGAACTCCTTGCCGCCGGCGCCGAGGAAGAGGGCTTTCGCCTCGAGCGCGATCTCCTCCAGGGTTTCGAGACAGTCCGAGACGAAGCCGGGGCAGACGACGTCCACGCGCCGCGCACCCGTGCGCGCCAGCTTCGGCACGATTTCCGCGGTGTAGGGCTTGAGCCACTCCGCGCGCCCGAAGCGCGACTGGAACGCGATCTGCCACGCGGCATCCGGGAGCTCCAGGTCCGCGGCGAGGAGCCGCGCTGTCTTCTGGCATTCGCAGTGGTAGGGGTCGCCGCTGTCGAGCGTGAATCTCGGCACGCCGTGAAAGCTCATGACGAGCTTGTCGGGCCGCCCGCGGAGGCGCCAGAAATCGCGCAGCGAGTCGCCGAGCGCGGTGATGTAGGCGGGGTGGTCGTGGAAATGCTTCACCACCCGCAGTTCCGGCTGATTGCGCGCGCGTCCCAGCCAGTCGCCCACGGCGTCCACCGCGCTCGCGGTCGTGCTCGCGGCGTACTGCGGGTAGAGCGGCAGGACGAGCAGGCGCTCGACGTGCGCGGCGCGCATCCGCGTCAGCACCGTCGGGATCGACGGGTCGCCGTAGCGCATCGCGTACTCGACCACCACCGGCAGCTTCAAACGCTCGCCGACAACGCCCTGCAACAGCTTGGCCTGCCGCGCCGTGTAAAGCTGCAGGGGCGAGCCGTCCTTCGTCCAGATCGCCGCGTAGCGCGCCGCGGACCGGCGCGGCCGGGTGGGGAGGATCACGCCATGCAGGATCGGATTCCAGAGCGCGCGGGGGAGCTCGACGACCCGGGGGTCGGACAGGAACTCGCGCAGGTAGCGGCGCACCGCGGCCGCGGTCGGCGACCCGGGCGTGCCGAGGTTGATGAGCAGGACGCCCGTGCGCGGCACCGTGCCGTGGGTGTACGGAGGTTCCTTCAGAAAGGGCATCGCGAATATGTCGGTTGCAGGCTGTCAGCAGTTGCGAACCGCTGACTCGGAACCCGCAGTGCTAGTGCTGCGACAGCGCGCTCGAAAGCAGCTTCGCGGTGACGTCGACGATCGGGATCACCCGCTCGTACGCCATCCGGGTCGGACCGATCACGCCGACCGTCCCGACGACCACGCCGTCGACCTCGTAGGGGGCGGTGACCACGCTGCACTCGTCGAGCGGCGCGATGCCCGACTCGCCGCCGATGAAGATCTGCACACCCTGCGCCCGGGTCGACACGTCGAGGAGCTGCATCAGCACCGTCCGCGTCTCGAACAGCTCGAACAGCTCGCGCAGGCGCTTCATGTTGGAGGCGAGGTCTGCCGAGTCGAGCAGGCGCCGCTCGCCGGAGATGACGTAGCTCTCGGCGCTCTCCGACAGGGCCTCGTCGCTCGCCTGGACCGCTGCCGTCATGAGCGAGGTCATGTCCTCGCGCAGCTGCCGCAGCTCATCGTGCAGCCCCCGCCGGATCTGGTCGAAGGTGAGGCCGGCGCAGTTCTGGTTGAGGAAGCTGGCCGCCATCGACAGCTCGGCGGGCGAGTAGGTGCGGTCGGTCAGCAGGATGCGATTCTGCACGTCGCCTTCTGGCGTGACGATGATCAGCAGGACGCGCTTGTCCGAGAGCGACAGGAACTCGATGTGGCGGAACGCCGGGCTGCGGCGCCGCGCCGAGACCACCACGCCGGCGAAGCGAGTGAGGTCGGAGAGCACCTGGGACGCCTGGCTGATCACCCGTTGGGGATGGTCGGGATGGAGGTTGCCCTCCAGGCGGTCCAGTTCGACGCGGTCGAGCTGCTTGATCGTCAGCAGTGTGTCGACGAAGAAGCGATAGCCGCGCGGCGTCGGCACGCGGCCCGCGGAGGTGTGCGGGCTGGCGATGAAGCCGAGCTCCTCGAGGTCGGCCATGACGTTGCGGACCGTCGCCGGGCTGAGATCGAGCCCAGAGTACTTCGAGAGCGCGCGCGAGCCGACCGGCTCCCCCTCGGCGATGTAGCGCTCGACCAGGGTCTTCAGCAGGAGCTGGGCGCGTTGATCCAACATGCGGACGATTCTAACAGCACCGATTTGGGTGGCAGGGGACGGATTCCCGAATTTCAGCATCCGCCCGATCCAGGGCCCGGGCACCGCAAGAGGGGCATCTGCGCACGCCGCTGGCCACGGGGCCATGTAGTGTAAATTTGGCGCATGTTCGCCGCCTTCAAGACCGTCGCGCTGATCGGTCGCTACAAGAGCCGGGACGTCGCCGAGCCCATCCGTGTGCTCGGGCGCTTCCTGCTCGATCGCGGGTGCACGGTGCTGATCGAGCGGGAGACCGCCACGGAGTCGGCCGTCACCGGGTTTGCGGTCGTGGACTACGCGGCGATCGGCGCGCAGGCCGACCTGGCGGTCATCCTGGGCGGCGACGGCAGCATGCTCTCTGCCGCGCGCGCGCTCGCGCCCTCCGGCGTCCCGCTAATCGGCGTGAACCAGGGGCGGCTCGGCTTCATGACCGACATCGCGCTCGGCGCCATGACGGACGCAATGGCGAAGATCATCGCCGGCGAGTTTGCGACCGAGTCGCGCACGATGCTCGCGGCGACGGTGTCGCGCGCTGGGCAGAGCGTGCTCGCCATGGGCGCCCTCAACGACGTCGTGGTGAGCAAGGGATCGACCGGCCGGCTGATCGAGCTGATGGTGCGCATCGACGGCCAGTTCCTCTACGACCTGCGGGCTGACGGGCTGATCGTTGCGACCCCGACCGGCTCGACGGCGTACGCGCTCTCGGCGGGCGGCCCGATCATCCAGCCCGGGGTGCCGGCGCTCGCGCTCGTGCCGATCTGCCCGCACACGCTCTCGAACCGGCCGATCGCGGTCGACGAGAGCGCGACGCTGGAGATCACCGTGAAGCGCAGCGCCGATGCCCGGTTGCACTTCGACGGCCAGCCGCACTATGACCTCGCCGAGGGCGACCGGGTCGAGATCCGGCGCGCGGCGCACCCCGTCACGCTCGTCCATCCGCCCGGCTACAGCTACTACGCGATGCTGCGCGAAAAGCTCCGCTGGAGCGAGAGTCTGTTCTAGCGCCACTGCAGCCACGTGCTCGTTCACCTTTCGGTACGCGACTTCGCGATCGTCGACGTGCTCGACCTCGAGTTCGAGCCCGGTTTCACCGCCCTCACCGGCGAGACGGGCGCGGGCAAGTCGCTTCTCGTCGACGCGCTCGAGCTCGCGCTCGGCGGCCGGGCCGACCCGACCGCCGTCCGGTCGGGCGCCGAGCGTGCGGAGGTGGTGGCGGAATTCGCGATCGAGCGGCTTCCCGCCGCGCAAACCTGGCTTGCCGAGAGCGCGCTGGAAGGCGACGAAGGGCGGCTGCTCCTGCGCCGCGTCGTCGACCGGACCGGCCGCTCGCGGGCGTTCATCAACGGCTCCCCCGCGACGATCCAGCAGCTCGGCGAGGTCGGGGAACTGCTCCTCGACATTCATGGCCAGCACGCCCACCAGTCGCTCGTGCGCGCGAACTCGCAGCGCGATCTCCTCGACACGCACGCCGGGCTCGGCGGGCTCGCCCGGGATGCCGGAACCGCTTATCGCGAGTGGCAACGGATTGCGAAGGCGCGTGCGGAGCAGGAGACGCACGCGGCGGCCCGCGCCGCGGAGCGCGAGCAGCTCGCATGGCAGGTCGACGAGCTGTCGAAGCTGGCGGCGCGTCCCGGGGAATGGGACGAGGTCCAGGCCGAGCAGAGCCGCCTCGCGCACGCCGCCAGCCTGATCGAGGGTGCGCGCGCCGCGCTCGACGCGATCTCCGAATCCGACGCTGCGGCGTCGAGCGCGGTCGGCGCTGCGGCGTCGCGGCTGCGCGCGCTCACCGGCTACGACGCCGCGCTCGCGGAACCGGTCGCGATGCTCGACGGCGCGGTCGCGCAGATCGAGGAGGCCGCGCACGCGCTGCGCCGCTATGCCGATCGCGTCGAGCTCGATCCCGGGCGGCTCGCCGAGGTCGAGCGGCGACTCGGGGCGCTCCACTCCACAGCGCGCAAGCTCCGGGTCGGCCCCGAGTCGCTTCCGGAGGTTGCAGAGCGCCTCGCCGCGCGTCTTGCCGAGCTCGACGCGGCTTCCGATGTCGACGCGCTCCGTGCCCAGGAAGACGCCGCGAAGCGACGCTACGCTGGCTTCGCGACGAAGCTCTCGGCCGAGCGCCGCCAGGCCGCGACGAAGCTGGCGCGCCAGGTGACCGTGGCCATGAAGGATCTCGCGATGGGCGGCAAGCTCGAGGTGGCGCTGCACGCGCTCGAGGCCGGCAGCGCGCGGGGGAACGAGTCGGTCGAGTTCCTCGTCTCCACCAATCCCGGTGTCGAGCCGCGCCCGCTCGCGAAGGTCGCCTCCGGCGGCGAGCTGTCGCGCATCAGCCTCGCGATCCAGGTGATCACCGCCAAGGCCGCGGCCGTGCCGACGCTGGTGTTCGACGAGGTGGATGCGGGAATCGGCGGCGCGGTCGCCGAGGTCGTGGGGCGCAAGCTGCGGCTGCTCGGCGGCGAGCGGCAGGTCCTGTGCGTGACGCATCTGCCGCAGGTCGCGGCGCAGGCCGATCACCAGTGGTCGGTCGCCAAGCTCACTGTCAACGGCGCGACGCGCAGTCGCGTCGCGGTGCTCGACGAGGACGAGCGCGTGGAGGAAGTCGCGCGCATGCTCGGGGGCATGAAGATCACCGACACCTCGCGCGAGCATGCGCGCGAGATGCTCCGGTCGGCGGCCCGGAAAGCCTGAGGCTTCAAGGAGTTTGCCGCAAGCGCGCCCCTCGGCTAGAATCCCCGCTTCCCCAGGCGCGTAGCTCAGCTGGCTAGAGCACCACCTTGACATGGTGGGGGTCGTTGGTTCGAGTCCAATCGCGCCTACCAGCTTTCTCGACGGAGTGAACGAACGTGACGATGCGAACTGCGACCGGCGTCGACTGACGACCCGACGGTAGAGCGCGTCACGGAGGAAGGTGCGGCTCGACCGCACTTTTTTTTGCCCGACGAGAACCCCCGACATGATCAACATCCGACTCCCCGACGGCGCGGTGAAAGTGTTCCCCGGTGCCGTGACGGTCGCCGAGGTCGCGCAATCTATCGGCCCCGGCCTCGCCAAGGCGGCGCTCGCCGGACGCGTCGACGGGAAGCTCGTCGACACCGCCTACAGGGTCGAGTGCGACGCGGACGTCGCGATCGTCACCGACAAGGACAAGGACGGCCTGCAGATCCTGCGCCACTCGACCGCGCACCTGCTCGCGTACGCGGTGAAGGAATTGTTCCCCGACGCCCAGGTGACCATCGGCCCGGTCATCGAGAACGGCTTCTACTACGACTTTGCCTACAAGCGGCCCTTTACGCCCGAGGACCTCGCGGCGATCGAGAAGCGCATGACCGAGCTCGCGAAGCGCGACCTCCCGGTGACGCGCGAAGCATGGGAGCGCGACAAGGCCGTCGAGTTTTTCAAGTCGATCGGCGAGCACTACAAGGCGGAGATCATCGCGTCGATCCCGGCGGGAGAGGAGATCGGCCTGTATCGCGAGGGCGACTTCGTCGACCTCTGCCGCGGCCCGCACGTGCCTTCGACCGGGAAGCTCAAGGTCTTCAAGCTGATGAAAGTCGCGGGCGCGTACTGGCGCGGCGACTCAAAGAACGAGATGCTCCAGCGCATCTACGGCACCGCGTGGGCGAAGAAGGAGGAGCAGGACGCCTACCTCCATCAGCTCGAGGAGGCCGAGAAGCGCGATCACCGCCGCCTCGGCACGCAGCTCGACCTCTTCCACAGCCAGGAAGAGGCGCCGGGCATGGTGTTCTGGCACCCGAAGGGCTGGGCGCTGTGGCAGCAGGTCGAGCAGTACATGCGCAAGGTGTATCGCGACAACGGCTACCACGAGGTGCGCGGGCCGCAGATCATCGACCGCAGCCTGTGGGAGAAGTCGGGGCACTGGGAGAACTACAAGGAGAACATGTTCACCACGGCCTCGGAGAATCGCGACTACGCGATCAAGCCGATGAACTGCCCGGGGCACGTGCAGATCTACAAGGCGCGCCTGCACAGCTACCGCGACCTCCCGCTGCGCTACGGCGAGTTCGGCGCATGCCATCGCAACGAGCCGTCCGGCAGCCTGCACGGGCTCATGCGCGTGCGCGCGTTCACGCAGGACGACGGCCACGTCTTCTGCACCGAGGACCAGATCCTCGGCGAGTGCGTGGCGTTCACCGCGTTGCTCCAGAATGTCTACCGCGACTTCGGCTTTACGGACGTGATCTACCGGATCGCCACGCGCCCGCCGAAGCGCGTCGGAGCCGACGAGCTCTGGGACAAAGCCGAGGCGGCGCTGATCGAGTCGCTCAAGCGGTCAGGCTGCGAGTTCGAGGTCACCCCCGGAGAGGGCGCGTTCTACGGACCGAAAATCGAGTATTCGTTGCAGGATGCCATCGGCCGGATCTGGCAGTGCGGAACGATGCAGGTCGACTTCAACATGCCGGGCCGGCTGGGCGCGGAGTATGTCGCCGAGGACAACACGCGTAAGGTGCCGGTCATGTTGCACCGAGCGATCGTCGGGTCCATGGAACGGTTCATTGGCATCCTGATCGAGCACTATGCCGGAGCGTTCCCGGCGTGGTTGGCCCCGGTCCAGGCGGTGGTGCTCAACATTTCCGAGCATCAGGCCGACTACGCGGCCGACGTTGCGGCACGCCTCAAGGCCGCCGGGTTCCGGGTCGAGGCCGATTTGCGGAACGAGAAAATTGCCTATAAAATCCGCGAACATAGCTTACAGAAGCTGCCCTACCAGCTGGTCGTCGGCGACAAGGAGCGGGCAGCGAACAAGGTGGCCGTGCGCACCCGCGGCGGCGCGGATCTCGGGGCTCTGGACTTCGAGGTCTTCGCCGAGCGCCTCCGCAACGAGGCGGTCCCGGGAAGCGCGGCCTGATTTTTTCATTCTAGGGAGCACCGAACATCGTTCAGGAAACGCGGACGCAGCGGCTCAACGGCGAGATCACCGCACCGGAGGTTCGCCTGGTGGCCGAAGACGGCGAGCAGCTCGGCATCGTGCCGGTAAGGGATGCGCTCCGAATGGCGGAGGAGCGCGAAGTCGACCTGGTGGAGATCGCGCCGCTCGCGAAGCCCCCGGTCTGCAAGCTGATGGACTACGGGAAGTTCAAGTACCGCGAGGCCAAGAAGGCGCACGAAGCAAAGCTCAAGCAGAAGCAGATCCAGGTCAAGGAAGTGAAGTTCCGGCCCGGCACCGACGAGGGCGACTACAAGATCAAGCTGCGCAACCTGACCCGCTTCCTCGAGGAAGGCGACAAGACCAAGGTGACGCTGCGGTTCCGCGGCCGGGAGATGGCCCACCAGGAGTTCGGCATACGGCTGCTCGAGCGGGTGAAGGCGGACCTCGAGCCCTATGGGATCGTGGAGCAGTTCCCGAAGATGGAAGGCCGGCAGCTGATCATGGTGCTCGGGCCCAAGAAGGTCGCGACGGTTAAGAAGAAAGCCGTCGCGAAGCCGGCCGCCGAAAAGCCGGCGGGCGAGAAGCGGGCGAGCGCCAAATCGGCGAGCGCGAAACCGTCGGGCGAGCCGCCGGCAGCCGAGACGCCGGTGGACGAGAAGCCGGCAGAGAAATCGGCGGCGTCGCAATAGCGGCGCAGCCAACGGTATCCCGCGCGAGCGGGAATGCAGGACCCGCCGGCAGGCGGGAAAACAAGTGGTTGCCGCGGTCGTTCAAGCGCTCCCGTCACAGGAGGAGCCACCCGGCGCCAGGCCAAATCGGAGTCACCATGCCCAAGCTCAAGACGAAGAAGAGCGCTGCCAAGCGTTTTCGCGTGAACGGCAGCGGCGGCGTGAAGCGCTCGCGAGCGTTTCTGCGCCATATCCTCACCAAGAAATCCACCAAGCGGAAGCGCCACCTTCGCGGCACGACGGCGGTTCACGACGCCGACAAGCGTGCCGTCAAGGTGATGCTGCCATACGCCTGATCGCGGGGGGAACAAGACATGCCACGAGTCAAACGCGGCGTCACCGCGCACGCCCGGCACAAGAAGGTCCTCGCGAAAGCGAAGGGGTTCCGCGGCCGGAGAAAGAACGTCTTTCGCGTCGCCAAGCAGGCGGTCATGAAGGCAGGGCAGTACGCCTATCGCGACCGGCGCGTGAAGAAGCGCGAGTTCCGCGCCCTCTGGATCGCCCGGATCAATGCCGGCGCGCGCCAGTTCGGGCTGAGCTACAGCGCCTTCATGAACGGCCTCAAGAAAGCCGCGATCGAGATCGACCGCAAGGTTCTCGCGGATCTCGCCGTGGCCGACAAGGCGGCGTTCGCCAAGCTCGCCGAGCAGGCGAAGGCCCGCATTTCGGCGTAAGCACCTGCCGATGCCTGAGAGGGGACTCGGCGCGCCGGGTCCCGATCGGAGCATGCACGATCTCGACGCAATCGTCGCCGACGCGGCCGCGCTGTTCGCCGCGGCCGCCAACGAGCCGGAGCTCGAGCAGGCGAAAGCACGGTTCCTCGGCAGGCAGGGCAGGCTCACCGAAGTCCTGAAGGCGCTCAGCAAGCTTGCGCCCGAGGACAAGCGCGCCGCCGGCGCGCGCATCAACGAAGCAAAGGACCACATCGAGCAGGCCTACGCGGCCCGGCGCACCGCGCTCGCGCGCCTGAAGCTCGAATCGCGCCTCGCCGAGGAGGCGATCGACGTCACGCTGCCGGGCCGCGACCGCGGCCGCGGCGGGATCCATCCGATCATCCGCACCTGGCGGCGCATCGAGGCGATCTTCGGCTCGATCGGCTTCGACGTCGCCGACGGCCCGGAGATCGAAACCGACTGGTACAACTTCACCGCGCTGAACAACCCGGAGAACCATCCGGCGCGGTCGATGCAGGACACGTTCTACGTCGAGGAGAAGGATGCGACCGGGCTGCATCTCCTCCTGCGCACGCACACGAGCCCGATGCAGGTGCGCTACGCGCGCATGCACTCGCCGCCGATCAAGGTGATCGCGCCGGGCCGGACGTACCGGGTCGACTCCGACGCCACGCATTCGCCGATGTTCCACCAGGTCGAAGGGCTGTGGATCGACAGCCACATCAGCTTCGCCGACCTCAAGGGCGTCTACACCGATTTCCTGCGCCGGTTCTTCGAGACGGACGAACTGCAGGTGCGCTTCCGCCCCTCCTTCTTCCCCTTCACCGAGCCCTCCGCCGAGATCGACATGGCGTTCCGGGACGGCCGCTGGCTGGAGATCTCGGGCGCCGGCCAGGTGCACCCGAGCGTGGTGCGCAACTTCGGGCTCGATCCCGAGCGCCACATCGGCTTCGCGTTCGGCTCCGGCCTCGAGCGGCTCACGATGCTCCGCTACGGCATCAACGACCTGCGCCTGTTCTTCGAAGGCGACCTGCGCTTCCTGCGCCAGTTCGCCTGACACCGTCCCGATCGAGATGCAGTTCTCGGAAAAGTGGCTCCGCACGATGGTCGACCCAGCCTTGACCACGGACGAGCTCACGCATCTGCTCACGATGTCCGGCCTCGAGGTCGAGGCCTGCGAGCCGGTCGCGCCGCCGTTCACGAACGTCGTGGTGGGAAAGGTCGTGGAGGTGGCGGCACACCCGAACGCCGACCGCCTCTCGCTCTGCAAGGTCGACGCGGGCCAGGGCGCGCCGCTCGACATCGTCTGCGGCGCCCCGAACGTCCGGGCAGGGATGAAGGCGCCCGTGGCGCTCGCGGGCGCCGAGCTGCCCGGCGGGCTCGCGATCAAGCGCACCGCGGTGCGCGGCGTCGAGTCCAACGGAATGCTGTGCTCGGCACGGGAGCTCGGGCTCTCGGAAGACCACTCGGGGCTCCTCGCGCTCGCCGACGATGCGCCGGTCGGCGCGGACTTCCGCGATCACGCCGGGCTAGACGACCGGCTCATCACGATCAAGCTCACCCCCAACCGCGCCGATTGCCTCTCGGTGCTGGGCGTCGCGCGCGAGGTCGCCGCGCTGACCGGCGCGAAGATCAGTCCCCCGGCCTACACGCCCGTGCCCGCGCGCGCGACCGACAAGCTGCCGGTGCGCATCGAGGCGCCCGATCTGTGCGGGCGGTTCTCCGGCCGCGTCATCCGCAACGTGAACGCTACAGCGCCGACGCCGGCCTGGATGAAGGAGCGCCTCGAGCGCTCCGGCCAGCGTGCCATCTCGGCCCTGGTCGACATCTCGAACTACATCATGCTGGAGCTCGGGCGCCCGTCGCACATCTTCGACCGCGACAAGGTGAAGGGCGCTCTCGTGGTGCGCTGGGGCCGCAAAGGCGAGAAGGTGGTGCTTCTAAACGGCCAGGAGGTCGAGGTCGACGAGTCGGTCGGCGTGATCTGCGACGATCATGGCGTCGAGGCGCTCGCCGGCATCATGGGCGGGGATCCGACCGCGGTGTCGGACGCGACGCGCAACATCTACATCGAGGCGGCGTTCTGGTGGCCCGCCGCGATCGCCGGGCGCGCGCGGCGGTTCAACTTCACGACCGAGGCAGGGCATCGCTTCGAGCGCGGCGTCGACTACGCGACCACCGTCGAGCACATCGAGCGCATCACCGCGCTCGTGCTCGAGATCTGCGGGGGCGAGCCGGGGCCGATCGACGACACGATCACGCGGTTGCCCGAGCGCAAGCGGGTGCGCATGCGCGTCGGCCGTGCACAGAAGGTGATCGGTATGAAGATCCCGGCCGACGAGATGGCGGACATCTTCGGGCGGCTCGGGCTCACGCATCGCCGCGACGGCCACGGGGCCGAGGAGGCGTTCGTCGTGACGCCGCCTTCGTACCGGTTCGACATCGAGATCGAGGAAGACCTCGTCGAGGAGGTCGCGCGCGTCCACGGGTTCGACAACATCCCGGCGGTGCCGCCGGTCGCGCCGGCGGCAATGCAGGCGAAGCCGGAAGCCGAGCGCCCGCTCCACCGGCTCCGCGATCGCATCGCCGCGAGCGGTTACGAGGAGGTCGTCAACTACAGCTTCGTCGAGGAGGCGTGGGAGCGGGACTTTGCCGGCAACGCGAATCCGATCCGCCTCCTCAACCCGATCGCCAGCCAGCTCGCCGTCATGCGCACCACGCTCATCGGCAGCCTGGTCGCGAACGTCCGATACAACCTGAACCGGAAGCTCGGCCGAATCCGCGTGTTCGAGGTGGGGCGCGTGTTCCTGCGCGCCCCCGGCGCTCCCGACGCGGTGCTCGAGGTCGCGGGCATCCGGCAGCCGGTGCGCATCGGCGGGGCGGCCCACGGCCCGGCTTTCGAGGAGCAATGGGGAATCCCGCGTCGGACCGTCGACTTCTTCGACGTCAAGGGCGATGTCGAGGCGCTCATCGCGCCGCACGTGGCCCGGTTCGTCGGCGCCGCACATCCGGCACTCCACCCCGGTCGGAGCGCCCGGATCGAGCTCGAAGGGGATGCGATCGGGTGGATCGGCGAGTTGCACCCGGAATGGCAGCAAAAGTACGAGTTGCCGGCCCCGGCAATCGTGTTCGAGCTCGACGCGGCGCCGCTCCAGCGTCTTGCCGTGCCGCAATACGAGGAGGTCTCCAAGTTCCCGGCCGTGACGCGTGACCTGTCGGTCGAAGTTGCCGAGAAGCTCCCGGCACATGACTTGCTATCGGCACTCGCCGCAGCGCGGGCGGGCCTGGTCCGGGAGGTGCGCCTGTTCGACCTTTACCGCGGTGGAAATCTGCCCAAAGGCCGAAAAAGCCTTGCGTTTCGGGTAGTTATGCAAGATACTGCCCGGACACTTACAGACGCCGAAGTGGACGCCGCGATGGCGGATCTCGAACGGCTCCTCTCGACCCGCTTTGGCGCCCAACGACGCACTTAGAGTGAATGAAGAGGAGGGGGTTACCCCTCCCTGGGGAGAAAGAATGACCCTCACCAAGGCCGAGCTGGCCGATATGCTGTTCGAGAAGGTCGGCTTGAACAAGCGCGAAGCGAAGGACAT
>DATIDG010000075.1:0-249194 GCA_035456405.1 Burkholderiales bacterium | reverse complement strand
GCCGGCATCGACGCCCAGAACGTGCCGTACAAGGGCGAGGGCCCAGCCGTCGCGGACCTCGTGGCGGGCCAGACCAACTTCGCGACGCCGAACCTCGCCGCAGCGATTGCGTTCATCAACCAGGGCAAGCTGCGGGCGCTGGCGGTCACGAGCAAGGAGCGGGCGCCGCAGATCCCGGGCGTGCCCACCGTCGGCGAGACGCTGCCCGGCTTCGAGAACTATGGCTGGTTCGGCATCGTGGCCCCGGCCGGCACGCCGAAGGAGATCGTCGACAAGGTCTACCGCGACACCGCAAAGGCGCTCGACTCGACCGAGATGCGCGCGCGCTTCTTCGTTCAGGGCATGAGCACCGTGGGCAACGCACCGACGGACTTCGAGAAAGACATGCGCGCCGAGCGTGCGCGCTGGGCGCAGGTCGTGAAGCAGCGCAAGATCGCGGTCAAGTGAAGGGCGGGAAGAGGCAAGCGTGAAAGTCCAGCCGCCCGAGGTCGAGGAGGCCGCGAAGGAGCTCTACGTCCGGGCGCTCAAGCTGCTGCCTCCTGACGTGAAGGGCGGCTTCGAGCGGCTGTCGCGCACCGAGACCGACGCAACCGCGCGGGGCATTCTCGGCGTGATGGTGAAGAACATCGCGGTCGCCGAAGCCACCGACAACCTGCTGTGCCAGGACACCGGGATCCCGATCTACAACGTGGCGATCGGCCGCGGCGTCGAGGTGGACGGCGTGGCGCTCAAGGACGCGATCCGTCGCGGCTGCGAGCGCGCGACGCGCGAGCATCCGCTGCGCTCCTCGGTCGTGCACCCGGTGACGCGCAAGAACGAGCACACCTCCTGCGGGCGCGGCGTGCCGGTCATCAACTTCGACTTCACCGGCGATCCCGAGACGCTGGCGATCGAGATGGTGCCGAAGGGCTCGGGCTCGGAGAACAACTCGTGGCTAAGGATGGCGATTCCGGCGGAGGGCGTCGCCGCGGTGAAGGCGTTCGTCGTCGACTGCGTGCTCGACGCGGGCGGGAGGACCTGCCCGCCTACGATCGTCGGCGTCGGCGTCGGCGGCACTGCGGACCTCTGCGTCCATCTGGCAAAGGTGGCGGCGACCCGGCCGCTCGGCACGCAGTGCGAAGATCCCGAAGGCGCGAAGCTGGAAGCCGAGCTGACCGCCGCCGTGAACAGGCTCGGCGTCGGGCCGCAGGGGCTCGGCGGCGATTCGACCGCGTTCGCGGTGCACGTGGAGACCGCCGCGACGCACATCACCATGAACCCGGTCGCCGTGAACATGCAGTGCCACTCGGCGCGGCGCGCGCGGGCGACCTTCAGGCCCGACGGCGTGACATACGGCTTCTGAGATGGCGCATCACGAGTTCACGACGCCGATCACCGAGCAGCAGGTGCGCGACCTGAGGGTCGGCGACCGTGTGACGTTGCACGGCACGCTCTTCGGCATCCGCGATGCGACGCAGATCCACATGTTCGACCGCGGGCGCACGACGCGCTTCGACCTGCGTGGGCACGCGGTCATCCACACCGCGCCGAACGTGAGGAAGGTGCCGCCATCGCCCGAGCATCCGGCCGGCTACGCACCGGTGTGCGTGGGCACGACGACGAGCGCGCGCATGGAGCGGTTTACGAAGCCGCTCATGCTCCAGTACGGCGTGCGCCTCGTCATCGGCAAGGGCGGGCTCGGCGCGGCGTCGCTCGACGCGTTCCGCGAGCACGGCGGCGCGTACCTCGCGATCATCGGCGGCACCGCGGCGCTCGAGACGACGTGGATCGAGGCGATCGAGGACGTCGACCTCGACGACCTCAACCCCGAGAGCCTGTGGCGCTTCCGCATCCGCGGCTTCGGCCCGCTGCTCGTCGGCATGGACAGCCACGGGGCGAGCCTGTACCGGGACGTCGATGCCGCCGCGCGGGCGAGGCGGTCCGAAGTCCTCGCTGCGCTCGGGGTGAAGAACAACTAGCCACAGAGATCACGGAGGACACAGAGAATACAGAGAGAGCTGATGTTCGCTCTTGTCCGTGATCTCTGTGTCCTCTGTGGCTGATTCGTCTTTGATGGAAGAGCTGAAAACCGACATCCTCATCCTCGGCTCCGGCGGAGCGGGGCTCTTCGCCGCGCTGCACGCCCACGCGGCCGCGCCGCAGCTTGACATCACCATCGCGGTCAAGGGCCTGCTCGGAAAGTGCGGCTGCACCCGGATGGTCCAGGGCGGCTACAACGTCGCGCTCGCGGCCGCGGACTCGGTCGAGCGGCACTTCATGGACACGATCGAGGGCGGCGCGTGGCTCCCGCACCAGGAGCTCGCGTGGACGCTGGTCGGCGTTGCGGTCGAGCGCGTGCGCGAGCTCGAGAACGAGCTCGGCTGCTTCTTCGACCGCAACCCGGATGGCACGCTGCACCAGAAGGCGTTCGCCGGGCAGACCTTCGACCGCACCGTCCACAAGGGCGACCTGACCGGGATCGAGATCATCAACCGCCTCGCCGAGCAGGTCTGGGCACGCGGGATCCGGCGCCTCGAGGAGCATCGGGCGATCGAGCTGATCGCCGCGCAGGACGGGGGCCGCATCGCCGGCGTCCTGCTCCTCGACATGCGCACCGGGACGTTCACGCTCGTCCGCGCGCGCGCCGTCGTGCTCGCGACCGGGGGCGGCCCGACGATGTACAAGTACCACACGCCCTCGGGCGACAAGGCGTGCGACGGACTCGCGATGGCGCTGCGGCTCGGGCTGCCGCTGCGCGACATGGAGATGGTCCAGTTCCATCCGACCGGGCTCCTCGCCGGCGCGCACACGCGGATGACCGGGACGGTGCTCGAGGAGGGGCTGCGCGGGTCGGGCGGCTACCTGCTCAACGGCATGGGCGAGCGCTTCATGCAGGCGGCCGATCCGCGCGCCGAGCGCGCCACGCGCGACATCGTGTCGCGCGCGATGTTCGCCGAGATGCGCAAGGGCGTCGTGACTCCGCACGGCGGGCTCTGGATCTCGATGGCGCACCTCGGCCCGGAAAACGTGCGCCGGCAGTTCAAGGGGATGGTGGAGCGCTGTGCCGATTGCGGCTTCGATCTCGCCGGCGGGAAGGTCGAGGTGGTGCCGACCGCGCACTACATGATGGGCGGCGTCGAGTTCGGCGTCGACACGTCGACCGCCCTGGAGGGGCTCTTCGCCGCGGGCGAGGACACCGGCGGCGTGCATGGGGCGAACCGGCTCGGCGGGAACGGCGTCGCGAACTCCACGGTATTCGGCGGGATCGCCGGCGAGGCGGTGGCGGCGTGGCTGGCGGCGCCCCGGGCGCACGCCGAGCCCGACCGGGACGCCATCGAGCGGGCGCGCCGCCGCACCCTGCACCCGTTCGGCCAGCCCGCCGGCGACCTGCCGGCGATCCGCGAGGCGCTCTACGAGGTGATGTGGAACGACGTCGGCATCCTGCGCGACGCGGCGGGGCTCGCCCGCGCGACCGCCGAGCTCGAGCGGCTGCACGACCGGCTGGCGCGCACCGGCCTCGCCGACTCGGACCGGACGTTCAACCTCACCTGGCACGACTGGCTCAACCTCGACAGCCTGCTCGGCGTGAGCAAAGTCATTGCCCGTGCGGCGACGGCGCGGGAGGATTCACGCGGCGCGCACCATCGCGAGGACTTCCCTGCGGTGCGCGACCTCGAGCGCTCGGCGTTTACGCGCGTGCGCATGCGGGGGCGCGACCTCGCGCTCGAGTTCGTCCCGGTCGAGTTCACGCGCGTGCGGCCGGGCGAGACGCTGTTGAAGGACGAGAAGCAGGCGGCCTGAAGCCGGGTGCCGAGGGGCGCGGAAGGACACGCGAAGACGCTGCCGGCGCAGCGCGGAGGAGAGGGATCCGGATGATCGGCAGGTTGCGCGGTGCCGACATCCTCGCGCGCGCGCTTGCGCGCGCAGGGGTGCGGCGCGTGTTCACGCTCTCGGGCAATCACGTCATGCCCGTGTTCGACGCCGCGATCGACGCGAAGCTCGATCTCATTCACGTCCGCCACGAGGCGGCTGCCGTGCACATGGCCGATGCGTGGGCGCGGCTCACCGGCGAGGTGGGCGTCGCGCTCGTCACCGGCGGCCCGGGTCACGCCAACGCGGTCGGCGCGCTCTACACCGCGCTCGCCGCCGAGTCGCCGGTCGTCCTGCTGAGCGGGCACGCACCCCTCGGCGAGCTGGGTCGCGGCGCGTTCCAGGAGATGCGCCAGGCCGACATGGCCGGGCCCGTGTGCAAGGCGGCCTCGACCGCCACCAGCGCGGCGGCGATCGGCGACGAGCTCGCGCGCGCGTTCCGGACCGCGAAGGAGGGCCGCCCGGGCCCCGTGCACCTCAGTCTACCGACCGACGCGCTCGAGGCCGTGGCCGATGCGGGCGAATGGCTCGTGCCGCACCGGGACGCGTTCGACGTTGCCGCCGCGCCGCTGGGACCGAGCGCGGCCGAGGCGACCTGCGTCGAGCTCACGCGCGCGGAGCGCCCGTTAATCCTCATCGGGCCCGCGACGATGCGCGGCCGGGCCGCGACCGCCGCGCGTCAGCTCGAGCGTGCGACCGGCGTGCCGGTGATCGGCATGGAAAGCCCGCGCGGCGTCGCAGACCCCAGCCTCGGCGCCTTTCCCGAGATCCTCGCCCGGGCCGATCTCGTGCTGCTGCTCGGCAAACAGCTCGACTTCACGCTGCGGTTCGGTCGCGCGCCGGCGTTCGACACGGCGTGCCGCTTCATCCAGATCGCGCCGGACCTCGACGCCGTCCAGCGCGCGTCGCGCGCCGTCGGCGAGCAGCTGATCCTCTCGACTGTCGCGGACGTGTCGCCGGCGGCCACGGAGCTCGCCCAGCTCGCGGCCGGCGGGCGGCGGCGGGAGGCGTGGTTCCGGGAGGTGCACGAGGCGGTAAGCCACCGCCCCGCCGAATGGGCCTCGGCCGCGTCGCGCACGGGCGTGATCCACCCGGCGGCGCTGTGCCGCGCCGTGCAGAAAAATCTCGACGGCGCGAACGCGGTTTTCGTGTCCGACGGCGGTGAGTTCGGTCAATGGGCCCAGGCCTGCCTCAACGCGCAACACCGCGTGATCAACGGACCCGCCGGCGCCATCGGGGCCGCGCTGCCCTTCGCTGCGGCCGCGAAGCTCGCGCTCCCCGCCGCGAACGTCGTCGCGCTGCTCGGCGACGGCACGTTCGGGTTCCACGCGGCCGAGTTCGACACGGCGGTGCGCTACGGCCTGCCGTTCGTCGCGGTGGTCGGCAACGATGCGCGCTGGAACGCCGAGTACCAGATCCAGCTCAGGACCTACGGCGCGAAGCGGGCGATCGGCTGCGAGCTGGCGCCGTCGCGCTACGACCTCGTCGCCGCGGCGCTCGGCGGGCACGGCGAGCACGTGACCCGCGAGGAGGAGCTGCCGGTCGCGCTTCAGCGCGCGTTCCGCTCCGGCCGGCCGGCGTGCGTCAACGTGATGATCGAAGGACTGCCGGCGCCGGACATCTCGCGCGGCGGCGCACGGTGACTCGCGCCCGGCCCGCGCTAGACTGCGCGTCCGGGACAGAGGAGAGAAGCGTATGGCTAGGATCGCGACCCTCGTACTCGCGGCGCTGCTGCCGCTCGCAGGCATTGCCGCCGAGGTCGGAGGCATCAAGCTCGACGACCGCACGAAGATCGACGCCGGCGGCCCGGAGCTGGTCCTCAACGGCGCCGGCATCCGCACGCGCTTCGTCGTGAAGGTCTACGTCGCCGGGCTGTACCTGACCGAGAAGAAGGGCGCGCCCGCCGACGCGATCGCGCTCGACGGCCCGAAGCGCGTCAGCATCACCATGCTGCGCGACGTCGGCGCGCAGCAGTTCAACGAGGCGCTGGTCGACGGATTCCGCGCGAACAACTCCGCGGCCGACGTGGAGAAACTCAAGGGCCCGCTCGACGAGCTGAGCGCGATCATGAACTCGCTCGGCGAGGCAAAGAAGGGCCGCGTGATCTCGCTCGACTTCCTGCCGGGCACCGGCACGCGCGTGCTGCTCGACGGCGCGCCGAAGGCCAAGCCAATCGCCGGTGACGAGTTCTACAGGGGATTGCTGCGGATCTGGCTCGGCGACAAGCCGGTCGACGGGGACCTCAAGAAGGCCATGCTCGGGCAGGGGTGAACCCGCCCGCGGCGGCGCGGTCGAAACACCGGGGCGGGCCGGTACAATCCGCCCGCTGCACATTCCACCAATGAGGAGAGGAGTAGGAAGCATGAAGGCCATCATCCGAACGGCGGCGCTCGCTGCCGCGCTGGCGACTGCGGGCACCGCCGTCGCGCAGGACAAGGTGACGATCTCAATCGCGACGGGCCCGACCGGCGGCGTGTACTACCCGCTCGGCGGCGGCATCGCGAACGTCCTGTCGAAGTACGTGCCCGGCTACGCGGCCAACGCCGAATCGACCGCCGGATCGGTCGCGAACCTGCAGCTCATGAACCAGAAGAAGTCCGACCTCGCGCTATCGATGGCCGATGCGGCCTGGGACGGCTACAAGGGGCAGGGCAAGTTCTCCGGCGGGGCGGTGCCGGTGCGCGCGCTGATGGTGGCCTACCCGAACCGCATGCACGTCGTGACCGTCGAGGGCACCGGCATCAACAAGTTCGCCGACCTGAAGGGCAAGCGCGTTTCGACCGGTGCGCCGAACAGCGCGACCGAGCTGATGGCGTCGCGCGTGCTCGAGGCGATGGGCATCACCGAGAAGGACATCCGCCGCGAGCGTCTCGACCCGGGCAAGTCGGTCGACGCGATCAAGGACAGGAAGCTCGACGCGTTCTTCTGGGTCGGGGGCATCCCGACTTCCTCGGTCACCGATCTGGGCGCCACCCCGGGCTTGAAGCTGAAGCTGGTTGACCATGCCGACTCGGTCGACGGGATGAACAAGAAGTACGGGCCGCTGTACGTCCGCGACACGATCGCGCCGAAGTCCTATCCGGGCCAGGACCAGCCGAACCAGGTGGCCACGGTGTGGAACATCATCATCGCGCGTGCCGACATGCCGGACCAGGTGGCGTACAACATCGTCAAGACGATCTTCGAGAAGCGCGACGAGCTCATCCTGGTGCACAAAGAGGCGCAGAACTTCGACCTCAAGCACCAGTCGGCCGCCGCGGCGTCGATTCCGTATCACCCCGGCGCGGCCAAGTACTTCGCCGAGAAGGGCGTGAAGCTGCAGTAGCCCAGTTTCCGGCCGTCGGCGTTCAGAGGCCCCGCGCGAGCGGGGCTTTCTGTTTTCGGGCGCGGCCCGCATAATGCGGCGCTCCAGGGAGGAGGGCCCATGGCTGCGGAGAGCCGCACGCCGGCGCTAGAACCGGTCGTCGACGAAGAGAGCCTCAAGAAGGCCGAGAAGTTCATCGAGGCGGAGGAGGGCGCGACCCACCGGTTCAAGGGCGGCTGGGGCACCTTCCTCGGGCTCGTCGCGGTCGCGATGAGTCTCTATCACCTCTACGCCGCTTACGGGATCGTCACCACCACGACGCTGCGCTACGCGCACGTCGGGTTCATGCTGTTCCTCGTCTTCACGCTGTTCCCGGCGACGCGCGGCCGCCGCAATCGCTTCAGCGGCATCGACCTCGCGTGCGCGCTGCTCGGCGTCGCCACGCTCGTCTACGCGATCCTCGGCGGCGACGATTTCCAGGATCGCAGCACGATGCCCAACCAGCTCGACATGTTCATGGGGGTCACGCTCGTCGTGCTCGTGCTCGAAGCCGCGCGGCGCGCGACCGGCTGGATCATGCCGTTCGTGTGCGTGCTGTTCCTCGCCTATGCGATGGCGGGGCCTTACCTGCCCGCGCCGTGGACGCACCGCGGCTACGACGTAGCGCGTCTCGTCGGCACGATGTACATGACGCTCGAGGGCGTGTTCGGCACCGCGATCGACGTGTCGTCGTCGCTGATCATCCTGTTCACGATCTACGGCGCGTTCCTGCAGTTCTCCGGCGCCGGCAAGTTCTTCGTGGACTTCTCGCTTGCCGCGTTCGGGGGCAAGCCCACTGGCGCAGGGCGCGCGATCGTGGCCTCGTCCTTCCTGCTCGGCGGACCGTCGGGGTCGGGGGTCGCCACGACGGTGACGCTCGGGAGCGTCGCATACCCGATGCTGTCCAAGGCCGGCTATGAGAAGAACGCCGCGGGCGGGCTGCTCGCGGCAGGCGGCCTTGGCGCGATCCTGTCGCCGCCGGTGCTCGGCGCCGCCGCGTTCCTGATCGCGGAGTTCCTCAAGATCTCCTACCTGGACGTGATCAGGATGGCGGTCATCCCGACCTGCCTCTACTACCTGTCGCTGTTCCTGATGGTCGAGATCGACGCACGCAAGTACAGCATGCGCGAGGTGGCGATCGCGCGCGGCGACACGGCGTGGGCGCTTACCAAGCGTTTCGGCTTCCACTTCATCTCGCTCGTCGCGATCATCGTCTTTCTGCTGCTGGGGTTCTCGCCGATCGCCGCCGTATTCTGGGCGACCGTCGTCGCGTTCTTCGTGAGCTTCCTCAACCGCGACACCGCGCTGATCGACCTGCGGGTGTTCATCCACCGCCCGCAAGGGTGGCTCGCTGACCTGCTGCTGCGATCCAAGCTCGTGAAGGCGCTCGAGGCCGGCACGGTCGGGATGCTCAACGTCGCCGCGACATGCGCGGCGGCCGGGCTGATCGTCGGCGTCGTGACGCTTACCGGGCTCGGCCTGCGCTTCTCGGAGATCGTGATCTCGTATGCCGGCGGCAGCCTCATCCTCACCGCAATCTACACCGCGCTGATCGTATGGGTGGTCGGGCTTGCGGTCCCGGTCACCGCGAGCTACATCATCTGCGCCGTGATCGCCGCGCCCGCGCTCATGAAGCTCGGCGTGCCCGATTTCGCCGCGCACATGTTCATCTTCTACTTCGCGGTGCTGTCGGAGGTCTCTCCGCCCACTGCGCTGTCGCCGTTCGCCGCGGCGGCGATCACGGGCGGCGACCCGTACAAGACGACGCTGCAGTCCTGGAAGTACACGCTGCCTGCGTTCGTGGTGCCGTTCATGTTCGTGCTCGATCCGATCGGCGTCGGCCTCCTCCTCAGCCTGCCGAAGGGCGGCGGGTGGTGGGACGTCGTGTGGGTGACGGTGCTCGCGGTGTTCGCGCTTATCGCGCTCGCCGGCGCTGCGGAAGGCTGGCTGCTCGCCAAGACCAACGGCGCCGAGCGGCTGCTGCTCCTCGTGGCCGGCCTGCTGCTCGTGTATCCGAAGGCGTTGTACGACGCGATCGGGTTCGGGCTCCTCATCGTGGCGGTGATCCTCCAGCTTCTGCGGCGGCGCCGGCCCGTGCTGGCGGGGTAGGTGCGCGAAGCGGGTCTCTGCGCGTCATGCTCCGATGTCCGCCCCGACTGCCGCCGACCTAGCAAGTTCGACGCTCCTCGCGTCGCTCGCGCCCGAGGAACTGCAGGCCGCGGCACAGCTCTTCGCCGTCCGTCGCTATCCGAAGGGCGCCATCCTCGTCGCCGAGGGCGATCGTCTCGACGTTTTCAGCATCATCCTGTCGGGAAGGGTCAAGTTCTACTGGCGCGACGACGCCGGCCGACAGGTGGACGTCGCGATCGTCGGTCCGGGCGAGGATTTCGCCGCGCAGTCGATCGGCGGTGAGCCGATGCTGACTTCGGTGATCGTGCTCGAGGATCTCCGCCTCGCTTCGATACCGGTGGCGGAGTTCGAACGGCTGCTGCTGCGGCACCCGCAACTCGCACTGACCTATCTCAAACGCGTCGTCTTCCTCTTCCGCCGCACCATGAAGGGCAGGCGGTCCTTCTCGATGGAAGACGTGTACGGCCGCGTGACCGAGCTCTTGCTCACGAGCGCGGTCAAGATTGACGGCGCGCTCGTCACCGAGCGGTTTACGCACGCGGAGATCGGCCAGCGCGTCGGTGCCACGCGCGAGATGGTCGGACGGGTGCTGCGGGACCTCGCGCGTGGCGGGTACATCAAGCCGGAGGGGGGGCGGTTCGCCATCTTGCGCAAACCGCCGCGGCACTGGTGAGCCCCGGTGGGAGAGAAATAGTTCTCGCGAATCCGCCGAATTCGTTCTCTGGCCCGTCGCTGCAGCCGGGCGTAGCCTGATCTCCACGCTCTACCCTAACCCGGAGGATCCCGTGGCCCGATCGACTCGCACGTTCCGCGCCGCCTGCGCCGTCGCCGCCCTCGCCGTCGCCTTGCCCGCCCTCGCGCAGCCCCGCGACCCGGCGGCGGGGTATCCGGACCGGCCGGTCAAGCTGGTCGTCCCGTTCGGCCCCGGCAGCTCCCCGGACGTGCGTGGCCGGGAGCTCGCGCAGAAGCTCGCGGAGCAGTGGCGCCAGCCCGTCGTCATCGAGAACCGCCCCGGTGCGGGCGGCCAGCTCGCCCTGGAGCAGGTGGCGCGGGCCGCGCCGGACGGCTATACGCTCGTCCTCGCGGGCCAATCGGCGCTCGCGATCGCGCCCCACCTCGCGAAGCAGCGCTTCGACCCGCTGAAGGATTTCACCCCGGTGACACGGACGAGCTCCGCGCGGATCGTCCTTGTCGTCAACCCCGGCTTGCCGGTGCGCACGGTCGGCGAGCTCGTCGGCGAGGCGAACCGGAATCCGGGCGCGCTCAACGCCGCGTCTTGGGGCCCGGGGACGATCACCCACCTCGCGCTCGAGCTGTTCGATCGGGCGGCGGGCGCCGAGATCACGCACGTCCCCTACAAGAGCGGCGGCGGCCAGGCGGTCACCGAGCTCGTCGCCGGCCAGGTCCAGCTCGCTTTCGAGTTCGCGGTCACGGTCGCCCCGCTCGTCAAGTCCGGGCGCCTGCGCGCGCTGGCGGTCTCCGGCCGCAACCGACTGGCGATGCTGCCGGAGGTGCCGACCTTCACCGAGGCCGGCGTCCCGGCGATGGAGGGCGTCGTCGGGTGGCAGGGCCTCGCCGGCCCGGCCGGACTGCCGCGGGAGATCACGCTCCGGCTGCAGCAGGCGACCGCGCGCGTCCTCGCGCTCCCGGAGGTCCGGGCCTCCTACCTGGAGAGCGGCACCGATCCGGTCGGCGACACGCCGGAAGAGTTCGCCGCGTTTATCCGGTCGGAACATGCCCGATGGGGAAAGCTGATCGCCGAAGCGGGGATCCGGGCCGAGTGAGGTCTTCTTCCGTGGTTGGCGCGCGATTCGCCGAGATCGTCACGTCCGAATCGGAGCTGCGGGCGCTGATCGGGCACCCGAGCGAGGTGGTGCTCAAGGGCCGGCTCGCCGCGCTCGACGAGCACTGCCGCGCCTACATCGCGAAAAGCCCGTTCGTAATCGTGGCGTCGGCGGATGCCGGGGGCGCCATCGACGTCTCCCCGAAAGGCGATCCAGCGGGTTTCGTGCAGGTGCTCGACGATTCGACGCTTGCCATCCCGGAGCGGCCGGGAAACCGACGCGCCGACACGTTCTCGAACGTGCTGCAGAACCCGCACGTCGCGCTCATCTTCCTCATCCCGGGCAAGCAGGAGACGCTGCGGGTGAGCGGCAGCGCGACGATCGTCAGGGACCGATGGCTGCGCGAGCAGATGACGATCGCCGGAAAGGCACCGACCCTGGCGCTCGTGGTGGCGATCGAGGAGGTGTCGATCCATTGCGCCAAGTGCGTCATACGGTCGAAACTCTGGGACCCCCGGCACTGGCCGGATCTGGACGGCGTTCCGTCGCTCGCGCAGGCGATCGTCGACCAGGCACAGCTGACGAAGACCCTCGAGCAGGTGCAGGCCTTCATCGACGACGACATCCGTACCCGTCTCTATTGAGCAGCGTGCTGTAGACTCCTCGCGCTCAGCATGGTGGGCGCGATGACCTTCGAAACCTGGCTTGCCTTCCTCGTCGCCGCAATCCTGATCAGCGTCTCCCCCGGCGCCGGTGCGGTCGCGTGCATGGCGACCGGCATGCGCTACGGCTACCGCCTCGGCATCTGGAACATCTTCGGGATGCAGGTCGGCATCGCGCTCCAGCTCGCGGTGGTCGGCGCGGGACTCGGCGCGGTGCTCGCGGCTTCGGCGCTCGCCTTCACCGTGCTCAAGTGGCTCGGTGTGTTCTACCTGGCGTATCTCGGGTGGCGCGCATGGCGTGCGCCGGCGGTGCCGGTCGAGGTCGATCGCGCGGCGGTCCCGCCCACGACGCGGGGCGCGCTGTTCGGCCAGGGATTTCTCGTCAACGCCACGAACCCGAAAGCTACGGTCTTCTTCCTGGCGGTGCTGCCACCGTTCATCGATCCGGGGCGCGCGCTGCTGCCGCAGTACCTCGCGGTCGTCGCGACGCTGACCGTGGTGGATCTCTTCGTAATGAGCGGCTACACGCTGTTCGCCGCGAAGGTGCTGCGGCTGATGCGCGCGCCGCGGCAGGTCCGCCTCATGAACCGCGTGTTCGGCGGGCTCTTCATGGGTGCCGCCGCGATGCTCGCGACGTTCAAGCGTGCAGCCTGACTCCGGCACTAGATCGTCGGTTCGATAGCCGCGCGCGCCCGCGCGTGGAATGCTCGCCGCGATTTCCTTCGTGGAGGAGCCCCATGGCAGCGAAGCGATCCAAGACAACCAAGCGATCCAGGACTGTCACTGGCCGGCCTCGTCGGACTGCGAGTGCGCGCGGCATCGAGCCGCTCGAAGCGCGCATTCGCGCGCTGCAACGGCGCATCGGCGTCAAGCCCGATGGTGTGATCGGGCCGCTGACGCTCACGCGCCTCGAGGAGCTTCTCGGCCCCGCACCCGTCGCGCCGGTCGACCCGGTCCCATCCCCCACCGAAGTCGCATCGCTGACCGTGTCGACGAAGGGCGTGGACATGCTCGTCGCGTTCGAGGTATCAGCTCGGAGACCGCCTACGCGAAGAAGTACCAGCACCCGGTCTGGCCCGGCGGCGAGAGCGGCGTGACGATCGGCATCGGCTACGACCTCGCGCACCAGGGCCCGGCAACGATCCGGCGCGACTGGGCGGGTCTACTGCCGGACACCGACATCGAGCGGCTCGCAGCGGTGTCGGGCCTCGCCGGGGCACGCGCGAGGGCGGCGCTCCCGCGGGTCGCGAGCGTCGTCGTGCCGTTCGCGGTCGCGCGCAAGGTCTTCTATCTGCGCTCGCTCCCGGCGTACGCGGTGACGACGCGCGGGGCCTATCCCGGCGTGGAGGCTCTCCCCGCGGACGCCCAGGCCGCGCTGCTCTCGCTCGTCTACAACCGTGGCGCCGGAAAGCAGGGCGAGCGGCGACGCGAGATGGCGGCGATCGGTCCACTCGTCGCGGAGGACGATCTCGCCGGGATCGCCATGCAGATCCGCGCGATGAAACGGTTGTGGGACCCGCGGGTGCTGCCCGGTCTCATCGACCACCGCGAGAAGGAGGCGCAGCTCGTCGAGCACGCGCGGCGGGCGTACGCACCCGACGAGTTCGCGCGGATCTGAGCGGCGTGCAGACGCTCCCCCTCGACATCTAGATGCGAATGATTATCATTTGCGACAAGCGGCCTCGGCATCGGACGGCCGCGGGTATTCGCGAGGGACACATGGATCGAGGGATGGAGAAGCACGAGGCAACGCGTTCGGACCTGATCCTCAGCGCGGCGCTCTATCTCACGTCGCGGTACGCGACTGCGGCGTCGCAAGGCCAGGTCTGCCGGCGCCTCGGAGTCTCCATCCAGTGCCACCCGGAGATCCTCGCCGAGCGCAGCGACGTGTCCGCGCTGGTGCGCGACACCTGCGCGCTCCTCGCCGAGGAGTGGCGCTCCGCCCTCGCGCAGGAGGAGAACGTCGCCTGCGGGCCCGCGCTGCTGGCGCTGGTGCGGCGCGCGAAGCTGCGCTAGCGGGGCTCAGGCGGCCGGAAGCTGCTCGGCGCCGCGCGCCGCGCGCTTCCGTTCATGCTCTTTCAGGAAGCGCTTGCGGATGCGGATGTTCTGCGGCGTGACTTCCGCGAGCTCGTCGTCGTCGATAAACTCCACTGCGAACTCGAGCGTGAGCTTCACCGGCGGGGTGAGCAGGATGTTCTCGTCCTTGCCCGCCGCGCGGATGTTGGTGAGCTTCTTCTCCTTGATCGGGTTCACGACGAGGTCGTTGTCGCGCGAGTGGATGCCGACCACCATGCCCTCGTAGACCCGGTCGCCCGGGCTCACGAACAGGCGCCCGCGCTCCTGCAGATTGAAGAGCGCGAACGCGACGACTGTGCCGTCTTCCTGTGACACCAGCACGCCGTTGCGGCGGCCCGGAATCTCCCCCTTGAGCGGGCCGTAGTCGTCGAAGACGTGACTCATGAGCCCGGTGCCCCGCGTGATGTTCATGAACTCGCCTTGGAACCCGATCAGCCCGCGCGCCGGCACGCGGTAGTCGAGCCGCACGCGGCCGTGGCCGTCCGGCACCATGTCGACCAGCTCGCCCTTGCGGTAGCCGAGCGCCTCCATCGCGGCGCCCTGGTGCGTCTCCTCGACGTCCATCGTGAGGAGCTCGTAGGGCTCGCTCTCCACCCCGTCGATCGTCTTGTTGATCACCCGCGGGCGGCCGACCGCGACCTCGTACCCCTCGCGGCGCATGTTCTCGATCAGGATGGTGAGGTGCAGCTCGCCGCGGCCCGAGACGAGGAAGACATCGGTGTCCCCGGTCTCTTCTACCCGCAGGGCCATGTTTGTGAGGAGCTCCTTGTGGAGCCGCTCGCGGAGCTGCCGGCTCGTCACGTATTTGCCTTCCTGGCCGGCGAAGGGCGAAGTGTTCACCTGGAAGTTCATGGTGAGCGTCGGCTCGTCGACCTTGAGCGGGGGCAGCCCCTCGGGCCTCTCCAGGTCCGCGATGGTCGAGCCGATCGCAAGCTCGTCGATGCCGGTCACGAGCACGATGTCGCCCGCCAGCGCCTCGGCCTGCAGCACGCGCTCCAGGCCCTGGAACCCGAGCACCTGGTTGATCTTCGCCCTGCCAGTGAGATCGTCGCCGAGCATCACCGCGACTTCGTCGCCGGGATGCAGCCGGCCGCGCCGGATCTTGCCGACGCCGATCCGGCCGACGTAGCTCGAGTAGTCGAGCGAGTGGATGCGCAGCTGCAGCGCGCCCTCCACGTCGTCGTCCTCGGGCGGCGGGACGCGCGCCAGGATCGTCTCGAAGAGGGGTTTCATGCTGCCCTCTACGCGCGCACTGGCGGGCAACCGGGGCGCTGCCTTCAGGTCGGTCACCGCCCAGCCCTGCAGCGCCGAGGCGTACACGACCGGGAAGTCGAGCTGCTCCTCGGCCGCGCCGAGCTTGTCGAACAGCTCGAAGGTGTGGTTCACGACCCAGTCGGGCCGCGCGCCCGGCCGGTCGACCTTGTTCACGACGACGATCGGCTTCAGGCCGAGCGCGAGCGCCTTCTTGGTCACGAAGCGCGTCTGCGGCATCGGGCCCTCGACCGCGTCGACGAGCAGCAGCACGCCGTCGACCATGCCGAGGACGCGCTCCACCTCGCCGCCGAAGTCGGCGTGCCCGGGCGTGTCGACGATGTTGATGTGCACGCCCGCGTAGTCGACCGCGCAGTTCTTGGCGAAGATCGTGATGCCGCGCTCGCGCTCGAGGTCGTTCGAGTCCATGACGCGCTCGACGAGCTTCTCGTGCGCGGCGAAGGTGCCCGACTGTTGCAGCAGGCGGTCGACGAGCGTCGTCTTGCCGTGGTCGACGTGGGCGATGATGGCGATGTTGCGGATCGGGCGGGGCATCAGTTCAACGAATCGAAGAATCGCGCGAGCTTCGGACTGCCCGCATAAGCGACGTGGAAGCGCATCCACGGTGAGCGCGCCTGCGACGGGCTGAACAGGCTGCCCGGCGCGAGGATGATGCCCTGGCTCTGCGCGCGGGCGGCCAGGGTCTCGGCGTCGCGGTGCTCGCCGGCGTGCGCCCACATGAACATCCCGGCGGCCGGCTCGTGGAAGAGCTCGAGCCCCGCACGCTCCAGGTTGCGGATCGCGGGCTCGAGCGATCGCGCGAGCCGCGCGCGCACGTGTTCGACGTGCTTGCGATAGTAGCCGTCCGAGAGGACCTGGTAGACGAGCCGCTCGTTGATCTCGGGCGTGGTGAGGCTGGCGAGCATCTTCTGCGCGGTGAGATCGCGCGCGAGATCGGGGTGCGCGGCGAGGTAACCGACCCGCAGTCCCGCCCCGAGCGTCTTGGAGAAGCTGCCGACGTAGACGACGCGGTTCAGCTGGTCGAGCGCCGCGATGCGATTCGCGCGGCCGGGGTGCAGGTCGGCGAGGATGTCGTCCTCGACGATGTGGAAATCGTAGGCCTCGGCGAGCCGCAGCACGCGGAACGCGTCCGCGGCCGGGAGCGACGTCCCGGTCGGGTTGTGCAGCACCGAGTTGGTCATGAAGAGCTTCGGCCGGTGCTCCTTCGCAAGGGCCTCGAGGCGATCGACGTCGAGCCCTTCGGCGGTGCGCGGCACGCCGATCAGCCGCATGCCCATTGCGGCGAGCCGCCCGAACAGCACGTAATAGCCCGGGTCGTCGACCAACACCGGATCGCCGGGCTCGAGGAAGTAGCGCGCGACGAGATCCAGCGCCTGGCTCGCGCCGGCCGTGAGTACGATGTTGTCCGGCTGGGCGCGGATCTCGAGCTCCGCGAGCGTCACCTGCAGCAGCTGGCGCAGCGGCGCGTAGCCGCGCGGCGTGCCGTAGCCCGTCAGCTGGCTGGGCTCGCGGCGCGCGAGCGCGCGCAGACCCGACTGCAGCATCTCCTCGTCGAGCCAGCTCTCGGGCAGGCAGCCCGAGCCGGCGAGGAGCACGTCCTGACCACCGTTTCCGGCGTAGAGGTGATTCAGGAGCCACACCACGTCGATGCGCGTCGCGGCCGGCTCGGGGCTCTCGGCGCGCCGGACCGGCTGGGGCCGCTGGCGGACGTAGAAACCCGACCCGCGGCGCGACTCGAGATAGCCCTGCGCGACGAGGCGGTCGTACGCCTCGACGACGGTGAAGCGCGAAACCCCGTTGTCCTCCGCGAAGCGCCGGATGGACGGCATGCGCGTGCCGGCGCGCAGATGCCGCTCGTCGATCCGGGTGCGGACATAGCCGGTGATCTGCTCCACGAGCGGCAAGGGCGCTTCGTGGGAGAGCGGTGTAACGGTAAGTCGCTGGAGGCCTGTCATGGCGGTTTAGCCGGTACAGATGCCCGGCTTGGTCGCAAAAGTGTACATGTGGTGTATCGGAAGCGACCGGTATTGTACAGGCCTAGCGCTTTGGGAGCCAACTCATGGGCCGCCTGCTCCTCGCCTTTGCCCTCGCCGCCGTCCTGGCCGCCGTGTCCGGCTGCAAGCCGGCCCAGGTCACGCTGGCGGTCGATCCGGGGTTCTACCCGTCGGCGGTCGCGCACGACCCGGTGCACGACCGTTTCTTCGTCGCGAGCTACGCCACCGGCGCGATCGCGATGGTCTGGCGCGACGGCTCGATCGTCGGGGCGGTGCGCCCGGCGGGCGCATCGCATCCGATCCTCCAGCTCGCCTACGACGCGATTGCGCGCCGGCTCTGGGTGCTCACGCCGGACTTGGTCGAATTGATCGATCCCGCGCGCCTCCCGGTGCACGGAACCGTCGTTGCCGTGCGCAGCCCGGGCGGCCGCTTCGCGGACCTCGCCGCCGCCGGCGCCGGCCGGGCGTTCATTCTCGATGGCGCGACAGGCGCGGTCGTCGAAGTCGACGCGGACCGGCGCGCCATGCGGGCCGTCGCACGGCTGCCCGATGGGACCGGCGATGGTGCGTTGATGGTTCTGCCCGATCGGACGGCGCTCGTCGCCGCCCGGGGCGACCGCCTGTGGCGCATCGACCTCGCCAGCCGCGCGGTCGAGCCGGTGGCGCTCGGTGCGCCGCTCTCCGACGTTTCGCAGCTCGTCTTCGTCGCGAGCGACGCCGTCGCTCATCACGCCGCCGCCTTCCGCGGGCGTGCCAACGAGGTCGTGACGTTGCGCTTCACGCCCGATGCGCGCCGCGCGTTCGTCGATCTGGGCACGCGCATGCGCTACGACACGCCGCTGCACGGCGCTTACGACGGGCGCCAGGTCGTGGTGCTGCTGGGACGCATCCGCCACCACCCAAGCTTCGGCGGCGACGGGCGCCCGAACCTGCCGCCGCGCCTTGCCGCGTACGCGCCCGGCCAGGCGCCGCGCGAGATCCGCGTTGCAGGGACCACGGCGGGCGAGGCCGACGCGCTGGTACGCTGAGTCCTGCTCATCGGCGGGGAGCGGTCATGCTGCGCTTCAAGCAGGTCGACGTCTTCACCACGCGGCCGTTCTTCGGCAACCCCGTTGCGGTTGTCCTCGAAGCCGACCGACTCGACACCGCGGCGATGCAGCGGATCGCCGCGTGGACGAACCTGTCCGAGACGACGTTCGTGCTGCGACCAACCGTCCCGGCGGCCGACTACCGGCTGCGGATCTTCACGCCGCGCTCGGAGCTTCCTTTCGCCGGTCACCCGACCATCGGCACCGCGCACGCCGTCATCGAGGCCGGCATCGTTGCCGACAAACCCGAGCTCCGGCAGGAATGCGCCGCGGGCGTGTTGCGGCTCACGATCGATGGCGCGGGCCGCGAGCGAAGCATCGCCGTCGAGGTGCCGCCCGCTGCGCTCGCACCGATCCCGGCGGACGCCAGGCCGGCGATCGAACAGGCGCTCGGCGCGCCGCTCGCGCGCGATGCGGTCATCGTCAGCGTCGGACCTCGCTGGCTCACCGTCATGCTTGCCGACGCCGTGGCGGTGCGGGCGCTCGCGCCGGACTTCGGGGCGATCGCCGCGGTGAGCCGCCACCTCGGCGCGACCGGGATCACCGTCTTTGCGCTCGCCGACGGCGGGGACCACGACGTCGTGGTGCGGAGCTTCGCGCCCGCCGATGGCGTTCCCGAGGATCCGGTGTGCGGTAGCGGGAACGCGGCGGTCGGCGCGTGGCTCGATCACGCCGGCGTGCGCGTGGGCGAGGCCGGCCGCTATCGCGCCAGCCAGGGCCGGGAGCTCGGCCGGGATGGGTACGTGAGCGTCCGCATCGACCCGACGACGCGGCGGGTGTGGATCGGCGGCGCGGCGGTGACTTGCCTCGACGGGGTTCTGCGCGAGTGACGCCGGCCCGGGCGTCGGGCTTCGCGCTCGGCGGACGCACCTGTGGGGCAGTTGCAACTCCTGCAGCCGTTCCTTACGCTCCTGTTCGCGGCGTTGCTCGTCCGCGAGCGGCTCGACTGGATGACCGCGGCATTCGCCCTCGCCGTCGGGGCGTGTTTGGCGATCGGGCGCAGGATGCCGATGCGAAGAAAAGCGGAAAGGGCAGAGCCATGGAACATCGTGCGACCCAGGGGCGACACTTGAGCGAGGCGGAGGTGCGGGCGCTCGACGCGGTCGTACGCACGCCATTCGGGGCGGTCGGAATCCGCACCGAGGGCGTCGGGACGGAAGACGAGTGCGTAGCCGAGATCGTCTACCTCCCCCCGGGCACGCGCGCCGTGCCCGCGAAGAATCGGCTCGCGGCGGCCGCGGCGGAGCAGGTCGAGGCGTACCTTCGGGATCCGCAGGCGCAGTTCGAGTTGCCGCTCAAGCCGGTCGGCACGCGCTTCCAGCGCCGGGTCTGGGAGCGCATCGCTGCGATCCCCGCCGGCAAGGTGCAGAGCTACGGCGCGGTTGCGAAAGCGTTGCGGTCGGGCCCGCGGCCGGTGGGACAGGCCTGCGGCGCGAACTTCTTCCCGCTCGCGATCCCCTGCCACCGCGTCGTGTCCTCGACCGGCATCGGCGGCTTCGCCCGCGGCGACGACGGCTTCCACATTGCGATCAAGCGCTGGCTCCTCGCGCACGAGGGCGTGCGGTTCTGACGCGCCCCACCACCGCTCCGGCCGGCTCGCACGCGGTGCCTGTGTCTTCCGACGCCGCGCTGCTCGACGAATTCTGCGACCGGCTCTGGCTCGAGGACGGGCTGGCGAAGAACACGCTCGAGGCCTACCGCCGCGACTTGCGGTTGTTCGGCGAGTGGCTGGCGAAGCAGGGCAAGTCGCTCCTGGCGGTGGGCGAGCCCGACGTGCTCGGGTACCTGGCTTTCCGCCACTCGCAGGGTGCTGCACGCGTACGCGCGAGCACGCAGGCGCGGCTCGCCTCCAGCCTCAAGCGCTTCTACCGTCACGCGCTCGCGGCAAACCTCGTCGCCGCCGACCCGACGATCCGGCTCGACCCGCCCAAGCGACCGCCGCGCTTCCCGAAGACGCTGACCGAGGCCGACGTCGAGGCGCTGCTCGCGGCGCCCGACGTGGGCACACCCGCCGGCCTGCGCGACCGCGCGATGCTCGAGGTGCTGTACGCCGCGGGGCTCCGCGTGTCGGAGCTCGTGGCGCTCAAGAGCGCGGAAGTCAGCCTCGACATGGGCGTTGTCCGCGTGTTCGGCAAGGGCGCGAAGGAGCGCATGGTGCCGATCGGCGAGGAGGCAGTGGCGTGGCTCGTGCGCTACCTCCGCGAGGCGCGCCCGCGACTCCTGAAAGGCGGCGCCGCCGACGCCGTGTTCGTCACGCCGCGCGGCGGCGCTATGACGCGGCAGGCGTTCTGGCACCTGATCCGGCGGCACGGGGTGCGCGCGATCCCCGGAAAGCACCTCTCGCCGCACACGCTGCGCCATGCCTTCGCCACCCACCTGCTCAACCACGGCGCCGACCTGCGCGTGGTGCAGCTGCTGCTCGGACATTCCGACATCTCGACGACGCAGATCTACACCCACGTCGCACGCGAACGCCTGAAGCAGCTGCACGCCAAGCACCATCCCCGGGGCTGACCGCGATGGCCCGCAGGGAGCACGTCTCGGAGACGCCGGCCACGGCGTTCCTGAAGAAGCACGGCGTGGGGTACACCGAGCACGTGTATGACTACGTCGAGCACGGCGGCACGCGCGTTTCGGCGCAGGCACTCGGCGTCGACGAACATCACGTCGTCAAGACGCTCGTGATGGAGGACGAGGCGAAGCGTCCGCTCATCGTCCTGATGCACGGCGACCGCGGCGTTTCGACCAAGAACCTTGCGCGGCAGGCGGGCGTCAAGCGAATCGAGCCGTGCCAGCCCGAGATCGCGCAGCGGCATTCGGGCTACCAGATCGGCGGCACCTCGCCGTTCGCCACGCGCAAGGCGATGCCCGTTTTCGTCGAGCGCACGATCCTCGATCTGCCGAAGATCTACATCAACGGCGGGCGGCGCGGCTTCCTGGTCGGGATCGACCCGAAGGAGCTCGCGCGCGTGCTGAAGGTGACGCCGGTGGACGCCGGGCTCGCAAGCTAGCTACCGCTTGCCGCGCTCGATCGTGACACCGACAAGCCGCACGTCCTTGAGGATGCCGAGCTTGGCGACGCTCACGCGTACCCACGGCGCGTGGAACTCGTCGAGCACGAGGTCCGCGACGAACGCCGCGAGCTCCTCGACCAGTCCGAACCGCCGCTCGGCCAGCTCAGCCCGTATCCGCCCGACCAGAACGGCGTAGTCGATCGTGTCGGCGACCCTGCCGGTTGCGAACACCCGCTCCGTGGGCAGCGCGATGTCCAGGTCGAGCGCGACCGGCTGCGTCGTGCCGCGTTCGCGCTTGTAGATGCCGACCTTCGCCTCGAGGCGCACGTCGCGGAGGTAGAGCTGGTCCATGGGAGCCGCCAGGTGTCAGCCGTGAGTTGTCAGCCGCCGGTTCGCGCTAGACTTCGCCGCTGCTTCGCGCGCGATCGACATGGCTACATTCGTTTTCATTGTAGTCGCTTACCTCATCGGCTCGCTGTCGTTCGCGGTGATCGTCAGCAAGGCGTTCGGGCTGCCGGACCCGCACACCTACGGTTCCGGCAATCCCGGGGCCACCAACGTGCTGCGGACGGGCAACAAGCTCGCAGCCGTTCTGACGCTGATCGGGGACGGCGCGAAGGGGTGGCTCGCAGTATTCCTCGCTCAAGCGTTCGCGTGGAGATTGGGCGTGGACGACGCGGGTATCGCGGCCGTGGCGCTCGCCGTTTTCGTCGGGCATCTCTGGCCCGTCTTCTTCCGCTTCCAGGGCGGCAAGGGCGTTGCGACTGCGGCGGGAATCCTCCTGGCAATCGATTGGCGCATCGGGCTCGGCACCCTCGCGACCTGGCTGATCATCGCGTTCTTCTTCCGCTATTCATCGCTCGCGGCGCTGGTGGCCGCGGCGTTCGCGCCGTTCTTCACCGCGCTGGTGCTGGGGTTCAACGTCTACGCGGCGGCGGTCCTGGCGATCGCCGTCCTCCTCGCCTGGCGCCATGCGGAGAACATCCGCAAGCTTCTCGACGGGACCGAAGGCCGGATCGGGCAGAAGAAGGAAGTGGGCAGTTGACAGTCGGCAGTTTGCCGGTTAACCGACGTCCGCAAGTTCCCAGCGCGGACGGACGGTGAACGCATAGCCGCGTTTCGCTTCCAACTGCCCGCTGCCAACTGACGGCTTCAGGCGCAGCGCGCCTGCGAGCGCGATCATCGCCCCGTTGTCGGTGCAGAGCGCCAGCTCCGGGTAGAACACGTCGAATCCGTCCACCGCCGCCGTTGCATCGAGGCGTTCGCGCAGGCGGCGGTTCGCGCCGACGCCGCCCGCGATCACGAGACGCTGGTGACCGGTGGTCTCGAGGGCCGCGCGGCACTTCGCGACGAGCACGTCGACGATCGCCTCCTGGAACTCCGCGGCGATGTCGGCTTTTGCCGCGTCATCGAGCGGCGTGCGGCGCGCTAGCGTGAGCACCGCCGTCTTGAGCCCGCTGAAGCTGAACTCGAGGTCGCCGCTCGCGATCATCGGCCGCGGCAGGCGATGACGGCCGGGGCGGCCGCGGTCGGCGAGCTGCGCGAGCGCCGGTCCGCCGGGATAGCCGAGCCCGAGCACCTGCGCGGTCTTGTCGAAGGCCTCGCCGGCCGCGTCGTCGAGCGTTTCACCGAGCAGCCGGTACCGCCCGACGCCCTCGACTTCCATCAGTTGGGTGTGGCCGCCCGACACGAGCAGCGCGACGAAGGGAAACTCGGGCGGCGTCTTCGACAGGAGCGGCGAGAGGAGATGCCCCTCGAGGTGATGCACCCCGATCGCCGGCACGCCGAGCCCGTACGCGAGGCCGGTCGCGATGCTGGCGCCGACGAGGAGCGCGCCCGCAAGACCGGGGCCCTCGGTGTACGCGATCGCGCCGACGTCCTCCAGCCGCGCCCCGGCGTGCGCGAGCACGCGCCGCACGAGCGGCAGCGTCCGGCGGATGTGGTCGCGCGAGGCGAGCTCCGGCACCACGCCGCCGTACTCGGCGTGCATCGCGGCCTGGGTGTGAACCTCGTGCGCGAGCAGGCCGCGGTCGCTGTCGTAGAGCGCGACGCCGGTCTCATCGCAGGAGGTCTCGATACCGAGGACAAGCATGCGGGCGAGAGTAGCCGATTTCGATAACATTCACGCGTCATGCGCCTCCTGATCGTCGAGGACGACGCGCTGCTCGCCGACGGGCTCTCCCGGAGCCTCCGCCAGTCGGGCTACGCGGTCGACTGGGTGGACAGCGCCGAGCGCGCGATGCTCGCCGTGGAGCACGAGTCCTTCGATCTCGTCATCCTCGACATCGGGCTGCCGGGCATGAGCGGCTTCGAGATGTTGAAGCGGCTGCGCCGCGCGGAGCGGTACGTCCCGGTGATCGTCGTTACTGCGCACGATGCGGTGAGCGAGCGCGTGCGCGGGCTCGATCTCGGCGCTGACGACTACCTCGTCAAGCCGTTCGCGACCGAGGAGCTCGAGGCGCGCGTGCGCGCGCTCATGCGCCGCGGGCACACGCCGACCTCGCCGCAGATCGCGCTCGGCCTCCTCACGCTCGACCTCGTCGGGCGCCGGGCGCACCTCGCCGACGAGCCGCTCGAGCTGACGGTGCGGGAGTGGGGAATTATCGAGCTGTTCGTCACCCAACCGGGCGTGGCGCTCTCGAAGGAGCGCATCGTGCAGTCGCTCTCGAGCTGGGACGAGAAGCTGAGCCAGAACGCGGTGGAGGTCTACATCTCGCGGCTGCGCGCGAAGCTCGAACCGCACGGCGTGCAGATCCGCACGGTGCGGGGGTTCGGCTACCTGCTCGAGACTCCGCGTGGGCCCTGACCGCAGCATCCGGCGGCTGCTGCTCTGGTGGTTGCTCCTCCCGCTCGCGGGCGTCCTGGTCGCGAGCGCGACGGCCGCATACCGGAACGCGGTGGCGATCGCGACCGACGCCTTCGACCGGGCGCTCGTCGACCCCGCGCTCGTGATCGCCCAGCGCCTGCGGACGAATGCCGACATGATCGAGCTCGAGATGCCGGCCGGCGTGCTCGACGCGCTGCGCGTAGACGAGGTGGATCGCGTCTACTTCTCGATCCGGGCGCGCGACCGCGTGATCACCGGCCAGAGC
Organism: Burkholderiales bacterium; assembly: GCA_035456405.1. GTDB lineage: Bacteria > Pseudomonadota > Gammaproteobacteria > Burkholderiales > SG8-39 > JAGVSZ01. The sequence goes on along the minus strand of DATIDG010000075.1, from coordinate 224,890 downwards.
GACCTCGCCCCGCCGCCGGTCTCGCCCGAGGAGGGATTCCCCGTGTTCTACGACGCGCGCGTGGCCGGCGCGCCGGTCCGCGTCGCGGCGATCGCCGTCCCCCTGGGCGCGGAGACGGTGACCGTGCAGGTCGCGGAAACGCGGGTCAAGCGCGACCGCATGGTGCGGAAAGCGCTCCTCGCGCACACCGTGCCCGAGGCCGCGTTCCTCGCCGTCGCGCTCGGGGTCGTGTGGTTCGGCGTCGCGCGTGGGCTCGCGCCGCTCGACAAGCTGCGGGCGGAGCTCGCGGCGCGCTCGCATCTCGACCTGCGGGCGGTCTCCGAGCGGCAAGCGCCCGAGGAGGTCCGCCCGCTCGTGCGCGAGCTGAACAACCTCCTCGCGCGGCTCGCCGGATCGATCGACGCCCAGCAGCGCTTCGTCGCGGATGCCGCGCATCAGCTGCGCACGCCGCTCGCGGCGCTGCAGGCACAGGTCGAGGCGGCGCGCCGGCTGCCGGTGCCGCCCGAGCTCGCGTCGACGCTCGATCAGCTGCTCGCCGCGACGCGCCGCACCGCGCACCTCGCGCGCCAGCTCCTCACCCTCGCGGCCGTCGATCCGGCCGCCGAGCGGCCGTTCAGCCCGGAGGCCGTCGACCTGTCGCAGGTGGTGCAGGAGAGCGTCGCCGGATGGGTCACCCGGGCCGATCCGAAACAGATCGACCTGGGATTCGAGTTGGAAGAGGCGCCGGTGAGCGGCGAGCCGTTGCTGCTGCGCGAGCTCGCTGGAAACCTCGTGGACAACGCGCTCGACTACTCGCCCGCGGGTAGCACCGTGACGCTGCGCACCGGACGCCGCCACGGCGCCAGCTTCCTGGAAGTGGAGGACAACGGGCCGGGCATCCCGGAGGGCGAGCGGGAGCAGGTGTTCCAGCGCTTCTACCGCTTGAAGGGCTCGCCGGGCGAGGGCTCGGGGCTCGGGCTGGCAATCGTCCGCGAGATCGCCCATCGGCACGGCGCCACGGCTTCCATCGGCGTGCCGCTGGGGGGCCGCGGGACGACGGTGCGGATCACCTTTCCTGCTCGCCGCGCGGCGTGAGAATCCCCGCGGCGTCAGGGTTCTGTCAGGTGTGCGGCGGTATGCTGGCGCTGCTTCCTCTCAGTAATTGGTCGAGAGTCTTCGGCGGCCCGGCATCCCCGGGCCGTTTTCTTGTCGCCCTGCAGGGCCGACCGCCTTGCCCGCAACCCTCTGACTCGGCTATACTTCCCGGCCTTTTTTGACCTGCTGTTCTTGTACCCAGCGGGCCTTAAGACCTCAAAGTCCCGGAGAACCGAGTTAGATGCCGACCGTCCGCGTCAAGGAGAACGAGCCGTTTGAGGTGGCCCTGCGCCGCTTTAAGCGCACCGTCGAGAAGACGGGCCTGCTGACCGAGTTGCGCGCCCGCGAGTACTACGAGAAGCCCACCCAGGAGCGCAAGCGCAAGCTCGCCGCGGCAATCAAGCGGCACTTCAAGCGGCTGCGCAGCCAACAGCTGCCGCCGAAACTGTACTGAGCCGCTCCAAAGCGAAAGTTGTCAGCCGTCAATTGCCAGCGCGCGCCGACGAGCTTCGCTCGTCGGCGTGTCTGTCTCTGCCACCGGCCGGCGGCCCGCTGCCATGTCCCTGAAGTCCCGCATCACCGATGACGTCAAGGCCGCGATGAAGGCGCGCGAGGCGCAGCGGCTCGGCGCCTTGCGTCTGCTCACTGCTGCGATCAAGCAGCGCGAGGTGGACGAGCGCATCGAGCTCGACGACGCGCAGGTGGTCGGAGTGATCGAGAAGATGATCAAGCAGCGCCGCGACTCGATCGCACAGTACGAAAAGGGTGGCCGGCCGGACCTTGCCGCGCAGGAGCAGTTCGAGATCGACGTGCTTGCGGCGTACCTGCCGCAGCAGGCGACCGATGCCGAGATCGACGCGATCGTCGCCGCTGCCGTCGCCGCGACAGGCGCGAAGGGCGTCGCGGACATGGGCAAGGTGATGGGCCAGGTCAAGGCGCAGCTCGCGGGGCGCGCCGACATGGGCAAGGTCTCCGCGCGCGTGAAGGCGAAGTTGGCCGGCTGATGAGCGTTCCGGTTTGCAGCCGGAGCGAAATCACCTATAACGTCAGAAAGCCCGGGCTCGACACCGGGCCGCCGCAGGGGTTGCTTCGGAGGAAACCGGAACGGTTCTTGCAGGGCATGCGGAGTTACGGCCAGGCGAACCCCTTCCGGCACAGCGATTGATCCCCGATTCCTTCAAGCAGGATCTGCTCAACCGCGTCGACATCGTCGACGTCGTTTCGCCTCGCGTCGCGCTCAAGAAGAGCGGCGCGAACTGGGTGGGCCTGTGCCCGTTCCACGGCGAGAAGACGCCGTCGTTCAGCGTGAGCGCGGCGAAGCAGTTCTATCACTGCTTCGGGTGCGGTGCGCACGGCAATGCGATCGGCTTCCTCATGGAATACGGAGGGCTCGGCTACGTCGAGGCGGTGAAGGAGCTCGCCGAGTCGGTGGGCCTGAAGCTGCCCGAGCTCCAGTCGCGCGGGCCCGCGAAACCCGAGCGCGAGGGTCCGGACCTCTACGAGCTGCTCCAGCGCGCCGCCCGCTTCTACCACGATCAGCTCAAGGCCTCGGCGCGCGCGATCGAGTACCTCAAGGGCCGCGGCGTGAGCGGCCAGACCGCGGCGCGCTATCACCTCGGGGTCGCCCCGCCCGGCTGGCAGAGCCTGGCCGCCGCGTTCGAGCGCTACGAGGACAAGGCGCTCGTCGAGTGCGGCCTCGTGGTGGAGAACGAGGGCAAGCGCTACGACCGCTTCCGCGATCGCGTGATGTTCCCGATCCTGAACCAGCGCGGGCTGGTTATCGGCTTCGGTGGACGGGTCATTGCCGGCGATGACGGACCGAAGTACATGAATTCGCCGGAGACGCCGGTGTTCGAGAAGGGCCGCGAGCTGTACGGCCTGCCGCAGGCGCGCGACGCCATCCGCGCGGCGAACCGCGTCGTGGTCGTCGAGGGCTACATGGACGTCGTGATGCTCGCGCAGCACGGCGTGCAGAACGCGGTCGCAACGCTCGGTACGTCGACCACGCCGACCCACGTTCAAAAGCTCCTCCGCCAGGCCGACGAGATCGTGTTCTGCTTCGACGGCGACGCGGCGGGCCGGCGCGCGGCGTGGCACGCGCTCGAGGTGAGCCTCGAGACGCTCGCAGACCACAAGACCGTGCGGTTCCTGTTCCTGCCGCCCGAGCACGACCCGGACAGCTACGTCCGCGAGTTCGGGCATGCCGCATTCGAGGCGAAGCTCGACGAGTCGGAGCCGCTCTCGGCGTATCTGCTGCGCGAGCTGAAAGGGCGCGTCGAGCTCGCGACGCTCGAGGGGCGCTCGAAGCTCATCGCGGAGGCAAAGCCGCTCGTGAAGCGGCTCGCGGCACCGGGCTTGCGCGTGCAGCTCGTCAAGGCGCTCGCCACCGCCGCCGCGATGGAACCGGTGGAAGCCGCGCGGCTCCTAGAGGTGCGCGACGGGGTCGTGGCGCGGACAGTCGACCGGCCCGCGCCCGCCCGTGCGGACCGTGCCCCTATGCGTGGGAACGAGGCAACGCTCCTGCGGGCGATCCTCGGCGCGCCTGAACTTGCGCAGGGCCTCAACGTCGAACTGGTGCGGATCGATGCGGCCGAGGGGGAGGTGCTCCGCTTCGTGGCGGACTGGGTGGTCGGGCATGCGGACGCCTTGCCGCGGCCCCTGTCCACGGCTTTCGAGGGACAGCCGTTCTACCCCCTACTTGCCCGCCTTGAGGCGACCCTCCTGGAGTTCAAGCTCGAGCCCGAGGACTTCCGGGCTGAATTCGAGGGCGCGGTCCGGAATCTCGAGCGGGATGCGAAGTCGAGGGAAATCAACGAGATGCTGGCCCGGAACGAGCGGAAGGGGCTGCCCGAGCGGCTCCGCGAGAAGGCGGGACTGCACGATACGACCCCCGCCTCGGACCTTGCCCGGAGCGGGGGCACCCCCATCTAAAGTGCTAGAATCGCAACCTTTTTTCGCCTATCACCGTCGCTGTCCGACCCGGGAACCCTAATGGTCCAGCCCAAGAAACCGAAGGCTAAATCGCGCGCCAAGGACGAACTGAAGAAGCGCAAGGCTGCCGCCGCCAAGAGTCGGCCGGCGGCGCGCTCCAAGCCGGTCGCGCGCGCGAAGCCGCGCGCGGCGGCGAAGCCCGCGTCCCGCGCGAAGCCGGCGGTCAAGGCGAAGGCCAAGCCGGCAGCGAAGCCGAAATCGGCGCCGAAAGCGAAGGCGGCGGCGAAGGTTGCCGCGAAGCCCGCGCCGAAAGTCAAAGCCCCGGTCCCCGCGAAGGCCGCGGCGCTGCAACCGAAAGCCGGAACGAAGGGCGACGCGCAGGCGCGCGTCAAGGAAGCGCTGAAGGGCAAGCTGCTCACCCCCGTCAAGGGCGAGGCGATTCCGAAGCTCAAGGTCAGCCGCGCCAAGGCGCGCGAGGCCGAGCGCGCGCTCATGGAGCGCGCCGCGCAGCGGCCCGAGGACGCCGAAGCCCGGCGCATGCGCCTCAAGAACCTGATCAAGCTCGGCAAGGAGCGCAGCTACCTCACCTACGCCGAGATCAACGACCACCTGCCCGACGTCGTGGACGCCGAGCAGATCGAGTCGATGATCTCGACGTTCAACGACATGGGCATTCAGGTGTTCGACGAGGTGCCGGACACCGAGGCGCTGCTCATGAGCGACGCGACTCCGGCAGCGGCGCAGGACGAGGACGCCGAGGAGCAGGCCGAGGCGGCGCTCGCCACCGTCGACCCGGAGTTCGGCCGCACGACCGACCCGGTGCGGATGTACATGCGCGAGATGGGTTCGGTGGAGCTCCTCACGCGCGAGGGCGAGATCGAGATCGCGAAGCGCATCGAGGACGGCCTCAAGCAGATGATCATGGCGATCTCGGCCCTGCCGACCACGATCGTCGAGATCCTCGACCTCGCCGACAAGGTCAAGCGCGACGAGATGCGCATCGACGAGGTGGTGGACGGCCTCATCGACCCGAACGCGAAGGACGAGCCGCCGCAGGAGATGGCGGAAGAGGCCGACGTCGAGGAGGAAGAGGAAGAGGAGCAGGACGAGGAGGCCCAGAACGCCGCGATCAGCGCGAGCCTGCTGCAGCTCAAGGAGGACGCGCTCGACCGCTTCGCCAAGATCCACCGCTTCAACGAGAAGCTCAAGGTCGCGCTCGTCAAGTTCGGCCACCGCTCGAAGGAGTACGTCAAGGTCCGCGAGCAGATCTCCGCCGAGCTGATGGCGATCCGCTTCAACGCGCGCATCATCGAGCGCCTGTGCGACAACGTGCGCGGCATGGTGGACACCGTGCGCCGCCACGAGCGCAAGATCCAGAACTTCTGCGTCGAGAAGGGCAGCATGCCGCGCCCGCACTTCATCAAGGTGTTCCCGGGCAGCGAGACCAGCCAGCGCTGGATCAAGAACGAGATTGCGGCCGAACACACCTACAGCTCGCAGCTCGCGCGCTACGAGCCCGACATCCTGGAGGAGATTTCGAAGCTCGGCGAGATCCAGAAGCGCATCGGCATCCCGCTCAAGGACCTGAAGGACATCAACAAGCAGATGTCCACCGGCGAGGCCAAGGCGCGCCGCGCGAAGCGCGAGATGACCGAGGCCAACCTGCGTCTGGTGATCTCGATCGCGAAAAAGTACACGAACCGCGGGCTCCAGTTCCTCGACCTGATCCAGGAGGGCAACATCGGCCTGATGAAGGCGGTGGACAAGTTCGAGTACCGGCGCGGGTACAAGTTCTCGACCTACGCGACGTGGTGGATCCGGCAGGCGATCACCCGCTCGATCGCGGACCAGGCGCGCACCATCCGCATCCCGGTGCACATGATCGAGACGATCAACAAGATGAACCGCATCAGCCGCCAGATTCTGCAGGAGACGGGGCAGGAGCCCGATCCGGCGACGCTCGCGGCGAAGATGGAGATGCCCGAGGACAAGATCCGCAAGATCCTCAAGATCTCGAAGGAGCCGATCTCGATGGAGACGCCGATCGGCGACGACGACGACTCGCACCTCGGCGACTTCATCGAGGACACCTCGACGCTCGCGCCGTCCGACGCGGCGATGTACGCGTCCTTGCGCGAGGTGACCAAGCACGTGCTGGACTCGCTCACCCCGCGCGAGGCGAAGGTGCTGCGCATGCGCTTCGGCATCGAGATGAACACCGACCACACGCTGGAGGAGGTCGGCAAGCAGTTCGACGTCACGCGCGAGCGCATCCGCCAGATCGAGGCGAAGGCGCTGAGGAAGCTGCGCCACCCGTCTCGGTCGGAGCGGCTGAAGAGCTTCCTCGACCAGAGCTGAAGGGTCCTCCGCGGACTCGCGAAGACGCCCCGTTCCCCGGGGCGTTTTCATGTGCGGACCGGGATGAGAGACTAGCGGCGTGAGCACCTACGACTACGACCTCTTCGTCATCGGCGCCGGTTCGGGCGGAGTGCGCGCGAGCCGCATCGCCGCGAGCTTCGGCGCGCGCGTCGCCGTGGCAGAGCACCACCGTGCCGGCGGGACATGCGTCATCCGCGGCTGCGTCCCGAAGAAGCTGCTCGTCTACGCCTCGCATTTCCGCGAGGATTTCGAGGACGCCCACGGCTACGGCTGGACGGTCGCCGAGCCGTCGTTCTCCTGGCGTGCGCTGATCGACAAAAAGAACGTCGAGATCGCACGGCTGGAGCGCGTCTACGAAGGCCTGCTCGAGAAAGCCGGCGCGAAGTTTCTGCGCGGCACGGCGCGCGTCGTCGGCCCCAACGCGGTCGAGCTGGACGGCGAGCGGATCACTGCCCGCTACATTCTCGTGGCGACCGGCGGGTGGCCTTACAAGCCGAATGTCTCCGGCGTCGAGCACTGCATCACTTCGAACGAGGTCTTCGAGCTCCCCGAGCAGCCGCGGCGCGTGCTCGTCGTCGGCGGCGGCTACATCGCGGTCGAGTTCGCGGGTATCTTCCGGGGGCTCGGGAGCGAAGTCACGCTGTCCTATCGCGGCGACCGCATCCTGCGCGGCTTCGACGAAGATGTCCGCGCGCATGTCCAGGAAGAGATGGCGAAGAAAGGCGTGCGCTTTCTGCTGCGCAGCGTCGTCGCCGGCGTCCAGCGCGACGTGCGCGGTGCGCTGGTTGCGCGCTTCGTCGAGGGGCATGCGCCGATCGAGGTCGACGCCGTGCTGTCCGCAACCGGGCGACTGCCCAGTACGCGCGGCCTCGGGCTCGAGGAAGCGGGCGTCGCGCTCGGCGAGAACGGCGAGGTCGTCGTCGACCGCTTCTCGGCGAGCAGCGTCTCCAGCATCTACGCCGTGGGCGACGTGACCGACCGCATTGCGCTCACGCCGGTCGCGATCAAGGAAGGACATGCGGTCGCGCTCACGCTCTTCGGCAACCAGCCGACGCCGGTCGACCACATGGACGTGCCTAGCGCCGTCTTCTGCCAGCCGCCCGTCGGTACCGTGGGTTTCACCGAAGCGGAAGCGACCGAGCGCTTCCACGAGCTCGAGATCTACAAGTCGACGTTCCGCCCGCTCAAGCACACGCTCTCCGGGCGCGACGAGCGGACGATGATGAAGCTCATCGTCGACCGTGCGAGCCAGCGCGTCGTCGGGGCGCACATCGTCGGGATGGATGCGCCCGAGATCGTCCAGGGGATCGGCATCGCCGTGAAGGCGGGCCTCACGAAAGCGCAATTCGACACGACCGTTGGCATCCACCCGACCGCTGCCGAGGAGCTGGTGACGATGCGCGACAAGATGATCGTGGCGGGCCGCGGCCGGGTCGCAACGAAGGCGTCCGTATAATCCGCCGCGCGGGCCTGTAGCTCAGTCGGTCAGAGCAGGGGACTCATAATCCCTTGGTCCCTGGTTCGAATCCAGGCGGGCCCACTCATAAATCAGTAGCTTCTGCTTGAGCTGCGGGGCTGGTTCGCGAGGGTTTTCGAGCTTAGTCCCTGCAGTGGTCCCCGTAGCAACTCCAGACATCGCCCGCCAGCCGCTCAGACCGGGTGGCCGAGAACGCGAAACCGGTACAAAATGCCTGCGCGCGAATCCCAGATCTACCGGGCGCGCGCCTTGTCAAGAGCGGCTCGTCCGCTCTTGATGGACGAAGCTCTTGCCAAAGTCTTGCCTCTTTCAACTTAGGAGCCCAACGGATGAAGCGCCAAAAGAGGAAAGTGACGAAACGCCAGAAAAGCAAGACGACGAGTTCCTTTGCCGCCGTACGCAAGGTGATCAAGGAGTGGCAGCGCGTCGAAGCCCGCTTGTATGCGCAGCTCGTCAAGATGATAGACGACGTGGAACGCGCAGCGAAGGCGCTTAAGCGATGACGCCTACGCAACCGGCCAATGCAAGTCCAGGGTGTTCAGCCGTCGAGAGGTCCTGCTGAAGATCGCAGGCGTGGCCCTCGTGCCGCGGAGGTGACTCGCCGTCCTTTAGGGAAACGGTTGCGCACCTTCGATCGGGTGCTTGCCGCTCCGAGCGGATTCGAAAGCCAGCGACGGGGCGCGTTCCCAGCCGTTAGCGGAGCCAAGGAGGTACCAGAGCGACCTCTGGCCGGTGCGATTCCGGTCATTGCTCTCGCCTCAGCGCCCACGATCAACAATAACCCCGCCGAAGCGGGGTCTGTGTACAACGGTGTGTGGCGGAACGTTCGGCATCCCAGACAGCCACTCGATACTATTCGTGCTGTTCGAGGCGCGCCGCTCAGTGCACCGCGAGTTTCTTCGCTGCCGCTACGGTTTTCTTCGGTAGCGTGAGTTCGAGCACGCCGTCGTTGTACTTGGCTTGGGCGGTCGCTTCGTCGACCTCCTGACCGAGCGCGAACGCGCGTTGGATCTTGCCGTAATAGCGCTCGGCACGAAGCACCGTCTCGCCGTTCCTGGCGTCTTTTTCGTATTTCACTTCCGCGGACACGGCAACCTCGTTGCCGCTAATCGTTATGCTGATGTCTTCCTTCTTGACGCCGGGCAATTCGGCCAGCACTTGATACTCCTTGTCGTTCTCGGTTACGTCCATGCGGAACTGCGCCGGCGCGGGCGCACGCGTCTCAGGGTTGGGCAGCCACACGGGGACGCCACGGAAAAAGCTCTCGAATGCATCCTCGAGCGGCTTAAAGCGTGTGATGTTTAGCATTTTGTTCTCCTATGAAGTCAAGACCAATCGGCGGTGAATGGAGTTAAGAGTGGGGGCGCCATCGCGACTATTAAAGCGCGAGCCCAAAATATTTCATGGGGTTCACTGGGACATCCATGCCTAAAGTCGATGTCCCGCGCCCCTGAATTGCCTCTCGATTGCTGCTGCCTGTCGTAGACGGCATTGCAACAGATCGAATGACCGCTGTTGGCGTGCGCCGTGCAAAGGCGGCGCTTTCCAGTGGGTGCAAGCCCCACCCGGCAACCGCTCCAGCCGGAAGCAACCGGAGCAGTCATGGAGGAAACGAGATGGCTGAAGCCTTCGGGTAAGCGTGTCACGAAATACGGTGACAGTGCGAGTGTGCAGGCCGTAACGCCAGTGAACGTCGAGCAAGCCTCGAAAAGGACGATGCGCAGGCCGACCCGACTGCCATTTCGGGGAAGGCTGACACGGCTGGGGGGGATTTGAGCAAAGCAGCACTCCCGGTTGCGAGCAATACGCCTACCGTCCGGGCCGCAATGCCCAACAAGCGGTAGTCGAGGTGGAAGAGCTGCTGTTCCGTGGCCACCCGGAAGTCGTGGACGCCGACCTCGCGGACTACTTCGGAAGCATCCCGCACGCCGAACTGATGCGCTCGCTCGCGCGGCGCATCGTCGATCGGCGCCTGCTGCATCTGATCAAGATGTGGCTGGAATGCCCCGTGGAAGAAACCGACGACCGAGGGCGCAAGACACGCACGACCGAAGCCCGGGACAACCGGCGCGGCATCCCGCAGGGCTCACCCCTCTCACCGCTGCTGGCCAATCTGTACATGCGCCGATTTGTGATGGGATGGAAGAGGCTCGGGCTGGAGCAAAGCCTCGGCAGTCGCATCGTGACCTATGCCGAGGATCTCGTGATCCTGTGCAGGCGCGGCAAGGCCGAAGCGGCCCTGCACCGACTGCGCGAGCTCATGGGAAGACTGAAGCTCACGGTCAACGAGGAGAAGACACGAATCTGCAAGGTTCCGGAAGAGGAGTTCGACTTCCTGGGGTACACGTTTGGGCGGCTGTACTCGGGGAAAACAGGCCAGGCTCGCCTGGGCATGCGGCCGTCGAAGAAGAGCATCCGGCGCGTGGTCGAGAAGATCCATGCGTTGAGCGCCCACTCGGGGACATGGCAAGAGACCACGGAGGTGGTGAGCAAGTTGAACCGTACGCTGCGCGGCTGGGCGAACTACTTCCAAGTAGGGACCGTCAGCCGTGCCTACCGGGCGATCGACAGCTACACCGCTACGCGGTTACGCCGGTGGTTGCGCACCAAGCATAAGGTCAGGCGACACAGGGGCGGGACTTATCCACTCTCGCACCTACGGGTACTTCGGTCTCGTACGCCTGACTGCGCTGGGGCATGACGTGCCGTGGGTGAAGGCGTGAGGTCTTGTCCGAGAGCCGGATGCGGGAGATCTGCATGTCCGGTTCGATGAGCGGGATGTGGAAACGGCGCGACGGCGAGGTTACTCGGGCACCGCCAGACGAAAGGGGCGGCAACAGACAAACCGGACCTAATGCCACCGCGCCACATCTCGACTCTACCGGTCACCGGCGGAGGGGGATTGATTATTCGGAATATTCGTCAACTTCGATGCGCCGGGTTTTTGAGCTGGATTAAATCGTCCGCCCACGGGTCGCTTAAGCTGAGTTGACGGTGTAGAGGGGGGGTCGTGGACTGGATGGTGTTTTCCGGAGTACTTGACCTTCCGTGGTGGGGCCACGTGATGGTGGCCTTGGTGCTTACGCACATCACCATTGTTTCAGTCACGGTATTCCTGCACCGCCATCAGGCGCATCACGCGCTCGATCTGCATCCGGCGGTGAGTCACTTCTTCCGGCTTTGGCTTTGGCTGACCACTGGCATGGTGACCCGGGAATGGGCCGCCGTGCACCGCAAGCACCACGCCAAAGTCGAAACCCCTGAGGACCCGCATAGCCCGCAGGTGCTGGGCCTCAACCGCGTGCTGTGGGGCGGTGTGTTCTTGTACGTCAAGGAGGCCCACAAGCCCGAGACCATCGAGCGCTACGGCCATGGCACGCCCGACGATTGGCTCGAGCGCCATCTCTACTCGAAGTTCAACATATTGGGGTTGACCCTGATCGGCGCCGCCGACGTGGTCCTGTTCGGGATCGTGCCCGGCGCGCTGATACTTCTCACGCAGATCGTTTGGATCCCCTTCTGGGCGGCCGGCGTGATCAATGGCATCGGCCACTGCTGGGGCTACCGCCACTGGGCCACGCCGGATGCCAGCACCAACATCGTGCCGTGGGGCATCCTCATCGGCGGCGAGGAACTGCACAACAACCATCACGCCTATCCGACGTCGGCCAAGCTCTCGTACATGCGGTACGAGCTCGACGTCGGCTGGGTGTACATCCGCATTCTCGAAGCGCTGGGTCTCGCCAGGGTCAAGCACGTCGCGCCCATCCCGCATTTCACGGCGCCCCGACCGGCGATCGATCCGCAAATGCTGCAGGCGGTCGTGACGAACCGCTACGACGTCCTGGCGAGGTACGCCCAATCGCTCAAGCGCGCCTTTGCCGAGGAAATCGGCAAGTTGCGGAAGATCTCACCCGCGGATGCGCGCGCACTGGAAACCCTGGAGCCCTGGCTCGACCGCGATGAAACGATGCTGCGCGAACCCGAGCGCAGCGTTCTGGCCGAGCTGCTGCCGAAGTTGCACGCGCCTCACAGAATGTATGCGATGCGCCGTGAGCTGGCGGCGGTGTGGGGGCGCTCGACCGCCACGCGCGAGCAGCTCGTGAAGCAGCTCCAGGACTGGTGCCGGCGGGCCGAGGCGAGCGGAATCCGGCCGCTGGTGGAGTTTTCGCAGCGCTTGCGGAGTTACGCCTAAACTCGATCTGACAGTGCAATTGCGGATGGAAGGTCCAGAATGATCACCGACGAAATGATGGATGCCATCGCCCACATCGAAATGCACCGGCAGGAAATGGAAAAGGCAGCCAGTGTCGCGGCGGCGTACAACGAAGCACTGCGCAAACTGCATGAGCTCCTCACCCGCGAGAGGGAAGCGTTACGGTTGCATGGCCCGGGCGCCGGGCGTGCGGCGAACGTCGAAGCGTTGACGGCCGAGATTGAGCGGGTGAAGAGACTGTCAGGCGAGGCCGGCCGAGTGAAGAGACTGTCCGGCGAGGCCGGCGGGGTCGCGCATGAGCGCTTCCAGCGGCAGAAACGTGTACGCCCGGGCCAGCCGCACAATCCCCCGCGGACGAAAGGTCGCAGAACGATGGGGCGGAGCAGCGGACGTTAGGCTGCTCCTGAAGTGACACTTAGTTAGGGGACAACTCGCCAAGGGAACCGGCTAGACCGTCCTGGGAGCCCCAGGGGACGGGCGAAGACACGACACATCGTCCGGAAACTCGCCTCAGTTATTGTCAGGCGTCACTAGGTCGATCGTGTACCTCATGCCCTCGGCCTTGCGGCTGTCCATGCGGATGGCGACGACGTCGAGCCCATCCCTCCCGACCGTCGCCGCGCTCAGCACGTCGAATCATGGCGGCGTGTCTTGTCAGAATCTGAATCGCGCACGCATAGGAATGATGGGACATCGAGCTGCACGCGTACTGAAGCATCCCGGCGCCTTTGCTGTCCGGACGCTAAAGAGTTTTCGCGCCAATCAGGGGCTGCTCCTGGCGGGTGCCGTTGCCTACTACGCGCTGCTGTCGATCGTGCCGCTGATGATCCTTACGGTCATCGTGCTCTCGCATTTCATCGATCAGGGAGAGTTGCTGCAGACTCTCGGCCACTACGTGGAATGGCTGGTTCCCGGGCAGTCCGGCGCGATCATCGAGGAGTTGGCCAATTTTCTCGATCATCGCGATGTCATGAGCTGGGTGCTGTTTGTGACGATGCTGTTCTTCAGCTCTCTCGCATTCACGGTCCTCGAGAACGCGATGTCGGTGATCTTCCATCATCGTGTCGCCATTCGTCGGCGCCGCTTTCTCGTCTCGGCGGTGATTCCCTATTGCTACATCCTCTCACTCGGGCTTGGACTGTTGCTGGTCACCCTTGTCGCCGGCAGCTTGCAGGCCATGGGTCGGGAACAGGTCGAGTTTCTCGGACGCGAATGGTCGCTGGGCGGTGTGTCAGGGATGCTGCTGTACTTGCTCGGCGTGGCGGGGGAGATTTTCGTACTCACCTCCGTTTACCTCGTCATGCCGGTTGGACGACCGTCGCTGTCGCACGCACTCATCGGCGCCATCGCGGCGACGGTCCTTTGGGAGCTGACGCGCCATGCGCTGGTGTGGTATTTCGCCACCCTGTCGCAGATCGGCACAGTCTATGGATCGCTAACGGGCGCCATCGTAGTGCTGCTGAGCCTCGAGCTTGCGGCGACGTTGCTGCTGTTGGGCGCCCAGGTGATTGCCGAATACGAGCGAGTCGGCAAAGGAGACTTCCAAGCGCCGCCGAAACCGATGCGCCTCGATATGGGCTGATCTGGCTACCGCGCAAGAGCTGACCCCGGCAATCGGGCCGTCGGGATGCAAGTGCCCGCCAGAGAGTCTGATGCAGCCAGATGCATCGGGCGCAAATGTCCGCTTTGAGCGTAACCAGCCGTCCCAGACCCTATAGGGAGAACGTAGCTTCGTCTGCGGGCCTTGACGCCCTTCGGCGGGTGAGGACGGGCCAAATATCAAGTAGTTACGTTAATCAACCCGGCTCATAGTCCCTTGGTCCCTGATTCGAATCCAGGCGGGCCCGCTCATCAGATCAAGCAGTTGGGCAAAGCCCCTACGGCGACCGCGGGAAGATGCAGAAGGCATCCTGCGTTTACTGAGCGGCCCGTCTCAATCCGAGACGCAGCAACCGCAAGATTTTCCGTCGCAGATTTCGCAGCGACTGGGCGCTAGTCCTTCCGGACAATTGACTTCCGACGCGTGGGAGGGGCAGGATGATTTGCAGTGTTCGCCTGTCGAGCACGCTGCATTCCTCAAAGTGTGTGGTTCCCTGGGGAGGGAACAGTGAGTCTCGCAGATGCCGAGAGTACGCGCGTCCGTGAACTCCGGCATTCTCTTGTCTGTCGTTGGATCCCCTTTGTCTTGCAGGCACCACGTCGAGGTGCCGTATTCCGGGTAGGAATCTGGCGCACGCGTGAGAAAGAGAGGAGGAACAAATGATCACCCGGCGCACTTTCCTGAAGTTCAGCAGCGCAGGCGCGCTGACCCTGTACACGCTCAACGAGTTCGGCGTCGAGGAGGCGATCGCGGCAATCCCGGGCGGCAGCCTCCTGCCCGGCGCGATCCCGAAGTTCGTCACGCCGCTCGTGAAACCGCCGGCCATGCCCCCATCGGGGTTGAACCAGTACAGCATCGCGGTGCGGCAGTTCGACCAGCAGATCCTCCCGGCGATCCTCCCGGCGCCCCTGCCGGCGACAATGGTGTGGAGCTACGGCTCGACGACGGATCCGGCGACCTTCAACTATCCCGCCTTCACGATCGAGGCGACGCGAGGCACGCCGATCACCGTGACATGGATCAACGATCTCAAGGACGCGAGCGGCAACTTCCTACCTCACCTGCTGCCGGTCGATCCCACGCTGCACTGGGCCAATCCGCCGAACGGGACGAATCCTGCGGTGAACGGCGTCGGCACACGCGACTCGCGCCCAACCTTCACGACGACACCGGGGCGATACACCGGGCCGGTCCCGATCGTCACGCACGTGCATGGTATGGAGCGCGTCGAGGACTGGAGCGACGGCTACGCCGAGGCCTGGTTTCTTCCCGCCGCCAAGAACATCCCGGCGCGTTACGCAACCGAGGGGACTTGGTACAGCTTCTTCAAGAAGAAGGCTAAGTCGGTCCCGCCGTGGCACGCTGGGGAGGCAATCTTCGAGTATCCCAATAGCCAACGGCCTTCAACCGCGTGGTATCACGACCACACTCTCGGCATGACGCGTGTCAATGTCTACGCAGGCCCGGCCGGTTTCTACCTGATCCGGAGCACCAGCTCGGACGACAACCCGACGATCGCGGGCTCGACGGCCGCGGCCACCCTTCCCGGACCGGCGCCGAGCGTCGGCGACAGTCCGTTCGGCACGTACTACGAGATCCCGATCGCGATCCAGGACCGCTCGTTCAATACGGACGGCTCGCTGTTCTATCCTGACACGCGGGCGTTCTTCGACGGGTTCCTCGGCCCCTACATCCCGCGCAGCGACGTGTCGCCGATCTGGAACCCCGAGTTCTTCGGCAACTGTATTGTGGTGAACGGCAGGACCTGGCCGTACCTCGAGGTCGAGCCGCGTCGGTACCGCTTCCGGCTGCTGAACGGGTGCCAGTCGCGCTTCCTGATCCTGAAATTCGACGACCCGGCGGTGGAGGTTTGGCAGATCGGCGCGGAAGGGGGCTTCCTCCGCGCCCCGGTCAAGGTCTCCGAGATCCTCATGGGGCCGGCAGAGCGCGCGGACGTCATCGTGGATTTCTCCCTGATGCAGCCCGGCACGAACGTGACCCTCTTCAACATGGGCCCGGACGCACCGTTCGCCGGCGGCGGGTTCCGGAGGGCCGACCCGGTGAGCACCGGGCTCGTCATGCAGTTTCGGGTCCAGCCGCTCGTCGCGGCCGATAACACGACGCCGCCCGAACAGCTCGTCATGCCGGCGCTACCGCCGCTCACCGGCGGGTCGACCCGAGCGCTGGCGCTGCTCGAGCTCGCGGCCGAGCCGCCGCTGCCCGATATCCCGATCGAGGCGCGTCTCGGCACGTTCGATCCGGCGATTGGGGCTCCGGACGGTATCGTGTTCAAGAAATGGGAAGATGAGGAGACCGAGAATCCCGCGCCGGGCGCGACTGAGGTCTGGGAGCTGTACAACTTCACCGCCGACGCTCATCCGATCCACATCCACGAGGTGCTCTTCGAGGTCGTTAACCGCCAGCGACTCGACAAGAAGACGGGCCTGCCCATCCAGACTCCGGTTCTGCCCGGACCGACGGAGAACGGGCGCAAGGACACGGTCATCGCCTATCCGGGCGAGGTCACCCGCGTCCGGATAACGTTCGGGCCGGGCGGCCAGTTCGTCTGGCACTGCCACATCGTCGAGCACGAGGACAACGAGATGATGCGGCCCTATCGGATCGGAGACCCGCAATCCGGCCAGCCGTGACGCCCATGCCCCCGGGGCGGGCGACTTGATCAGCGCTCCGGGGGTCGTCGGCCCACAGTTGCCGACGAGCACCGAGGCGCGAAGTCAGGCCGATTCGCTCCGGCATCTGGAGCGCCTTCCAGGGGCCAAGCACGCGCGGAACGTTGTCCGGACGTTTCTCGGCGTCGGCAGGATTTTGTCGCCGTGGCGTCTCCGGGCCGCCGGCGACTGTGAGCTCGACGTCGCCCACGAACAGCCGGAAGAGATCGGTAAGGGAGTCGTGCGCCGATCGAGACGGTCTTCGGCTGGGCGCGTATAACGTCCGCCGGGAGAGTCCAGTCATTGGCCGACACACACCGGAATGGCCGCTTATCGGGAGCCCCACCGGCCGGGAGTCGGCCGCAAGCCGCCGATTAGGAGATCGTCACTAGCGTCGGCTCTCGGCAGCGGACAAGCAGATCGTCGACCGCCGGCGCCAGCAGGCGGCGGACACGCTCTTTACGAACGGAGCCACGAACGTGCTGTGCCCACTATCGTACTAAGCGCGTAGCCCTTAACAAGCCAAGACAGGGCGAAAGCAATCAGAGCAATCGACTCGGGCCAGAAAATCGGCCTGCCATTCAGGCCATTGAAACCCGCCCAAGCTATGCACACGACGATCACTATGCCGCAGAACAGGTAGAAATTGTTGCGCCACCGCTTATCAGCTACCGGCTGTTCTCCATCCGCTGTAAGCCGAAACAGCCAGAGCGCGAATATGGCGAACATTGCGAAAAGCACGATGGCCGCCACATGATGGAGAACGCCCATTGTCGGTGTCCACCACGGTAAAGCAGACACACCCACCGGTGCCTTCGTGGGGAAAAATGCGATTATAAGCGAGGCGCCCGCGGCCGTCTTTGCAGCCCATCGGTCAGCCCAGTTGTACTTGTTGTCGTAGCCGCGATACGTGAACAGGAACAGCGCAAGAGCGACCAGCATTCCGACAAATGCTGCAACGGCCCCAGTGTAGTAATAGGCGCTGATCGACTCCAGACTTCTCCATCGCTCTATGCCGTCTCTAATCAGAGCTATGAGGACAAGAAGGAACGGGAGCACAAGGCCGATGTAACCAATCAGTTGCCGGTGCGCGTTATCTGACAAGTCGTCAGGTCGGGATGCAGCCTGCGCCACCGATGTGCTGACCATTGCAGAATTTGACCGAACACCCGTCAATGTGACCATTGGTTTTCCCTTTGAGAATGATGCGCTAATGCGGTTAGCAGGCCTCCATACACTAGCCAACGCGAGGGACGGCAGTATGCTGCGCGCGCCACTATCGCACTGTCAAACGACCGCCTGCTGCCAAGGAAGAGCTGATTACTTGCCTTTCTCTGAGTAGTCCAGAGGGCGGAGCCATAGGTAAACGTACTTACGAGGCAACGCAGCTCGGGCTTGCATCACGTCTGCTATGGGGGAGAAGCACGCCCGGCGAAGCGAGGCCGACACCAACTCCTGACGCCCGCCACCCGCAGGTCCCGAACATCGTTCGTCCGCAGGCAGTACCATCACGGCCGGCGACACTGGTGGCCTCACCATGAGCTTCACCGATTGGACCTCCGCCTACCCCACCGCGCGCCGCCCGACGATGGCGGCGAACGTGGTCTCCACCTCCCAGCCGCTCGGGGCGCAGGCGGGCCTTGCGCATGCGCCTCGATGCTGATGGGGCGGTCCGCCTTCGTCAGCGTGCTCGGCGAGGTGCTGCGGCAGGCCGACCGGACGATCGACTAGACCCGGATCCAGGACAACCCCGCGCCGCCCCTCCGGTCGCGGGACCGCGCCCGCGGATGCCGCGACGGCGGACGCTTCTCTGGAAATACGCCGCGTACTCCGCGGCCCTGGTCAGCGCCGTGCTCGTCGCGGTCGGCGCCGTCACCGGCTACTTCGCCTATCGCGACGCCGAGGCGGCGCAAGGCGTGCTGCTCCGCGAGAAGGCCGGCGCGGTTGCGATCCACATCGGGACCTTTATCTGGGGGATCGAGGAGCCGCTCGCGTGGGAGCACATAGCCGCGCATGCGGGCGTCGAGCGCGCGGACCGCCGGGTCGAGATGATCGGCTTGCTGCGGCGCCTGCCGCCGGTCGCCGAGCTGCGGTGGATCGATCCGGCGGGACAGGAGCGGATCTTCGTTTCGCGCGTCGGGCCCGACACGGTGGATAGCGGGGCCGATTTCTCGGCCGATGCTCGCTTCATCGGCGCGCACGGCGGCGGCACCTACGCGAGCCCGGTCTACTTCCGGAGCGAGAACGAGCCGTTCCTGTCGCTGGCGGTCGGCAACCCCGCGCCGGCGGCCGGCGTTCTCATCGCAGAGGTGAATCTCAAGTTCGTGTGGGAGATCGTGTCGCGCGCGCGGATCGGCCAGAACGGCCTCGCCTACGTGGTCGATTCGCGCGGACAGCTCGTGTCGCACCCCAACCTCGACCTCGTGCTTGCCCGCACCGACCTCTCGCGGCTCCCTCACGTGAGCGACGCGATCGCGCGGGATCCGACGGCGCGGATCGAGACGCGCAACCTCGCCGGCGCGGCGGTCTTCGCGGTGGGTGTGCCGATCTCGCGCCTCGGCTGGACGGTGTTCACCGAGCTGCCGGCGGGCGAGGCGCTCGCGCCGGTATACGCGGGGGTGACCCGCACGGCGCTCCTCGGTGCGCTCGGCCTCCTTGGCGCGCTCGCCGCGAGCTATGCCCTGGCGCGGCGCATGGTGCGGCCGATCCGGGCGCTCGGCGAGGGCGCGGACCGCGTCGGTGCCGGCCAACTCGGCGAGCGTATCCAGATCGGTACGGGCGACGAGCTCGAAGCGCTCGGCGCGCAGTTCAACCGCATGGCCGAGCGGCTCGAGGAGTCCTACGCGACGCTCGAAGCCCGTATCGCGGAGCGGACCGAGCAGCTCGCGCGAGCGAACCAGGCGAAGACGCGATTCCTCGCCGCGGCGAGCCACGATCTCCGCCAGCCGATGCATGCGCTCGCGCTCACCGTCGGCGAGCTGCGCGAGACCGCGCGCGCGCCGGAGCTTGCGGCGCTGGCGCGGCGCATCGACCGCTCGGTCGCCGCCCTCGAGGATCTGCTCGACGCGCTGCTCGACATCTCGAAGCTCGATGCCGGCGCGATTGCAGCGGAGAAGCAAACTTTCCCGCTGCAGTCGGTCCTCGAGCGGCTCGCCGACGAGCTCGGCCCGGCCGCCGCGGAGAAGGGACTGCGCTTCCGCGTCGTGCCGACGTCGCTCTGGACCGAGAGCGATCCGACGCTCCTCGGCCGGATCCTCCTCAACCTCGTCGCGAACGCGGTCCGCTATACGCGCGAGGGCGGCATCGTGGTCGGCTGCCGGCGGCGCGGCGCAGAAGCCGAGATCGTCGTTGCCGACTCGGGTATCGGCATCGCCGCGGCCGACCAGGTGCGAATCTTCGAGGAGTTCTATCAGGCGGGCAGCCCGGAACGCGACCGGGCAAAGGGCCTGGGGCTCGGACTCGCGATCGTCGACCGCGTCGCACGGCTGCTTGGCCATGCGATCACCGTGAAGTCGCAGGTCGCGCGCGGCTCGGTATTCGGCGTGCGCGTGCCGATCGCCCCGCCGCGCTCCGAGCAGCCCGCGTCCGCCGCGCCCGAGACCGGAACGGAGCTCGCGGGCCTGCGCGTGCTGGTGGTCGACGACGAGCCCGACGTTCGCGCGGCGCTCGACGGCCTGCTCCAGCGCTGGGGTTGCAGCGTCGAGACCGTGGCAAGTGGCGGGGAAGCGCTTTCCGCGGGCCGCGAATCGCCGGACCTCGTGCTCTGCGACCTGCGCCTTGGCGACGATGAGATCGGCTTCGACGTGCTCGACCGCCTGAAGGCCCGCTGGGGCACGTGCCTGCATGGGATCATCGTCACCGCCGATGCGTCCCCCGAGCGCATCGCGGACGCGCACGCCCGCGGCTATCCCCTGCTTCACAAGCCGGTGCGGCCGGCGAAGCTGCGGGCGCTCGTCGAGCAGCTCCTGCGGGAGCGCGTTCCGGGCTAGGACGGCTTCGCCTCGTCGGCGTCACCCAGGCCGAGTCTGGCTGCAGCGAGGGCCGCCTGCGTACGCGTCGTGACGCCCAGAGCGCGGAACACCGCCGAGATGTGCGCCTTCACCGTGCGCTCGGCGAGATCGAGCTCGCGGCAGATCAGCTTGTTCGACTTGCCCGCGGCGAGGAGCTTCAGCACCTGCGCCTGACGATCGGTCAGGCCGAGCGTCTCGAGCGAGAGGGCTCGCTCCGTCGCCACGCGTGCAGCCCTCGCGCCCGATCCCGCGACCGGCGCCAGCGCCTCGGGCGGCAGGTACTTGCCGCCCGCGAGCACGAGTCGCAGCGCATTGAGCAGTACCTCGTTCGGCGACGACTTCGGGATGAAGCCCGCCGCCCCGGCGGCGATCGCTGCGAGCACGGTCGGGCGGTCGTCCGCACTCGACAGCACCACCACCGGCACCTCGGGATGGCGGCGCCGCCACGCCTTCAACGCGGGGATCCCCGCGAGGCCGGGGATATTCAGGTCGAGCAGCACGAGGTCGAGATCGGGCTCGGCGTCGGCAATCTCGAACCCCCGATCCGAGTCGGCGGCTGCGAGCACAGTCGCGCCCGGTTCGAGCCGCGCGACCACGCCTTGCACCGCCTCCCGCATCAGCGGGTGATCGTCGACGACCAGGAGCTTCAATCCGGCCCTCTTGGGCTAGCCCTTTCCACCCGGTCAAGTGTAGCGCACCGGTCAGATCCTCCAGGCGGAACAGCGACTTGCGCGCTGATCGCGACTAGGCCGACGATGCCACGAACGTCTCGCCGCGCGCAGGGCACGCCCGTCCGGCCGATGTTCCGCGCGCATCACGCGGCAAACAATCCCCTGGAGCCGCGGGTCGGCGCAAGCGGCAGGAGGAGACGATAGTGAAGCTGATACTCAAGTTCAACCTGGCATTCGTCGCGATCTTTCTGATCGGGCTCGGCGTCGCCGGGTACACGTCCAATCAGTTGCTGCAGCAAAACGCCCGCGAAGAGATCCTGCAAAACGCGCGACTGGTGATGGAGACCGCGCTCGCGACGCGCGCCTACACCGCGGGCCAGGTAGGGCCGCTGCTCGAGACGCAGATAAAGTACACGTTCCTGCCGCAGTCGATACCGGCCTACTCGGCGGCCGAGGTCCTGAGCGGGCTCCGGAAGAAATTCACCGAATACGCCTACAAGGAGGCGACGCTTAACCCGACCAATCCCCGCAACCGCGCGGTCGATTGGGAAACGGACATCGTCAACCAGTTCCGCGGCGGCAGCGACCGGGGCGAGATCATCGGCGAGCGCGAGACGCCGACCGGCCGCTCGCTCTTCATCGCGCGCCCGATCCAGATCAAGGACCCCGCGTGCCTGGTCTGCCACAGCACCGTAGAGGTCGCGCCGAAAACGATGGTCGACCGCTATGGTCCGGCGAACGGCTTCGGCTGGCAGCTGAACGAGATCATCGGCGCGCAAGTGGTCTCGGTGCCGACGGAAGTGCCGATCCAGCGTGCGACCGCGGCGTATCGGACCTTCATACTGTCGCTCGCCGGCGTGTTCATCTTCATCGGCATTGCGCTGAACTTGATGCTGCTCGCACTGGTGATCCAGCCGGTGACCAAGCTCTCCAAGCTCGCCGACCAAGTGAGCCTGGGCAACATGGACGTGCCCGACTTCCATGCGCGCGGCAAGGACGAGATCGGCGTGCTGGCCGACTCGTTCAACCGCATGAAGAAAAGCATAGTGCAAGCGATGAAGATGCTCGAAGAGTAAAGAAATTGCCACCGAGGAGACAGAGAGCGTAGCGAACACAGAGACCTTCCAGATGAAACCCAACTGTGTTCTCGCTTTTCTCCGTGGTCGCTGTGGCCGCCTTTTGTCTCTTGCAGCTCCGGTCGAATGCCCTCGGTAGATGGGTCAATCAGACGGGCGGTCTAGGACAAGCCTCGGCCCAAGCGGGCAAAGGAAGGACGGCGACCAAATCCCGCCGCGCGATTTGGGCACGCTGCCGAATCGGGCCAAGCCTACGGCGAGCGCTCGAAGCAGAGCTTATCTGCGCTCGTGTGCCAGAAGCGAATAGAGACTCCCTTCCATAAGAAGAACAGGTACGACCGCGAGGCGTGCGCCGTGTATGTCGGCGAAGAGGAAACGCTACGCGCCCTCGGCGACGCCCGCGGACCGCGTCATGCGCATCGTCGAAGGGCTCGCCTGACGGGCCGCCGGCCAGCCCGTCAAGTCCTCACGAAAAGCGTCACCAGCGGGCGCGCGCCTCGCTGCGCGCTCCAATGCCCGTGCACCTTGGGGTCGAAGGTCGCGCCGTCCGGAAGCGTATCCGCGGAGAAGAAGTGCTCGCCCGGCGTGAACAAGCGCGAGCTGCCATCCTGCAGCCCGATCTCCATTTCTCCTCCGAGAATGAAGACCCACTGCGGCTTCGGGGTGCAGTGCCACTGACTGCGAAAGCCGACCGGACTGTGGCGCAGCTGGTAGCCGGAGGAGGAGAAGACTTCCGAGAGCATGGCCTGCGGCGTTCCCTCGGACAGTGCCACCTCCTCCTCGCGGAACTTCGCGCGACCATCGCGATCGGTGTACAGCACGACCTTTCTGAACGTCGTCATCCCAGACCTCCGGGCGAATGCATCAGTGGCAAGGTCGACATGAAACCACGTCCGGTCGGGCGCGTGGGCGGCCGAGCATCGATTGCCTGAGATTCGAACGCCGACGCATAATCACCCGGTCCCCGCGCGTTGAGCACCCGGTCGCTGAGAAGGAGTAGCCCGCAATGATCCACGTCCTCGCCATCGTCACCGCCAAACCCGGAATGCGCCACTCGATCCTCGAGGCATTTCAGGCGAACGTTCCCAACGTCAGAGCGGAGGCGGGCTGCATCGAGTACGGTGCCGCGATCGATGCGGAGAACGCCCTCGGCTTCCAGGCCCGTTGCGGTCCCGACACGTTCGTCGTCGTGGAGAAATGGGAAAGCATGGACGCGCTGAAGGCGCACGCGGCCGCGCCGCACATGGCGGCCTACGGCGCGAAGACGAAGGAACTGATCGCGAGCCGGGTGATCCACATCCTTTCCCCCGTCTAGGCGTTGGCCGCGCTCGAGCCGGTTGCAGGTATGCACGATCGTCCCCTCGCTCGTGACGATTGTTCACAGTGCGGCGCATGCGTGTCCCGACGGCCCTGAGTCCGTGCTCGAAGTATTCGGCGCTGGCGCGCACGGCTCGAAGCGGTGCCGGGGGCAAGGTGTCCCCCCTCACGCGCGGACGAGGGCGGGTTCCATCGATCGTTCGCGAACTTTCTCTCACCGGCGCGAGGTTTGCGTTTCGCGGCGAGCGGGTGTCGTGCGAGGATTGCGGCGGTGCTCCGCTCCGTCATGCACAACAAATCCGCTGCCTGCCCCCATTGCCGCGCAAGGCTCGGCTTGCGCACCATTTTCGTCTTCGGAGATCTGTGGGATCCGCGGATCCGCAGCATGAACGGCCTCGGCTTCGAGTTCCGGTGCCACGAGTGCGCGCGGACTCTGCGCTACCCGCTCAACACGATCGTGTCGTTCATTGCGCTGGCCGTGCTGCCGGTGGTGTTGATGGCGCTGCTGCGGGATTCTGGGATGCTGGAATGGTCGAACTCGATCCCGACCCTGCTGGCGCCGTACTGGATCGGACTCGGCGCGGCATACAGCTTTCTCGCGTCACCCGTCCTTGCAAGCGCCGCGCGGCGTCGCTAGCCGGCGCCGCGCGGTCCCCGCCGCTCAAAGACCTCGGCCGCGCCGACCGAGCACGAAGAACACGACGGCAAGGATCAGACCGACGACGAAAAGGATCCAGGCGATGTCCGCCGAAACGGCAGCGATTCCCCCCAATCCGAGTACCGCAGCCACAAGCGCAATGATCAAGAAAACTGCAGCCCAGTACAACATGCTCGCCTCCTTAGCGGGTTGAACCCAGGGCGCTCACCCGCAATATCCATGCCATTTGCGAAGCCGCTCCACTTGCTGGGGATTCCGGCAGCCCCGGTCGACGCGCCGACTCGGCGGCAGCTAATTGATACAACTCGCCGGTAGAAACTACACCGCCGGTCGGGCGTCAGGGCTTCGGGATACGCAAGGTCTTGCTGATCATCAGGCAGCCCGACGCCAGGAAGAGCAGGACCGGCAAATGCAGCTCCATCCGGAGCAGCTCGACCGGGTAGAGCTGCCCGCGGTGAAACGCGAGGATCAGCAGCCCGAGCGGGACGACGCTGGTCGGGATGGGCGTGCCTTCGAAGTATTCGACCTTTCCGGTCTGCGCCGAGAGCGCCTCGGCGCTCACGTTGTAGCGCGCGAGCCGGCTCAGGCCGCAAAGGGCGAAGAAGATCAGGATCGTCTGGTCGAGCGGGCTATCGACCCCGGCGGCGAACGCGATCGCCGCGGGCGCCACCCCGAACGAAATCACGTCGGCGAGCGAGTCGAGCTCGCGGCCGAGCGACGAGGCCGAGTGGCGCCACCGCGCGATCTTTCCGTCCAGCACGTCGAACACCAGCGCGAGGAGCACCAGCGACCCGGCGAGATAGACATGCAGGGCATCGTGCGTGACGAGAAACTTCATGGCCGCGAAGATCGCCGCCACGCCGCAAAGCCCGTTGGCGATAGTGAAGAGATCGGCGAGATGCAGCTCGCGGATCATCGAGAAGTGCCGCACCGGTTCCCCCTCGTGCGCTCGTCCGCTCACCCGTCGGATCCCCCGGGAATCGGCCGCTCGGTCCGCAGCGGTTCGGGCGGGGCGTCGATCGGCTCGTGGCCGACCCGCTCGTATTCCGCGATCACCTGTGCGCCGAGCAGGAGCACGATCGCGGCCAGCTCCACGCTCAGCAGCACCACGATCGAGGTCGTGAGGGAACCATAGACGACCTGGATCTGCGACATCGTCGAGTAGTACCAGACGAGGATGTGGCGGGTGATCTCCCATAGCAGTCCGGCGGCTATCCCGCCGATCAGCGCGTGGCGGAACGAGAGCCAGCCCACCGGCATGACGAGGTAGATCGCGGTGAGCATGAGGACCTCCCCAGCAACGCCGGTGAGATAGAGCAGCGCTGCGGACACCCCTTCCAGGGAGCGCGCATCGCCAAGGACGTGCACGCTCCGGGTCGCCAGCGAATGCAGCGCCCCCGACACGATGGTGACCACGAGAAAGCCGATGCCAAGCAGCACGACGAAGAAATATGGAATCAGTGCCGAGACCAGGAAGTGCCGGCGGCGGATCGCCACGCGGTGGAAGAAGATGACCGACATCGCGTTCTCGAGGACGGTGAACGCGAGCGCGCTAAAAAAGGCCAGCGTGACGAGCAGCACGCCGCCAATCACGTGCCGGTGCTCGACGAAGCTCCTGAGCTCGTCCACAAGCGCATCCGAGCGACCGGGAACGACGAACGCGAGGTATTCGGTGAGCACAGACAACAGCCGCTCCGGGTCGATCGCGTGGGACAGCAGGATCATGACGAGGATGAGGAGCGGAACGAGCGATAGCAGCGTGTAGTACGCCACCGCGCCGGCGAGAAGCAGCCCCTGGTTGGCGCGGAAGCCTTTGAGCACGCGGAGCGCAAAGGCGCCCGGATGCGCGAGCACCCGGGCGGCAGCGGCGGAGCGCAGCGGTAGAACGGGGGCAGTCAGGGGACGCACCCTCGGTCGGTAGTGAGCAGTGGGGCCCGCGGTCCGCTTGCCGCCCGCACACCGGCAAGCCCGAAAGTCGTGCATCGCCTCATACCTGCTCAAGGTCCGATCGTTGGGCCTCGCCCAGTCAGCGTCAGGCGGATGTCGGCGTACTGCCAGATGTTCGAGACCGCGCGCACGATCGTACCGGCCTCGTTTCCCTCTGAACTTTCAACTGCACGGTACGCAAGCATACGCGTTCGGACCGACTGCCGCCCTGCGCGGTCCGGCTCGGGCGCCGGGCCGCGCCGATCGCGCGCACCGCCGGTTTCGGTGCTTCAACCTCGCCGCACGCCGAGCGCCGCCAGCGTCTGCGCGTTGATCCCACCAGTCGGGTCGAGGTTCTCCGCGCGCTGAAACGCCGCCAGCGCCGCCCGGGTGGCCGGACCGATGATGCCGTCGATCGCGCCGGTGTAATAGCCACGCTCGGCCAGCATGCGCTGGGCATCGCGAACCGTCGCGGCATTCGACCCGACCGTGGGCCGGTCGGGCCACGGTAGGCGTTGCGGGTCGATGCCGAGCGCGACGAGCGTCTGGGGGTTGAGTTCGCCCGAAGCCTCGAGGTTTTCCGACTGCTGGAAGCGCTTCAGCGCTTCGCGGGCCGGCGCGCCGAGGACGCCATCGACGGGGCCCGCGTGGAATCCACGGTTCGTGAGCGTCTGCTGCACGTGGCGGACGAGCGCCGGGTCGTAGGCTGCGCGGTGAGGTGCAGCGCCGTTCTCCTGCAAGCCGAGGGCGACGAGCGTCCGGCTATTCAGCTGTCCGGTCACCTCCAGGTTCTCCGCTCGCTGGAAGGATCTGATCGCGCGTTGGGTGGCAGGGCCCATTACGCCGTCGACCGGGCCTGCTTGGAAGCCGCGGCTCTGCAGCGTCTGCTGGACTTGGCGGAGCGTCGCTGAATCGACGAACGGCGCCTCACCGCGGGCGAAAGCGGCGGCCGAGAGCACGAACGCAACGGCGGTAGCAACTACGGTGCGGGAAAGTTTCATCGCAACCTCCATGCTGGAATGGCAACGTGGATCTCTCCGCGAAGGTGGGTGGAACGCAGCAAGCGACGTTCCCATCCGCGGCCCATGCCCTCAGCCGTACCGCGCAGCGAAGGCTATGAAGGACTCGGTCAGGCCTTCTTATTCCATGTCCTGGCTGTAGCCGTACATGAGCGCTGTGTGTCGGCGATTGGAGACAGGGAGCTCACTTTCATTGCTAGAGACGCACTGCCCCAATTAGTAAATCTGCGCTCGAAATTCGTCGCCGATCGGTGACACAGCCGCGTATGTCCGAATTGCATGCGCGCAGTGCAGCGATGGAAGCGACTGATTTTGCTCAAACCCTTGTCGCCCAGAATCACCAGGTACGTCTATTGCACGCATTGACTGCGGCAGTCGACCGAATGACAACGGGCGGCAGTCTTGCCCGCATCACCATTCACGAGAAAGGAGGACCAAGTGCAATCTGTGCTCGAACGCATTGCTCAGCTTAGCCAGGAGAGCTCTCAGGACTCGCGGCGAATTGCGCTGGCCGCGTGCGAATCGTTCGACGAATGGCTGAGAGCACAGATGGACGCCAACCGGGAACTCGTCCAGGGGCACGCCGTAGGCCTGGCGGCGGTGCGCGACAATGCTGCGCTTGCCGAGCTGCCCGTGGCCTATCTCCGGTATTGGCAGAAAGCCCTGGAGAACGCCCGCGACTGGATCGAGGCGGGCATACGTACTCAAGCGACGCTCGCCAAGATCCTTTTCGAGCAGGCGAATGCCGCGAGCACCGCGATCAAGCAGATCGCCGACGACTCGGCGCCCGGACCGGCCTCGGCTTCAGGGGCGTTGCATCAGCGGGCTAGGGAAAGGCATCGCCAGGCCGCCTAATGTGCGCTCACTCCAATGCGATGGGGAAGGCCGAGAAGCGGCGACCGGTATTCGTCGTGTATCCGGCCGCGCTGTTCGACGGCTGGGCAGTCGTGAAGGACGCCTGCTCAGAAAGACCTCAAGCGCTTCACAATCCCACCCCTCCACTTAAGGAGTCACGCATGTACGCACGTCAAACGCACGTTCGTTTCTGTGGCCTGGCCATCTGCGCCGTGAGCGTGTTTCTGGGCGCATCGGCAGTGCTGGCCGCAGACGGGCATGGCCCTTCCGACGCACGAACGCGCTATCTGCAGGAGCGCGCACTGTGCGACAGCGGTCAGTCGCACCAGGACCGGGCCACGTGCTTAAGGGAAGCAGGTGCAGCGTTCGACCAGGCCAGGCGCGGCGCGCTCAATGATGGTCCGGCTCAGTACCAGCAAAACGCACTGATCCGATGCAATCCCCTGCCGCCCGAGGAGCGCAGTGCCTGCCAGGCTCGAATGCAGGGCCAAGGTCTGACCCGTGGGAGCGTGACGGAAGGCGGCATCTACAGGGAGCTCGTCACGCGGGAAATCCCGTCGCAGGACGGTTCAGTGCCGGCCAATAATCCCGGCGGCATGCCGGGTGAAGCCACAATGGGCGTTAGCCCGAAGTGATCTTCCGCTGCTGACCGCGCCCGCCACGACGCCGCATACCGCGGGACCTGACAACGCTGCCAGCACGCCCGTCTTGCGGGAGGTGCTGGATACCGTCAACGGCTTTGGCTGTCACGGCTCGCGAGCGCCGAACGAGCCGACTGGGCCGGAGCTCCGACCTTCAAGCGCCCGCGCCGCGGATACAGATTGGCTTGGGGCCTCCGGGAAACGGGATATCGTCGGGCGCCGCCCGCTCGCCTCCCAGGCGGCCGACGCCGCCTGCGGAGCGGTTGGCCGCCAGGCCGGGCACCAGCTCGACGCGATCGCAGACGAACGGTGGAACCTCGTGGACCCCGACGAAGTGGTCGCTCTGGTTGGCGATGGCGGCAAACGAGGCGCCAACCACCAGCACGACGCCCAGGACGTATGCGATCAGACGAGCCTCCGTGGTTTCCTTGCTCCGCCGAATTCGTTTACGACCTGCGTCCGCGGTGACGCTTTCCTGATTGAATTGGGTGGCGAGCGCCATGCGGCTCGTGCGAGTGTCCGTTAGCGTGTTCATCTCTTTCTCTCAATGCGCACAGCATTTCACGCGCAAGCACGAGTCTGAGCGTCGATGTCTACGTGTAGGTGTCGAGACAGCGGCCGGGTGTTACGACCGTAGCCCACCGTGCGGTTGGGGCGTCATTTTGGTTGGCGTTCGACGACCGATGAGGAGCGCAAGGCGCGTCGATGGCAGGCGGCTGAAATGCTGGTCGACGAGGTCGCGGGCGGTCGGACCGATCAGATGGCGGCTCGCAAGCGCTGTAGCCGAGAACGCCGTCGAGCACGGATCGCTGATGAGACAGATACCGGCACCCGGCGTGCAGCCCACTAGGAGTCCTCGCGTGTATCCGGAGTCGTCGTCATCGCAACGGCCGAGTACACGCAAGGCGTGAGCGCCACCGGATCGCTCGCGGGGAAGGTCGCCTCGAGCGCCTGATCGAGCAGCAGCTCGATGTGATCCTCTCGCGGCATCCGTGCCGGCGGCGGCGCCGACCGTCCTTCGCTGGTCATCGCAGCCCGCTCTCCGCCGCCACCAACGGGGCGGCGCTACGAGTCGACAGAGGCGTTGTCCGGTCGTGCTTCTAGGGCCGCCCGGCGGCCTTTCAGCCCGCGTATGGCTGAAACTGCGGCTGCGGGTTGGCGGCCTGGAAAAAGGAGCGCACCCGCGAACGATCGCGGGTGCGCCAAGCACACACAGCACTAGGGGGAGGAGGGGGGACCCGGCGCCGTGCGGTACTACACTCGCCGCTCTACGCTGTTGCGAGCGCGATGGACGACTGCATCATGCGCCCCGCCGGTTTCTCCGCGATGTCGGGAACCGCGCGAGGTGCTACAGATGAAACGATTGGGGGTGGGAAGTCGAAGCGCGCCCTCCCTCAGGGGTTGTACTGCGGGAATCCCTGACGCTCGAGCCGCGCCTTCTCCCGCTCGCTGTACAGCTCGCGCTCGCCGGCCTGGAACTGCCCGCGACCGGACGCACCGGTGGTGGCCTCTTGGCCGCTCGTCATCGAAGACGTGTCCGCGTCCGCAGCGGCGGCCGCGCCGGTCGCCATGGCCATGGCGAGAACAATTGCTAGCTTGCTGGCTCTCATGATGCTCTCCTGGAAATGATGAAGGAACTCCACAGTGGAGTCCTTGCATCATGAGCCGCAGCGGTGTCCTGTCGATTTCTCGAGCAGCCGTGCGAGTTACGAATGAAGCAGAGGCGACACCAGTGCGCAGCTCAGCTGCCGCGCGCGTCAGTTGAACGCCCCCACCGGAAGCCCGCGAGATCCTGGCCGCTGCTGGACCGGCATTCGCAAAGGACGGGGCGCGCTCGGCGCTGGGAGGCAGGCGCCGTGCAGCGCTCAGGCGGCACGCCGCAGCGCCCGCGCGAGCGCCGCGGCGAGCTCTCGCGACTGGACGGGCTTCTTCAGCAGCCCGCTTACGCCGGCGCCCAGCGCCTGCTGCGTGAGGATCGGTCCGCTGTAGCCGCTCACCAGCACGACCGGCAGATCGGGGCGGAGGCGGCGTACGCGACGGGCGAGCTCGGTTCCGGTGAGCGCGGGCATCACTTCGTCAGTCACCACGACCTCGAAGCCCTCCGGGGTCTTCTCGAAGGCTTCGAGCGCCGCGCGGCCGTCGCTGAAGGGGATGGCCTCGTAGCCGAGTTGGGCGAGCACCTCCGCGGTCATGACCATCAGCGGCTCCTCGTCATCCACGAGCAGCACCCGCTCGCCGTTGCCCCGCGGCACTACCGCATCGGCGGCGGTGGCGGGGATCGCCGCCGCCTCCGTTCGCGGCAGGTAGATCTCGAACGTGCTGCCGCGCCCGGGCTCGCTCGTGACGTGGAGCGCTCCGCCCGAGTCGGTGACGATGCCGTAGACGAGCGACAGGCCGAGCCCGGTGCCGCGCCCCACCTCCTTGGTGGTGAAGAAGGGCTCAAAGATGCGCGCGAGGGTTGTCGCGTCCATCCCTGACCCAGTGTCCGCCATCGTGAGGCGCACAAAACGCCCCGGCGCGAGCGTGCCTTGGGCGAGCACGCGCTCGGTCGCCACGTCGACGGGCTCGAGCGCGACGCGCAGCGTCCCGGAATCGCCCATCGCGTGGAGCGCGTTCGTGCACAGGTTCATCACCACCTGGTGCAGCTGGGTCGGATCGCCGACGACGACGAGCGGCGCGCTGGAGAGCGTGAGATCGAGAACTATGCCGGCCGCGAGCGATCCCCGCACGAGGTCCAGCGTCTCGCCGACGACGCGGTCGATCTCGACTGGCGCGCGCTTTGCGCGCTGGCTGCGGCTGTAAGTGAGGATCTGGTCGACGAGGTCGCGCGCGCGGTTCGCCCCGCTGAGGACGTTGTGCGCGTAGCGCTGCACGGGCGTGCCCTCGCCAGCCTCCGCGACCACCATTTCGGCGTAGCCGAGGATGCCGCCGAGGAGATTGTTGAAGTCGTGCGCGATGCCGCCGGCAAGGCGGCCCACTGCCTCCATCTTCTCCGCCTGGCGCAGCCGGGCCTGCAGCCGCGCCTGCTCCGCCTCCGCCAGCTTGCGTTCGGTGATGTCCCGGTAGATGGCGTACAGGGCGATGACGTCTCCGCCGAGCAGGATCGGCGTGGCCAGCATCGAGACCTGGATGCGGGTGCCGTCCTTGCGCCGGCGCTCGCACTCGATCGCGATTCGCGAACCGGACATGTACACGGCGTAAAGGGCGCGCGCCCTCTCGAGCTCGTCCTCGGGCACGATCAGGTCGAAGATCGGGCGGCCCAGCGCCTCCTCGGCGGCGTAGCCGAAGACCGCAGCAAACTCGCGATTGATGCGAATCACGCGCCCCTCGACGTCGAGGAGCACGACCGCTTCCGGTGCGCTCTCGAAGAGCTCGTCGAGGAGTGCCCTCTGACGCTGCAGTTCGGCCTCGGCCTGGCGCCGATCGGTGACGTCGAGCATGAATCCGACCATGCGCACGGGCCTGCCTTCCGCGTCGAAGAACACCCGGCCCTTTGCTTGCAGCCAGCGCATGGTGCCGTCCCCGCGCACGACGCGGTACTCGGTGGCGACGTCGCCCGACTGGGTCGCACGCTCGATCGCAACCTGCACCAACGGCCAGTCCTCCGCGTGGACCAGGGTCTTCCAGGTCTCGAAGGTGCCGTCGTACGAGCCCCGTGCGAGCCCGAGCATCGCCTCCAGGTCGGCCGACCAGCGGTTCTGGCCGGCGCCGGCGCCGATGCGCCACTCGAACGCTGCCGCCTGCGCGGCCTGTTGTGCGAGATCGATCATCTTCTGGCGGCTGCGCAGCGCCTCCTCGTCGCGCTTGCGCGTCTCGATGTCGGTGACCGAGCCGGCGAACCGCGTTGCACGGCCCTCCGCGTCGCGGATGCACAACCCGCGGATCTTGACCCAGCGATACGCGCCGTCCGCCTGGCGTACACGCCACTCCCCCTCGTAGAACGGCGTCTCCCCGGCGATGTGGGCCGCGCGCGCGGCTTGGCGCCGCGGGAGATCGTCGGGATGGAAGTGCAGGAGTCGCTCCCACTCGGCGAAGGTGCGGACGCCTTCGAGGGCGGGGTCGATGCCGAGCAGCTCGAGCGCACGCCGCGAGCCGTACACCCGGTCGGCCACCAGATCGTGGTCCCAGATGCCGTCGTTCGCGCCCGCCACGGCGAGCGCATAACGCTCCTCGCTCTCGCGTACCCGCTCGTCCGATCGCGCGCGCCGTGCGAGCTCGCGCGCAGCGAGCGCGATCAGCGCCACCACCACCGCCGACCCGAGCAGGGCGCGCAGCCCGATGCGCAGGCTCTTCGCCCGCCACGGCGCGAGCACCGCGCTCTCCGCTGAGCCGACGATGATATTGAGGGGCACACGAGGAGTCGCGGCTGCGGAAACCAGCATCCGGGCAGGCTGGTCTTCGACGGGGCCGGCCAACCAGCCGGCGAAGCGGCCCTCGCGCCGGAGCGCGGTCAGGGCCTCGCCTGTATCGGGGACCAGCCGCTCGAGCGCCTCGCGCGGACCGGGGACGCGCGTGATCGCCGTTCCACCCGCCGTCACGAGCCCGACAAACCCGCCGGCGCCGACGTCGAGCGAGCGGTACAGCCGATCGAAGTAGGCGACGTCGATCAGAGCCGCAAGGACGCCTGCGAAGCGGCCCTCGCTGTCCACGATGCGCTCCGACAGGGCGAATTCCCACTCGCCCGAGGCGCGACCCCGGAAAGGGTCGCTCACGAAGCGGCCCGCGGCATCGCCATAGCGGTGCGTCGCGAAGTAGGTGCGGTCGGCGAGATCGAGACCGCCAGGGATCCGCGAGTCGGTGCTGACGACGACGCGACCGTCGGGACCGAGAAGCAGCAGCGCCCGCAGTTGGGGCATGCCGGAAATGCGATCTCGCAAGCGGGCTTCGCGAGCCACTGCATCGCCGATGCCGGTTGCCTTCATGTCGCTGACCGCGGCATCCAGCAACTGGTCCACCGACTCGAGCGATTGCGCCGTCTGCTCGGCGAGGAGTCCGGTGAGGTTGGAGAAGTCCCGAAGCGCGTCATGCTCGACCGCCGCGCGTTCGCTATGGATGTCGGACAGTGCGGACAGGACGTTGATACCGACGAGCAATGCGCCGAATGCAAGAAGCACTCCGCGCAGCGTGATGCGGGAACGCGTCGAGCTGGCGAGCGCGGTTGGCACGCGGCTAGGGGCGCGGCGATCCGACGAGATCGGCGACCGCGGCGATCATCTCGTTACGCTTGAATGGCTTGGCGAGCGTGCGCGCCGCCCCGAGTGCGATGGCTTCCTCGGGCGCCAGGCCTTGTCGGCAGCGGAATCGCGCCGAAATTGCGATTACAGGCAGAGCCGGGCGCTTCCGCTTGATCTCCGCGATCACGGTGCCGCCGCCAGCGCCGGGCATGGAGATGTCGGTAACCACGAGCGCTGGAGGGTGATCATCGACGGCGGCGAGTCCGGCGCGACCGTCGACTGCAACACGCACCTGATAGCCTGCCAATTTCAGCCAATCCGCAACAAGATCTCGCAAGATCTCGTCGTCTTCAATGATAAGGATGTCGCTCACGGATGGTGCAGGATCGGCGGCGCGTCGCCCCGACCCGACGATTTGACGTTTCCGTGATTGCGCCGAAACTACGCATGAACGCGATCTCGTTACAACTGTAACCCGCGACGTCCCGCACGGGTCTAGGATTTCTGCCTATGAACTCTCAGCCGATCATGACTGCGCAAGCGCAGGAAGTCCAGGCACTGCCGCCGCACGTCCTTGCGGTCGACGACGATCCCACGATCCGCGGACTCATCGTGGATTACCTCGGCCAGAACGATCTGCGAGTCACCGCCGTCGCCGACGGCCGCTCGATGAGCGAGGTCCTCGAGCGCGAGGTGGTCGATCTCGTCGTCCTCGATCTGCGGCTGCAGGCCGAGGACGGCATGGGGCTTGCGCGCCGGCTGCGCGACGAATCGGCGATTCCGATCATCATGCTCACCGGCCGGCGCGACGAAGCCGACCGCGTGATGGGTCTCGAGCTCGGCGCCGACGACTATCTCACCAAGCCGTTCAGCCCGAGAGAGCTGCTTGCGCGCATTCGCACCGTGCTCCGCCGGAGTCGTGGCGAGGTGCGCCAGGGCCGGCCCGACGGGGTACGCGCTTATCGCTTTGACGGTTGGGAGCTCAATCTCAACACGCGGCGGCTCACCGCGCCGGACGGCAGCCCGGTCGTCCTCAGCAGGGGCGAGTTCAGCCTGCTCGTCGTGCTGCTCGGCGCTCCGCACCGCGTTCTCAGCCGCGACCAGCTTCTCGATCTCTCGCGGCTCCACAACGACGAGGTGTACAACCGCTCGATCGACGTCCAGATCATGCGGCTTCGTCGCAAGATCGAGCCCGAGCAAGGCAACCCCCGCTATATCCGCACCGAGCGCGGCATCGGTTACGTGTTCAGCGTTCCCGTGGAGACGGTCTTCTAGAGACGTCTTCGCTGCGTAGAGTTGCCACTCAGTGTCGGTTCCGGACGGGTCCATGCCGCGCCGTGCGCCTCCCACTGGCCGACGCCATTACGCGCGCGGCGCGCGCCTCGATCGCCGTCGCGACGGCACGCGCGAGCCGGGCGACCTCTTGCGCGCGTGCGCGACGCGCCGCGCGCTCGATGGCCTCCCATTCATCAGGGGTCGGGTAACGCGATTTCTGCATGGTCATCTCCGATCGTTGTCTCCGATCGTGCTCGTAAGCGGCTATGTGGGCGGGGCGGTGGTGCGGCGCGCCCTGGAATCCGGGGCGGACGAAGTATTGAAGAAGCCGCTGTCGACGCACGAGCTCGCGACGAGCCTCGCGCGCGTATTGCAGGGGCGACACGTCGGCGTCCACTGACGCAATCCGGGAGCCCCGAATCGAAACCGTAGGCTCGCGGCCGGGCGGGGCGGCCATACCGGAATCGCCGCTTGTCGGCGCCGGAAGATCGGAGCAGGGAAAATGACCCAGCGGTTCCTCGAAGATTTCGCGGCGGGACAGCGGTACGGCGGCGCCGGCCGGATCCGGGTCGAATCGGAGCGGATCGTCCGCTTTGCCGCCGAGTTCGATCCGCAGCCGTTTCATCTCGACGAGACAGCTGCGAAGGGCTCCATGTTCGGTGGTCTCGCGGCGAGCGGGTGGCATACCGCCGCCATGACGATGCGACTGCTGGTGGAGAGCGATCTCAAGCCCGCCGGCGGCATCGTCGGCGCGGGGTTCGACGAATTCCGCTGGCCGCGGCCCGTGCGGCCCGGCGACGAGCTCCGCGTCGAGAGCGAGGTGCTCGAAGTGCGCGCCTCGAAATCGCGCCCCGACACCGGGTTGATCAAGGTGCGCACGACGACGCTGAACCAGCGCGACGAAGCCGTCCAGGTGACGGTCGGCAACCTTGTCGTGCCGCGGCGGCCGGCGTGAGGCTCACCGCCGCAGCGCTCGGTTCTCGTGCCCTGGGCACGCCGCAGTGGCAGGGACCCCTCCCGGCGCTCAATCTCATCCGGCTTTCCTGAGTGGCCGACATGAACGGTCATCCGACACTCGATCTGGTGATTCCGGTCGGCGTGGTCGACCACGCGCTGGGCGCGCCCCACGCCCCAATCACGGTCGTCGAGTACGGCGACTTCGAATGCCCGATCTGCAAGCAGGCCGCGCCCGGCTTGAAGCTGCTGCTCGTGCGTTTTCCCGGGCAGTCGCGGCTCGTCTTTCGCCACTTTCCGCTGGAGGAGGTTCATCCGAACGCCCTGCTCGCGGCCGAGGCCGCGGAGTGCGCAGGCGCGCAGGGAAAGTTGTGGGCGATGCACGACCTGCTCTTCGACAACCAGGCTCAGATGAGGCGGAAACATCTGGACGGCCATCCCGAGCGCTTGGACCTCGACATGCCCCGCTTCGCCGCGGAGATGGACGAGCACGTGCACCTGCAGCGCATCCGCGAGCACATCGAGGGCGGCCGGCGCAGCCACATTCACGGCACGCCGGGTCTCTTCCTGAACGGCCGGATCGTGGCATGGGGTTGGTCCAGTCCCGGCAGGGAGTTCGACGTGCCGACGCTGATCATCCACGGCGACGACGACCAGATCGTGCCGATCGGCGCCTCGGCGATGCTCTCGTCGAAGCTCGTCAAGAACGCCAAGCTGAAGATCTACCCGGGCGGGACGCACAGCCTTGGCGACACGAGCAAGCAGCAGCTCAACGAGGATCTGCTCGCCTTCCTCAAGTCGTAGGCGGGCACGTCCACCACACCTCGCGGGGGAGCGATCCTGCTCCTCCCGCGAGTTTCACGGGAGCACGGCATGAAGATCAATCACGTGGACGTGCCCGGCCGGTACTTGGAGCAGTTCCTCACTGACTCCTGGCTCGAGCACCTGCGGCAGCACCGACCAACGACGCTGGCGGACAAAGCGGCCCAGGACCGGGTGAGGGAATTCCACCGTGGAGCGGAGCCGCCCACGGTCTCGCACCTGGCCCAACCCGCGCGCGGTGCGTAAGGACCGAAAGAGTCGCCGGACGCGCCATCGGGCGCAGCGCGGAAGGTCGGTCGAAAATCCCCGAACAAATCGGGGTCGGCAGGTTCCCAGTGAAGGCACGGTCATGGCTATCCTTTCACCGTGTCGCACACCTTCGAATCCGCCTCGAGCGGCCGCTCCAAGTGCCGCGGCTGCGGCCGCCCCATCCAGCGCGGCGAGCTGCGCTTCGGCGAACGGCTGCCCAATCCCTTTGCGGACGGCGAGATGACGGTGTGGTTCCATCCGCTTTGCGCGGCCTACAAGCGCCCGGAGGTGCTGCTGCAGACCCTCGAGACGCCGCCCGTCGAAGTGCCCGATCGGGAAGCGCTGGAGCGCGCGGCGCGCAGTAGCCTGGCGCACCGGCGCCTGCCGCGGATCGGCGGCGCCGAGCGAGCGCCGAGCACACAGGCCAGGTGCCGCAGTTGCCGGGAGCCGATCGCGCGCGGCAGCTGGCGCATCCGGCTCGTGTTCTATCAGGACGGCCGGTTCTCTTCCGGAGGGTTCGTGCACCTCGACTGTCGCAAGCCCTACTTCGAGACGGACGACCTTCTGGACCACGTGCTCCACTTCAGTCCGGACTTGAGCGCAGACGAACGCGCGGAGTTGAAGCGCGCATGCGCGTCGCCCCCGCAGGGCTGATGCGATCGATAGTCCGCCCCCACTGATGCCTGCTCGCGACGTCGGAGCTGAATGGCGAGTCAGGGTTGGCGCGGAGGAAACGCGAGCCGTCTTCACGCCCGCGTCGCAATCACCCACCGGCTCGCTCTTCATCTGCGCGCATGGCGCCGGCGGCCACATGTCCGATCGCGGCCTGCTCGCAGCAACGGAACGTCTGCGCGGGCGCGGACTGGACGTGGTGCGGTTCAACTTCCTCTATAGGGAACAGGGCTCGAACCGACCCGACCCGATGCCGCGCCTCACCGAATGCATCGCCGCCGTCGCGACGCACGCCCGCCGCGAGGTCGGCGCGCGGCGGCTCGTTCTCGGCGGACGCTCGATGGGCGGACGGGCGGCGTCGATGCTGGCGGCCGACGGGTTCGCGTGCGACGGCCTGCTGCTGCTCGCGTACCCGCTGCATCCGGCGGGTCAGCCGGAGAAACTTCGCGCGGCAAATCTCGAGCGCATCCAGGTCCCCGTGCTGTGCTTGAACGGCACTCGCGACGCGCTGTGCCGGCGCGACCTGATGGAGCGGGCGATCCGGCCGCTTGCCGGCCGCTGGAGCATGCACTGGCTGGAGGGCGCCGACCACAGCTATCACGTGCTCAAGCGGTCGGACCGGTCGGACAGCGACGTGCTCGACGAGATGGCCGACGCTTTCAGCGCCTGGGAATCGGACCTGCCGCAGCGGCGCGCGGGATCCGCCTAGGCACGCTCGGCGACCGCCGGACCTGCGCGGAGGTCACGGGCGGGGGCCGGCGCGGTTCGCGTCCGCCGCGGCTCCGGGGAGCCCGTGGCGCCACCGCTACGGATTGCCGAAGATCAGGTTCGGCACGAACAGCACGACCTCGGGAACGAAGATGAGCAGCAGCGTCACCGCCGCCACCGCGACGAGGAACGGCAGCGACTCGCGCGTATAGGCGCCGACCGGGCAGCGCAGGATCGAGCAGACGGCGAACATCGCGGCGCCGACCGGTGGAGTGAAGTTCCCGATCGTCACCGCGACGACGAACACGAGCCCGAAGTGCACCGGGTCGACCCCGAGCGTGGTGACGAGCGGCAGGAAGATCGGCGTGAGCATGATGATCAGCACGGATCCGTCGATGAAGCAGCCGGCGAGCAGGATCGCGGCGACGATGAGTGCGAGCACGAGTTGCGGGTTCTCCGACACGCCGAGCATCGCGCCAGAGATCACCTCGGGTATGCGCTCGAAGACGATGCCGTAGCCGAAGATCCCCGACATCGCCAGTAGGAACATCACCGCGCCGACGTCGACCAGGCTGCCCTCGAGCGCCTCGCGGAAGCCCGCGCCCTTCAGCTTGCGGTAGGCGACCGTGCCGACCAGGATCGCGTAGACCACCGCGAACGCGCCGATCTCCGAGGGCGTGAAGACGCCGAACCTCAAGCCCACGAGCAGGATCACCGGGAAGAGGATCGCCCAGGCGCCGCCCCAGATCGCGCGCGCGACCTCGCCCGCCGTCGGGCGCGTCTTGCGCTCGGGCGCGTAGCCGCGCCGGCGCGCCGTGACCGAGATCGTGAACGCGAGGGCTGCCCACAGCATGAACGCCGGCACGAAACCGGCCGCGAACAGCCGCCCGATCGAGACCTGGCCGACGGTGCCGTAGAGGATGAAGCCGATCCCCGGCGGGATGATCGGCGTCATGAGCGAGCCGAACGAGAGCACGCCGGCGGCGTAACCGCGCGAGAAGCCGCGCTTTAGCATCTCGTTGCCGAGCATGCGCGTCTGCATCGCGGCGTCGGCGATGCACGAGCCCGACACGCCGCCCATCATCGTCGCGAGCGCGATCGACACCTGGGCGAGCCCGCCCTTCAGCCGGCCGGCGGCCACCGATGCGAGCTCGAGCAAGCGCGCGGTGATCCCCGAGTGGTTCATGAAGTTGCCGGCGAGTATGAAGAGCGGCACCGCGAGCAGCGCGAAGTTCTGCGTCTGCGAGATCGTGAGCTGGATCGGGATGGTCGGCGGCAGCTCGGGGTGCTGGACGAAGAAGAGCGCCCCGGAGATGCCGATCGCGAACGCCACCGGCATCCCCATGAGGAGGAGGACAACGAACGCGCCGAGGACGATCAGCATCAGTCCGGCGTGCCGCCGCCGCGCAGCTCGTCGCGGATCTTGCGCGCGGTGGTGAGAAGCAGCAGCAGCGCGCCGACCGGCATGCTCATCGTGACCCACGAGTAGCTCACCTCGGGGATGCCCTGGAAGCTGCGCGCGCGGCTCGTCCACGCGAGCCAGGTGCCGAACCCGATCGCGTACAGCAGGAAAGCGCAGATGATGAGGTGGCTGGCGAGGTCGCAGACCTTGCGCGTCGCCGGGGGCAGCCGATCGACGACGAGCGTGATCGCCATCAGGCTGTTACGGCGCCAGGCGATGTCGGCGCAGAGGAAGCAGGCCCACGCGAAGAGGCAGGTTGCCGCGTCGGTGGTCCAGTTGAGCGGCGCCCCGAGCATGCGCGCGACGCCGCCAAGGAAGATCAGGGCCACCATCAGCGAAAGGAAGGCGGCCGCGACGAGGCCCTCGACGGCGCAGAGGCGCGCGTAGAGCTTCCTCATCGCGGGGCGGGCGGTGCGCGCCGGGGCGGACGCTACTTCTTGCCGATCTCGCGGTACACCTCGTTCTTGGCGTCCTGGATCTTGAGCACCTCGTAGGCCTTCTCGCCCGCCTTGCGGAAGGCGGTGAGGTCGACGTCCTCGACGATCGTCATCCCCCGGCCCTTGAGTTGCACCTCGACCTCGTCCTCGAGCTTGAAGATGCGCCGCGAGGTCGCCTCGCCCGCCTTGTCGCACTCCTCGACGAGCGCGACCTGGACGTCCTTGGGCAGCGAGTCGAACCACTTCGCGCTCACCACCTCGAAGTTGATCAGCATGATGTGCCGGGTCTCGTTCGCGAACTTGAGCACCTCGTAGAAGCGCCCGCCCGGGATGTTGTTGTAGACGAGCTCGACACCGTCGATCGCCTTCTGCTGCAGGCCGGGGTACATGTCGCCGAAGTTCATCGCGACCGGGGTCGCGCCGAGCGCGCGGATCGACTCCTGCCAGATCGGCGCCGGCGGGGTGCGGATGCGCAGGCCCTTCAGGTCCTCGGGCGTGCGGATCGGCTTGTTGGTGAAGAAGTGGCGGTAGCCCTGCACCCAGCCGAACGACAGCACCTTCAGGCCGAACTTGGTCGCGAGCTCCTCCTGCCACTTGACGACGGTGGGCGCCTTGCGCAGCTTCGCCACGTCCTCGAGCGTCTCGACGAAGTACGGCCCGTTCATCACCGCGATGCCGGGCACGTATTGCCCATCCGTGCCGAGTCGGTGTTCTGGCCGATGTTCGCCCCCTGGCGGATCTGCTCGATGATGTCCTCCTCCTTGCCGAGCTGCGAGCTGTGGAAGACCTCGATCTTGAGGCCGCCCTTGGTGCGCGCCTCGACCGCCTTCGCCCAGTCGAGGAAGCCCTGGTGGTAGGGCTCCTTCGGCCCGAGCACGTGATTGAACTTGAGCGTGAACGTCTTGGGCGCTTGCGCCTGCGCGGCGGCGCACGCGGCGACGA
Source organism: Burkholderiales bacterium (assembly GCA_035456405.1). Lineage (GTDB taxonomy): Bacteria > Pseudomonadota > Gammaproteobacteria > Burkholderiales > SG8-39 > JAGVSZ01. The sequence goes on along the minus strand of DATIDG010000075.1, from coordinate 183,676 downwards.
GGGCGGCGACGAGCAGGGCGCGCAGCGGGGCGGATCTGACGGTGGCGGTTCTCATCGGCGGGCTCCTTTTGCGGTTGGGCGGTCGCCGGCGTGCCCAGCAGCGGCTTCTCGACCGGCGCGCGCGCCGCTAGTATCCACACCGTGAAACCTACTTGTCCAGACCGTCTCACGGTATGAACGAGGGTCCGAGCGCGGCGCCGCGCGCCCGGGTTACCCACCGCTCTCTCGAGCGCGGGCTCGCCGTGCTCGAGGCGGTCGCGGCGGCCGGCCGCGCGGTCACGCTAGCGGAGACGGCGCGCCGGGTCGGCCTGCACCGCAGCACGGTGCATCACCTGCTGCAATCGCTGGTCGGCGCGGGCTACCTCCGACAGGAGCCGGAGAGCCGCGGATACGAGCTCACGCACAAGCTCTATCAGCTCACCGGCCGCACCTGGACGACGGGCGAGCTCGCTGAGCTCGCGCAGCCGCTCCTCGAGAAGCTCACCCGCGCCACGGGCGAGGGCACGAGCGTCGCCGCATGGCTCGGCGGCCCGGTGCGGATCGTCGCCAAGCGCGAGGCCGAGGGGCCGGTGCGCGTCGTGCAAGACCTCGGCGCCGAGCGCCCGATCTACTGCACCGCGGTCGGCAAGGCGATCGCCGCGTGGCTGCCACGCGCAGAGGTGCAGACGGAGCTCGCGCGGACCGGCATGCCGCGGCTGACGCCGAAGACCATCACGACGCGCGCGGCGTTCGACGCCGAGCTCCGCCGCATCCGCGCCGCCGGCCACGCGATCGACGACGAGGAGCAGTACGAGGGGCTGCGCTGCATCGCGATGCCGGTGTTCTCGTACTCGGGCCGGGTCTACGGGTCGATGTGCGTGCTCGGCCCGAAGCAGCGGATGACGCACCAGAAGCTGCTCGCCGCGCGCGCGCCGCTCGCCCGGCTGACCGCTCAGCTCTCGGAGCTGCTCGGATACAAGTCCGTGGTTGTCGATAAGCGCCGCTGAGGTCGGGAAGGAGCGGTGAGAACCGCAGTCGGCTTCGATCGCGATCCGCGCCGCGGGAGGTGATCCACGTTCCGATCTTCGCGACTTCGAGCCATGCCGTCCGCCCGCGCAGGTGCCGTATCGGGCGCCGCGGGACGAGATGCGACGATCTTTCGCGCACCGACCCCTGTGCGCTCGGGCATTGTGGCGGGGCAACATCGCCCCTGTAGGGTCGCCTCGCGAAAGTCGCTTGTCGGAACCGCTTGCCTTTATGTACATTCGCCCGTCGACACGCCCACCAAGGAGGAGGTACCGTGAAGCACGCATCGATATCAGTTGTCGCGCTCGCGTTCAGCACCGTGCTCACGGCCGCGCCGTTCGCCGTGCAGGCGCAGGACAAGGTCGTCCGGGTCGGCGTGCTGATGCCGATCTCGGGTCCCGGGTCGTACTTCGGCGTGATGGGCAAGGAGGGCATTGACCTCGCGCTGGAGCAGGTGGCGAAGGCCAATCTCAACGGCTATCGCCTCCAGGTGCAGTACGAGGACTCGGCCTGCAGCCCGCTGCAGGCGACCAACACGGTGAAGCGGGTGCTGGACCAGTTCAAGCCGCACATCGTCGTCGGCGAGGAATGCTCGGACGCCTCGCTCGCGATTGCGCCGATCCTCGAGCAGGCGAAGGTGGTGCAGCTCAACGCCGGCTCGGTGACCATGAAGCTCACCGAGTCCGGTTACAAGTACGTGTTCCGAATCTTCCCGAACGCCGAGCAGCAGAGCCTGCCGCTCGCCAAGGTGGCCTACGAGAAGCTCGGCGCGCGCACCGCGGTGATCCTCCACGAGAAGACCAACGCCGGCATCGACAACGCCGAGGGCTTCGAGAAGCCGTTCGTCGCGATGGGTGGCAAGGTGCTGGCGAAGATCGACTTCGGCCGCGACGTCAACGACTTCACCGCGATCGCGACGCGCATCGCCTCGCTCGGCAAGGTCGACGTGCTGCCGACCTTCGCGCTCGAGGGCCAGCAGGTGCGCCTGTCGCAGGCGCTGGCGCAGGCTAAGGTGGTCAAGGGCGGCGGAGGCAGCGGCGTGCAGATGGGCTCGATCTGGCTGCCCTGGGGGTACGACACGAAGGCCGGCCCGGCGGCGATCGGCTACGTGCGCATCGTCCAGTTCGATCCCACCGAGAACCGCAAGATCGTGCAGGACTTCATCAAGGCCTACCGCGCCAAGTACGGCGCCGACAAGACGCCGACGCACATCAACGCGCACGCCTATGACACCATCCTCCTGATCGCCGAAGCGGTGCGGCGCGGCGCCAAGGACTCCGAGTCGATCCGCGAGCAGTTCAGCAAGCTGAAGGACTTCGAAGTGACGACCGGCCGGATCACCTTCGACGCCAAGGGGCAGAACTCCGATCTCTCGGTGGTCCACTTCGTCGAGACGCAGAAGGACCTCTCGTGGAAGGGGCTCGACTGGCGGTAGACGGCCCGGAAATTCCGTGCCGGATCTCCTGGCGCTGGTCGTTCAGCAATCGGTAAACGGGGTCTACCTCGGCTGCCTGTATGTGATGGTGGCCCTGGGCCTCACCCTGATCTACGGGGTGCTGAACCAGATCAACTTCGCGCATGCCGACTTCGTCACCGTCGGCGCCTTCGCCGCCTTCTTCGTGGCGACGCGCTTCGCCACGAGGATGCTCGGCCTGCCGGACACCGGCGGATATCTGCTGTCGCTGGTGGCGGCGCTGGGCGCGGGCGCCGTGCTCGGGGTGCTGGTCAACGCGGCGGTCTTCGCGCCGCTGCGCCGGCGCGGGTCCGACGAGCTGCGCCCGCTCATCGCGACCATCGGCGTCTCGGTGCTGCTCGAGAACGGCCAGCTCGCGCTCTTCGGGCCGATTCCCTACCAGTTCGACTCGCCGCTCGCGCGCGAGACCATCCGCCTCGGCCCCATCTTCTTCAGCGCGCAGAGCGTGCTGGTCGTCGCGGTCGCAGTGGCCGCGATCGCCGCGCTCTATGGCTTCATGCGCTTCACCTTCCTCGGCAAGGCGCTGCGCGCGGTCGCCCAGGACCGCGAAACGGCGGGCCTTATGGGCATCAACCCCAACCTGGTGATCGCCCTCACCATCGTGATCGCCTCCGCGCTCGCGGGCGTGGCGGGCGCGCTGCTCGGCCCGGTGGTGGTGCTCACCCCGTTCACCGGGGCGTCGCTGATCGTCAAGGCCTTCGCCATCGTCATCATCGGCGGCTTCGGCAACATGGAGGGGACGATCATCGCCGGCCTGGCGGTGGGCATCATCGAGGCCTTCACCGTGCAGTACCTCGGCTCGGGCCTGATCGACCTCGTCGTGTTCGCGATGCTGCTCACGATGCTGGTGGTCCGTCCGACGGGCCTGATCGCCGAGCGCAAGGAGGAGAACGTTTGACCCGGCGCCACGCGGCGATTGCGGTGGCGATCCTGGCGATTGCGGCGGCGCCCTGGATCCTCGCCACGCCCTACTGGCGCGGCATCCTCGTGCTGTGCGCGATGAACGTGCTGCTCGCCCTGTCGCTCAACCTCGTGATGGGCTACACGGGGCAGCTCAACCTCGGCCAGTCGGCCTTTTTCGCCATCGGCGCCTACGTCTCCACCGTCCTCATCAAGTCCCATGGCTGGAACTTCTGGCTGGCGGGACTGGTGGCGGTGATCGCGGCCGGCGTGCTGGGGCTGGCGCTCGCCGCATTCGCGGCGCGCCTGCGCGGTCACTATCTCGCCATCGCCTCGCTCGGCTTCGCGGTCATCACCTACCAGGTGTTGCTCAACTGGGAAGACGTCACCCAGGGCGTGCGCGGCATCTACGGCATCCTGCCGCCGGTGTCCGGCACCACTGCGCTCTTCTATCTCGTCGCCGGCGTCGCGGCGGCCGTGTACCTGCTGCTCGACAACCTGGTGCGCTCGCCGGTCGGCGACACGCTGCGCGCGATCCGCGAGGACGAGGTGTCGGCGGCCTCGCTCGGGATCAACCGCGCCGCGTGGAAGGCCTTCGCCTTCGGCCTCGGCGCCGCGATCGCCGGCCTGGCCGGCATCTTCTATCCCGGCCTCGTTGGCACGCTGGTGCCAGACGCCTTCGGCATCGTCGAGTCGTTCACGATGATGGCGATGGTGATCGTTGGCGGCATGGGCACCATGATCGGCCCGGTGATCGGCGCCATCGTGCTCACCTTCCTGCCGGAGGTGCTGCGCGGTTTCGGCGAGCTGCGACTGATGATCTACGGCCTGGCGCTCACGCTGGTCGTGCTGTTCATGCCCGGGGGCATCGCCCAGGCCTGGACGGCGGTGCGCGCGAGGGCGCGCCGGTGATCCGCGCCACCGCGCTGAACAAGAGCTTCGGCGGCGTGCGCGCTGTGCGCGACATCTCGATCGATGTCCCCGAGAACTCGATTTTCGCGCTGATCGGGCCGAACGGCGCCGGCAAGTCGACGCTGCTCAACCTGCTCTCCGGCATCTACCAGCCGGAGAGCGGCACGCTCGAGTTCGCCGGCCGCAACCTGATCGGCATGCCGGCGCACCGGCGCGTGCGGCTCGGCCTGGCGCGCACCTTCCAGAAGATCCGCCTGTTCAAGCAGCTCACGCTGCTCGAGAACGTGCTCGCCGGCTTCCACATCCACCAGGACGCGCCGTTCTGGGAGTGCCTCCTCCGCGGCAACAGCGGGCGCTTCCGCGACGAGGCGCGCGAGCTGCTCGCCTTCGTCGGCCTTGGCGATCGCGCCGGGGAGCGCGCCGGGGCACTTCCCTACGGAAAGCAGCGCATGCTCGAGATCGCCCGCGCGCTCGCCACCCGCCCGCGCCTGTTCATGCTCGACGAACCGGCCGCCGGCCTGAACGCCGCAGAGGTGGACTTCCTGCTGAAGCGGCTCGAGCAGATCCAGCAGCGCGGGGTGACTCTCGTCGTGGTCGAGCACAACATGGACCTGGTCATGAACGTCGCGCACCGGGTCTTCGTCATGGACCACGGCGATCCGCTATTCGAGGGCACGCCGCGCGAGGTGCAGTCGAACCCGCGCGTCATCGAAGCCTATCTGGGCGGTGAATTTGCTGCTTAGGGCCGAAAATCTCGAGCTCGCGTACGGCGAGGTCCCCGCCGTGCGCGACGTCTCCTTCGACGTGGCCGAGGGCGAGATCGTGACTCTCATCGGGGCGAACGGCGCGGGCAAGAGCACCACGATGCGCGGCATCGCTGGCGCCATGTCGCCGCGCCGCGGGCGGATCACGTTCGACGGCAAGGACGTCACCCGCCTGCCGGCGCACGCCCGCGTGCTCGCCGGCATCGCGCTCGTGCCCGAGGGCCGGCGGGTGTTCCCGGCGCTCAGCGTCCGCGAGAACCTCGAGATGGGCGGCTTCAAGTTCCGCCACGACCGCGTGCGGATGCGCGCGCGGCTCGAGGCCATGCTCGACATGTTCCCGCGGCTGCGGGAGCGCGCCTCCCAGCCGGCGGGAACGCTCTCCGGCGGCGAGCAGCAGATGCTGGCCCTCTCGCGCGCGCTGATGTCGGAACCGCGGCTGCTGTGCATGGACGAGCCCTCGCTCGGCCTCGCGCCGCTCGTGGTCCAGGACATCTTCAGGAGCATCCGCGCCGCGAACGCGCTCGGCACCAGCGTCCTGCTGGTCGAGCAGAACGCGCGCTACGCGCTCGAGACCGCGTCGCGTGGCTACGTGCTCCAGACCGGCACGATCATCGCCGCGGGCGCGTGCGCCGACCTCAAGCAGGACGAGCGCGTCAAGGAAGCCTACCTGGGGAGGCGATGAGCATGGGCGGCGACGACCGGTTCGCACTGGGCGGCAAGGATGCGGTCATTACCGGCGCCGGCGGCGGGATCTGCCGCGCGATCGCGATCGCCTTCGCGCGCGCCGGCGCCAGGGTGGCCTGCGTCGACCTCAACCTGAAGAACGCCGAGGAGACGGCCAGGCTGGCAGGGCAGGGCGCGCTCGCCCTCCAGTGCGACGTCTCGTCGGAGACCGCAACTCGGGAGACGGTGGAGCGCGCAGCCGAGGCGTTCGGCGCGCTGCACATCCTGGTAAACGGCGCCGCGATGAGCGATCCCACCGCGACGGTGCTCGATCTCGACCTCGCCGGCTGGAACGCGGTGTTCGGCGTCAACGTCGGCGGCGCCTTCCTCATGAGCCGCTGGATCATTCCGCACATGGCGGCGGCCGGCGGCGGCTCGATCATCCACATCGCCTCGCAGCTCGGCACCGTGGGGACGCCGGGCCGCGTGGCGTACTGCGCCACCAAGGGCGCGCTCATCACGATGGCCAAGGCCATGGCCGCTGATCACGCCGCGCAGAACATTCGCGTCAATACGCTTTCTCCGGGCGGGGTCGAGACCGACCGGCTCCTGCGCTTCGGTTCGATGGAGAGGGCGCGCGAGGTGCTCGGCTCGAAGCACCTGATGAAGCGGCTCGGCCAGCCCGAGGAGATCGCCGCCGCGGCGCTCTTCCTCGCCTCGGACGCGTCGAGCTTCATGACCGGCGCCGACCTCCGGGTGGACGGCGGTTACAACGCAATCTAGCCCCCCGCCCGCACGTCGCGGAGAGGGCGTGTGCGCCCCAGCTGCGCCGGGCGCTCGCCGGGTGCGGCTCATCAGGCACTAAAGCGGCGTTGCCAGTAGCGAGGGAACGAGGCCGGTGTCGGCGACCACCGTGACCGATTTCAGGCGCGCCGAATCCCCCTCGAGGCACGCTTCGACGCGGTAGCGGCCCACGCTGAAGAGGCGCGAGGCGCCCTCGAGCTCGGTCTGGAACAGGCTGTAGGAGACCTCGAAGCGCCAGACCGCGCCTTCGTGGCCGGTGAAATGCAGCGGTCCGATCACGTGTCGGTCGTAGTGCAGGTTGTAGAGATTGACGTGCCGGTAGGACTCGATCCGGTCGTGCAGCATGTTCTTGTTGTCGCACCACATGAGCACGTTGGGCAGCCCCTGCTCGACGTTCTCGCGCGTCACCACCTTGTAGTCGCAGTTCTCCTCGAAGAGCTCGACCCAGTCCTCCAGCCGGTTCTCGTCGATCGCCATGGCGTAGTCCGCCATGAGCGCGGTGAGCGCTTCCCGCACCTCCCCCGGAACCTTCATCGGATCGCGCCCTCGGGCTCGACGCCCATCAGCTCGGCCCAGTAGGACCAGAAGCCGCGGATCGGCGTCTCCGTGACGCGGTGGGCGAGATCGCGCACGGGGCCGCGGCCGCCCATCTCGACGGTGGCGCAGGCCGCGCCGGCGCTGCGCGTCGCCTTCTGCACGACCTCGATCGCCTCGCCGTCCTCCATGCTCACGAAGCCGGCCGGACCCACCAAGTTGACCGAGATCAGGCGGTGGCGCGTCATCGCCTCGTCGTCGTCGGCATAGCCGAAGACGGTCTGGAACACCTCGTGCGCATCGACGCCCTGCGGGCGGATCTGCCGGGTGGCGAGCGAGTTGTTGATCTGGATGAGCAGCGCGTTCGGAAAGAAGGTCGGCGCGGCGAGGTTCATGCCGTCCTCGAACTCGTTCCTGAACTGCAGCAGCTTCCCGTCGCGCAGCCGCATGCGGTCGAGGCGCGCGGCGGTATCCGCATAGGCCGCCTTGGCGTCCTCCTGCGAGTCGCTTGCCGCGTAGGCATGGTTCATGTTGTGGCGGTGGCGCGCGTCCATCTTGACGCCGCCCTTCTGCGTCGCGCGGTCGACGCCGTAGGTGACGAAGAACTCGTGCAGCAGGCTGGCGTGATAGGTGTCGCGGAGGTTCTCCGCGTAGAGCTTCCAGTTGCCGGCGATCCGCTGGCGCGAGTAGCCGAGGACGCGGACCGGCCGCGCGAAGAAGCGCTTGATGATGCCGGTGCCGAACTCGCCGAGATAGGCCTCGATCGGCTCGGCGCGCTGCGGCTGGAAGGTGCCGAAGAGCATGCCGTGGACGTTGGCCACCGCGAGCTTCCGCGGCGACTCGGCTTTCATGTCGAACTCCTCGGGCATGCCGCCTTCGCCCTTGAGCCCCTTGCGGAACGGCAGGCCGGTGAGATCGCCTGCGCCCGAATAGCACCAGCGGTGATAGAGGCACACGTGGCGCTCGGCGGTGCCGCGGAGCTCGCGCACGATCATCGCGCCGCGGTGCGAGCAGCGGTTGACGAAGGCGTGGATCGCGCCGTCCTTGCTGCGCGACACCACGACCGGCGTGTCGCCGACCCAGGTGGTGCGAAAGTCGCCCGGCCCGGGGATCTCCGCCTCGAGGCACAGGTAGCTCCACGCCGGGCCGCGGAAGATGAGCTCCATCTCGGCCTCGTAGATCGCCGGGTCGTGGTGCAGCCGGAACGGCACGCGGGAATAGTCGTTGCGCGGCCAGTCGATGGTGGGTTCCATGTTCACCTCAGCGGATGTCCGGGTGCGCCTCGAGCCAGGACACGAAGTCGTCGGCCGCGGCCTCCGGGGTGAATCGCGGCGCGTACCCCAGGTCCTCGACCAGGCGGCGGTTGGAGAAAGGCGTGCGCATGACCGGCGAGAGCGGCACTACGTTGCAACCCGCTGTGGATTCGCGCCAGCGGAACTTCGGGAAGCGCCGCGCGAGCAGCGCGCACCACTGCGGCAGCGACCACGCCGACCCCGTGCCCAGATGATACAGCGCGTGCGATGGCGCTCCGGCGTCCAGCAGCGCCAGCAGCGCGCGCGCGACGTCCGGGCCGTAGATGTAGTCCGTGGGGCCGAGGGGCGGAAACACCGCTTCGCCGCCGGCGAGTGCGATGCGCGCGATCTCCGTCGGCGGCGACAGGCGGTCGCGCACGCCGCTCGCGTGCTCCCAGCGGCCGTAGGCGAGCGCAAGCCGGCCGATCCTCGCGTCGAGCCCCCACAGCGCGGCGAGCCGCAGGCAGCTGCGCTCCGCCGCGTACTTGGTGATGCCGTACATCGTCTCCGGGACCGGGCGGTGGCGCTCTTCGTCCAGCGGCTCGCCGACGCCCACGCCGGCTGCGCCGTACAGGGCGCCGGTGCTGGCGTGCACGAAGCGGCGCACCCGGTTCCTGTGCGCCGCCTCCAGCGCGTTGAGCGTGCCGATCAGGTTCACCTCCGCGATGCGCCGCGGCTCGCGCGCGTCGCGCTCGGGACCGGCGGTGATCGCCGCCAGGTGGACGACCCCGTCGATCCTGCCGCGCGAGAACGCCCGATCCAGCGCCTCGCGGTCGGTGACGTCCCCCTGGACAAAGAGCGCTTTCGGTGAAAAGGCCGCGGGCGGCGGCTTGACATCGAAAAGCAGCACGCCGTCGTCGCGCGCGAGGAGCTGCTCGGCGACGTTCAGGCCGACGAAGCCCGCACCGCCGGTGACGAGGATCATTTCCGGAAGCCGAGGATTCCGGAGGCCGACGAGCGCGGATCGCGCGGCGTGCACCGTCCCTGGTCGACGAGCACGAAGAACTCGAACAGCGCGCGGTTGAACGCCTCCGGATCCTCGATGTTGATGGTATGGCCGGAGCGCGGCAGGACGACCAGCCCGGAGGCCGGGATGTTGCGTTTCATGAGGAGCGCCGGCTCCAGGCAGGGATCGTCCTCGTCGCCGGTGACGATGAGCGTGGGCACGTTGATCCTTCTCATGTCCTCGACCAGCTCGTAGAGCGAGGGACGCCGCATCTGCACGCCGCGCATGGTGAGCGCCTGGCCCTGCGGCGAATGCTCGGCGAGCTGCTGCGCGAACTCGGCCCAGCCGCGCGGATCCTTGTTCTGGAACTGGACGCGCGTCGGTCCGAGCGCGTACTTCTTTGCGGCCTCCGTCCAGTTCGCCTCGAAGGACGCCGCCGCGGCCTCGCACTCGGCCCGGAACTTCTCCTTCTCGTCCGGCTCGGCGCCGTAGCCGCAGCCGGCGACGACGAGCGAGCGCACCCGCTGCGGGTAGGCGATGCCGACATGCAGGGCGGCGAATCCGCCCATGGAAAGGCCGACGACGTGCGCGCGGTCGAGCTTCAGGTGGTCGAGCACGGCGATGACGTCGTCGCGCGCATGGTCCTGCGAGTAGCGCGCCGGGTCCGCCGGGATGTCCGAGGGCGGAAAGCCGCGTGCGGCGTAGGTGATGCAGCGCATGTAGCGCGAGAAGAAGCGCATCTGCGGCTCCCAGCTGCGATGGTCGCCGGCGAACTCGTGGATGAAGATGAGCGGCGTGCCGCTCCCCGCTTCCTCGTAGAAGAGGCGGGTGCCGTCCTTCGCACTGGCATGAGGCATGAAATCGCTCTCCTAGGATAGAACCGCGGTAAGGTCGATCTCGACGCGGCAGCCGGGCACGAGCAGCCCGCTCACCTGCACCGTCGTGCGCGGCGGCGGCGCGGGAAAGAACTCCTTCCACACCTGGTCGAAGTAGTGGAAATCGTTCAGGTCGGTGAGGAACACCTGCGACTTCACCACGTCCTTCAGGTCGCAGCCCGCGGCCTGGAGCACGCTGCGCAGGTTGTTCAGGATGTAGCGCGTCTGCTTCTGGATCTCGGAGCCGTAGTAGGGGAACGCGGGATCCTGGCGCGCTTCGGGCGGCACGCCGGTCTTGTAGTCGGAGGCGATCTGGCCGGCGGCGTACGCCGTGTCCCCCGCAAGGATGCCCTGGCAGTAGTGCGCCATCGGCTTAGGCGTGTCCGCGCCGGCAAGCACTTCCCGTTTCATCCGCTCCCCTTTTCGTCCGAAGCGAAAGACTTATCATAAAGCCCGAGGAGGACGAGGTGACGGCGGGCAAGCAATGGAGCGGCGAAGCGATCGAGGCTGCGCTCGCGGCGCAGGGGATCGCGCTCGCGCCGGGGCGCGGCGAGCGTCTCGCGGGGGGGCTGCAGGCGCTGCTCGGCGCGAGCGCGTCGGATCCGCTGCGCGAGTCGCTCGAGTTCGATGCCGACCCGCCCGGCTTCCTCCTCGCGATCCAGCGCTGCAAGACCCGGTGAGCGACCCGGCGCTTTTTTCCCTCGCGCAGGCGGCGCAGGCGGTGCGCGCCGGCCGGATCTCGCCCGACGAGTTGCTGCGCGCCAGCCGTGCGCGAATCGAGCGCTGGCAGCCGCGGATCAACGCGTTCGTAAGCTTGGAAAGCGATGTCGAGGCCCGCCGACCCGGCGCCCTTTTCGGCGTGCCCCTGGCGCACAAGGACATGTTCTACCGCGCGGGACGGGTGTCGAGCTGCGGCTCAAAGATCCTGCGCGGCTGGGTTGCAAACAAGACCTCGACCGCACTCGCACGACTCGACGCGGCGGGCGCGCTGGACATCGGCAGGCTCAACATGTCCGAGTTCGCCTACGGGCCAACCGGGCACAACGAGCACTGGGGCGATTGCCGCAATCCGTGGAACGCCGACTACATCACCGGCGGCTCCTCCAGCGGCTCGGGCGCCTCGGTCGCCGCGCGCCTGGTCTTTGGCGCGCTCGGCTCCGACACCGGCGGCTCGGTGCGCCTTCCCGCGTCCGCCTGCGGCGTGAGCGGACTAAAGACCACGTGGGGCCGCGTGTCGCGCCACGGCGCCATGCCGCTCTGCGCATCGCTCGACACCATCGGCCCGCTCGCGCGCAGTGCCGAGGACTGCGCGCTGATTCTCGGCGCGATCGCTGGCCACGATGCACGCGATCCGCTCAGCTCGCAGCAACCGGTGCCCGACTATGTGGCCTTGATCAGCAAGGGACCGCCCCTGAAAGTCGCGCTGTCGTCTTCCTGGATCGAGCGCGACGTCGATCCCGAGGTGGCCGCGGCGACGCTCGCCGCGGCCGCCGTACTGCGCGCGAGCGGAGCGACGCTCATCGAGGTGGAGCCGCCGGATTTCGACACGCTCTCGGCGCACTGCCTGGTGGTGATGCAGGCGGAAGCCTCGGCGCAGCACGCCGGATGGATGCGCGAGCGGCCGCACGACTACTCCTCGGCGGTGCGCGCGCGGCTCGAGGCGGGCTATGCCATCCCGGCGACGGCCTACCTGGAAGCGCTGCGCCTGCGCGCCGCGTGGCTCGAGCGCTTCTGCGCGACGACGCTCGCCGGCGCCGATCTGTATCTCCTGCCCGGCATCGCGGTTCGGATTCCGACGCGGACGCAGACCGGGCCGCAGGGCGGCCCCGCAATGCCGCAACTGCTGGGGGAAGTGACGCGGCTGACGCGCTGGGTCAACTACCTCGGCGTGCCGGCGCTGGTCGTTCCCTGTGGCTTCGATTCGCGCGGCTTGCCGATCTCGGTGCAATTCGTCGGCCGGCCGTTTGCCGAAGCGACGTTGCTCGCGGCAGGGCATGCATTTCAGCGCGAAACGGATTGGCACCAGCGGGTGCCCGCCTAGCGCGGGAGGTCATGACGCCACCCGGCGCGGTCGTCGGCCGCACTCGCGTGCCACGACGCCGCGCGTTCCGCAGTATCCTGCAATGGGCTGCGCTTCCAACCCCACCGACAAGGGAGATACCGATGGCCAAGGCTTACTGGGTCGTGTGTTACCGCTCGATCAGGAATCCCGATGCGCTCGCTGCATATGCGAAAGTCGCCGGCCCGGCGGTGCAAGCGGCCGGCGGCCGCTTTCTCGTCCGCGGGACGCCGGCGAAGACCTACGAGGGCGGGCTGAACCAGCGCACCGTGGTCACCGAGTTCGACAGTCTGGACAAGGCGATCGCCGCGCACGACAGCCCCGGCTACCAGGAAGCGCTGCGCATTCTCGGCGACGCCGTGGACCGCGACATGCGCATCGTCGAAGGGGTCGCCTGATCGGCCTTCACACGCGACCGGGCGGGCGCGGTCGAACGGCATTCCGATGGCGGCATCGAGCATCGCACGCTCTATGCGGGCACCGCACACCCTCGACCGCCGTCATTGCGCGGCAGTCACTTTCGGTGCTACAAACCCTCGCGACCTAGCGGGGGCCGCACCCCGCGGAGAAGCCGCCAACCAGGACGGAGGAGGAAGCCATGCAACACCCGACGCGGGTCGTTTATTCCGTGTTCGCGGCGCTCGCGATCGCCGGCAGCGCCGTGGCGCAAACCTATCCCACGAAGCCGGTGAGGATCATCAGCCCGTTCTCGGCCGGCGGACCTGCCGATGTCTACGCGCGGTTCCTCGGCCCGCGGCTCGAGCAGGCGCTCGGTCAACCCTTCGTCGTCGAGAATCGCGTGGGCGGCGGCGGGATCATCGGCGCGGACGCGGTGGCGAAGTCAGCGCCGGACGGCTATACGCTGCTCATCATGTCCAACACGCAGACGGTCAACGAGTCGCTGTTCGAAAAGAAGCCGTACAAGCTGATGACCGACCTCGTGCCGATCTCGCCGGTCAACTATTCCGACCTGCTGCTCGTCGTGCATCCGTCGGTTCCGGCGAAGGACCTCAAGGAACTGCTCGCGCTCGCCAAAGCGAAGCCGGGCCAGCTGAACTACGCCTCCTCCGGCCCCGGGACGCCGTACCACATGGCCGGCGAGCTCTTCAAGGTGATGGCCGGCGTCGACATCGTCCACGTGCCGCACAAGGAGAGCTCGGGGGCCCGCACGAGCGTGATGGGCGGCGAGGTGCAGATGATGTTCGATGCGATCACCGTCATGGCCAAGGCCGCGGAGGCGGGCAAGGTCCGCGCAATCGCCACCAGCGGCAAGACGCGATCCTCGGTCACGCCGAATCTCCCGACGGTCTCGGAGGCTGGCGTCCCCGGCTACGACGCGGTGATCTGGCTCGGCCTGATGGCCCCGGCCGGCACGCCGAAGCCGATCATCGACCGGCTCAACGCCGAGGTCCGGAAGGTCCTCAGCCAGCCCGACGTCAAGGAGGCTTGGGCGAAGCAGGGGGCCGTGCCGATGCAGATGACACCGGACGAGTTCGGCAAGTTCATGGCGCAGGACATCGAGAAGTGGGCGAAGGTGGTCAAGTCCGCCGGGATGAAGACGAACTGACGCGCACGGTCGCGCGCCGCAGCGGCGATTGCCCCGCCGGGATTTGCAGAACGAACCGCCCCTGGTCGAGGTGCTGATCGAGGTCCCGCGCGGCAGCTTCGTCAAGCGCGGGTCGACCGGGCACGTGGACTTCGTGTCGCCGCTGCCTTGCCCGTTCAACTACGGGTCGGTGCCCGATTACATCGGACGCGAGGGCGACCTACTGGACGCGGTCGTGCTCGGCCCGCGCCTGCCGCTCGGCGCCCGTACGCGGGTGCGCGCCTGGGGCGCCGTGGTTCTCACCGATCGCGGCATGTCCGACGACAAGCTGATCTGCAGTCACCGGCCGCTGACACCGGAACAACGTCACAGGGTGCTGCGCTTCTTTCGCTTCTATGCCCGATGCAAGGGCCTGCTGAATCTCCTGCGCCGACGCCCGGGGCGCAATGCCTGCGACGGCTGGTGCGACGCGGGCGAGGCGATTGCCCGCGCCCGTCCGCGGGACGCGGCGTGGCAGGGGCCGCCGGTCCCGTTCTGAGGCGGCCGGCAAGAATTCCCGGACGCCTGATCCGGGCACTTGACGAGGCACACCGATTGCAGCGATAGATACGTCCTGGCGGCGACCAGGCCGCGCGCATTCCGGGATTTTCGATGAGGCCGTTCGGAACGCATGACGAGGTGGAAGTGCTCCTGAAGCGCGATGTCCGGGCGCGCCTTCCGCTGCGGCGTCAGCTGGTCCTCTATCTCCATCCTTTTGCCCTGTTCAAGGACGCCGCGCTCGGTCCCGCACCGATGCGCGAACGGGCGCTGTCGTACAACCGTGCCATGCGCTGGATGCTGCTTCCCTACGTCCGGCGCTGGGTGCTGATCGCGCTCGCCTCGTTCGCGGGCATCGCGCCGGCCGAAGCGCTCGCGGCCGAGTCGTCCTTCTTCATCATTCCCGCCGCCGCGTCGGCGGTGAGCTCCTGCATCGCGGCGACCGTGGTCGTGTGCACGCTCGCCGCCTATGTCCTCCTAGGCTCCCGCGGCGGGCACTGATCGCGGTCCACGGTGGCGGGCAGCGCGACCGTGAAGCGAGCGCCGCCCCCGGGTGCGCGCGCTGCGTGGATCTGGCCCCCGTGCGCCTCCACGATCGACCGGCTGATCGACAGCCCGATGCCCATTCCCTCCGACTTGGTGCTGTAGAACGGCTCGAAGAGCCGCGTGGCTTTCGCGTCGTCGAAGCCCGGGCCGGTGTCCTCCACGCGCAACTGCACTGCGCCGTCGGCCCTGAGGCAGGTGGTCAGGCGCACCTCGCGGCGCTCGCACCCGGCGCCGTTGATCGCTTCGACCGCGTTGCGCACCAGGTTCACCAGCACCTGCTGGATCTGGATGCCGTCGGCGACGATCTCCGGGAGCCCTTCGGCCAGCTCGGTCAGCACCTCGACCTCCGACTGCCTGGCGTCCGGCCGGACGAGCTGCGCCACCTCGTCGACCAGAGGGTTGACCTGCAGCGGGAGGAGCTGGGCGTCGTCCTTGCGCACGAACGTGCGCAAGTGCCGGATGATCCGGCTCGCCCGCTCGGCCTGCGCGCCGACGCGCTCCATCCATTGCAGGACCTCGTCCGTGGTCGCTTCGCCGGAGCGGAGCAGGCGCATGCACGCCTGGGTGTAGGTGACCACGGCGGTCAGCGGCTGGTTGACCTCGTGCGCGATCGCGCTCGCCATCTCGTTCATCGAGAAGAGTCGCGTCACGTGCGCGAGGCTGTGCAGGTGCCGACGCGCCTCCTCCTCGGCGCGCTTGCGCAGGAGCTCGGCCCCGGCGCGTGAAGCGAGGATCCGGAACACCGGGTTGTCGACGATGGCGTCGCGGCGGGGATTCACGTCGTAGAAGGCGATGTGACCGATCACGCGATTGCCGCCCGCGTCGAAGATCGGCAGCCCGAGGTAGGCCTGGTCGCCCGCGCAGCACGCGAACATCGTCTCCAGCCGCTCGCCGATGAACGTGGTCCGGCGCTCGCGCACGGTGATCTCGCACGGCGTGCCCGCCAGATCGTACTCGTCGTTGTCCGCGAACCCGTCGCCGACCCAGTGCGAGAGCATGCGCACGCGCGTCGCGTGCGCATCCACGCACTCGGTGATGAACACCTCGCGGAACGAGAGCGTCTTCGCGAGGTAGTGCGCGAGGGTGCGGAAGAACGCCGGCCCGGACAGCGGGGCGGTCGCCTCGGCGATCATCCACATCGTGTCGTCGGAGCGCTTGCGCCGTAGCTCGGCGCCGATGCGCGAGACGAAGATCCGGAACACCGGCAGCCCGACGATGTCGCGGCCGCGGATCGGCTTGCGGTCCCAGACGGCGACATGGCCGATCACGCGGCCGTCGGTCGGGTCGAAGACCGGCACGCCGAGATAGCTCGTCCGCTCCTTCGCGGCGTAGTGGGGAAAGCGGTCGAGGAGGCCGTCCGGAAGGCAGGTGGTCCGGCCCTCGCCGACGGTGCCGTCGCACGGCGTGCCCGCGAGCGCGAACTCCCGCGGCACGGTGAAGCGCCCGCGGTCCCACTCCGCCAGGATGCGCAGGCGGGTGGCGGGATAGTCGACGCACTCGGCGACGAACACGGCCTGCACGCCGAGCGCGCCCGACAGAAACTGCACGGCCGAGCGGAAGAACGCCTCGCCGGTGAGCGGCGCGATGGTTTCCGCGAGCTGCTGCAGGATGCCGGCCGCGCGGAACGTAGGGCGCTCCGTGCGCGGCTCCCCGGGAATGACTGCCGTCCGCGCTTCCATGCTTCCCCTTCCGCGGAAACCCGTGGGGTAGTCGGGGGTGAGCGCACTTTCCTTACACCCGGCCGCAGGCCGGCTGCGCGATCGCGCGGAACGGCGGGGGCCGGCGTCCGTACTTCCCGCACCGCCTGCTCGTAGTGCTACGAATTCTCATGCCCGGGCTCTACCCGTAGAGTTCGCCGCAACCGAGAAGCGATGGAGATGCAGTCAACAGGAGCGCCCAGCCATGAACCTGAGCACCGCGACCCAGACCTACAAGACCGCTGCGATGAGCGCGCGCACCGCGCGCGCCGGCCGGAAGTCGCGCCGCGACCCGGCTGCGGGCGTCAACGCCTTCGCCGACCGCCTCCTCTATGACGGCTGGCTCGAGGACAACCGGCGCGACCGGATGAAGCTCGTGATGATCCGCGCCATCGTCGAGTGGGCGCAGAGCGACGGGCGCGACTGACCGGCGTGCGCCCTTCTGCGCCGGCCGCGTGAGGATCCGGCGCCGCCATGCGGCGGTGCGCAATCGCCGGCGCCGAGCGAGGCCGTGTCCGAGGTTCGTCAAACGGCCGCGCCTTTCTGCGGCGGTCCGCGCATTTCTTGACGACGACTCCTCGTTCCTTTACGGTCGTCCGCAAACACCCGAGAAAAGCCGGGGTCTGTCGAACCGGCAATCGAATTTGCGGTCTTTCGGCCCAGGAGGATCTATGGACAGGAACCAGACTCGCGCCACCCGCGCGGGCGCCGCTGCCGTGATGTTCGCGGCGGTGCTCGCCGCGACGTGGGGAATGACCGATCGCGCGGCTCACGCGCAGGAACAGCCACGCAAGGTCGTGCTGCGCTTCGCCGCCGACTTCCCGCCGCCGCCGCATCCCGCGGGGCTCGCGATGAGGCACTTCGCCGATCGCCTGCCGCAGGTGATCCCCGGCAGCGAGGCGCGCCTCTACTATGCCGGCGCGCTGTACACGATTCCCGAGGCATTCGAGGCGATGCGCCAGGGCAACCTGGAGATGACCTGGATGCAGATGGGCAAGGCGGCCCCGGTCGACCCGTGGATGATGGCCGTGGTCGGGCCGGGCATCCTCACCACCGTCGGCGCGGTCGACAACCTGGACAAGACCCGGACCTTCCAGATGCTGGTCGACCGGCTCGCGAAGAACCAGGCGATCAAGGTCTTCGGCGCCGGGCACATGAGCTTCGGCATGGGCGTCGGCGGCAAGAAGCGCTACGTCAAGCCCGAGGACTTCACCGGCAAGAAGGTGCGCAGCATGGGACCGGCGGAGAACCCGGTGCTCGAGTCGTGGCGGGCGAACCCGGTCGTCATGGGGTTCGGCGAGGTGCCGAATGCGCTGGAGTCGGGCGTCATCGACGGGTTGATGACCAGCATCGGCGGCTGGCTGAGCGTGCGCGAGCAGGCGCCCTTCTACACTACCGGCGGCGCCGGCGTCTTCACCGGCGACTACTACATGGTGAGCGCGAGCCGCCGCTGGTGGGACCGGCTCAATCCGGCGACCCAGGCCGCGCTGCAGAAGCTCATCGACGAGACCATCCAGGTGCAGAAGGAGCTCAACTGGTGCGTCGACAAGATGACCTACGAGAAGTACGGCACCAAGGACCCGTCCAAGCCCGGCGTCTACTGGATGAGCGCGCAGGAGGTCGCGAACCTGACCGGCGCGCTGGGTGACGGGCCGGCCCGGTGGGTGAAGAGCAAGACGCCGCCTGCCGCGAACGAGTGGGTCGACACCTTCAAGAAGGAGGGCCTCGAGCTGTCGCAGAAGAACCCGCCCGGCTCGTCGTGGATCGAGAAGGTCGACTGCTCGAAGCACGCATCGAAGATCGTGATCAAGTAGCGCGCCGGGGCGCCGGCTCGGCCCGCGTGGAAAAGGCATACGCGCTCTGGCGCGCGTTCCAGGACCGGTTCCTGGAGCGCGCCGCGGCCCTCCTGTTGCTCGGCTGCACGCTCCTCGCGCTGCTCGAGGTGGTGCGGCGCTACGTGTTCGGTTTCTCCTTCGAATGGCAGCAGGATGCCGTCACGTTCTTCATCCTGAGCGGCGTCTACCTCTACTTCGGCATCTCGCAACGACGCAACGCGCATCTCAGCGTCACGGTGGTCCCGGAAGTGCTGGAAGCGCTCGGGCCGCGCGCGCGCCGTGCGGCGGGGATCGTCAGGCTCGTCGCGCTCGCTTTCTCCTTCGTGTTCATGCTCGCCGTGGTGTGGTGGGGGATCCCCGAAGTCGAGGACAGCCTCAAGTACGAGAGCCGCACCGAGAGTCTCGGGTTTCCCATGTGGCCGTTCCTGACGGCGCTGCTGGTCGGCTTCGCGTTCATGGCGGTCACGATGTTCTTCCAGATCTTCCGCGCAATCCAAGCGCTGCGCGGCCGCAGCGTGCTCGAGGAGCCCCACGAAGCAGGCGGATCGGGACACTGATTCGCCGGTTGCAAGGCGTTAGGGGAGGGACGGATGCACATCGTCGGGACCGTGGTCCTGGTGCTGCTCGTGTTGAGCGTGCCGATCGGCATCGCGCTCAGCGCGGCGGCGGCGGCCTACATCATGGTCGACCCGCTGCTCGAACCGACCGTCATCTTCCGCGCGTTCTTCAGCTTCATCGGGCGGTACTCGCTGATGGCGATCCCGCTCTTCATCTTCGCGGGCTTCCTCATGGAGCGCACAGGCCTGGTCGCGCAGCTCTTCCGCTTCGCCGACTCGCTGGTCGGCTGGATGCCGGGCGGGTTCGGCGTCGCGACGGTGATCGCGTGCGTGCTGTTCGGCGCGATCTCGGGCTCCAGCGTCGCGATGGCGGCGGCAATGAGCGTCATCGCGATCCCCGAGATGAGGAAGCGCGGCTACCCGGACTGGCTCTCGGGGGGGCTGGTGGCGACCGCCGGCGGCATCGCGATGCTGATCCCGCCGAGCATCATCCTGCTGGTCTACGGGATCGTGACCGAAACGTCGGTGGTGCGCCTGTTCTTCGCCGGCATCATCCCGGGATTGCTGCTCGCCCTCGGCAACATCATCAGCGTCATCCTGATCGCGCTCTACCTGAAGCTGCCGCGCGGGAATTTCGATGCCCGCCGGCTCTGGACGGAATCGATGGGCGCGCTGCCGGCGCTCGGCATGCCGGTCGTGATCCTCGGCGGCCTGTACGGCGGACTCTTCACGCCGACGGAGGCCGCGGCGGCGGCGTGCGGGTATGCGCTGCTCTACGGGCTCATCGTCGGGCGCGGCAAGTTCCTCCGCGAACTGCTCCCCACGGCCTGTCGTGCGCTGAACCTGACCGCGGTCGTGATGTTCCTGATCGGCAGCGTGGGCGTGTTCCAGTTCCTGGCGGCGAACATGTACTGGCCGCAGAAGATCACCGAGACCGTGACGAGCTGGGGGCTGACGCCGCTCGGGTTCATCTTCGCCTTCATGTTCGTCCTGCTGATCCTCGGAATGTTCGTCGACGGCGTCGCGATGGTGCTGCTGACCGTGCCGGTGGTTTTTCCGGTCGCGTATGCGCTCAAGATCGACCCGGTCCATCTCGGCATCATTCTCACGCTCAACGTCGAGATGGGCGTGGTCACGCCCCCGGTCGGGCTGAACCTCTTCGCGGTGAGCGGCACCTCGAAGATCCCGCTGCAGCAGGTGCTGAAGGGCACCATCCCGTTCTTCGTGGGCGATCTCACGGTGCTGCTCCTGGTGATCTTCTTCCCGGCGCTGGCGACGTGGCTTCCGAGTCAGCTCGTCACGGACGTCTTCAAGTAGGGGGGACCGCGGCGGCGCAGGCGCGAACGCGGGCGCAGCGGACGGGCTGCGCGAGTCTTCGGGAGAGCGCGACCCGTCAGGCCGCGTTTGCCACCGGCAGCGGAGCGGCTTCGATCGGGTCGTGCAGGCTGGGTCTGGGCGCGGCATCCACGGCGGCGGGCGCTTCGCGGACGAGCTGCGCCTCGATCCGTGCGCCGCGATGGATCTCCATGGCCGCGTAGAAGACGTGCCCCGAGATTCGGGCACAGGGCTGGAGCTCGAGCATCTCGCTTACGTGCACGACGCCGGCGACGACGCCGTTGACCACCATGCGCGCCGCCCGGACCTCGCCCCGGACCCGCCCCCCTGCGCCGATCACGAGGACGCTCGGTTGTCCCGGCGTCGCGATGACGTTGCCGACGACTTCGCCGTCGATGCGCAGCCCGCCGCTGAAAACGACGTTGCCGCTGATCCGGGTTCCGGCGCTGATCAGGGTGTCGATGCGGTCCTGCGAACGTGAAGCGAGTATGCCGAGCATGATGCCTCCCAGCGACCGCGGTCTCAACACCCCGAATCGGGCCGTGCACAGGCGGCCGGGGTGATTTCCTGGCCGGTGGCGGGCGCTGCGATCGCCATGTTCGCGAGCAGCGCCGCGGCGAGCAGCATCGCGGCGAGCAGCGCTCCGACGAACGCCTGGGGGAGGTGATGATCCGCATCGCGCATGGGCCCCTCCGGGACGGTGGCGGTTTCCGTCATGCCAGTGTCATGAATGCCACGCCCGGAAACAACCGGCCCCGGCCGGTGCCTGTGGCATTTGTCGCGCACTGGGCATCGGCCGGGTGTCGATGCGCTGACGGCGCCGAGAACGGCAGGATTCGTGCCTGCGGACCCCGCAGGCGTCCGCGGTGCGGTAGAGTGAATCGACCATGGCCCCTGCCGCCCGCTCGCGTTCGCCCGCCGCCCGGCGTGCCTCCCGGCAGCTGCCGCGGCGCGCGCTTCGCGCGCTGCACGCGGCGCCGCTCGCGGTCCACCTCGTCGCCGGCGTCATCGTCGCGCTCGCGCTCTGGGCCGCGGTCAACTGGCTCTATCAGGTCGTCCGCAAGCCCACCGAGCTCTTCTTCCCGGTGAGCGGGGCGCTCTACAAGACGCCGTCCGAGACGTGGCGCGAGTACGGGCCGCTCTTTCGCGCGCACGCCACCGCCGTAATCACGCCCGACTTCCTGGCCGCGCTCGCGCAAGTCGAGGCGACGGGCAATCCGCTCGCCCGGACGTACTGGCGGTGGCAGGTGACGCCGCACCCCTTCGAGATCTACCGGCCGGCCTCGAGCGCGGCCGGCATGTACCAGATCACCGACGCGACGTTCGCCGAGGCGAAGCGCTACTGTGTCCGCGACCGGGCCGTCGTCGAGGACGGGCCCTGGCACGACCTCGGATCGTGCTGGTTCAACGGCCTCTACATGCGCGTCGTGCCGAGCCACGCGATCGAGCTGACCGCGGCCTACCTGGATCGCCGTGTCACAGCGACGCTGGCGCGCCAGCGAATTGCCAAGGCGACGCTCCAGCAGAAACAGGATCTGGCGGCCGTGATCCACCTGTGCGGCGCCGGCGCCGGCGACGCGTACGCCAGGCGCGGCCTCAGGCCGACCGCGGGCCAGCGGTGCGGCGATCACGACGTGCGCGCTTATCTCGCGCGTTTCAACGCGCAGAAGCGCGAGTTCGCCCGGCTGGCGGGCGGCGCATGAGCGGCCTCAGTGCGCGACGGCGGCGCGCGCACGCTCCGATCCCTCGCAGGATCTCGTTGCGGCGCCGCGCTCGCCGCCGAACGGCTCGAGCAGGTTGATGAACATCAGCCCGTTGGCGTCCGACGGCGCGGGCAGGTTCTGCCATTCTCGGAAGCTGAGTCTCATCCGCCGGACCGCACCGATCTCGGCGCGATAGGCGTCGAAGCGGCGGGCATCCTCGATGATGCCCTCGACCGCATCCATGACCTGCGGCAGGCGCTCGAACACCTTGGCCTCGTCGGCCTGCCCGAACCCGGGCATGCGCAGAGCGAGCGCGGGCAATCCGAGATTTCGCAGCGGCGCTAGGTAACCGCCGGCCGGTTTCGGTTGCGCCAGATGGACCTTCGGATCCCATACCGACGGCGGCAGGGACTCGATCCACTTGTCTGGCTGCCGGACGACGTCGGCAAGGCCGTACCGCAGCGCCTCGAAGACACCGTTCTCGTCCATCGTCGGATCCATCCACCGGCACACGCGTGTGAGCCGCCGCAAATCGACCTTGCCTTTCAGGCTCGGATGAAGGTACGCAGCAGGATTCGACGTGAGCAGGGTGCACACGTGGCGGCGCACGAGCGCCTCCAGCTCGGCGCCGCGCGTGTCGAGGAACCGCTCGGCGTGCTCGAGCTCGTCGAGCTCGAGATAGCAACGGGCGACGGCGGCGTAGGCGAGGCACAGCGTCGCGAGGTACGCGTCGCCGCCGTGGGCGCCGCCGTTCGGGGCGGCGTGCAGCAGCCCGGAGTAGTGATGGATCGCCTCCATCAACCGGTTGATCGCCTCGGTCGCGTGCGCGTCGCGGTTCTTTGCGTCGCGCATGGCGAAGGCCCCGTCCGCCAGGTTGAGCGCGGCGCCCAGATTCGCGTAGAAGCTGAGGTCGAGCTTCTGGTTGATTTCCGCCAGCGCCGCCTGGGTCCGTTGCAGGCGGGATTCGAGCGCGCCCACACGCCGGTGCATCACCATGAATCCCATGGTCGCCACGCCGAGGTTCAGCACACCGAAGCCGGCGCCGCCGCCCAGGAGACCCGCGACATTCGCCGCGAGATCCTTGAGCCGGCCGATCTCGCGCAGCTCGCGCACGAAGGCCACGATGCGCTCCGAACCGACTTCGCGAATGAGCCCGCCTATGCGTTCGAGAGCGCCGCTCGCGAGGCCCGCGGGCGCCGCGGCAGTGACGTTGATCGTGCTCATGCGAGATCCCCGCATCGACTGCGGCGAGATCCCCGCATCGACTGCGATGCCGTCAGCCTAGAGGCCCGAAGTGTCGCCATGGCCGGACTATTGCCCGGCGCGCCGTGAAGCATTCACCTCGCCGCGCGCCGACCGGCACGGGCCGGAACACGCTGACTGCGATGCTGTCGAAGATGATTCCTGACCCGTCTTCCCGCAGTAGCGGAGCAGCGACATCGTCGCTGATCCATCGCTTCGCGCCCCCCAACAGTCGGTCTCCTTCCCGAGATGGCACGCCGATTGCTGGTCCATTGGCTCGGAGACCGGGAAGGAGGGCCCGTTTCCGAAGGAGGTTCACCCATGGCCATGAAAGCGTTGCTGCAAGGAGACGCCGGCAACTACCGGATTCGAGGCGCGATCTGGGAATTCGGCACCGTCGCCTATCGCGCCTACGTTCATCTCGTCCCCGCGGCCCCGCGTTCCGGTGTACCGCGCCGGGTCGTGTCGGCCGATGGCGTCACACTGCAGGATGTGCTCGGCGCGACGAAGGCGCGGGTGTATTCCGTTGTCGGCGCGCCCGTGGAGAGTCTCGAGGTCCAGACGGCGGCGTCGCCGGAGCCCGACAGCGGACCTTCGGCGCAGCCACTCGCGCGATTCGCTCGGCGACGGTATCCTCCGCCGACCGATTAGCGATACCGACGCACCTCGCATCGGCACGACACACCGACTGCACAGGATCCGATCTCATGAACCGAGTTCTTCGAAGCATCGTCTCTGCCGCGGCCGCCGCGCTGTTCTTCCAGACCGCGGCGGCGCAGGACCTCTCGCCCGACGCCCTCGTCAAATCCGTCACCGAGGACGTGATCGCTGTCGTCAAGCAGGACAAGGAGATCCAGGCGGGCAGCAGCAAGAAGACCATCGCGCTCGTCGAGGAGAAGGTGCTGCCGCATTTCAACTTCACGCGAATGACCGCGCTTGCGATGGGGGTCAACTGGCGCAAGGCAACGCCCGACCAGCAGAAGATCATCGTCGAGCAGTTTCGGACCCTGCTCGTGCGCACCTATTCGACGGCGCTGTCGGCGTATCGCAGCCAGGTCATCGAGGTGAGACCGCTCCGCGCGCAGCCGGCGGACACCGAGGTCGTGGTGCACTCGGAGGTGAAGCAGTCGGGCGCCGAGCCGGTGAGCATCGACTACAGCATGGAGAAGACGCCCGGCGGCTGGAAGGTCTACGACGTCGCGGTCGGTGGCGTCAGCCTCGTGACCACCTACCGCGACACCTTCGCGTCGGAGGTGCGGAATGCCGGCATCGAGGGTCTGATCAAGGCGCTTTCCGCGAAGAACCAGCAGCTCGCGTCAAGAAGCGGCTGATCCCGCCACGATCCTCGCCGGCCGCAGGCCGCTCCGCAGCGCGACCGACGACGCCCGTGCCGGCTCCTGACTCGGCCGCAACGCCCGGCCGGTAAAGTCGTCGCGAAAGACCGCGTCGGGATCGCTCGCGCGACGGGTTTCCTTGAATCTCCCCAGATGTAGGTGCATGGTTGCGGTCTCGACCGCACCCAGAGGTGCGCTTGCCCAGATGCGGTCGCGCGGCGGACGGCACGTCCCGCCGTTGCGCCTGCGGCGCATACGCTCCCGATCGGCTGTTGCTGACGCGGACCAAAGGCGCTGCCCACGCCGCGCGGGAGTGGATCAGGGCCGTCTGGCTCCCGATCTGGTTGCGACTCACGCTGCTATGGTAGGGTGCGGCCGCACGATTCCGACGCGGTGCCCGTTGCGCGGCGCGGAGACACTCTGCAGGAGGTGACCGAGGTGCGCCGTCGCGCAACAGCGCTGGCTGCATGCGTCGTGCTGTCCCTGCTCGGCGCGCCGGCCGCAGGGGCGCAAACGGCCTATCCCGTCCCGACGGTCACCCTCATCACGCACTCCAGCCCCGGCGGCGGCAGCGACGTGTTCCTGCGCACGCTTGCCAAACACCTCGCGCCGAAGATGGGCGTGAGTTTCGCGATCGAGAATGTGACCGGCGGCAGCGGCGCACGCGCCGTCGCGCGCGTCGCGCAGGCGCCCGCGGACGGCTCGATGCTGTATGCGACCACGCCGACCTACATCCAAACGACGCTCCTCAGCAAGCCGCAGTACGGCTACGACAGCCTGATGCCGGTGGTCACCGTCTTCTACGATCCGGAGGTGCTGTACACGCGCATCCAGTCGCCGCATCGCACGCTCGCCGACGCGATCGGGTTCGCGCGGAAGAATCCGGGCAAGGCGCGCTGGGGCGCGGCGAACCCGGCCTCGCTCGAGCGAATCGCGATGGAGCGGCTGAACCGGGTGACGCAGGCCAAGGCGATCGTCGTGAGCTACGAGGGCGGGCGTGACCAGATGCTGAACGTGCTGAACGGCACGCTCGACCTCGGCATCGGCGAGATCCAGGAGATGGTCGCGCAGATCGACGCGGGACAGGTGCGCCTGCTCGCCGTGCTGACGGCGAACCGGCTTCCCGGCATGCCGGCACTGCCGACGGCGCAGGAGCAAGGCATCGACGTCGTGGTCACCAAGTTCCGCGGCCTGGCCGGCCCGAAGAACCTTCCGCCGAATGTGCTCAAGGCGTGGAGCGACGGCATCAAGGCGGTGCTCGCCGATCCCGCGTACCAGAAGGAGTACCTGCGCGAAGGGCTCGTGCCGGCGGTCATGGCGCACGGGGAAGCCGCAGCCTTCACCGCGGGCTTTGCCGGTGAGGTTGCGCGCTCGCTGCGCGACCTCGGCGTGATCAAGTAGGCGCGCCTTGCGCCGCGATCTCGTCTGCGCTGCGCTCGCCCTCGCGCTCGCCGGGGCCTACTACGTGGCGGCCGATGCGCTGCCCACGAGCCTGCTCGCCGACGGCGTTGGCGCGGGCGGCATCCCGAAGCTGCTTGCGGTCGCGCTCGGCGTGCTCTGCGTTCTGCTCGGTGCGCGCAGCCTGGTCGCCGGCGCAGCGGCGGCGAGCACGGTCGCGGGGATCGGCGATCACCTGCGCGCGCTCGGCGTCGCCGGCCTGGGCCTTGCCTACGTTGCGGCCGCGCCCCACCTCGGCTATCCGCTCGCAGTCGCGCTGCTCCTCGCGGCCACGACGCTGTACTACGGCGCGTCATTGCGGTTGACCGTCCTCGTCTACGCGCTCGGCTGCGCGGCGGTGCTGTGGCTCGTCTTCGCGCGGATGCTCGGCGTTGCCATGCCTGCAGGCGTCTGGGCGCGCCTCCTCGGCGGATGACCGAGCTCGCGTTCGCCTGGAAAGCGCTCACGGCGAGCTGGGCGGTGCCGGCCGCCTTCATCGGCGTTGCGTGGGGCATCGTCGGCGGCGCACTCCCCGGCATCTCGCCGTCGATCGCGATGGCGCTGCTGCTGCCGTTCACCTACGGGATCGAGCCGGTCACCGCGATCGTGATGCTCGCCGCGGTTTACGTCGGCGCGGAATATGGCGGCTCGATCCCGGCGATCCTGATCCGCACGCCCGGCACCAACGCCGCCGCGGCGACGGTGATCGACGGCTTCGAGATGCATCGCCAGGGGCGCGGCGGCGAGGCGCTCGGCATTTCGCTCGTATCGGGGCTGGTCGGAGGGATCTTCGGGCTTCTCGTGCTCGTGGTCGCGACCGGCCCGCTCGCGAGATTCGCGCTCTCGTTCACGCCGCCCGCGTACTTCGCGCTCGGCGTGCTTGGGCTGAGCGTGATCGCGGGGCTGTCGGGCAAGTCGCTCCTGAAAGGGCTCATCGCGGGGATCCTCGGCTTCATGATCGCGACGATCGGCACCGATCCCGTGTCCGGCGTCCCGCGCTTCACCTTCGGCTCGCCCGATCTCCTCGGCGGCATCCGCCCGATCGTCGTGATGGTCGGGATCTTCGCGGTGACCGAGCTGATGGCCCAGGCGATCGAGCCGGCGTGGGCGCGCGTCGAAGCCGGCGCAGCGCGCCTCAAGCTGCCCGACGGGCGGACGTGGCGGCGCCTCGTCCGCCCGCAGGCGATCGGCGCGGCGATCGGCACGTTCGAGGGCGTCACGCCCGGCGCGGGCGGCACGATCGCAGCGTTCCTTTCGTACAACGAGGCGCGCCGCTGGTCGAAGCACCCGGAGGAGTTCGGCGAGGGTTCGGTCGAGGGCGTCGCGGCGCCGGAGTGCGCGAACAACGTCGTTACCGGGACGGCGCTCGTGCCGCTGCTGGGCCTGGGGATCCCCGGCTCGAACTCCGCGGCGATTCTGCTCGGCGGCTTCCTGTTGCACGGCCTCGCACCGGGGCCGCTGCTGTTCGAGAAGAGCCCGGACGTCGTTTACGGCCTGTACGCGGGCCTCCTCGTCGCCAACATCGCGATGCTGCTCCTCGGTCTGGTGATCCTGACGCCCTGCCTGTGGCTGGTGAACCGGCCCAAGCCGTACCTGATGGCCTTCATCCTCGCGCTCGTCGTCTCGGGCGTCTTCGCGATGGAGGCGAGCTTCTTCGACGTGGCGCTCGTACTCGCCGCGGGCGTCCTCGGCTACGCGCTGCGATATTTCGGCGTCCCGACCCTGCCGCTAGTGTTGGGCGTGGTGCTCGGGTTCATGGTCGAATCGAACTATCGGCGTGCGCTCGTGCTCTCGGGCGGCGATCATGCGATCTTCGTGCAGGACCCGATTTCGCTCGGGCTGCTCGTCGCTGCGGCGGCAGTTATTGCACTGTCGCTGCGCCGAGAGGTGAAGCTCGTCAGCACGGAAAGGCCGCTCTCGCCATGACCGACACGCCCCAGCTCTCAGTCGCCGAGCGGCTCGCGCTCGCCGTCGACGAGGCCCGTCCGCTCGCGCTGCCGTCCGCGCTCCGCACCGTGGCCGAGTCGCTGCTCGTCGACGTGGCGGGGCTGTGCGTCGCGGCGCGCCGCACCGACTACGTGCGCGCCGCCCTCGAGGGCTGGGAGGCGAACGGCGGCTCGACCGCCATCGGGCACGCGCGCACGCTCGACGCCGCCGGCGCCGCGTTCGTGAACGGCACGGCCGCGCACGGTGAGGACTTCGACGACACCTTCGAGGGCGGACCGGTGCACGCAGGGGCGGTCGTCGTCCCGGCGGTGCTTGCCGCTGCGGAACGCCATCACATCGGCGGCCCGGACGTGCTGTTCGGCATCGCGGTCGGCGCGGAGGTGATGTGCCGCGCGAGCCTCGTCGCGCCGAAGCTCATCCACAAGGCGGGCTTTCATCCGACGGCGGTGCTCGGCGCGATGGCGGCAGCCGCCGGCGTCGCGGCGGCGCTGCATGTGCCGCGCGCGGCATTCGTGTCCGCGCTCGGCATCGCCGGCTCGATGGCGAGCGGCATCATCGAGTACCTCGCCGAGGGCGCATGGACCAAGCGCCTGCATCCGGGCTGGGCGGCGCAGTCGGGCCTGCGCGCAGTCGAGCTGGCGCGCGCGGGATTCGTCGGTCCGCGCACGGTGTTCGAGGGCACGCACGGGCTGTACTACGGCTTCGCGCGCACCTCGGACGGCGACTGGGCCAAGCTGCTCGACGGCTTCGGACGGCGCTGGGTCACCGAGACGATCGCCTTCAAGGAGTACGCGTGCGGCACGATGACCGCGCCCTACATCGACTGCGCGAAGCGGCTCGCGGCGCGCGGTATCCGTGCCGACGACATCGCGGAGATCGTGTGCGAAGCGGCCGAGGGGACGGTGCACCGCCTCTGGGAGCCGCTTGCGGCGAAGCAGCGGCCGGCGAACGCCTACGCGGCGAAGTTCAGCCAGCCGTACTGCATCGCGGCCGGCTTCGTGCTCGGGCACGCCGGGCTCGACGCGTTCACCGAGGAGCGGGTGCGCCACGAGCGCCTGCTCGCGCTCGCAGCGAAGGTGCGGTACGTCATCGACTCTAGCAACCCGTACCCGAACGAGTTCACCGGCCACGTGCGCGCGCGGCTGCACGACGGCACCAAAGTCGAGGAACGGCAGCCGCATCTGCGCGGCGGGGCGCACGAGCCGCTGTCGCGCGCGGACCTCGAGTCGAAGTTCCGGTTGAATTGCACGCACGGCGGCTGGCCGCCCGAGCGCGCGGCGCAGTTCCTTGCCTTCGCGGCGCGGGCCTTCGACGGCGCGATCGATCTCGCGCCGTTCCGGGGCTAGCGTCGTGAAGGAGCTCGCCGGCCGCGTCGCGCTCGTCACCGGTGCGGGCCGCAACATCGGCCGCGCGATCGCGCTCGCGCTCGCCGATGGTGGCGCCGCTGTCGTGGTCAACGCGCGCCGCTCGCGGGCCGAGATCGACGCGGTCGCGGCCGAGATCGAGGCTGCCGGCGGCAAGGCGTACGCGGCCCTCGCGGACATCACCGATCGCGCCGCGGTGCAGCGCATGGTCGAGGTTGCGGAGGCGCGCCTCGGCCGCATCGACATTTTGGTCAACAACGCGGCGGTGCGCGACGTGTCGACGCTCGACGAGATCGACCTCGCGCGCTGGCGCGAGATCACCGGCGTGATTCTCGACGGGGCGTTCGTCTGCGCGAAGGCGTGCCTCAAGAGCCTGCGTGACGGCGGCGGCACGATCGTGAACATCGGCGGGCTCTCGGCGCACACGGGCGCGGCGGGTCGGCCGCACATCGTTGCTGCGAAGGCGGGGATCGTTGGGCTCACGCGTGCGCTGGCGCACGATCTCGCCGGCGACGGCGTCACCGTGAACTGCGTCGTGCCGGGGCTGATCGAAACGGTGCGCGGTGCGGCGAGCGGTGCGCGCTCGGCACACGAAGGCCGGCGCGAGAGCGCGCTCGGCCGCCGGGGCACGCCCGAGGAGGTCGCGCACGTGGTGCGCTTTCTTGCCGGCCCGGGCGCGCGCTACATTACCGGGCAGACGCTGCACGTGAGCGGAGGTGCGTTCACGACGTAGGCGCTCGCTCGGGCGGAGGTGCAGTGCGGCAAACACGTCTTTTGAGGGCAACCGCCGTTTCTGGTACAAGACCAGCCATGAGCGCCCTGCGCTTCTTATTCGCGGTAGTCCTTCCGGTCGCGAAGGCGTTGCTCGGGAGCTGAAACCAGATGACAGCGCTTGCTGCCGGAGTGGTCGGAACGGTGCGACGCCACACGATGGCCGCGTGCGCGATCGTGGTGCTCGCCGCGGCCTGGTGGTGGCAGCTTGCTGCCCTGCAGGAGGCGCGGGAGCTCGTGTGGCTCGCGGTCACTGCGTTCTCGGTGCTCACCGGCTTCGTGGCGCTCGGCTGGTTGCGTCCGACCCGGGTCGGAATCACCGCGCCGCAGGCGATGATGCTGCTCGGCACGCTCGGCATGCTCGGCGGGCTGTCGCTCGACGTGCAGCGCGCCGGCCTCGCGGCGATCGCGTCCATGTGCGCCGCGAGCGCGCCGGACTTCCTCGCGGTGGCGCGGCTGCACCTCGAGTGGCTCCCGGCCATGCACGTCGGCATGGTTGCCGGCGGGCTCGGCGCCCTCGTGTGGCTGCGCCGGGTGCGTCCTGGCTGCCGGCGGCAGTTCTGCGCGCGCTTCATGCAGAACGTCGCGTGCTCGGGCTGGATGATCGTCGGCATGGTCGCGGGCGTGGTCCTGTATTACCGGCTCGCAGCCTGGCTCGGCTCCGCCGGCGTGCCGGCGATGCTCGGCGGCATGATCGGCGGCATGGTCTGGGGCATGGTGGTCAGCGTCTCGATCTACCGCGTGTACATCGGCGTGCGCGGCAGCGGCCCCGCGGCGCAGCGATGAACGAGGCGATCCGCGCCGACGAGCGCTCGCGCACCGCGATGTGATAGGCTGGGTTCACAACGCCATCGCATGTTCATGAGAAAGCCCGGTCCGCTTTGCTCGGAACCAGGACCACGCCGCGATGCGCCGGGCGGACCAGAGGAGGATCCCAATGAACGACAACCGGAATTCGGTTCCCGCGCCGCGTCTCTTCATTCCCGCACTCGGCCGCATCTACGACGGTCTCTGGGACTTCGCTCAGGCCGTGCTGCGGATCGCCCTCGGCGCGATCCTCATCCCGCACGGCATGCAGAAGCTGTTCGGCGCATTCGGCGGCATGGGCCTCGAGAAGAACGCCGCGCTGTTCGACAAGCTCGGCTACACCCCGGGCGTCTTCTGGGGGACCGTGGTCGGCTGCACCGAGCTGATCGCCGGCACGCTTCTGGTGATCGGACTGTTGACCCGTCCGGCGGCGTTCGCGGTCGTCGTCTTCATGATCAACGCCGTGTACTTCACGTCCAAGACCGGCGGCTTCTTCTGGACAAAGGTCGGCAGCGAGTACTCGATCCTGATTCTCGTCGTCGCCCTGTTTGTGCTGATCCGCGGCGCCGGCCCGTGGTCGGTGGACCGGCAGATCGGCCGCGAATTCTGACCGCGCGCTGCGCGTGAACGAGGAGATCCGCGCCCTCCAGGCGGCGATGGAGCGCGACGGCTACGTCGCCGAGCCGGCGATCGCCACCGCGGTGTACCTCGCGCAAGGGATGCAGAAGCCGCTCCTCGTCGAGGGCGAGGCCGGCGTCGGCAAGACGGAGCTCGCCAAGGTCATGGCGCGCGCGTTCGGCACCGAGCTCATCCGCCTGCAGTGCTACGAGGGGCTCGATGCCAACACCGCGCTCTACGAGTGGAACTACCAGCGCCAGCTCCTGCGCCTGCGCATCGCCGAGCGCGAGACGCACGACCCGGCCGCGCTGGAGGATC
Organism: Burkholderiales bacterium; assembly: GCA_035456405.1. Classification (GTDB taxonomy): domain Bacteria; phylum Pseudomonadota; class Gammaproteobacteria; order Burkholderiales; family SG8-39; genus JAGVSZ01. Next base: position 151,854 of record DATIDG010000075.1, on the reverse strand, counting down.
TCATCTTCGCGCGCGAGTACCTGCTCGAGCGCCCGCTGCTGCGCGCGATTACGCGGCGCGAGGGGCCGCCGGTGCTGCTGATCGACGAGATCGACAGGGCCGACGATGGCTTCGAGGCGTTCCTGCTCGAGGTGCTGTCGGACTTCCAGGTCACGGTGCCCGAGCTGGGCACTATCAAGGCGACGCACGTGCCGCACATCGTGCTCACCTCGAACCGCACGCGCGAGATCGGCGACGCGCTCCGGCGCCGCTGCCTATACCTCTACGTCGAGCACCCGACCTTCGAGAAAGAGCTCCGCATCCTGCACAACAAGGTGCCCGGGCTCGACGAACACCTGGCGCGCGCGATCACGCGCTTCGTGCAGGCGCTGCGCAAGCGCGACCTGCGGAAGGTGCCCGGCGTCGCGGAGACGATCGACTGGGCGCAGGCGCTCCTGCGGCTGCGCCGCGACAGCCTCGACCCGGAGCTGGTGCGGGTCACGCTGGGCTGCCTCCTAAAGGACGACCACGACATCCGGCAGACGGGCGACCCCGTGATCGCAGAGCTCGTCGCCCGGGCCTCCGCCTCGACCTGAGCACTCGCATGAGCGCGACTGCCGGCGTTGCCGCGCACCTCGCGAAGTTCGCGGGCGCCATGCGCGACCGCGGCATCCGCGTGGGGCTCGGCGACGAGATCGACGCCGCGGCGGCGCTGAAGCTCGTCGACCTGCTCGACCGCGCCGAGGTGAAGCGCGGACTGCGCATCGCGCTCAAGGTGCCGCGCGACGCGTGGGCCACGTTCGACAGTCTGTTCGACGAGCACTGGGGCGGTGCGACATTCCCCGATGTCCCGGTCGCGCCCCCGGCGTATCCGCGCGAGCACCGCCGTCCGGCGCAGTGGCGCTGGGACGGCGAGCGCGTACGCCTGGTCGCGCCGGAGGAGGAGGGGCCAACCGGCGACGATCCCGGCTACAGCCCGGAGTCGCTGCTGCGCCGCAAGCCGTTCGACCAGGTCTCGGCGAGCGAGCTCGCGGCGATGGAACGCCTGCTGGCGCGCCTTGCGCTCCGGCTCGCGACGCGCCGGAGCCGGCGCCTGGTGCCGGCGTGCGGACGTGGGGTCGTGGACCTGCGCCGGAGCTTCCGCCGCGCCCTCTGCACCGAAGGCGAGCTCCTCGCCCTCGCGCGCCGCGCCCGTGCGCTCGAGGCGCCGCGCGTGGTGCTGCTGTACGACACGAGCGGCTCGATGGATCCTTACACGCGGTTCCACCTCGCGTTCGCGTTCGCGTTGCGCCGCGTCGTCAAGCGGGTCGAGATCTTCACGTTCAACACCGCGCTGACCCGGGTGACGCAGGCGGTCGCCCCAGCGAAGGTCCTCCGGTCGCTCGAGCGGCTGGCGGCCGACGTGCCGGACTGGTCGGGCGGCACGCGCATCGGCGCCTGTCTCGCAGAGTTCGTGGCCACTCACCGCGATGCGATGGTCGGCCGCGACACGACGATCGTAATCGTGAGCGACGGCCTGGATCTCGGCGACGCGGCGCTCCTCGCGGACGCGATGCAGGAGCTCCGCGCCCGCGCGCGGACGATCGTCTGGCTCAACCCGCTCGCCGGCGACGCGCGCTATGAGCCCACCCAGGCCGGCATGCGTGCTGCACTGCCGTACGTGGATCACTTCGGGCCGGCGCACGACCTCGAGTCGCTCGAGCGGATGCTGCGATTTCTGCGCTGAGACGGGCTAAGATGGCGTTCCCCGAGGAGGGGGAACGTCTTTCGGTCTGGTGGGTGTGCGTAGCAAAGGAGGGACCGATGATTCCTGCGGCATTCGACTATCACCGGCCGGGCTCGCTCGACGAGGCCGTCGCGCTGCTCCAGCGGCACGGCGACCAGGCCAAGGTGCTCTCCGGCGGCATGAGCCTGCTGCCGACGCTCAAGCTGCGCCTCGGAGCATTCGACCACCTGGTCGACATCGGGCGCATTCCCGGGCTCGACTACATCAAGGAGGACGGGGGTTTTCTCCGCATCGGCGCGATGACGCGCCAGGCGGCGCTGGAGCGCTCCGATCTCGTCCGATCGAAGTACCCGATCCTCGCCGACGCGGTGCCGCTGATCGCGGACCCGCTGGTGCGCAATCGCGGCACGATCGGCGGCAACGTGGCCAACGGCGACCCCGCCAACGACGAGCCGGCGATCGTGCTCGCTGTCGGCGCGACGTTAGTCGCGCGCGGACCGAAGGGCGAGCGCACCATCGCGGCGAACGAGTTCTACAAGGACATCTACACCACCGCGCTCGCGCGCGACGAGATCCTCACCGAGATCCGCATCCCGGTGCCGGCGGCGCGGAGCGGCGGGGCGTACGTCAAGCTCAAGCGCAAGACCGGCGACTTCGCGACCGCGGCCGCGGCGGTGCAGCTGACCCTCGACGCCAATGGCGCCGTCGCGAGCGCGGGCCTTGCGCTCACCAACGCGGGCCCCGTCCCGCTCGCGGCGGTCGAGGCGGCGCAGTACCTCACCGGCAAGACGCCCGACGAGAAGACGGTCGCGGAAGCTGCGCGGCTGGCCGCAGCGAAGGCGAATCCGAGCGGCGACCATCGCGGCTCGGCCGAGTACAAGCGCGAGATGGCGCGCGTCCTCGCCGGACGCGCAGTGCACAGGGCGCTCGAGCGCGCGGGAGGGAAGTAGCCATGGCCAAGCACAACATCAGCGTCACGGTGAACGGCGCGGCGCACGCGGCGGAGGTCGAGTCGCGCTTGCTCCTCGTGCACTTCATCCGCGAAGTGCTGCGGCTGACCGGCACGCACATCGGCTGCGACACGTCGCACTGCGGCGCCTGCACGGTGATTCTCGACGGCAGCCCAGTGAAGTCGTGCACCGTCCTCGCGGTGCAGGCCGACGGCGCGACGATCCGCACCGTCGAGGGGCTGGAGCAGGGCGGCAAGCTCCACCCGGTGCAGGAGGGTTTCACCGAGAAGCACGGCCTGCAGTGCGGCTTCTGCACGCCGGGAATGATGATGTCGAGCGTCGCGCTGCTCGAGCGGAACAAGAATCCGAGCGAGCAGGAGATCCGCGAGGCGATCGCCGGGAACCTCTGCCGCTGCACCGGCTACGTGAACATCGTCAAGGCCGTCCAGTACGCGGCCGAGAAAATGCGCTGAGGAGGGCCGGACATGTCTACGCCAAGGACCGACGCCAAGATCAGCGGCATGGGCCACTCCATGAAGCGCAAGGAAGACCCGCGCTTCATCCGCGGCCAGGGCCGCTACGTCGACGACATCGTGCTGCCCGGGATGCTCTACATGGACATCGTGCGCAGCCCTTACGCGCACGCGAAGATCAAGAAGATCGACACCGAGAAGGCGCTCAAGATCCCGGGCGTGCTCGCGGTGATCGACGGTCCGACGCTCGCCAAGTACAACCTGCACTGGATGCCGACGATCTCGTCGGACACGCAGATGGTGCTGCCGGTCGACGAGGTCATGTACCAGTCGCAGGAGGTGTGCGCGGTGATCGCCACCGAGCGCTACATCGCCGCCGACGGCGTGGAAGCGATCGAGGTCGAGTACGAGCCGCTCGCGCCGATGGTCGATCCGTTCAAGTCGATCGCGCCCGGCGCGCCGGTGCTGCGCAAGGACAAGAAGGACCAGAGGGACAACGTCGCTTTCCACTGGGAGGCGGGTGATCGCGACGACTGCGCCCGCGCGCTCGCGGCGTCCGACGTCGTGGTCGCCGAGAACGTCTACCTGCCGCGCATCCACGTCGCCTCGATGGAGACCTGCGGCTGCATCGCAGACTTCGATTCCGCCCAGGGCAAGCTCACCGTCTACATGACCACGCAGGCGCCGCACGCGATCCGCACCGTGTTCGCGCTCGTCGCCGGGCACGTGGGCCTTTCGGAGGAACGGATCCGCATCATCTCGCCCGACATCGGCGGCGGCTTCGGCGGCAAGGTCCCGGTGTACCCGGGTTATGTCATCGCGGTGGCGGCCTCGGTGGTCATCGGCAAGCCGGTGAAGTGGATCGAGGACCGGATGGAGAACCTGCAGGCGGACTCCTTCGCGCGCGACTACCATATGAAGGTGGAGCTCGGCGCGAAGAAGGACGGCACCATGACGGCGCTCCGCATCAAGACGGTGGCCGACCACGGCTACTCGAACGCCTCGGCCAACCCGTCCAAGTACCCGGCGGGTCTCTTCTCGATCTGCACCGGCTCCTACGACCTCAAGCACGCGTTCTGCGAGGTCGACGCCGTATACACCAACAAGCCCCCGGGCGGCGTGGCCTACCGCTGCTCGTTCCGCGTCACCGAGGCGGTGCACGCGATCGAGCGCATCACCGACGCGCTCGCGCAGAAGCTCGACATGGACCCGGCGCAGCTGCGCATGAAGAACTTCATCAAGCCGGAGGCGTTCCCGTACAAGTCGGTGCTCGGCTGGGAATACGACAGCGGCAACTATCCTGCGGCGCTCAAGAAGGCCATGGACATCATCGGCTACGACGCGCTGCGCAAGGAGCAGGCCGAGAAGCGCAAGCGCGGCGAGCTGATGGGCATTGGCATCTCGAGCTTCACCGAGATCGTCGGCGCCGGCCCGTCGAAGGACTTCGACATCCTCGGCATCAAGATGTTCGACTCCGCGGAGATCCGCGTGCACCCGACCGGCAAGGCGATCGCGCGCTTCGGCACCAAGAGCCAGGGCCAGGGCCACGAGACGACGTACGCCCAGATCGTCGCCGAGGAGCTCGGCATCCCGGCCGCCGACATCCAAGTCGAGGAGGGCGACACCGACACCGCGCCCTACGGCCTCGGCACCTACGCGAGCCGCTCGACGCCGACCGCCGGCGCGGCGGGCGCGATGGCGGCGCGCAAGATCCGCGACAAAGCGCGCAAGATCGCCGCGCACCTGCTCGAGGTGGGCGAGAGCGACCTCGACTGGGAGCCCGGCAAGTTCTTCGTGAAGGGCGCGCCGCAGAAGTCGAAGACGATCCAGGAGTGCGCGTTCGCGGCCTACACCAACCACCCGCAGGGCATGGAGGCGGGGCTGGAGGCCACGCACTACTACGATCCGCCCAACCTCACCTTCCCGTTCGGCAGCTACATCTGCGTGGTCGACATCGATCGCGGGACGGGCGTGGTGAGCGTGCGCCGCTTCGTCGCGGTGGACGACTGCGGCAACATCATCAACCCGATGATCGTCGACGGCCAGATCCACGGCGGCCTCAACCAGGGCCTCGCGCCGGCGCTGTACGAGGAGATCACCTACGACGACGACGGCAACATCACCGGCGGCAGCTTCATCGACTACTATGTGCCGACCGCGCTCGAGTCGCCGAACTGGGAGACCGACAAGACGATCACGCCCTCGCCGCACCACCCGCTGGGCGCGAAGGGCGTCGGCGAGTCGGCGACCGTCGGCGCGCCGCCCGCGATCGCGAACGCGGTCGTCGATGCGCTCCGCCACCTCGGCGTGACGCACATCGACATCCCGATCACGCCCGAGAAGGTCTGGCGGGTGCTGAAGGCGAAGGGGGCGGCGCTGTAGCGCGCCGTTTGCGCAAGAGAGAAAAGCCGCGCGAGCGGGCTTTTTTCTGCGGAAGCGACGGTCGCGCGACCGCGCGCTTCCGATCAGAAGGGCTCGACCGGCAGCACGAGCGCGATGCCGAGGGTGCTCGCGTCGCGCTTGCCCCGGGGCCCGAAGATCTCGATCTCACCCTTCAGCGCGACAACGATGACTTCGCGCGCGCCGCTGCGCAGGTAGGCGCGGACCTTCATCTCGATCTCTTCGCGCGTGTTGCTCGGCGAGAGCACCTCGACGCAGACGTCGGGCACGACCTCGAGCGGCGACTGGCCCTTGCAAGCCGCCCAGCGGTCGGTGACGCCTTCGCCGCCGATCTGACTCCTCAGCGCCCACGCGATCTCCGATGCGACACGCTGGTGCCCGGTCGTGGGCTTCGGACTCAAGATCAGCTCCCCGAACTGGTCGAGCTCGAAGCAGTCCGGCGATTCTGGATCGGCGGCCAGCGATTGCCAGCCACGGATGAGGTCGTCGCGGGGCACCGGGACGTCGGCACTTCGGAGGGCAGGGTCCGGGTTCATGACTTACTCGATGCCGGTGCGGCAGTGACTGCGGCTATCACGAGTCCGGCGCGGATCGGCAGTGCATATCTTGCCCGGAAGTGTACGAGGGTGACCCTTGGAGCCTTCCGCGCGACGAGTGAGATCGCGCTCTCCTGGCCGCCACACTCCACCCGCGGCGGAGCTTCGCAAGCAGCCGCTCGCGGTCGCCGAACACCTCCTGGTTGGTGAGGCGCACCAGCGTGAGGCCCGCCGCCTCCAGCTCGGCCGCCTTGAAGAGGTCCCAGCCAAGCTGGTACGTCGAGCGGTGATAGCCGCCGTCGACCTCGATCGCCATTCGCACTTCGGGGAAGTAGAAGTCGACGATCCACCGGCCGCCGCAGACCCATTCACGATGGAAGCGCCCGTCGAGCGCGCCCTCGCTCACCTCGTTCAGGAGCGCAGCTAGCCTGCGCTCCGCCCGCGTCGGCCGCTCGCGCCGTTCCGCTGCGACGAGCTCGAGCGTCTGCAGGTCCGGCACCGAGTACCGGCGGCGGAGCCTGCGGAGTGTAGCGAGCATGGTCGGGAGGCAGTTCGCGGAGGCGGGTGCCTGGTCCGCGATCGCCAATTGCCGCGTCAACGACGCACCGGAGATCGGATGAGGAGGAGGTGGTCACAATCTGTGACCACTTCCCACGCCAGAGGTCACACGGTGCCCCGGCCCATGCGTGGGGCACCCCCCACCAGGCGAGCCCTGTAGCTGCTTACTCTTGTTCATCGCCGAGTCGCTGAAATCCTCTAGTCAGCTTTGGGTCCCTTTGAGGTCGCACTTTGCGACCTCAAAGCGGCAGTCCCCGGTGGAAATGCCGGAGCGCACGCCGCCTTGTCCCACCAGGTGGTCGCAATTTGCGACCACCTCCCGGGTTTGTCCGCCCGATTCCCTCCGCTACGCCGCCCGCCGCTCTTTGCGAGCGAGCTGAACTGCCTCGAGGAAAGCGCGCGGCTTCCGGTCTGCGATCAGTAGCAGCGCTCGCGCGGGGCCCTGCGGCTCGCGACGACCCTGCTCCCAGTTCCGCAGCGTGCCGACGCTCACGCCCATGCAGGTTGCGAAGGCCTCTTGCGACAAGCCGAGACGCGCACGGATCGCCGGCACATCCGCGGCTCGCGGCAACTCGACCTTCGTGGTCTTGAGCTTCCGCTCGCCGCGCTTCCAGGCCGCGATTTCGTCCAGCCCGGCGAGGATTTCCTTTCCGATGTCTCGCTTGCTCATTCCAGCAGCTCCAGCTTGTCCGCGATGCGACGCAGGGTCGCTCTGTCGATGTCCGAGCGCTCGCTCTTCGCGTAGATCGTCAGAAGATAGATCTGCGCTGCCGCTGCCCAGAAATAGATCAGTCTGACCCCGCCCGAATTTCCTCGCCCCCTCGCAGCCCACCGAACCTTCCGGATGCCGCCGGAACCGCGGATCACTTCGCCTGCGTCCGGGCGCTCGACCAAGTGGGCCTGGAACTGACGGTATTCGTCGTCCGACAGATACCGAGGGAGCTGTGCGGTGAACAGCGAGGTCTCGACGAACAGCATCGCACACTACGTCAATGGCGTACTTCGGTCAAGGCAGCGTTTTCCGGCTTTTTTCGGCTGAGCGAGTCACAGTTTGTGACCCCAAGTCTGCGCGCCGCCGTGGCTCGCGCCGTGAGCCACCCGAGCGCGCGACTGCAACCGAGTGCCCCGCCTACCGCTTTGGTGAGCGTTCGCTAAAGCGCACGGTCGGGAGGGGCCCGCTGCACACAGTGCGTGCCTGTGAGCCGCGAACGCATTCTCTCTGCCGCGAGGCGTGGACTATCATCGCGACGCCATGCATCCGCGGAGCGCCGCAGCCGAACAGCAGCCGGCCGATGCCGATCCGGCGACGAGCGCGACCGATCGCGTCGCCGTCGTCGTGGTTCACGGCATCGCCGATCAGCGTCCCGGCCAGACGGTGCTGGAAGTCGCGCGGCTGCTGTGTCGCGGCGGACGCGGCGCCCCGCCCTACGACCAGGGCGAAATGCATCACGTCCTGGTGCCGGTCGACAAACTCGGACCGGGCGGCGGCCACCCGCAGGCGGCTGCGCCGCCGACGCCGCCCGCGGGCGAGGCCCGCAAGCCGGAGCCCGCGCGGCGGATGCCGGGGATGCCGAGCGGCTTCTATCAGAAGCAGAAGCCGGAGTCGGCCGGCACCGGTGCCGCGGCGCCGGAACCGCAGGTTCCGGAATCGCGGGCGCCCGGGCCCCATGCGCCTGAGTCGCAGGACCTCGGCATCGCCCTGAACGACTACCTGCTGGGGCGGCTCGAGCTCCCCGAAGGCGATGCGCTCTACGAGGCTGCGCGCGTCTCGCTGCGCCGCCGGGCCGGCCGGCGCGCGGTCGACGTGTACGAGATGTACTGGGCCGATCTGTCGCGCCTGGGCACCGGCGGCCTGCGCGCGCTCTCGTCGATGTACCAGCTCTTCTTCCATCTGGGCACGCTCGCGGCCGATCTGGTCGACCAGGCGTCGCTCAGCATGAACGGGGGAACGGCCTGGCGGCTGCTGCAGCGGTTTCACGCCTGGATCGCGTGGCTGATGAAGGGGCCTGCCGCCGTGCTCCAGCTCGCGATGCTGCTGATGGTCGCATTCGGCGCGGCGGCCCTGGTCGCGCATGATCTCCAGGGGCCGCTGCTTGCCGCCGTGTTCGGGGTCGGCTCGATCGTGCTTCTGGCGCTCGCGGCGCTCGCGTGGTTGCGCGGACCGCCGGGGCCTGCGCGCTGGGCGCTGTCGCTCTTCCTGCTCGCGGCGGCGCTCGGGAGCCTGGGGACCGCGGTTTACGCGCTGCGCGCCGAGACGAGGGTGCTGATGATTTACTTCGGGGCGAGCGCGCTGGCTGTCACCGTGCTGGGTGCATATCTGGTCGAACGCTATTCCCGCGTGACGGAGGGCGTGCGCCTCCTCGGCCACCTGGTCGTCCTGGCAAGCGTGGTCGCGCTCTGCTTCGATGGCAACGCGCTGCTGCCCGACGTCACCACGCAAGCCGAGTGGATGCTCACCGCCGCGCTCAACGTGGGCGAATGGCTGCTCGCGGCGCTGTTGTTGGTGTGGGCCGCCTTCGTCGCGATCCAGATCGTGGCGCTGTTGCTGGGGCTGTGGCTGGGCAGCGCGGGCGACCGGGCCGTCAAGGCATCTCTCCACACGGCGCGGCTCGCCCTCGTCGGCTCCAGCGGGCTCTTCGCCGTGCTCAGTCTTGTGTTGTGGTCTGTGATCAGCTTCGTCGCCACCCGTGCGCTCACGGATCTCAGGTACGAACCGGTCGTCTTCGGCACCGGCTACCGGTCGGCCGAGATCTTCCTCGAGGGCCGCGTGCAGACGGTCGGCGCCTTCTTCACGCCGCTCGTGGCCGCCTTCACCCTGCTCCTCGCGGCGGCCCTGCTGGTGCTGCTGCCCTCGTTGATAGAGGAGATCCGGCCTACCGCGAACGTCGATGCGAAAGGCATCAGGAAAGGCGCCGCCGAGTGGGCGACGCGCCTCGGGAACTGGCTGGGTGGGGGCGTCCGGCTCCTCGAAACGGCGTTCAAGCCGCTCATTCCCCTGGGGGCGCTCGCGGGGAGCGTCCTCTATCTGGCGTTCGTCCTCGAGCAGTTCGCGTTCACTGCGGGCGTCGGGGCAGACCTCTTCATGTGGCTCGTGGGCCGCCTGGAGTGGTTCCAGGGCGAGACCTTGGTCGCGGCGGGCAAATGGCTCGCCGGGGGCGCGCTGACGATCACGGCGCTTGGATCCCGCTTCACGGAGACCTTCGGCCGCCTGCGCGTCGCGGTCGATGCCGTGCTCGACATCGACAACTACTTCGGCGATCCGCCCAACCGGCAGCCGCCCCGGGGGCGCATCTTCTCGCGCTATGCCTCGCTGCTCGGCTACCTGCGCGACGCGGGCTACGCGCGCATCGTGATCGTCGCGCACAGCCAGGGCACCGTGATCAGCGCCGACTTGCTGCGCTACCTGCATGTGCAGGGCCGGTTGCAGGACGTCGTCGCCGCGCTCCCCATCGCGCTGGTGACGGTGGGCTCGCCGCTGCGCGACTTGTACGCGGAGCGCTTTCCGCTGCTGTATCGATGGATGGGCTCGCGCGACGCCGGCTTTGCGCAGGCTGCACCGGCGGCCGCCGATCTCGGCGCTACCGAATGGGTCAACGTCTGTCGCTCCGGCGACTACGTGGGTCGCTTCATCTGGACGCCGGACGGGGACGCGGCGCGTTTCGGCGTGGCCGCGGTCGGCGCCGACGGTAGGGTGGATGCGCGGCGCGCCGGCGATCGCACCGAGTTCTGCCTAGGCGCGGGCGGTCACACGCATTACTTCAGCAACGATGCGGTGGCGCTGGCGGTCGAGATCGAGCGGGTGGTCGCGGGGGTGGGGGCGTGAGGCGAAGGAGGCGGATCGACCCGGGGCGACGGGTGCCGGCCGTTACACGGCCCGCCGCGCGCGGCGCGCGAGCTGCACCGCATCGAGAAGCGCACGAGGCTAGCGATCGGCGATGAGCCGAGAGCGCGACCGCGGGCGATTGCCCCGCCTACCGCTTTGGTGAGCGTCCGCTAAAGCGCGCGGCCGGGAGGTACTCGCTGCAGACGGGCTGGTATGCTGCGCTTCCCCCAACGGAGGAGCGCGACATGGCCGAGCCGCGGATGGTCGATCCCCACGAGGTCGTGATGACGGGCGAGAACTCGTTCATCCGCCTCTCGAACGACGGCGGCAAGGCGATCGTCGACCGCGTCAGCCACTGGCGCGTCCTGTGGTCGCCCGCCGGCCAGGGCCACGCGCTCTTCATCGAGAGCACGCTGACCGGCAAGGGGCCGCTCGTGTACGCCGACAACGTCGGTCTCGCGCGCTATCTCCAGCGCACGATCGAGTCGCTGTTGCACGCGCCGTTCGCCGACGAGTCGCTGCCGGTCATCGACGCGGTGTTCGACCGCGGCGGCGACTCGCTCAGCACGGTCGAGGAGCGCATCGCCTCCGACGACGGCGAGATCGTGATGACCTGGTGGGACCTGATGGCGCCGTTCATCCTGACGATGCCGCCGGGTGCGATGAACCGGCCGCTCGGGGTCTACAGCACGTTCCTCCCGGCGCGCGGCGCGCAACTCGCGGTGAACGGCGAGGCGGCGACCGCGAAGGTGTTCCTGCAGGACCGCTTCGGCAAGCCGTCCTCGAGCTGCTGCCTCGCGTGGTCGGAGTCGTGGACGCGACCGGCGGGGTGAGGCGCGGCGCGTACGCCGCGAGTTTCAGGCGGCGGCGCTGTTTCTACCCCTTCGCACCGGTTTCCCGGCAGTTCGCGGGCTCGATCGGCGCCGACGGCGTCCTCGACCCTCGCTGACCTCGACGGCCAGCCGAAATCCAAGGGCGCCCAGGAATGCGTCCAGACTCCGCAGCTCGGGGCTGCCGCGCGCGGAGAGCATGCCAGCGCGAAGGTCGCACCGTCGGGCTGGGGTGCGAGCGCCGCCATCGGCGCTCTAGGGGCGTGCCACGTCGTCCCGCCGTAGGTCGTGAAGCTATCGACGTGAGCAAGACGAACCCGTACGCACCCCCAGCGGCCCTCGTGACGCGCGACGAGCCCGCGCCGCCCGGAAATGAACCTGCGCACGCCGGCTCGCTACTGGCAACTATTCATCTTGGGAGACTCGATCCTCGCCCCAAACCCGCCGCGCAGTTTCCACGACCAGTCTGAGCTTTCGTTCCTGGTCTGCCGGGGTGATGGCGTTTCCGATCACCGAGCTGGAAAAGCCGCATTGCGGGCTTACTGCCAAACGCTCCAAGGGCACGAACCGGCTCGCGTCGCGGATGCGGCTCTGCAACTCCTCCACCGGCTCGATATGAGCGCGCTTCGTAGTGATGAGTCCAAGCACCACCAACTTGTCTTGCGGCACATCCTTGAGAGCCTCAAACGATCCCGATCGCGCATCGTCGTATTCGAGCAGTAGCCGCTGTGCCCGGACGCGCCGGAAGACGGTCTGCGCGATCCGTTCGTACCCGCCGCTCGCAAGCCAGCGGCTGCCCTGGTTTCCCCGGCACAGGTGAATACCGAATGTAACGCCCGCGAAATCTCCGATGACGGCGTTGTCCATCTCGATGCCGCGTTCCAGGTAGCGCTCCGTATCCCAGCCTCGGGACTCGTAGAAGCCGCGCGTCGCCGGATCGAGCAGCAGCGCATAGTGGGGCGCGTCGAGCTGGATGTAGCTCGCGCCCAGCTGGGCCAGTTCCGCCACTTCCTCGCGAAGGAGGTCCACGACATCGGCGAGGAAGCCTTCCAAGGTGGGATAGGCTGCGCGGGAGCGCTGCGGAGACCAGAAGTTCGTCCATAAGCTGGGGCTGGGCAGCGTGATTTTCGGCAAGCGCGAGGTGTGCGCACGCAGAAACACGAACTCTTCCACCGACAAGTGCCGCCTCCGTCCGAGCTTCTCCACGACCCCGAGTCCTGCGGGGCGCGAAATCGTCCGATCGCCGACGGTAGAGGAATCTCCGTGCCAATCGCCCCACAGAAACGCGTTCAGGTCCCAGTTGCCCAGGCCGCTCACGGATTCGGCGAACTGGCTTTGGAAGGAGAGCCGCCGCTGCTCGCCGTCGGTGACCACTGCCAGGCCGACGCGCTCCTGGAGCCTGATGGCGTCCTCCACGGCCCGGTCTTCGATGGCCTTGAACCGGGCACGCGAGATCCGGCCCGCGGCAGCGTCTTCCCGCGCCGAAATGAGTTCGGGCGGGCGGAGCAGGCTGCCGATGTGGTCTGCGTGGCAAGCAATCATGGGACTCGCGGGGAGAGTCAACGCCGGGATAGAACTCCCCCGGGGCGGGCAGCGCCGCCTATGGCCTGCGCTTCAGCGTGGCGTGCATACGGGTGCGATAGAAGCCCCGAGCCGCTTCCGCATCGCTAGAACCACAATAGCGACAACGACTTCTACGTAAGCCGGTTCCTGATCGCTATGCCGACAAAACGCTGCGCGCGTCGTGGCTTCCGCTTTCACTCTTGTGGACAGCGAATACCCTGGTAACTGTCAGTGGCTTCGAAGCGGTTGCCTTGCTCGTCGTACCAATAGAGCTTGTTGGGGTCTTCCTGCCGGGCGATCTTGTGGGTGCCGTTGCAGAAAGGCTGAGTGTTCGATAGCCCGCAGCCGCAAATGTATTTGGTTTCACCGCCTATGGTCACTGGGTATGGGCCGCCCCGCGTTCTCTTCACGATTCTTGCCATGGTGACTCCGTCCAAATCGTTAGAGGGATAGGACAATCCTTCCGAGGGCGCGCGGTGCAAGTCACCGCACGTCTACGAGAATCCGCGCGCCAGATTCTGAAGTCAAGCGGGTCATATGTCTCGAGGGCATCTTCACGGAGCGAGACCTTGTCGGCCGGGTCGTCGCCGAGGAGTGGGATCCGGACGGAACCCGCCTCGCCGAGGTGATGACCAAGGGCCCCGGCACGATCGGTCCGGCTGCGACGGCGATCGACGCGCTCCGGCAGATGCAAGATGGCGGCTACCGCCATCTGCTGGTCGTCGAAGGGGGCAAGCTGCTGGGCATCGTCTCCCAGCGCGACTTCCTTGGCGAAGAGCAGGCCCGGCTCAACCACGAGACCGGCCTCTGGGAACGGATCTAGCGTCGAACGCCCTCAGCCGAGGAACGAGGAGTTGAGCCGCCCCGTGATCGAGCGCAGCAGCAGCCCTACGATCGCGGCTCAGAGGTGTTCTGATAGAAGAAGCGAATCATCTCCCGCGCAGCGTCCGGGCCCTTCGGATCCACGTACGAGCCGCGTGCGCTCCCGCCAAACCACCCGTGACCGCCTCCGTGCACCAGCCAGTGCTCGAGGACAACGCGTCCCGTCGAATCGCGGTGAACGGTGCGGGTATAGGCGTGACCGCCTGGCACCTGGCCGCGTTCTGTCGAGGCATCGGCGCTCGATGCGCCGTTCTGCTCCACCGATTGCGAGACCACCTGCTCGCTGTTTCGGGGATGCACGGTCTTGTCCCGATCGCCGTGAAACACGATCGTTGGTGTTGCCGGTGCTAGAGGCGCTGAGTCCGTATTGCGGCCAGCCATCGACGCCGGTTTTCCGCGCATGGCGGCGAACGCGGACCGAAGATCGTGCGCGCTTCCGCAGGCGAGACCCGAGTGGATGCCGACGGCGGCGTAGAGCTCGGGGTAGGCTGTGCCCATGACGGCGGCCATCGCGCCGCCGGCCGACAGTCCAGCCACATAGACCTTGCCTGGGTCGATACGGTAGCGATTCATGACTTCGCGCGTCATGCCGGCGAGGATTGCCGGCTCGCCTTGGTCGCGGCGCTGGTCGCCGCGCCTGAACCAGTTCCAGCACCGCGAATGGTTGGCAGCATGGGTCTGCTCGGGATAGAGAACAAGACACTGCCGCTCCTCGGCGAGCGCGTTCATCCGGGTACCGCTTGCAAAGTCGTCGGGCGTTTGCGTGCAACCGTGCAACATCACAACAAGGGGGAGCGGTTGTCCCGCGTAGATCGTCGGGATGTAGAGCTTGTAGGGGCGTGCCCCGGCTTGATTCGCATAGGACCCGGTGACGAACTGTCCCGGTTGCCCGTCAACCACCGTGGTCTGGGGGCACGGCACCTCTGCCACGGAGTCGCGGTCGCGCCGGCCACGCAGAACACTCTTGAGGGGGAAGCGCGGAGATATGTCATCGCCCGCCACCCTTTGAAGTGGAGTCAGACCACGGTCCGCGGGCTCCGCGACGTGTGAAAACTCGACGTCGATAACGTCGTTATTCGCGCCGCCCGCGCGGTCCGACGCGTGGCGATCGGCGCCTTCAGGGGCTGCCGAACTATGCCGAAGGACGCGTTGAATGAGTGCTGTGGCTTCAAGAAGACGTCCCGCACGCGTGAGTCGAGTTGCCTCGATGAGGCCGATGGGTATTCCCTTGTTCGTCACCATGATGTCCCTTCGCAGGAGTAGAGAGGCAGCTAGCGGATACGGTCGGCCAAGGCAGCCTTGACTTTGGCACTGGCGCGCAGGGCGCCCAGGACCACGATGGAGGCGATGGTTTGCGCGGCGAGCTGCGGCGGCACGTCGTCGTCGATCGTCGCGAGGCCAAGGACCTGAATGTGCAGTTGCTCTCCGGCCGCCCGGAGGCGCTCGAGATCCTGGCGGGTATAACGCTGCAAACCAAGGACCAGTGACCGTCGCGCCACGGTCTGCTGCAGAACGTCGCCGTGGGTGCCAAGCTGAGCGCGGATTGCCGTTCGAATGAAGTCCGTGCGGTTGGAATAGAACCCTTCCTGCACGAGCAAATCGATCCGTCCAAGATCGATGTACCCGAGGTTGATCGTGATTTTTTCCGAGTCGGGTTCTTTGCGCCCCGGCTCAATTAGTCGAAGTTTGACCATCTGATAACCATCCATCTACCATCCAGTGAGATGGTAATCTATCACATTATGGGACGGCTTGGTCGAAGCGGGGGCTCCACTTGACAACCCTGCAGGACGTGCCCGGGCCTCGAGGAAACCCTGCTATCGCATGAGCACTTGGACGTACCTATAGGAGTCGATCATGGCCGAGGCCGACAAGCTCGTCCGTTGGACAGTCAAAGTCTCCAAGGGCACCGACGTGTCGCTGCGCTCGTTTCTCGCGCAGCGCGGGCTGAAGAAGGGCGACCTCTCCAAGTTCGTCGAGCGCGCGGTCCAGAAGGAGGTCTTCGCGCAGACGGTGGCGGGAGTGCAGGGGCGCAACGCGAACGTGCCGGACGAGGAGATCGAGCGGGCGATCGAGGACGCGCCGCGGGAGGTCCGGGCCGAGATGTGGGGCCCGGCCAGGGCGTCGCGGCTCCGGGCGAAGCGCAAGCGCTGGGCGCCCGGGCGTTGCGGGTCATCCTCGACACGAACGCACTGCTGAGCGCCCTGATCCGGGTCGACTCGAAGCCCTACAAGCTCGTCCGTGGCTGGCTCGACGGTCGGTTCGAGCTCGTCTCCGGCGAGGCGCCGCTCGAGGAGTTGAGACGTCGCGTTAAGAGCAGGTCCGCCGCTACTTCGCACCGGCGCAGATCGGCTGGCTCATCAACCGCTGACTGCACCGCCGGCCGGATCAGCCGCGACGCAGGCCACCCTCGGGCAGCACAACGTCGACCTTGAGGACGTCGATGCTGTCGCGCCGGTCGAGCGTCACCTGCAGCGCGTCCTTGTCCACGGCAGTGTACTTGCAGATGACCGCGATCAGCTCCTCCTTGAGCGCGCTGATGAAATCCTTCCCCGACCGCTGCGCCCGCTCATGGGCGAGGATGATCGAGAGACGCTCCTTGGCGACCACTGCCGAGCGCTTCTTCCTGAAGAACACGTCGATCAGCGACACGGCTAACCTCCGAACAGCCGCTTCCAGAGCGGTGCGGACTCTGGCTGGATGAATCGGAGCGGCCGGTCCTCGCCGAGGAAGCGCGCCACCATGTCGTCGTAGGCCAGCGCGACGGGCGAGCCGTTGGCGAGGATGACCGGCAGCCCCTGGTTCGAGCAATCGAGCACCTGCTCGGATTCCGGAATCAGGCCGAGGATCGAGAGGCTGAGCAGCTCCGCCACGTCGGTGTGCGCGAGCATCTCGCCCTTGTCGGCGCGCTGTGGCGCATACCGGGTGATGACCAGATGCTCCTTGACCCGATCGAGGCCCTGCTCGGCCCGCATCGACTTCGCCTCGATGAGTCCCAGCATGCGGTCCGCGTCGCGCACCGCGGAGACCTCGGGGTTCGTGACGACGAGCGCCTCGTCGGCGAAGCGCAGCGCCATGAGGGCGCCCGACTCGATTCCCGCCGGCGAGTCGCAGATGATGAACTCGAAGCCCATGTCCTTCAGCTCATCGAGGACCGCCTTGACGCCATCCTCTTTGAGCGACTCCTTGTCCTTGGTCTGCGAGGCGGCGAGGATCGACAGGTTCTCCGAATGCTTGTCGCGAACGAGCGCCTGGGAGAGCTTGGCATCGCCCTGGATGACGTTGACGAAATCGTAGACGACGCGGCGCTCGCACCCGAGGATGAGATCGAGATTGCGCAGCCCGATGTCGAAATCGATGACGGCAGTCTTCCTGCCTCGCTTGGCAAGACCCGTGGCGAAGCTGGCGCTCGTGGTGGTCTTGCCCACGCCGCCCTTGCCCGAGGTGACGACGACGACTTTTGTCACGCGAACTCTCTCCTATCTGAACATGCGATCACACGGCCCGGAGCACGAGGCGTTCGCTGCCTTCGTCTTCGGAGGCCAGTGTGACGCTTACCGCGCCGTTGCCCAGGCCTTCGAGGTCCACGGCCTCGAGCGTGCGGTAAACGCCCGCAATCGCAACGAGCTCGGCGTCGAGCCGCGTCGCGACGATGCGTGCCCCCTTGTCGCCGCTCGCGCCGGCGGCGGCGCGCCCGCGCAGGAGACTGAAAGCGTAGATCGAGCCATCGGCGATCAGCTCGCACCCGCGGCTGGTGGGAGCGAGGACGACCAGGTCGCGACCCTGCGCATACAGGCGCCGGCCGGAGCGCAGGGGCTCGGTGAGGTAGAGCGGCGCGGGCGGGCCCTGAGCCGCCTGCTTCGCGCGGGAGGCCTCGGGCGCCTCCTTGGGCATGCGCGCCGACCGTTCCCCGTTGATCAGCGGCACCTGGATGACCGGCAGGCCGGTGTCGGCCAGCTCGACCCGCTCGCCGCCGTCGCCGACGAGGACCGCCGCGAGCCGGATGCCCGCATTGCGGGCCGCGCCGACGATCTCGCTCGCGGCGACGTCGTCGCCCTTGCGCTCGCGCAGATCGAGCACCGCCAGCGCTTCGGCGAGCAGTGGCTGCGCGTTTGCGAACGCGGAGCTCATCTCGTCGTCAAGGGACTGCAGATCGCAGTCGCGGACGACGACGCGCAGAACGGGGAGGGCGCTTCCTTTGACCTCGACGGGCCGGCTGGCTTTCATCGAGGCGGACGCGGCGGCTGGCCTGCCGCGAGGCGGTAACGGAACGCCGGGTGGCGGTCCCGGATCGACGGGGAGGATCCCCCTCGTCGCCTGGTCAGACGACCTGAGAAACGGGCACCGGGAGGTGCATCGGCCACGCGCGGGCTCCCGAGTGTCAGCGAAACACGACAGGGATTCCTCGTGCCGGCCATGTCGCGCTGCAAGTTGCAATGAGACGTCGCGCACTATACGCCGTGGTCTGCGTCGGCACAATACCCAATATCTAGTATCCAACGCCCTCGCGAACGCCCCGCACCGTCCGAGCCAGAGCGCGGCGTTGCCGGCGCGGAATCATCGTCCACAGGCGGCTTGATACGAGGTTCGCAATCTCGGCGAGTACGAAGGAGACCTCAACGTCGACGAGCGACTTGTCACGGACCTCATCACCGCATGCCGTGCGGTCGCTGCGTTCCCGTTGACTCCGCGTCTTTGCGGACGAGCGCACCAGTCGCATGCTGGCGGCGCTGCGCCGATCACGCCCGCCCCGGCCCGCGATCGTCCGCATTACGCCAGCGCACCCAGTCCGGTGCACCGAGCCGCGCGGCAAAGGCCTCCTCGAGCAGCAGCTCGGCGCCTTCTAGCGAACCGCCCTCCACCGACACCAGGTGCCGGAGCATCGTTCCGACGGCAGCGAGACCGACGGATCGGGATGGTCGAAGACGCGGGCCTCGGCGTGGAAGCGGTTGTCCGCATCCCGCTGGACCACCCCGAAAAGGTGTACTCCCCGGTCGCACCGCTCATCGTGCACACGAGCTGCATACCGACCTCATCCTCCCCGGAACGCACCCGTGACGCCGCACGGCGGCGGCTGCATCGTCACGGCATTGGCAGATGCTAGTCGACGAATCGTTGGTCGTACCGGAACGACACGGCCCCATTTCGGGGAGGCGCGCGATGCCACGAGCGTCGTGCTGGTCGAGGGGTTGACCGTTTGCACCGCCCCGGCGGAGATGCGACCATTCGATCCGGCGGCGCGCGATCCGCCGTCCTCGCAAAGCGACAGTCTTTCAAGTTCCGGCCACCGTCCATGCGTCTCGCGCTCGCCCTCTTTGGCCTCGCCGCGCTCGCGGCGTGCCAGACCCCGGTCCCCGCCATCCATCAACAGGAGCGCTTCGACCCCGCGAGCGCCTTCTCGCGCGTCTTCCCCGCGTCGCCGGAGGCCACCTGCGACGCGGCGCGGCGGGCGTTGCTGAGCCAGGGCTATCTGACGAGCGCGGCGAAGCGAGACGAGGTCGAGGGTCGCAAGAAGTTCCAGCACGACCACAACACGCACGTCGAGATCGAGTTCCATGTCGTGTGCGCGCCGAACAACGCCGGCGGCGGATCGGTCGCCTTCGTGAACGCGCTGCAGGATCGCTATGCGCTGAAGAAGAGCGCGACCTCCGCGAGCGTCGGCGTCGGTGCGTTCGGGACGGTTTCGGTGCCGTTCGGGTCGAGCGACGACGCGATGGTCAAGGTGGCAAGCGAGACGATTTCCGCGGGCGATTTCTATGCCCGGTTCTTCGGGCTCGTGGCGCACTATCTCGTCGTGGACGACGAGACGACGACGCCTTAGGCGCTGCTCGTCGGTGCGGCCGCGCGCGTCCTCGCGGGTTTCACACCCAGAGATAATGCGTCTTGCGCAGCTCCCGCTCGCCTTCCCACCGGTACGCCACGAGGTTCCCGCCTTCGCCGGCGCTGTAGTCGACGCACGCGAGCGTCGCGCTCATCGGCGCGGGCCGGGCGTCCAGGCTGTAGTGACCAAAGAAGACCGGTGACGCCGCGCGCGCTTCGCGCGTGGCCGGCGCCTGCTCCCACCAGCGCACGCGCGCCTTCGTGCGCTTCTTGCCGTCCCTGTCGGTGAAGGATTTGCCGGCGGGCAGATCGACCTCGGGACCCTTGCACAGCGTCTCGACCGCGTCGAACGCCCAGTGGCCCTTGCGGTTCGCCCCGACGATCAGCTCGTCGGTGAGCGTCGCGCCGTAGCCGAGGTGCGGCTGCAGCCGGTCGATCCAGACATCGCTCCAGCACGCGTGCACGACGCGGATCGCGCCCAAGTCGAGCCACAGGGGCAGGGTCTTGAACCACGCGATGATCTCGGCGTGGAGCGGCGTGTTCTCGACCTCCGCGAGGAACGCCCGGTGCTGCCGGCGGTTCCCCGGTCGATCGTGCCGGCGCAGACGCTTGCCGGGATGCGCGGGATCGCGCGTCGCCCACGCGATGGCGTTGAACTCGTGGTTGCCCATGATCGCCCTGGCGGCGCCGGTGTCGACCATCGCGCGCACCAGCTTGACGGTCGCGACCTGCTGCGGCCCGCGGTCGATGAAGTCGCCGACGAAGACCGCAGTGCGATCGGGATGCCGCCAGGCGCGCATCGTTTCCTGGTAGCCGAGCGTGCGGAGCAGCGCGACGAGCCGGTCGTGCCGGCCATGGACGTCGCCGATGATGTCGTAGTTCACCCGGGTTCCTCGCCGGGCGAGTGTCGCCCCCGGGCGCGGCAGTCGCGAGGGAATCGTTCTCTGAAGCCCGCTTGGCTGCACCCGAAGGCGCGCGGGGAGGGGAGAATGTCACACGGCCACCGCGGGCCTGGGCGACCGAAAGGCCTCCCCCTCGACCCCGGCCGCGCATGTTCGCCAAGGAGCGTTGTGCTCAAGCGACGTGCCGCTTAAGCGACGCGCCGCTAGAGCGGCCATCTCGCCGCGAGAACGAGGCGCGCGATCCTCAGCCGCCGCCGTGCTCGGTCTATCGGCACAGCCGATCGAATCATCGGTATCAACCGCTCACCGATCCCGACAAGGCGCCTTCCACGACCCGCAGACGCGTAGGGCCCTGCAATTCTTGCTGCTCTATGTCGATCTGGCGCCCTCTCGTTCGACTTGTCACGGAGCAGTCATCGTCGTTTGCGAATCCGGAACAAATCATTAACTCACTGCGGGTTTTTTCGAGCGAATCGATCCACTATAGTGCGACGCAGAACCCATCGGTCAGCGATCCGCCAGCCGGCCGATTCGACAATCCCCGAGCGTCGAGACCAGGAGAGCACGCGATGTATACCCTTGCGATATTCCGCCTGCCAGGCGCGCTGGCGCTCGGCGCGCTGGTGCTCGGCATTCTCGCCGGGTGCGGCGAGGGGCGCGGCGACGCGAAGGCGCAGGGCGGTCCGCCGCCCGCTCCGCCGGTGAGCGTCGCGGCCGCGATCGAGAAGGAAGTCATCGATTCGGACGAGTTCCCGGGCCGGGTCGAGGCGGTCGACTCGGTCGAGGTGCGCGCGCGCATCAACGGCTATCTCCAGTCGATCCACTTCAAACCCGGCGCCGAGGTGAAGAAGGGCGACCTCCTGTTCCAGATCGACCCGCGCTCGTTCGAGGCGCAGGTCGCGGCGGCCGAGAGCCAGGTCACGGCCACGCGCTCGCAGCTCGACCTCGCGCGCATCGAGCTCAAGCGGAACGAGGAGATGTGGGCGGACCGCGCGACCTCGAAGCGCGAGTTCGACGACGCGGTTACCCGCGTGCGCACGCTCGAGTCGCAGCTCAAGGCGATCGAGGCGGCGCTCGTCAACGCGCGCCTGAACCTCGGCTACACGCGCATCACCGCGCCGATCTCCGGCCGGGTGGGCAAGGCGGAGATCACCGTCGGCAACCTCGTGCAAGGCGAGATGCCGCCGTCGCCGGTGCTGACGACGGTGGTGTCGGTGAACCCGGTCTACGTCTCGTTCCAGGCCGACGAGGGGGCGTATCTCAAGTACATCGCCGGCGCGCGCAAGGCCGCGCTCGCGGTGTCGGTCGGCCTCGCCGACGAGGAGGGCTTCCCGCACGCCGGCACGCTCGAATTCGTCGACAACCGCGTCGACCCGACGAGCGGCACGGTGCGGATGCGCGCAACCGTCGACAACAAGAGCGGGCGCTTCACCCCCGGTCTCTTCGCGCGCGTGAAGCTCGGCGACACCGCGCAGCCGCGCCGGGCCGTGCTCGTCGCGGACCGCGCGATCGGCACGGACCAGAGCAGGCGCTTCGTGCTGGTGGTGGACGCGGAGAACAAGGCGGTCTACCGCGAAGTGAAGATCGGCCGCGTCGTCGACGGGCTGCGCGTGATCGAGTCGGGACTGAAGCCCGGCGAGGTGATCGTCGTGAACGGCCTCCAGCGCGTGCGACCGGGCGCGCCGATCACGCCGCAGACCGTGCCGATGGAGGCGCAGGCGCCGAACGGGCGCAACGGCTCAGCCAGCAAGCGGACGTGACGCCATGAATCTCTCGCAATTCTTCATCGACCGCCCGATCTTCGCGGGCGTGCTCTCGACGCTCCTGTTCCTCGCCGGGCTGGTCTCCATCTGGGTCCTGCCGGTGGCGGAATACCCGGACGTCGTCCCGCCGTCGGTCGTCGTGCGCGCCACCTATCCCGGCGCGAACCCGAAAGTGATCGCCGAGACGGTGGCCGCGCCGCTGGAAGAGCAGATCAACGGCGTCGAGAACATGCTGTACATGGAGTCGCAGGCGACCACTGACGGCGTGCTGCAGCTCACAGTGACGTTCAAGATCGGCACCGACATCGACCTTGCTGAGACGCAGGTGCAGAACCGCGTCCAGCGCGCGCTGCCGCGCCTGCCGGAGGAGGTGCGCCAGATTGGCGTGGTGACGCAGAAGAGCTCGCCCGACTTCGCGATGGTCGTGCACATCCTGTCGCCCGACGAGCGCTACGACGAGCTGTATCTGCGCAACTACGCGGTCCTCAACGTCAAGGACAACCTGCAACGCATCCCGGGTATGGGCCAGGTGCTGGTGTTCGGCGGCGGCGACTACGCGATGCGGGTCTGGATCGACCCGCAGAAGCTCGCGAGCCGCAACCTCACGGCGAGCGACGTGGTGAACGCGCTGCGCGAGCAGAACAAGCAAGTGGCGGCCGGCGTCGTCGGTGCGCCGCCGGCGACGCGGCACACCGAATTCCAGCTCTCGGTGAACGCTCAAGGGAGGCTCGCCACCGAGGAAGAGTTCCGCAACGTCATCGTCTCGACCTCGGCCGACGGTGGCGTGCTTCGGCTGAAGGACATCGCGCGCGTCGAGCTGGGCGCGGGCGAGTACGCGCTGCGCTCGCTGCTCAACAACAAGCCGGCGGTCGCAATCGCGATATTCCAGGCGCCGCAGTCGAACGCGATCGCGCTGTCGGACGAGGTGCGGCGCGCGATGGCGGAGATGAAGAAGGACTTCCCCGCTGGGGTGGACTACGACATCGTCTACGACCCCACCCGCTTCGTGCTCCAGTCGATCAAGGCGGTGATCCGGACGCTGTTCGAGGCGACGCTCCTCGTGGTGCTAGTGGTGATCGTGTTCCTGCAGACCTGGCGCGCCTCGATCATCCCGCTTGTGGCCGTGCCGGTGTCGATCGTCGGCACCTTCGCGGTCATGCTGCTGCTCGGTTTCTCGATCAACACGCTGACGCTCTTCGGGCTGGTGCTCGCGATCGGCATCGTGGTCGACGACGCGATCGTCGTCGTCGAGAACGTCGAGCGCAACCTCGAGCTCGGCTACGACGCGAAGGAGGCCACCTACCGAGCGATGCGCGAGGTGAGCGGGCCGATCATCGCGATCGCGCTGACCCTGTGCGCGGTGTTCATCCCGATCGCGTTCGTGAGCGGGCTCACCGGCCAGTTCTACCGCCAGTTCTCGCTCACGATCGCGATCTCGACGGTGATCTCGGCGTTCAACTCGCTCACCCTCTCGCCGGCGCTGGCGGCGCTGCTGCTGCGCTCGCACGACGCACCCAAGGACCGGCTGACGGTCTGGATGGACCGGGCGTTCGGCTGGTTCTTCACGCGCTTCAACCGCTTCTTCAACCGCTCGGCGGCGAAGTACCAGAGCACGGTGGCGCGCGTGCTGAACCGCAAGGCGATCGCGTTCGGGGTGTACCTCGTGCTCCTCGGCGTGACCTACGTCGGCTTCCAAGCCGTGCCGTCCGGTTTCGTGCCCGGGCAGGACAAGCAGTACCTGGTCGGGTTCGCGCAGCTTCCCGACGGCGCCTCGCTCGACCGCACCGAGGACGTGCTCCGGCGCATGTCCGACATCGCGATGAAGACGCCGGGGATCAGGGACGCGGTGGCGTTCCCGGGGCTCTCGATCGCCGGCTTCACCAACGCGCCGAACGCCGGGATCGTGTTCTTCGGGCTCGACGAGTTCGAGAAGCGGCGCTCGCGCGAGCTCTCCGGCGGCGCGATCGCGGGCGCGGTGAACCAGAAGCTGGCGTCGATCGAGGATGCGTTCATCGCGGTGTTCCCGCCGCCGCCGGTGAACGGCATCGGCACGATCGGCGGCTTCAAGCTGCAGATCGAGGACCGCGCGGGGCTCGGCGACCAGGCGCTCTACGACGCGATGAAGGCGGTGCAGATGCGCACCTTCCAGACTCCGGAGCTCACGCCCAGCTTCTCGAGCTTCCAGATCAACGTGCCGCAGCTTTACGCCGACGTCGACCGGGCCAAGGCGAAGCGCATGGGGGTCGCGCTCACCGACGTCTTCGACACGATGCAGATCAACCTCGGGTCGCTCTACGTCAACGACTTCAATCGCTTCGGGCGCACCTACCGCGTCGTGGTGCAGGCCGACGCGCCGTACCGATCCCGGGCGGAGGACATCGGGCAGCTCAAGACCCGCAACGCCAAGGGCGAGCTGGTGCCGCTCGGTTCGCTCCTGCGCGTCGAGCAGAGCTTCGGGCCGGACCGCGCCATCCGCTACAACGCGTTCCCGTCGGCGGACCTCAACGGCGCCGCCGCGCCGGGCTTCAGTTCCGGGCAGGCGCAGGCGGCGATCGAGCGGATCGCGCGCGAGACGCTGCCGCGCGGCATCACGTTCGAGTGGACCGATCTCACCTACCAGGAAATCCTGGCCGGCAACACCGCGGTGCTCGTGTTCCCGCTGTGCGTGCTGCTCGTGTTCCTGGTGCTCGCCGCGCAGTACGAGAGCCTGAAGCTCCCGCTCGCGATCATCCTGATCGTGCCGATGTGCCTGCTGTTCGCGATCGCGGGCGTCTACTTCTCAGGCGGCGACAACAACATCTTCACGCAGATCGCGCTCTTCGTGCTGATGGGGCTCGCGTGCAAGAACGCGATCCTGATCGTGGAGTTCGCGCGCGAGCTGGAGATGAAGGAGCCGGCGCACGACCCGGTGCGCGCAGCGCTCGAGGCGTGCCGCATGCGGCTGCGGCCGATCCTGATGACCTCGTTCGCCTTCATCATGGGCGTGGTGCCGCTCGTGTTCTCGATCGGCGCCGGCGCCGAGATGCGGCACGCGATCGGCATCGCGGTGTTCTGGGGCATGCTCGGCGTGACCTTCTTCGGCCTGTTCATGACGCCGGTGTTCTACGTGCTGCTGCACCGGAAGTTCGGCAGGCGGGTGGTGAAGCCCGCCGCGGCGGCGGCTTGAGGACGAGGAGACGGCGATGAAACGGCTGCTCCCTCTCACCCTCGCCCTTCTGGCCGGCTGCTCGCTCGCGCCCAAGCTCGAGCAGCCCGAGGTCGACGTGCCTGCGCAATACAAGGCGCTCGGCCCCGACGAGCCGCGCGGCGCGTGGAAGGCCGCGGAGCCCGCCGACGCCCTGCCGCGCGGCGAGTGGTGGAAGGTCTTCAACGACCCCAAGCTCGACGAGCTCGAGGCCGAAGCAATCGCGGCGAACCAGACGCTGAAGATCGCCGCGGCGCGCCTCGCGCAGTCGCGGGCTGTGGTCGGCATCGTGAACGCGGAGCGCTACCCGCGGTTCGACGCCGGGTTCGGTCCCTCGCGAATCAAGCAATCCGGCGTGTCGCTCGGGTTGCCCCAGGGCACCGAGGTCCCGGAGTACACCGTGTGGCGCGGCCAGATTACCGCGAGTTGGGAGGCCGACCTCTTCGGGCGCATCTCCGACAGCGTCGCCGCTACCCGCGGCGACGCCGATGCCGCCGCGGCGCTGTACGGCGCCACGATGCTCGCGGTGCAGGCCGACGTCGCGCAGGCGTACTTCGCTCTCCGGCAGGCCGACGACGAGCTGCGCCTGCTGCGCGCGACGGTCAAGTCGCGCCAGGAGAGCCAGCGTCTCGTTCAGCGGCGCTTCGACGCCGGCGAAATCAGCGAGCTCGACCTTGCCCAGGCGAAGACCGAGGTCGGGCTCGCGCAGAGCCAGGTGTACGGGCTCGAGCGCCAGCGGGCGCAGATCGAGAACGGGCTGGCAGTGCTGCTCGGCAAGGCGCCGGCGTCGTTCACGCTGACGCCGGCCCCGCTCGTCGAGGCGCTGCCGTCAATCCCGGCCGGGTTGCCGTCCTCCCTGCTGGAGCGCCGACCCGACGTCGCGGCGGCGAGCCGCACGATGGCCGCGTCGAATGCGCGCATCGGCGTCGCGAAGGCCGCGTTCTTCCCGGCCCTCCGGATCACCGGCCTGTTCGGGTACGAGTCGAACGACCTCAATGATCTCTTCCAGTGGTCGAGCCGGGTGTGGGCGCTCGGCCCGCTGTTCGGCACGATGCTGACCATGCCGATCTTCGACGGCGGGCGGAACCAGGCGAACCTCGACCGCTCGTACGCCGTCCTCGAGGAGTCGGTCGGCGTGTACCGGCAGACGGTGCTCGGGGCGTTCGCCGAAGTCGAGGACAACCTCGTCGCGCTGCGCACGCTCGCCGGCCAGGCGGAGGCGACCCGCGAATCGGTGCAATCCGCCGCGCGCGCCCTGCAGATCGCCGAATCGCGCTACCGCGCGGGCGCAGCGAACTACCTCCAGGTGGTGGACGGGCAGCGCACCCTCCTCGTGGTCCAGCGGCTCGATGTGCAGATCCGCGGCGCGCGCGCCGTTTCCACCGTCGCGCTCGTCCGCGCGCTCGGCGGCGGCTGGGCCGACCAGGCGAAGCAGGCCGAGGGGCAGAAATGACCTGCCTGCGCAGGCGCACGTAGCGGCGCGCATCCCATGCTCGATCCGGCCTTCTTCAGCCAGCGAGACGCCATCGTCATCGTGGCGGTGAATACGCTGCTGCACGAGATCGGCGTGCCCGTGCCGATGCTGCCGACGGTCATGCTCGCCGGTGCAGGTGCTTCCGTCGCCGAGATCCTGCCGCTCGTCGTGGCCATCGTGGCCGGGACGCTTGCAGGCAACGCAGTCTGGTTCGCGGCCGGTCGGCGCTACGGGCCCCGGGTGCTCCGGCTGCTGTGTCGGCTCTCCTTGTCGGCCGACTCGTGCGTCGCGCGCACCGAGGACAGCTTCGGCCGTTGGGGCGCATCGTCGCTCGTAATCGGCCGCTTCGTGCCCGGGATCTCGCTCGTCGCGCCGCCGGTCGCCGGCGCGCTCGGAATGTCGTGGAGCCGTTTTCTCCTGCTCTCCGCCGCGGGGTCGGCGATCTGGGGACTAGTCGTCGTCGGGGCTGGCATGCTGCTGCGCGACCAGATCGGCGCCGCACTGACCACACTGGCCGCGCTCGGTTGGGAGACGGCGTCCGCGGTCGCGGCGCTGTTGATCCTCTACGCCGGCTGGCGCTGGTGGCGGCGACGAAGCGAAGCCCTGGCTCGAAACGTGCCGCGCATCAGCGCCGCGGATCTGGCGTTGCTCATCGACCGCGGCGAGGCTCCGGTGATCGTGGACGTCCGCGGTAGCGCGATGCAACGCGTCGATGCGCGTGCGCTTCCCGGCGCGATCTGGATCGATCTCGCCGCGATCGAGCGCGGGGAGGACGGTTTGCCGCGCGAACGCGAGGTCGTGCTCTATTGCGATTGCCCGGACGAGGCCAGCGCCGCGAAGGCGGCGCAGATCCTGCGCGCCCGGGGATTCGTCGCGCGGCCGCTGCTCGGCGGCCTGGACGCCTGGATCGCGGCGGGCAGGGCGCTCGACGGCGACGCGGCGCTCACCGCACCGGCGATCTGCCGTAATTCCTAGCCCGCGTAGCGGAGCCGACTATCATCGGCCTCGCGCATGGCCGATCGATCCGACTCGCGGGGGACGGGCAGGTGAAGACGCTGCTCGTCGAGGGCTGGCGCGGCGTCCATCACTCCTTCGCGCTGGTCAACCAGCACCAGCTCACGCATCTCGCCACGACGAAGGGGCTGCAGGTCTTCCACGGGGACCGGCCGCTGTTCGATCCCGCATGGCCGCAGTCGAAGCTCGGGCTGGAGCAGCAGTTCCGCGGACGGATCAGGCCCGCCGACGCCTCCGCGCCGGCGACGTTCGATGCGGTCTACCGGATCGATTTTCCTTTCCGGCTGCATGCCGGGCCGGCGCGCCGGGTGTTCGTCTTCGGCACGTCGGAAACGCGGACCTTTCCGCCCGGCTATCTCGCCTATGACGAGCAGGGCAGCGGCACCGGCCGGGTCGCGGATTCGGTCGAAATCGTCGCACCCTCCGGATGGTCGCGGAGCGGCTTCATCGAAGCCGGGTTCGAGCCCGCCCGCGTGCACGTCGTCCCGCACGGCATCGAGCCGATCGACTACTGGCATCCCGAGCTCGACGAGAAGACCGCCGTCCGGAAACGCCTGAAGCTGCCGGACGACGCCTTCGTGTTCCTGAACATCGGCGGAATGACCGGGAACAAGGGCATCGCGCACCTGCTCGTGGTGTTCGGCCGCCACAAGAGCCGCTATTCGCAGTCGCTGCTCCTGCTGAAAGGTGCCGAGTTTCTTTACAAGGGACAGATGGAAGAGCGTGTTCGGGAGGCCAAGTCCATGGATCGCGCCGCAACGGACGCGGCGCTGCAGTCGGTCGTGTACGTCGGCAAGGATCTTTTGCCCGAAGACCTGTCGGCGCTATACCGGGCGGCCGATGCTTACGTTTCGCCGTATCACGCCGAAGGCTTCAACCTGCCGGTGCTGGAAGCGATCGCGAGCGGGCTGCCGGTGATCGCGACTGCGGGCGGCCCGACCGACGACTTCTGCCGCGACGAGTTCGCGCTGAGGATCGAGAGCCGGCTCGTCACGCATCCCGACGGCATCACGAAGCACCTCGACCCGAGCCTGGACGGGCTGCTCGAGTGCATGGCGCAGGTCGTCGAGCGCGAGGAGCTGCGGAAGTCGGCGGCCACGGCCGGGCCGGAGTGGGCCGCAACGCACTACTCGTGGCGCGCGGTCACCGAGCGGCTCGCTCGTCTTGTAATGACGTGATCTGCTTGCGGAATGTCGATGCAACTTACATGTTGCATCGCGTTATGGCGCCGCAGGATTTCGGATTGTCAAAGAGTCAACGTGTTAGGCGAAGAGGTGAGGTTCTTGCGTCGCGGTCCTCGAGGCCGGCACGCTCGCGCTACTCGGCCTCGCGCTCACCGCACTCGCCTTGCGGCGACGACGTATTCGTTAGTCGTCAATCCGGAGGATCCACGCGCCCGCCTCTTGCGAGCGCGTTCGGCTGCGCCGATCGTTGCTAAACCGCGGATAGAATGTCGGCGACGAACCAGAGAAACAGAATCGCGACGCCGCCCGTGCCGGTGAAATACGCGACGCGGATCGACCATGCGGCAGCAACCGGCATGTCCTGCCCGAGCACGATTCCGCGATTCGCGAGGAGGTGTTCGCCCGCAAGCAGGGTCAGCAGCCAGACACCTAAGAAAAGCGTGAGAAGCGACATGGCTATCGCCAGTCTAGGCGAGTCGCCGTCGCATGAAAGTAAACGTCTGTGAATTCGTCGTTGGGCGCGTTCACGCGCGCCGCACTGCGCAAAAGTCTCCGACACTCCGGCGAACACCGGGCCGCGCGGTGCGTTTAGCGCCCGGAGCGAACGGGCTCGAACGCGTAACTCTTGGCGAGATCGCCGCGGAGCTCGAGCGCGACCGCGAGCGGATATTCGCCGAGGCGGCCGCGCAGATCGAGGCGCACTTGGAGCGCGAGGCCGGGGCGACTGAACATTAGGATGCTCGCGCGCGCCGGCCTCTTCCTCCCGGCGCGGCGCGCTACTCGGGGCCTGCCTCCGATCCGGCGGGTTCCAGCGGATGCGCCAGTTGGATTCGTGGCCGGTACCTATTGCGATGGCCGCGGTTTGCGGTGACTCACCTTCTGGCGCGAATTGCCGGCGGATAGAACGAAAAACCCCGCCACGCGGGCGGGGTCCTGTTGCGCGATGCGCTACTCAGTGCAGCTTGCGGCGGCGAGAGAAACCGAGACCGGCGAGGGCGGCGGCGAGTAGCGCGAGGGTGCCGGGTTCGGGGACGCCATTAGCGACTACCGTTGACACCGATCCCGCGTAACCGACTGACCCCGACAGTATTCCCCACTCAGGTATTACGGTGCTTGCGATCGCAAGTGTGTAGGTCCCTAGGCTTAGCAAGCTGAAGCCGAAGTCTTCCGCCGTGAAGTCAACGCCGAGGAGTGCGCCAGTCTGGCCGCCCACCACGCCACCACCGAACAGGCTCACGGAAGTGACGTCAATGGCAAGGTAGTTGAGGTCGTAGCCAAAGAGGCTTGGATCGATCTCGATCGCACCGCCGAAAGAATCGGCGGACGTGGACAGTGTGAACGAGTAGCAGTCGAGATAGCTGCCACTGCTGCTGAAGGACTGACCAAACAACTGGAGATCTGGTGGCCCCAGGCTGCCCCAATTAGTCGCGCTGGAGCAAGTGGCGGCCATGGCACTAGGAGCGAAACCGCAGAGGAAGAACACGACCGCGAACAGCTTGGACGTCACTCTCACGTCGATCCCTTTACACGAGTCACCGGAGTGGAAGCGCCGCAGACGCACCACACGAGAGACAGGGTACCGCCGAGCCCCAAAGACGAACTGTCAACTTTTGTGAATGGCGAAGACAAAAGCGCGGTCCTGCAACCATCTGGGGGGCCTTTACGTCCCAACCAGCCTGCGCTGCGCCGTCGAGCCGTCGACGCCCCCAGTCGTGCGAGCGTCACCGACTCGTGGTCGTGTTCCCGTCGGAGACACACACCACGCGGCTCTTGAGGGTCGTGGCGTTGAATTACGTCTGGAGGCCCATGTCGACGGGCGCCGTAGCGCGCGTCCGCCACAGCGGACCTTACTGTGGCCTGTCGTTGTACCAAATCGTCTGGCGCACCGGAAATACGTCTCTGCGGTAGTAATCGCTCAAAGATGCCAGCTCTTGCGCGACGTTGAGAGGGAATCCTTGCCGTCCCCCTCGTCTATCGATCATCAGATCCTCGAAGTAGCGATCCATCTCGACGGGCCGACGCCAGAGTTGGCATAGACGGTTCACCACTCGCGGATACGATGCTGCGAGCTTGGTGGGGCGAACCGCTTCGGGAAGCGCAAGCAGCCAACTGACAGCCTGCTGCGAAAGGCAGGAGTCAGCCGCGGATTCGGGGGACCGAAGCACGCTCTTTTCCTGCTCGGGCTTGTCCTCCCGCAGCTTATGCTCGCCACGGTGTGACTCCCGGAGGGATTCAATCGTCACATGCTCAAACTCAATGGGTTCCATTTGATTTCTCCTATACATCTCAGCGATCGCAGCCACGATGGAAAACAATAAGGCCCGCGCGCGGCGGGCACTTCTTCACGGTTATCAAGGTGACCGGCCGGAGTCGACACGTTGTTGTTTTTCGGCGAGATCACCGGAACCAGACACAACCACCCCCGGCGAAGCGGCGTGGATCCTGTTGCTTGAACGGATTGCGACCGGCTGGCCGTCAGCGCGTGAAGGGCGACGATGCGCCGCGGCTTGCCGTTTACGCCAACGCATCACGGCCACGCTGCAATTCCGCTCTGGACCGCGCAGCAATGAGCCAGTGCGGAGTCGTCATCTGATCCTACCGAGGTTGCCCTCGTCCTTCCGCTCCATGGTCATAAGCTTGCATCTGCAAACTGTGCGAATGCGCCGCGCTTCTCAAGTCGATTCACCACCCATTGCCCTTGCCATTCCCATTGCCCTTGCCATTTCCGTTGCCTTTGCCGTTACCTCTGGCGTTGCCGTTGCCGCTGTCGGTCGACGTTGCGTAACCGCTGCCGGAAGCGAGGCTCATGCACACCTCGTACACGCCCGTTCCCGTCTCCTGGTAACGGCCGTTAGAAATGTTCGTGGCCGAACCGTCCGACGCAAGCGCGAGTGCGCGCACATCGCCTGTGTTGGGATTCCCGTCGTCGATCTGGATCTCGAGTTCTGAGGCGAGCTTGGGCGTGACGCCGTGCACGCAAACAGTGAGTCCTACGAGACCCATGTATCCGTCTTCGACGCCGATTCGGCCTGCCGTTGACCATGCTGGTGGCGCTACCGCGCCCGGCCCCGAGGTGGGCCCCTGAATGAGACCGGCCAGGCGAAGGTGCCACCAGAAGAGAAGCGTTTCCCCCGTTGTGGCGTCGACAGTCAGGGTCGAAGGGTCGGCAGGCGGAGGGTCGTCGTACCGGCCCCCGACGACACCATCTCCGGTCCCGTTCCTGGCATTGGGCCAACGGGTGGCGGCGTTCCGGTCGTCGCCGGGAAGTGCTGCGTAGCGATGCCGATAGATGTGTATGGCCGCGATCAGGCCCGCGTGATCCTTGGTGAGGCTGCGCAGGCGAGCCTGCGACGCGACGGCGCTCCCGACGAGAACGCTCCCTAGGATCAGGGCGATCACGGCAAGCGAGATCGCAAGCTCCAGTAGGGTGAAACCGGTTTCGCGACGGATGGGCTTAGATTGTTTGCAGCCAGCGGGCATTCATGCTTTGGTGGTCAATCTGTCATCAGGACACCAAAGCAAGAGCGATACGAGGTTGGCCTTCGTTGTGTGCCGATCATGCAGAAGAGCGGAAAGAATCCCTTTCGCGTCGGCGCTCGTCGATCAGGCGACGCAATTGGAGAAATATCGACGCTCGATTTTGGAACGATTGCTCATCCATTTCAGAAGTTAACGGCATTTCAGCGTTCCACGCCGACTTCTTCGATTTCAGAAGACCGTGCTGCTCGGGCCGTGGTCGCGTTCCCGCGCGGGTGGTGGGAGCGGGAGGCGGGAACGGATCAGGTCGCGTCGGCGATCGAAGTTGCGCGCAAAGTTTCGGCGCGAGGCGTGGCCATCGCGTAGCGCGGCTCCGAAGCGCGATGAGGGCCTACCGATCGCGGCGGGCAGGCCCTGCCGATGAGCACCGCGAGCCGCATCTCGCCGAGCGCGACAAGCTCTTCGTATTCGCGCAAGGTGACCCGGTAGCCGAGACGCCGCGAGCGGGTCGTCGACGTGTCCTAGACGGTCGCGCCGCGGCTAGCAGTCGTCTGGCAGATGAAGGCCTTCGGCATCTATGACCACGGCGCCGCGATCGCGGATCCACTGAATCGCCTGCTCCGGCGTCAACTCCGACGTCTCGTCCGTAATGATCGGCTTGCCGCCGCGCGCGGACTTGTTCGTGTGGTGCTCGTGAACGAAGAACGCGCCCTCTGCGGTGCGATATAGGACGTCCTCCCAGCGCAGCTCGTAGCCGTCATAGCTTTCGCCTGCCGACTTCATGCCTCTGGAGATTGCGGCGGTCGTGGACGTAGCCGTATCGAACGTACGGCCGTTGATGGAGAACTCCATTGGCTCATCGGACCGCTGCACGGCCGGCGAGTACGCGCGGACAATTGAATTGTACGCTCAGACCCGAACCGCTCTAGCGGGTCGTCGACGTGTCCTGACCGGGCCGCGCCAGAGCCCCCAGGCTCGTCGATCGGCCGTACCCAGGTACGGGGCGGTCTCACCCCGTCCCTGATCGCCCGGCAGCGGGCCTCAGGCGCCGTATGCAATCGCGGCGACAAGCCTCGGCGCGGCGAGCCGTGCGATCGAGCTGCGGATCGAATCCGTCCGCACGAGCGCGTGGCAAGCGATCGCAGCGTGCTACGGCACGTTTCCGGCCGATCGCGGGCCAGATGCCTGCCGCCCTCGAAAGCCGAGGCGAGGCACGCGAAGGGGCGGCCCGAGCTCATCGAGCGGAAGTTGCTCGACAAAGGTCTGCCAGGAGTTGACCGAGGCGTTGTTCGGGAGCAAGCGCAAGCGGCGATCGTCGCTCCCCCGGTGACGCGCGTAGCGGCGGCCGCCACGCCGCGATCGGCGCGCGGTCGGCCTTCCCGGGTGACGACCGCCCCGTAGCGGGCGCTGGGCGGCGGCGGGTGAACGCGGCGCTAGAGGGGCCCCAGGGCGTCCGCCATCGTCGATCCTGGCGCATCCCAAGCAGCCTGGACACGCGTCCGTTACAGTGGGCTCGCAGGCCATCAACGCTGGTATCAATAACGGCATAAGAAAAGAGAAAGCTCCAGTCCTTCGTAGGGCGAAACGCTCTCAATTTATAATTGCGCGCCGCCCCCGGGGAGTCAGCACGTGTACAAGCACCTGGCGCTGGAAGAGCGCGAGGGCGTCCTCACCGTCCGCATGAACCGTCCGCGCAGCCGCAACGCGCTCTCGCTCGCGCTCATGCGCGAGCTCACCGAACTGGCGCGCGGCTGCGAGGCGCGCGGCGCGGTGCGCGCGATCGTGCTCGCCGGCGGGCCCGATCACTTCTGCGCGGGGGCCGACCTCAAGGACCCCGATCGCTGGGACGCCGCGTCGAAGCCGCTCGCCGAGCAGCGCCGCATCGCGAGTGCCGGCTACCGCATGTGCGCCGCGTGGGAGGAGATCCCGCAGGTCACAATCGCGGCGATCGAGGGCTACGCGATCGGCGGCGGGATGGCGCTCGCGCTCGCATGCGACTTCCGGGTCGCAGCCGGGAACGCATTCGTGAGCTTTCCCGAGATCAGCCTCGGCATGCCGCTCACCTGGGGCACGATCCACCGCCTCGTGCAGCTCGCCGGGCCGGCGCAGGCGAAGCGGCTCGCCATCCTCTGCGAGCGGATCGCCGCGGCCGAGGCGCGCGAGATCGGCGTCATCGACCACGTTGCTCCGGCGGGCGAAGCCGAGTCGCGAGCCCACGACATCGCGCGCACGGTCGCCGCGATGCCGGAGACGGTCGTGCGGATGACGAAGGAGTCGGCGAACGCTGCGGCGAACGCGCTCCTGCACCTCGGCTCGCACGCCGGCGCCGACCAGTTCGCGCTGGCGATCGCGAGCGAGGAGGGGCACGCCGCCCGGTCCCGCTTCACGGAGAGGAAGAAGATTTGACGAAGGCGACCCGCGCGCTCGCTGCGCTCGAGAAGAACAAGAACAAATTCGGCGGCGCGCGCGCGGAGCACAAGCTCGCGCTGCTCGGCGTGCTCGACCGCGCGCGCCTCGCCACCGCCCGCCAGGTCGAGCGTCTGCACGAGGCGCTGTGCTTCCTGCGCGCCTACCCGGACGATGCGCGCGTGGCGTCGCAGGTCGAGCGGATGCTCCAGCGCTTCGCGCGCCGCGCCGATCTCCGGCCGCATCGCGACGCGTTCGCGGACACCGGCATCGCGGGCACGACGATCCGCTATCGCTTCTTCTGGCCGACCGCACGCTGGCTCGCGCACCGCTGGCCGGCGCAGTTCCGGCTGGACCGCAGCGACGGCGAAGCCGAGGAGAACATCGCGGGAGCACTGCCTCTTCTCGTCACGCCTGCGGAGGCCCAGTGGCTGCGCGAGCGCACCCCGGCGGGCTACGCGGCCCTCGACGTCCTGCGCGGGCGCGCGACCGATGCGGCGTTCCTCGTGCGGGCGATCGAGTCAATGCCGGGCGACAGCTTCACGCGCGAATCGCTTTACGACGGCCTCGATCCGAGCTGCGAGCTCGCGCCCGGGCCGGGCACGCCCAGCCGCACGCTCGCCCGGCACGTCGAAGCGCCGGCCGTGTTCCGCACTGGGCCGCTGCGCCGCGACCGGCCGGGCCTGCGCGAGGAGATCCGGCGCGCGCCGCGCGACGTGCGCGTGCTCGGGCGCGCCGAGGGCCTCGGCATGGTCGAGCTCGCCCGCGGCGCGATGATCACGCGCAAGCGCGACCTCGACGCCTTCGCCTACGGCGACGCGCGCGACGTGCGCATCGTGGACGACGGGGACGGACTCGCGTTCGCGCTGATCGGCGTCGCGCCCGAGCGCCGGACGCTGCTGCCGGCGGTCTACGGCGCGCTCACGCTGCAGAACGGGGTGCCGGTCGGCTACTCGCAGCTGGACGTGATCGGCGGCACGGCGGCGGTCTCGTTCAACACCTTCCCGACGTTCCGCGGCGGCGAGGCTGCACACGCATTCGCGCGCCTGCTCGCGCTGGCGCGGCACCTGTTCGGCGCCGCCTCGTACAGCATCGAGCCTTATCAGCTCGGCTTAGGGAACGAGGAGGGCATCGCGTCCGGCGCCTGGTGGTTCTACTGCAAGATGGGATTCCGACCGCGCGCGGCGCCGGCACGGCGGATGGCGCGGGTCGAGATCGCGCGCATGCAGGCGAACCCGCGCCACCGGTCGTCGCCCGCTACGCTCCGCAAGCTGGCCGGATGGCATATGTTCTTCGACGTAGATCCGGGCCGTGGCCGCGGCCTGCCTCCGGTCGCTGCGCTTGGGGAGCGCGCGGCGGCGCTGCTCGCGCGGCAAGCCGGCGATGACAGGTCCGCAGCGCTCGACCAAGCGAGCCGGGCGCTCATGCGGCTCACCGGGCTGCGTTCCCTGCAGGGCTTCACGCCCGGAGAGCGGCTGGCATGGCGGCGCTGGAGCCCGTTCGTGCTCGCGCTGCCGGGGGTGTCGCGCTGGAACACCGTTGAGCGGCGGGCGCTGGCGCGCGTGGTGCGCGCCAAAGGCGGCCGCCGGGAAAGCGATTTCGCGACCTTGTTCGATGCGCACCCGGGGCTCGGACCCGCGCTGTTCGCCATGCGCTAGCGGCTGCTCACTTCATCGCGATGCGCAGGCGGGTTGACGAATCTCAACACCGCACAGCAGCAAGCGGTTTATCGTAGAAGTGGAGCGAAAGGCTCCGGAACGGTAGGGTGAAAGGAGGTATGCAATGAGGAACCTCATCCGTTACGAGCCGTTGTTCACCGAGCCGTTCGAGGACTTCTTCCGGCAGATGTTCAAGCCGGTCCGTTGGGAGCTCGAAGGGTTGCCGAAGGACATCCGGGTTGACGTGAGCGAGACCGACACGACCTACACCGTGAAGGCGGACCTGCCAGGCGTCAAGAAGGACGACATCAGCGTCGAGATCGACGGCAACGTCGTGACCATCAGCGCCG
This sequence comes from Burkholderiales bacterium, assembly GCA_035456405.1. Taxonomy (GTDB): domain Bacteria; phylum Pseudomonadota; class Gammaproteobacteria; order Burkholderiales; family SG8-39; genus JAGVSZ01. Next base: position 114,902 of record DATIDG010000075.1, on the reverse strand, counting down.
CGGCACGCGAAGAGAAGGAAGTGAAGGAGCACGGGAAAGTGATCCGCAGCGAACGGTATCGCGGGTCGCTCCAGCGCAGCTTCTCGCTCGGGCACGACATCGACGAGGCGGCGGCCACGGCGAAGCTCACCGACGGCACGCTCGAGCTGACGCTGCCTAAGAAGGCGACGAGTGCGGTGAAGACGCTCGCGATCCATTGAGGGGGTCGCGACGCGGTAAGGTGGCCGGGAGAACCGGCCACAGCCTCAGGAAGGGGCCGATTGGCCCCAGGTGAAAAAAGGCCCGCTCCTGCGGGCCTTCCCAATTCGGTTCTGCACGGGGGCAAGGCCGCGCCGCGGCGCTCCCTCCTGCTCTCCGATTTCGGGGACGGCGATGCCTCGGGCATCGCCTCCGTCCCGGGCTTACAGCGGCTTGATGGCCGACGCCTGCTTGCCCTTGGGGCCTTGCGTGACCTCGAAGGAGACGCGCTGGTTCTCCTTCAGCGTCTTGAAGCCCGCGCCCTGGATCTGGGAGAAGTGCGCGAAGAGGTCCTCGCCGCCGTCGTCCGGCTTGATGAAGCCGAAACCCTTCGAGTCGTTGAACCACTTGACGATGCCTGTACTCATGTCCTGCTTTCCTCGAAAAAATGGATGATGCGGGCATTCCGGCCCGCGCGGCAGAACTTCAAGGGAAGAGACGTTAGACCGAGAGGCACCGAGCTTGAACGGCGCGGGGACGACTGACCAGAGCGGCTTTCGCTGCTTGAGAATCCTGTGGCCGCCCTTATACGCGGGCGCCCGGGGACGGTCAAGCGATTTCTGCTGGGCGGCGGGGCGCACGCGAATTTCCGTGATCGGCTCTAGAATCGATGCGCCGCCCACTCAGGAGCCTCCCCCCGTGGCCATCGACCTGGACGATCTCGTGGTGCTGGAGGACCAGACCGTCGGTCCCGACGAGGAGTCGCTTCTCGAGCTCGTCTTTCCGGAGAGCTTCTACGTCGTCGGCACGGAGGGCAACTACCTCACGACCGTCAACAACCTCGAGCTGTTCCAGCGCGTCGTCGAGCTGATCGGCAAGGACACCGATCTCCAGGACGCCGAGTTCCGCGAGGAAGTCGCGGGGATTCTCGAGGAAGCCGACGATCTGGCGCAGGAGGACTACGACGAGGCCGTCGAGCGCGATGTCGGCGAGGCGGACGAGGACTTCGGGGACGAGAAGGAAGACGACTGGGAGCGCTGAGCGCGCTCGCGGGCGCGCCGCGCGGCCTGACATCCGTCACATCGACGCCGGGAGCGCGTCACTATACTCGGCACGATCGTACCGACGCCCGGTCCGCAGGCGCAGCCGGGCGAGGCACCGGCGCCCGGCTCGCCGGTCGAGGAGGGTACGTGCATCCTGCGCGGGATCCTGAAGTTCTGAGATCCGACGGGCGCCGCGCGGCGCTTCAGCGCGACGCACCGACGATCGTCTCCGCCCAGTCGAGCACGCGCTGCACGCGCGGCACGAGCAGCGCGCGCGCTTCGCGGTAGCCGAGCCAGCGGTACTCGTCGTGCTCCGGCCGGCCGAGCTCCGCGCTCACCGGCAAATGCACGTCGCCGGCAGGGCTTTCCGCGACGTAGTAGCGCGCGATCTTGCCGTGCGAGTAGGGCTCCGTCTCGTAGAACGCCTCGCCCCAGCGGAATTCGAGTGCCGCGAGCCCCGTTTCTTCGAGAACCTCGCGCACGGCGGCAGCACGCGGCGCCTCGCCCGTCTCGATGAGGCCCTTCGGGAAGTCCCAGTACCGGAACGCGCGCAGCAGGAGATAGCACCGCGCGCCGCCCTGCTGTCGCACGACGACGACACCGGCCGACATTCGCGGCGCGTGAACGTGATCTTTTGTCAAAGGGTAGCCTGCGTCAGGCGCCTGTGCTAGTTTTGCGCGGACGCGACAAGTCGAAAGAACAGTGAGGCCGGACTACCAAGGCGGCAGCATCGTCAATCTGATGTCGTCCATCGTGACGGCATTCGGCGGACGGAGCGAATATGCACCCGCGCGCGACCTGGCGCCAGCCGAGATCGCGGCCGCGCGCAACGTGGTGATGCTCGTCGTCGACGGGCTCGGCTACCGCCATCTCGGCCGCGCCATCCCGCGCGGCGCGCTGCACGCAAGCTTGCGCGCGCGCCTCACGTCGACGTTCCCCTCGACCACCGCCGCCGCGATCACAACGTTCATGACCGGCCTCGCGCCGCAGGCGCACGGGCTCACCGGCTGGCACATGTACTTCCGGGAGATCGGCGCCGTGCTCGCGGTGCTGCCGTTCCGGCCGCGCCACGGCGGGCCGTCACTCGTTGCCAGCGGCGGGGTGACGCCCGAGAAGCTGCTCGGACACGGTCCCGTCTTCGACGATCTCAAGGCCGCGACATTCGTGGTGTCGCCCGCGGCGATCGTCGAGTCCGACTTCAATCGCGCCGTGTCGGGAACCGCGCGGCGCATCGGGTACGGGCGGCTAGACGAGATGTTCGCCGCGGTGCGCGACGTCGTGCGCACGGACGACGAGCGCAAGTACGTCTACGCCTACTACTCGGAGATCGACTCGCTCGCGCACGCGCACGGAGTCGCGTCGGACGAGGTCGGAGCGGAGCTCGCGCGCGTCGACGCCGCGTTCGGGCGGTTCCTGGACGAGATCGCCGGCACCGACACGCTGGTGCTGGCGACGGCGGATCACGGGTTCGTGGACACGCGCCCGGACACGGTGATCGAGCTCGACGACCATCCCGAGCTCGCCGCGACGCTCGCGCTGCCACTCTGCGGCGAGCCGCGCGTCGCGTATTGCTACGTGCGGCCGGGCGAGGGCGCGGCCTTCGAGCGCTACGTCGAGTCGCGGCTCCGCCACTGCGCTTCCATGCGCGCGAGTGCGGACCTCCTCGCCGAGGGCTGGTTCGGACCGGGCGCGCCGCATCCCCGCCTCGCCGAGCGCATCGGCGACTACATCCTGGTCATGAAGGACAGCTACGCGATCCGCGACGTGCTGCCCGGCGAGCGCCGCCACCCGCAGATCGGCGTGCACGGTGGCACAAGCGAGGACGAGATGCTGGTCCCGCTCGTCGTCGCGCGACACTAGCACCCTCATGCTGTAATCCGGGCGTGACGGCCCGGATCTCCCACGTGGTCGGCTTCGACGATGCGCCGTTCGCGCGCGCGCATCGCGGCAACGTGCTCGTCGTCGGGGCGGTCTACGCCGGGGCGAGGCTGGAGGGCGTGCTCGCGGGAAAGGTGCGCCGCGACGGCGCGAATGCCACGCGCGTCATCGCAGACCTGGTGCGCCGGTCCCGTTTCGGCGCGCATCTGCAGCTCGTGCTCCTCCAGGGCATCGCTTTCGCGGGATTCAACGTCATCGACGTGGGCGCGCTGCACGAGTCGCTCGCCATCCCGGTGCTCGTCGTCGGGCGCAAGCGGCCGAACCTCGCAAGGATCCGCGCCGCACTTCTGGAGCACGTGCCCGGGGGGGCGCGGAAGTGGCGGCTGATCGAGCGCGCCGGCCCCATGGAGCCCGTGGCAGGTCTGTACGTGCAGCGCGCCGGGATCCGCCTCGATGACGCAGCGCGCGTCCTGCGTCGCCTGGCGGTTTCCGCGAAGCTCCCGGAGCCATTGCGCACCGCACACCTCGTCGCCGGTGGCATCGCCACCGGCGAGAGCCGGCATCGGGCATGAGCGCTCCGCCCGGCGCGCCGCTTCCGGTCCGTCGGCGCGAGACTTCCGCCCGGCCGGAACCGCGGCCCCGGTGATGCCGCGCTGCTAGACTAGCCGCGCAGCACGCGGGGCCGCCTGCCGTCTCTCCCGGCCGCGCACCGACAACACGCTCGCGGAGGAGACCATGCAGGCACGCACCGGACCCGGCAGCTCCGAGCGGCTCGACCAGGTGCTCGCCCTCGTCCGCGAGAAGGTGGCGCCGGACGCGCGCGGCCCGGTCGAGGCCTTCGTCCGGGCGTACTACCGCCAGGTCGACCCCGGGGATCTCGCCGAGCACGAGAGCGCCGACCTCTACGGCGCCGCGCTCTCCCATTGGAACTTCGGGCGCCGGCGCGAGCCGGGCGTGCCGAAGGTGCGCGTCTTCAACCCGAGCGTGGCCGAGCACGGCTGGCAGTCCACGCACACCGTGATCGAGATCGTCAACGATGACATGCCGTTCCTGGTCGACTCGGTGACGATGGAGGTGAACCGGCACGGGCTCACGCTGCACCTCACCGTGCACCCGATCCTGCGGGTCAATCGGGGCGGCCCGGCTGGCACGGGCCCGGGGCAGCCGCAGGTCGCCGGCCCCGAGCAGACGCTCATTGGGATCCTCCCGGACGACTCGCCGGCGGGCCTGAGCGAGTCGTTCATCCACGTCGAGGTGGACCGGATCAGCGAGGCGGCGCGGCTCGAGGCGCTCGCCGTCGACATCGCGCGCGTGCTGGGCGACGTCCGCGCCGCGGTCGAGGACTGGAAGAAGATGACCGGGAAGGTGCGCGAGATCCTCGCCGACATGGAGCGCCGCCCGCCGCCCGTCGGCCAGGCGGAAGTTGCGGAGACGCGCGCGCTCCTCGAGTGGCTCGCCGACAACCACTTCACCTTCCTCGGCTACCGCTGCCACGACCTGGTGATGAAGGACGGCGACGACGCGCTCGCCGTCGTGCCCGGGTCGGGCCTCGGCATCCTGCGCATCAAGCCGGGCGAGAGCCTGTCGACGAGCTTCTCGCAACTGCCGCCGCGCGCGCGCGCCTACGCGCGCGAGAAGGACCTGCTGATCGTCACCAAGGCGAATTCGCGCTCGACGGTGCACCGCCCGGGCTACCTCGACTACATCGGGCTCAAGCGCTACGACGACCGCGGCGAGGTGAGCGGCGAGCACCGCTTCCTCGGGCTGTACACGCACATCGCATACCAGGTGCGGCCGGCGGAGATCCCGCTGCTCAGGCGCAAGGTCGCCGGCGTCCAGGCGCGGGCGGGCTACCCGCCCGGCGGGCACGCGGCGAAGCGGCTCGAGAACATCCTCGACACCTATCCGCGCGACGAGCTCTTCCAGATCGGCGAGGAGGATCTCTACGCCGCGGCGACCGGCATCCTGCACCTGGGCGAGCGCCAGCGATTCCGCCTGTTCCTGCGCACCGATCCGTTCGAGCGCTTCGTCTCGTGCCTGATCTACGCGCCGCGCGAGAACTACACCACCGATCTCCGCCGCAAGTGGCAGGCAATCCTGGCCGAGGCGTTCGGGGGCAGCAGCACCGAGTTCGACGTGTTCCTGTCGCACTCGATGCTCGCACGCATCCACATGGTCGTGCGCACGACGCCCGGACAGATCGCGCCGGTGAACGTGCCCGAGCTCGAGAGGCGCCTCGCGCAGGCGGCGCGCCGCTGGGAGGACGATCTGGCCGCGGCGGCGCTGGAGCGGCTCGGCGAGGCGCGCGGCACCGAGCTCGCGCGCCGTTTCGGCGGTGCGTTCCCGGCCGCCTACCGCGAGGACGTCCCGGCGCGCAACGCTGTGCCCGACATGGAGATGGCCGAGCGCGTGGCGGCTGGCGGCAGCCTGGGTATGAACCTGTACCGCCCGCTCGAGGCCGCGCCGGGGACGCTCCGCTTCAAGCTCTTCCACGTGGGTAAGCCGGTGCCGCTCTCCGAGAGCCTGCCGATGCTGGAGCGCATGGGGCTGCGCGTACTCGAGGAACGGTCCTACCGACTCAATCCGGAGGGCGCGGGCCCGGTCTGGCTGCACGACTTCGGGCTCGCGACGACGCAGGACGGCGACATCGAGATCGATGCCGTCGGTGCGCTCTTCGAGGACGCGTTCGGGCGCGTCTTCGCAGGTGAGATCGAGAGCGACGACTTCAACCGGCTGGTGCTCGCCGCGCGGCTCGCCGCCGACGAGATAGCGGTGTTGCGCGCGTACGCAAAGTACCTGCGGCAGATCGGCTTCCCGCTCTCGCAGGCGTTCATCGAGCAGTCGCTCGGCGCGCACCCCGACATCGCGCGCCAGCTCGTCGCGCTCTTCCGGCTGCGCTTCGACCCGATCGGCGGCGGGGCAGGTGGAGACGCGGCCACGGCCGATGCTGGAGTTGCGGCGCAAGCGAAGTCGATCGAAGGCGCGCTCGACGCGGTCGAGAACCTCAACGAGGATCGCGTGCTGCGCCAGTACCTGGCGCTGATCCTCGCGACCACGCGCACGAACTTCTGGCGCCGCGACGCCGACGGGCGGCGCCAGCCGTTCCTCTCGTTCAAGCTCGACCCGGCGAAGGTGCCGGCCCTGCCCGAGCCGAAGCCGATGTTCGAGATCTTCGTGTACTCGCCGCGCTTCGAGGGCGTGCACCTGCGCGGCGGGAAGGTCGCGCGCGGGGGCCTGCGCTGGTCCGACCGGCCCGAGGATTTCCGCACCGAGGTCCTCGGCCTGGTGAAGGCGCAGATGGTGAAGAACGCGGTGATCGTGCCGGTGGGCTCGAAGGGCGGCTTCGTCCTCAAGAAGGCGCCGCCGGCGGCCGACCGCGAGGCGTTCATGAAGGAAGGCGTCGCCTGCTACAAGGACTACCTGCGCGGGCTGCTCGACCTCACCGACAACCTCGTCGGCGGCAACGTCGTGCCGCCGACGCAGGTGCGCCGGCACGACGCGGACGATCCGTACCTCGTCGTCGCGGCGGACAAGGGCACCGCCACCTTCTCCGACTACGCGAACGGAATCTCGGCGGAGTACGGCTTCTGGCTCGGCGACGCGTTCGCGTCCGGCGGGTCCGCGGGATACGACCACAAGACGATGGGCATCACCGCGCGCGGCGCCTGGGAGTCAGTGAAGCGCCACTTTCGCGAGCTCGGCGTCGACACGCAGACGACGTCCTTCACCGTGGTCGGCATCGGCGACATGTCGGGGGACGTGCTCGGCAACGGCATGCTGCTGTCGAAGCACATCAAACTGGTCGCCGCGTTCGATCACCGCCACGTCTTCATCGACCCCGATCCGAACCCGGGCGCGAGCTTCGCCGAAAGGAAGCGCCTGTTCGAGCTGCCGCGCTCCTCCTGGGCCGACTACAACGCGATGCTCGTCTCGGAGGGCGGCGGCACCTGGCCGCGGAGCGCGAAGGCGATCCCGCTCTCGCAGCAGGCACGCAAGGCACTCGCCATCGACGCCGAAAGCCTGACGCCGACCGAGCTGATCAGCGCCATCCTGAAGGCGCCGGTCGACCTCGTCTACAACGGCGGCATCGGCACGTACGTGAAAGCGACCGGCGAGACGCACGCCGAGGTCGGCGACCGAACGAACGACGCGTTGCGCGTGAACGGCGCGGAGCTGCGCTGCAAGGTCGTCGCCGAGGGCGGCAACCTCGGCTTCACGCAGCGCGGGCGCATCGAGTTCGCGCTCAAGGGCGGGCGGATCTACACCGACGCGATCGACAACTCCGCCGGCGTGGACACCTCCGACCACGAGGTGAACATCAAGATCCTGCTCGGCCTGGTGATCGCCGACGGCGAACTGACCGAAAAGCAGCGGAACACGCTGCTCGCGCAGATGACCGACCAGGTCGCGGCGCTCGTGCTGCGCGACAACTACTTCCAGACGCAGTCGATCTCGGTCAGCGGCCGGCTGCAGGCCCAGCTCCTCGACGCGCAGAGCCGCTTCATCCAGTTCCTGGAGAAGGCGGGCCGCCTCAACCGCGCGCTCGAGTTCCTGCCCTCCGACGAGGAGATCGCCGAGCGGCGGGCGGCGAAGACCGGGCTCGCGGCCCCCGAGCGTGCGGTGCTGCTCGCGTACTCCAAGATGTGGCTCTTTGACGAGCTCCTCGCCTCCGATCTCCCCGAGGACGAGTGGATCGCCGGCGCGCTCGGGCGCTATTTCCCCCTGACCATGCGGGAGGTCTACGCGGGCGTGATGCCGCGCCATCCGCTCCGGCGCGAGATCATCGCGACGCACGTCGTCAACAGCATGGTGAACCGTGTCGGCTCGACCTTCGTGCACCGGTTCGTCGAGTCGAGCGGCGCGAGCGTGGCCGAGATCGTCCGCGCCTACCTGCTCACTCGCGAGGTGTTCGGCCTGGTGCCGGTGTGGCAGTCGATCGAGGCGCTCGACAGCAAGGTGCCCGACGCTACACAGGCCGAGATGGTGATCGAGGCGGGTCGCCTGATCGTGCGCGCGACCAACTGGTTCCTGCGCTCGACCCGGCTGACGGCCCCGATGGAGCCGACGATCGACCACTTCCGTCCCGGCATCGAGGCGATCTACGGTCGCCTCGGCGCGCTCGTCGACGCCCAGGCGGCCGCGCACATCGATGCGGTTGCGGCCGGCTGGGAGCGCTCGGGCGTGCCGCGCGAGGTGGCGCACCGCGTCGCCGCGCTGGACACCCTGTTCGCTGCGCTCGACATCGCCGAGGTGTCGGCGAACACCGGGCGCGCGGCGGAGGCCGTCGCCGGGGCCTACTTCGGCGTCACGTCGAAGCTCGGCCTCGCGTGGCTGCGCGACCGCATCGGCGCTCTGCCGGGCGATGGCCACTGGCAGGCACTCGCGAAGAGCGCGATGCGCGACGATCTCGCCGGGTTGCAGCGCGCGCTCGCGACGAACGCGCTCGCCGCCGCGGGGGACGGCGGCGCGGACCCGGTCGCCGCCTGGGAGGCGCGCCACCGCGGGACCATGGAGCGCGCGTCGCGCATCCTCGGCGAGCTGCACGCCGTGCAGTCGCCTGATCTCGCAATGCTGTCGGTGGGACTGCGGGAGCTGAGGAATCTCGCCTGAGGACTCAGTAGTGATCCGGCGTCCCGGCGCCGCGCGGCTGGGCGGCGCCGCAGCGCAGGCAGCGCCGGTCGCGCGGGCCGAGCGGCCCGAGGCACGACCAGCAGCGGCGGATCCAGTTGAGTAGAGTCACAGTGGTCAAGCATACCGCCTCGACGCGCGTCTAACCCCTCTTCGCGCTGCGCTGCGTTTACTGCGCCGTGACCCTCTTCACCCCGGAGCCGAAATGATCCGCAATACCCTTGTCGCACTCGCCGGCGCGCTCGGCGCCACCGCCGCCCTCGCGCAGTCGCCGGTCGAGCCCGTGCGCTTTAACCAGGTCGACCTGCAGGCCGAGGTCGCGCGCGAGGTGCAGAACGACCTGATGAACGCGAGCCTCTACGTCGACGCGAGCGACCCCTCGGCAGCGAAGATCGCCGACCAGCTCAACCGCGTCTCCGCCGAGGCGCTGCGAACCGCCGGCGAGTTCAAGGCGGTGAAGACGCGCAGCGGCTACACGCAGACCTTCCCGGTCTACGACCGCGCCAACAAGCTCACCGGATGGCGCGGCCGCACCGAGATCCGGCTCGAGTCGAAGGACGTGCAGGCGATGGCGGCGCTGATCGGCAAGTTGCAATCGACCATGCAGCTCGGGGGCGTGTCCTTCACCGTCTCCCCGGAGCTGCGGCGCCAGACCGAGAACGAGCTGATCACTGACGCGGTCGCGGCATTCCGCGGGCGCGCCGACATCGCAACGAAGGCGATCGGCGGCAAGAGCTACAAGATCCGCCGCATCGGCCTCAACACCGGCGGCTTCGCGCCCGGCCCGCGCCCGATGATGACGACGCGCGCGATGGCGCCGCAGGGCGCGGAAGTCGCCCCGCCGACGTTCGAGGCCGGAACGAGCATGGTCCAGGTGCTGGCCAGCGGGACCGTCGAGGTGGAGTAGCGTGGGAGCGGGAGACGGGATCCGTTTCCCCCGCGGCGGGGACCGGTGAAGACGGTCCTCGTCGCGATTGCCGTCACCCTTGCCGTCCAGAGCCTGACGGCGACCGCGCTGATCGCGCCGTCGGTGATCGCACCGATCGCGGCTGCAGACCTCGGCGCGGCGCCGCAGTCGATCGGGCTGTTCGTCTCGATCGCGTACCTCGGAGCGATGCTCTCGGGGCTCGCGACCGGCGGCCTCATTGCCCGCTTCGGAGCGTTTTCCGTGTGCCAGGCCGCTGTCGTGACCACCGGCGTCGGGCTCGCGCTGGGGAAGCTCGCAATCCTGGCGTTGATTCCGGTCGCCGCCCTCCTGATCGGCATCGGCTACGGGTTCGTCAACCCGGCGAGCTCGCACATCCTCGCGCGCCGCACGCCGCCCGGCATCATGGCGCTCGTCTTCTCGATCAAGCAGACCGGGGTCCCGATCGGCGGCGCGATCGCGGGTGCCGTCGTGCCCACGCTGGTGCTCGCGCTCGGGTGGTCGAACACGCTCCCCGTCCTCGGCGCGGCATGCGTCGCTGCGGCCTTTGTCCTTCTGCCTGCGCGCGCCGTCATAGCCGATCCGCCGGCGGCAGTGGATTCGGGCGCGACGCTCGCGCCGTTCGCCATCCGCTTCCGTCGCGTGGTCGACGGGATGACCGGGCCGATCCGGCTCGCGCTGTCGCACCCGCGCCTGCGCGACCTCTCGGTCGTGTCGTTCGGCTACGCGTCGGCGCAGCTCGTGTTCATCGCCTATTTCGTCTCGCGCCTCACCCTGGACCTCGGCCACGATCTCGTGACCGCGGGCTTCGTGTACGCGCTGGCGCACGGCTCCGGCATCGTCGGCCGCGTGGTCTGGGGTGCGGTGGCGGACCACTGGGTTTCCCCGCGCATCACGCTCACCCTGCTGGGGGTTGTGTCGGCGGCGTGTGCCGCCCTGACCGCGCTGTTCTCCGGCGCGTGGCCGATCGCGGCGATCACCGCCGTCGCGGTGCTCTACGGCGCGTCGGCGGTCGGCTGGAACGGCGTGTTCCTCGCCGAGGTCGCGCGCTGCGCGCCGCCCGGCCAGGTCGGGACCGCAACGGGCGGAACCCAATTCTTCACCTTCGGCGGCGCGATGGTCGGGCCGCCGGTATTCACCGCCCTGGTGTCCGCGACCGGAACCTATGCCTGGGGATTCGCGTTCTTCGCGCTCGTGCCGCTCGCGGTCGCGCTGCGGCTGCTCGTCGCACGCACCTCCCCGTAGGGCGGCGACGCTAGAATCGGGGTCGCACCATCGATTCCGTACCGATGCAACGCCTCCGCCCTCGAGACGACCTTGCCCGCAGCGTCCACACGCTCCCGGAACCGGTGCTGCTCGTCCACGGCCTGTGGACCAACCGCGCGATCATGCTGTATCTCTCGCGCGCCCTCGCCGGTCACGGGTTCGCCCCGCGCGCCCTCGGCTACTACTCCGCGCTCGACGAGTTCGAGCACAACGCCGCGCGCCTCGCGCGCGCGATCGCGGAGTGCGCGGGCGACCGCATCCACATCGTCGCGCACAGCCTCGGCGGGCTGGTCGCGCTCCGGGCGCTCGCGCGGCGGCCCGACGCGCGCGTGCGACGCATCGTCCTGCTCGGCTCGCCGCTCGCCGGTTGCCAGAGCGGACGCAAGCTCGCGCACACGCGGTTCCTCGCGCCGCTGCTCGGCACGACGCGGTCGCTGTGGACCGACATGCCGCAGCTCGACATTCCGGCGGGGGTCGAGGCCGGCGCCGTCGCGGGAACGCGCAGGATGGGGCTCGGCAGCCTCGTCATGCGGCTCCCGGGGGCGAGCGACGGCGCCGTGCTGGTCGAGGAAACGCGCCACCCGCGCCTCGCGGACCATCTCGTGATGCCGGTCGCGCACAGCGAGATGCTCGTCTCGCGCGCGGTCGCGGCGCAGGTCGCGGCGTTCCTCGACACGGGGCGCTTCGCGGCATGAAGCTGCGCTGGGCGCTCATCGCGGTAGCGGCCTGCGCAGTCGCGGCGCTTGCAACCATTCCCGGCTGCGCCACCTTCTCGTACTACGGCCAGGCAGTGCGCGGGCACCTCGACCTGATGAACCGGATCCGCCCGATCGACGCGCAGCTCGCCGACGGCACGACGTCGCCCGAGCTGCGCGCGAAGCTCGCGCGCGTGCTGGAGATCCGCGAGTTCGCGAGCCGCGAGCTCGGGCTTCCGGAGAACGGCAGCTATCGCGCCTACGCCGACCTCGAGCGGCCGTACGCCGTGTGGAACGTGTTCGCCGCGCCGGAGTTCTCGGTCGAGCCGCGCGCGAGCTGCTTCCCGATCGTCGGCTGCGTCAGCTATCGCGGGTACTACGCTCAGGGCGACGCGGAGGCCTTTGCCGCCGGGCTGCGCAAGGAGGGCTACGACGTGTTCGTCTACGGCGTGCCCGCCTACTCGACCCTCGGCTGGTTCGACGACCCGGTGCTCAACACCTTCGTCAGGTATCCCGACGCGGAGCTCGCGCGCCTCGTCTTCCACGAGCTCGCGCACCAGCTCGTGTACGTGAAGGGCGACACGATGTTCAACGAGTCGTTCGCCGTCGCGGTCGAGGAGGAGGGCGTCCGGCGCTGGATGGCGAAGCACGCCACCGAACGCGAGCGCGCGGCGTACGCGGAGCTCCGCGCGCGCCGCAACGAGTTCGTGCGGCTCGTGCTGCGCTACCGCGCGCGGCTCGATGATTTCTATCGCGAGGCGCTGCCGGCGGAGGAGAAGCGCGCGGGCAAGGCCCGCCTGCTCGCGGAGATGGAGGCGGAGTACCGGGCGCTCAAGGCGGAGCGCTGGGGCGGATGGTCCGGCTACGACCGCTGGTTCGAGAACGGCGTGAACAACGCGCAGCTCGCCTCGGTCGCGACCTACGAGGAGCTCGTGCCGGCGTTCCGCGCGCTGCTCGCGCGCGAAGGCCGCGACATGGCGCGGTTCTACGGCGCGGTGAAGGCGCTGGCGCAGCTCGACAAGAGCGCGCGCGAGGCCGAGCTCGCGGCGCTCGCGCGTCAGCCGGCGGCCGGCCCCTTCTCGCGCAGCGGCAGGAGCCACGCGAGGACGGCGGCCTGCGCGACGCCGATCGCGACGAGCGCGGCGGCATAGCCTTCAGGCGCGTAGCGGCCGTCGACGACGGGATAGACCCGCAGCACCGCGCCGATGCCCCACTGGAAGGCGAACGAGAGCGCGAAGTGCGCGAAGTTCACCGCCGTGATCGCGCGCCCGGACATCTCCGGGGGCAGCTGGGGCGCGACCAGCGCGAACGCGATCGCGCCCGAGATGACGGTGAAGCCGTAAACCGCCAGGACACCCGCGCGCGGCAGCGCCAGGTCGAGCGCGATGCAGAGGAATGCGGCGAACGACACGGCGAGGCCGTACTTGTAGGTCGTGAGGCGCGGGATCCCGCGCGCGGCGAGGCGGTCGGCGAAGCTGCCGAAGAACACCGACCCCAGCGCATAGACGCCGGCGGTGACGAACAGCAGCCGCGCGGCCCCCTCGCGGCCGAGCCCGCCGACGTCGGTCAGCCAGGGGCCGAGCCACAGGCCCTGCATTGCCTGGTACGCGGCGTGCGTCACGATGAAGGGAAGGGCGATGCGCCAGAATAGCGGCAGCCTGAAGATCCGCCCGACCGCGCGGAACTGCTCCGCCCACGTCGCCCCCGCACCGGGCAGCGGCTTCTCCGGCACGCAGACGGCGATCAGCGCCGCCGCTGCGAGCGATGCCACCGCCAGGCCGTAGAACATTGCGCGCCAGCCGACGACGCCAAGCGCCGCCTCCACCGGCGCCGTCGCCGCGAGCCCGCCCATGGCCCCGAGAAAGATGAACCATCCGCTCAAAGTGGCGAGCCGCGAGAGCGGAAACCAGAGCGTGAACGCCTTGATCGAGCCCATCAGGCACGCCGAGACGCCGAGCCCGATCAGCGCGCGGCCAAACGCGAGCGACGCGAGGCCTTCTGCCAGACCGAAGAGCGCCGCGCCGACCGCGGTCACGCAGAGCAGCGACGCGACCACCCTGCGCGGTCCGAACCGGTCGAGCAGGACGCCGAGCGGGAGCTGGAACAGGCCGAACGTGAGGAAGTAGGCGCTCGTGAGCAACCCGACGTCGGACGGAGCGAGCGCGAACTCGCGCGCGAGGTCCTTCGCGATGACCGCGTTGACGTTGCGGAAGAAGTAGGAGAGGAAGTAGCCGGCCGCGAACGGCAGGAAGACCAGCCCGATCAACCGCGCCGGGAGCGGCGCGGCAGGCTCGCCGACCGGCGCTGCGCTGGCCACGGCGGGTTCCGGACCGGACGCCGCGGCCGTTCAGCCGTCGATGCGCGCGCCGCGGATGACCGTCTTGCCGGGCTTCTCCGGCGCCGGGAAGACGCTCATGTACTTGACGTTCTGGAACGGCACGAAGTGCAGGCAGCCGTCGGCCTCGATCATGAGCATCTGCTGCTTCAAGACCGCCTCGAGCATGAGTTCGGCGGCGGTCTCGTTGTCGCGCTGCTGCGGGAAGCTCACCGCGAGCGCGGTGCCGTCGACGAAGTGGATGCGCAGGCCGCGGGAGGATTCGGTCATCGGGATGCCTCCGGTCACGACAGCGGGATCATCACGTGCTGCCGGTACGCCGGTCGCGCCTTCAGCCGCTCGTAGTACTTCGCGAGGTTGGCGTGCGCCGGCCGCTCGACCGGCAGGCTCATCCAGCGGTAGACGAAGCAGCCGAACGGCACGTCGCCCATGGAGAAGTCGCGCCCGGACAGGTACGGCTGCGAGGCGAGCGCCGCGTCCGCGATCCCGAACGCGTCGCCGGCCTGCTTGACCGCGGCCTCGACCGCGGCGGCGTCGCGCTTCTCCACCGGCGTGCGGATGAGCTGCCAGAAGATCGTCGTGATCGGCGCGGCGAGCGTCGAGGTGACCCAGTCCATCCACTTCTCCGCGCCGTATCCCTCCTCGAGCGTGCGCCTCGGCCCGTGCTTGGCGTACAGGTAGCGCACGATCGTGTTCGACTCCCAGAGGATGAATCCGTCGTAGTCGATCGTCGGAACGCGGCCGTTCGGATTCATGCGACGGTACTCGGGCGTGTTGACCACGCCGAACGCCATGCCCGCGTCGACGCGCTCGTGCGGGATGCCCAGCTCGGCGACCGTCCACATCACTTTCTGCACGTTGATCGAGTTCACCCGCCCCCAGATCTTCAGCATCGGCTTCCTCCTTGTCGTCGTCGCGGTCGGTACTCTCTCGTTCTCAGACGGGCGGCCGTCTGAGGTGATCGGTTGCCTGCTGGAACGCGTGCGCCGCTCGCAGGCACAGGTCCTCGCGGTACTGCGGCGCCACGAGCTGCAGGCCGACCGGCAGCCCGTCGGCGGTGAAGCCGCACGGCACCGACAGCGCGGGCTGCTGCGTGAGGTTGAACGGGTAGCTGAACGGCGTCCACGCGGTCCAGTCGTCGGGGTCCGCGTAGTACCCGCCGGACGGGACGACGCGCCCGACCTCAAACGCCGGACCCGGGAGCGCCGGCGTCGCGAGGAGATCCCACTTTTCGTGGAAGCGGTGCATGTGCTCGCCGAGCGCCTGGCGCGCACCCACCGCGTCGAGGTACTGCTCGAGGCTCCACCTCGAGCCGGCGTCGAACCAGCGGCGGAGCGGCGCCTCGACGAGCGCGAGCTTCTCCTCCGGGAGCCGGCGCAGGGCGTTGTAGGCGCCGGCCGTCCAGTGCACGCGGAACGTCTCGCTGCAATCGGCGAAACCGGGATCGACCTGGTCGACGGTCGCGCCGAGCCCGGCGAGCTGCTTCACCGCGTCGCCCACGCGCGCCTCGACCTCCGGGTGCACGTGCTTCACGTAGCCGAGGCGGGGGCTGTAGGCGATCCGGAGCCCCTTCGCGCCGGCGTCGAGGCCCTTCGTCCAGTCCGTGCCGTCATGCGGCAGCGCGTACCAGTCGCGCGCGTCAGGTCGCGCGAGCGCGTTGAGCATCAGCGCGCAGTCGGCGATCGTGCGCGCCATCGGGCCGACGTGCGCGACGGTGCCCATTGGCGAGAGCGGCCACGCGGGCACGCGCCCGAAGTTTGCCTTGATGCCGGAGATGCCGGCGAAGCCGCACGGGATGCGGATCGAGCCGCCGCCGTCGGTCCCGACCGCGAGCTGGCCGAGGCCTGCCGCGACCTGCGCCGAGGCGCCGCCGCTCGAGCCACCGGGTGTGCGATCGAGGTTCCAGGGATTGCGCGTGATCCCGGTGAGCGGGCTGTCGGTCACGCCCTTCCAGCCGTACTCGGGCGTGCACGTCTTGCCGAGGAGCACTGCGCCGGACTCGCGCAGCCGCGCGGTCGCCGGTGCGTCGTCGTTCCACGGCCCGGCCGGATCGATCGTTCTGGAGCCGCGCAGCGTCGGCCAGCCTCTTGCGAGCACGAGGTCCTTGATCGACGTCGGCACGCCGTCGACCGGCCCGGACGGCGCGCCCTTCGTCCAGCGCGCCTCGGACGCGCGCGCCGCGGCCATGGCGCCGTCGACGTCGACGAGGCAGTAGGCGTTCAGCTTCGGATTGAGCGCCTCGATGCGCCTGAACACCGCGCTCGTCACCTCTACGGGCGAGAGCGTCTTTGCGCGATAGCGGGCGACGAGCTCCGTCGCGGGGAGAAAGCAGAGCTCGGCGGTCATTTCTTCCGCTTGGCCGCCTTCGTCGCGGGCTTCCGCACGGCCGCCTTGGGCGCCGCGACGGCTCTTAGTGCGATGGCGTCGACCTCGATTTGCCATTCGGGCCGGACGAGGCCGGCCACGACGAAGCCGGTGGCGGCCGGCTTGTGGTCGCCGAGATAGCGCTTGCGGACCTCGGCGAGCTTGGGCAGGTTCACGCGGTCGGTGAGAAGCACGGTGAGCTTGACGATGTCGGTGAGCTTCATGCCGTCCTCGACGATCGCCTTGATGTTCTGCCACACCACGTCGCACTGCTCCTCGAAATCGGCCGGCGTCGTGCCGTCGGCGCGGATCCCGGTCTGGCCGGCGACGAACAGCGCCCGGCAGTTCGGCGGCATCGCAACGCCGTGGCTGTAGTTGCCCACGGGCGGGTGGATCGACTGCGGGCTGTGGAGCTTCATCGCATCCTCCTCAGAACCCGACCGCAAGCGAGTCGCGCCGCGCGTCGGAGGCGCAGACGTAGCCGCCGTCGACCTTCAGCGCAATCTGCGAGCAGCCGAAATCCATGTAGCCCTCCGGCAGCTCGACCAGGCGGTGGCCGCGGCGCGCCAGCCCGTCCAGCGTCGCCTTCGGGAACGACGGCTCCACGTTGACATCGAGGCCGGTCATGATGCGGAAGCGCGGCCCGTCGATCGCGGCCTGCGGGTTCTGGCCGTAGTCGACCATGCGCACCATGAGCTGCGTGTGGCCCTGCGGCTGCATCGCACCGCCCATGAGGCCGAAGCTCATCACCGGCGCGCCGCCCTTCGTCACGAAGCCGGGAATGATCGTGTGGTACGGGCGCTTGCGCGGCGCGACGCGGTTCGGGTGGCCCTCGGTGAGCACGAACCCGGCGCCGCGGTTCTGCAGACTGATACCGGTGCCGGGCACGGCGACGCCGGACCCGAAGCCCATGTAGTTCGACTGGATCAGCGAGACCATCATCCCTTCCGCGTCGGCCGCGGTGAGATAGATCGTGCCGCCGGCGGGCGGCGATCCGTGGCCGAAGTCCTGGGCGCGCTTCATGTCGATCAGGCGCGCGCGCGTCGCGAGGTAGTCGCGGTCGAGCAGGGCGCCCGCTTTCACGTCCATCGCCGCGGGATCGGCGACGAAGCGGCGCGCATCGGCGAAGGCGAGCTTCACCGCCTCGATCTGCAGGTGCACGCTGTCGGGCGAATCGACCGGCAGGCTCGCCACGTCGAAGTACTGCAGCATCCCGAGCGCCATCAGGCAGACGATGCCCTGGCCGTTCGGCGGGATCTCGTGCACGGTGTAGCCGCGGTAATCTTGGGCGAGCGTGCCGACCCAGTCGTTAGTGTGCGCGGCGAGGTCGGCGCGCGTCATTGCGGCGCCGCACGCGGCCGAGTGCGCCTCCAGCTTCGCGGCGAGCTCGCCCTCGTAGAAGGCCTTGCCGCGCGTCTCCGCGATCAGCTCGAGCGTGGTGGCGGCCTCGCGCAGCCGGAACGGCTCGCCCGCGCGCGGCGCCCGCCCGCCGGGCATGAACGCCTCCGCGAAGCCGGGCTGCACCTTGAGCTCACGGGCCTGCAGCTCCCAACGCTGCGCGACGAACGGCGACACCAGGTAGCCGTCGAAGGCGTACCGGATCGCGGCGTCGAAGAGCCGCTCCAATGGCAGGCGTCCGAACCGCTCCGAGAGCTCGACCCAGGCCGACACGCAGCCCGGCACCGAGACGCTGTTCCAGCCGCGCTGCGGCACCGCCCTCTGCCCGGCGAAGTACTCGGGCGTCCATGCGGCCGGCGAGCGGCCCGACGCGTTCAGGCCGTGCAGCTCGCATCCGTCCCAGACGATCGCGAAGAGATCCGAGCCGATCCCGTTCGAGATCGGCTCGACGACGGTGAGCGTGATCGCCGCGGCGATGGCCGCGTCCATCGCGTTGCCGCCCGCGGCGAGCGCCTGCAGGCCCGCCTGCGCGGCGAGCGGCTGCGAGGTGGAGACGACGTTCGCCGCGAGCGTCGGGCGCCGCGCGCTTCCGTAGGGGCTGGTGAGGTCGCCGAGGTTCAGGCGGGGGCTGGCCATGTCGTTCACGTGCGCGCCATGTCCAGGGCGACGCGGCCGATGATCTTCCCGGCCTTTAGCTCGTCGAGAGTGCGGTTCACTTCGGTCGCCGGGCGAGTCTCGACCGGTGTCGGCTTCAGCTTTCCGCTTTGCGCGAGCGCCACGACCTCGCGTTGCTCCTGCAGGTTGCCCACGTACGAGCCCATGATCGAGATCGCGCGCTGGGCTATCGGCGGCAGCGAGAACGTCACCTCGCCGCCGAACAGTCCGACGAGGACGTAGCGCCCGCCCTTCGCGAGCGCGGCCGTGCCGAGGTCGAAGGTCGCGGGCATCCCGACGAAGTCGAGCGCGCCGGCGACCGCGGCGCCCGAGACTCGCTGGATCTCCGCGAGCCCCGTCTGGAGGTCGCGCGAGTTCACGGTCTCGCGCGCACCCGCGGCCCTGGCGGCCGGGAACTTCGATTCGTCGACATCGCATGCAATCACGCGCTCGATCCCGAGCGCGCGCAGCGTTGAAAGGGCGATCAGGCCGAGACCGCCGCAGCCGAGCACGACGACCCAGTCGCGAGCGGAGAGCGCGGGCAGCTTGCGGATCGCGCTATACACCGTGAGGCCGGAGCAGGCGAGCGTGGCGGCGAAGCCTTCCTCGATGCCATCGGCGTCGATCAGGTACTTGGCATCGGGGACGACGAGGTGCGTCGAATAGGAGCCCGGCCGGAACACCCCGAGGAAGCGCTGCTGGAGGCAATAATTGTCCTGCTCGGACATGCACATCGCGCACGTGCCGCAGCCCATCCACGGATAGACGAGCTTCCTCTGCCCGACCGCGACGCCCCTGGCGTCGGGACCGAGCGCCTCGACGACGCCGAACGGCTCGTGGCCGAGCGTGAACGGCGGCACGCAGCCGCGATCCTTCACGTAGAACTTCTTGCCGCCGCCCAGATCGAAATAGCCGTCCCAGATGTGCAGGTCGGAGTGGCACACGCCGGAGCGCGTGACGCGCACCAGCACCTCCGCGCCCTGCGGCTTCGGCGTGTCCTTCACCACCCGCTGCAGCGGCTTGCCGTGCTCGACGACGTCGTAGCTGATCATTGCCTACCCCTTTGCAGCCGCGTGCAGAGATTGGTCGAGGTCCCACAGGATGTCGTCCAGCGTCTCGATGCCCACCGACACCCGGATCATCTCGGGCAGCACGCCCGCCTTCGCCTGCTCCTCCTCGCTCATCTGGCGGTGAGTAGTGGAGGCCGGATGGATCACCAGCGTCTTCGCGTCGCCGATGTTCGCGAGATGGCTCATGAAGGTCGCCGCGTCGATGAACTTCTCGCCGGCCGCCGCGCCGCCCCGGATGCCGAACGAGAGCAGGCCGCTCGCGCCCTTCGGCATGTACTTCCGGGTGAGGTCGTAGTACCTGTTGCCCGGCAGGCCGGGATAGTTGACCCAGGTCACCTGCGGATGCCGCGACAGGAACTCCGCGACCGCGAGCGCATTGGCGCAGTGCCGGTCCATGCGCACCGGCAGCGTCTCGAGCCCCTGCAGCAGCATCCACGCGTTGAAGGGCGCGAGCGCCGGGCCGAACGTGCGCATCGTCTCCATCCGGCAGCGCATCGTGTACCCGAAGTCGCCGAACGTCTCGTGGAAGATGACGCCGTGGTAGCCCGGCGAGGGCGTGGTCATGCCCGGGAACTTGCCGTTGCCCCAGGGGAACTTCCCCGACTCGACGATCACGCCGCCCATCGTGGTGCCGTGACCGCCGATGTACTTGGTCGCCGAATGCACGACGATGTCCGCACCCCAGTCGAGCGGCCGGCAGAGGTAGGGCGAGGGCACCGTGTTGTCGACGACGAACGGGATGCCCGCCTCGCGCGCGATCGCGCCCACGCGCTCGATGTCGACGACGTTGATCGACGGATTGCCGAGCGTCTCGGCGTAGACGAGCTTCGTGTTCGCCCTGATCGCGCGGCGGAAGTTCTCGGGGTCGTCGGCGTCGACGAACGTCGCCTCGATCCCGAACTTCTTCAGGTTGACGCCGAGCAGCGTGTGCGTGCCGCCGTAGAGCGTCGCGGCGGAGACGACGTGGTCGCCGGCCTCGACGAGGGTCATGATCGCGACGGCCTCGGCGGACTGCCCGGTCGCCGCGGCGAGCGCCGCGCGGCCGCCCTCGAGCGCCGCCATGCGCTCCTCGAGCACCGCCACCGTCGGGTTCGAGATGCGCGAGTAGACGTTGCCGAACGTCTGGAGGTTGAAGAGGCTCGCCGCATGCTCGGCCGAGTCGAAGACGAAGGAGGTCGTCTGGTAGATCGGCGCGGCGCGGGCGCCGGTGGCCGGGTCCGGGATCTGGCCGGCGTGCAGCGCGAGGGTCTCGAAGCCGAATCTGCGGTCGGGCACTTGGGCTGCTGCCGCTACGTTGCGCGCGGTAGGGATTCGGCGCGGGACGGTTCAGGGATGAGGCTACCGTGCATTGGTCTCTCCCCGGTCGAACTTGAATCCGCGAGTGTCGATTTCGACAGCACCCCACTCAATCGGCCGTTTGCGTCGTCGGAGTCGTTCGTATTCCGCCTTCGAGGGGAGGATCGCCACCGGCTTTCCGCGCCGCGTGAGCGCACCCGCACGGCCTGCCTCGGCCTCGTAAACGATCCGAGGCAACTGATCCTTCGCTTCCGAGATCGAGTAGGTCTTCGTCAAAACGGGGCTCCACATGCCAATCGAGATGGCCAGGGTAAGCCGCTCATCGCGGTCCGGGCATTAGTTCGCAATGTACCTCGGCCGCTTCGCCGAGATGACCCGGGTGTTGACGCCGGCCCAGTTGAGGCCGCCGAAGAGCCGCGCATGCTCGATCTTCACGCAGCGGTCGATCACGGTCTCGAGCCCGGCCGTCTCGGCTCTGCGTGCGGCCTCCTCGTTCTTCACGCCGAGCTGCTGCCACAGCACCTTCGCGCCGATCGCGATCGCGTCGTCGGCGATCGGGCCGACGTCGGCGGTCTTGCGGAACACGTCGACGATGTCGACTTTGCCGGGAATCTCGCGCAACGACTTGTAACACTTCTGCCCGAGAATCGCGTCGTAGCGCGGGTTCACCGGGATCACGGTGTAGCCGTGCTCCAGCATGTACTTCGCCGCGAAGTAGCTCGGCCGGAACCAGTCGGCCGAGAGACCCACGACGGCGATCACCTTGCTCGTGGCCAGGATGCGGCGCAGGCCGGGGATGTCGTCGACCATGAAGGGCTCGCGGGTGGGAGCCCGGATTGTAGCCATTCCTGACCGGGCGTAAGGTTTGAGAAAGGCTTGGGGCGCCCGGATTACAATCCCCCGCCTTCCCTCTCCGCCGCCAGGAGCCCGCATGTTCGTCGAAGAGCGCATGTACACGCTGCACCCCGGCAAGATTCCCGAATACCTCAAGCTCTACCAGGAGGAGGGCTTGGCGATCCAGACGCGCATCCTCCCCGCGCTGGTGGGCTACTACACGAGCGAGATCGGCACCCTCAACCTGGTGGTGCACATGTGGGCGTACGAGGATCTCAAGCAGCGGGCCGAGTACCGCGCGAAGATGATGGCCGATACCGCCTGGCAGGCGTACGTCAGGAGGGTCACGCCGCTGATCGTGCACCAGGAGTCGCGGATCCTGAACCCGGCGCCGTTCTTCGCGGCGCAGCTCCAGGCGATGATCAAGGCGTCGAAGGGCGCCTGAGGAGGACCGACATGGGCGTACGCGAGAACTTCATCGACGGCGCATGGGTCGCGGGCGAGCGCGCCGCGCCGGACGTCAATCCCTCGAACGTGGCCGACGTGGTCGGCGAGTACGCGCATGCAGGCACGGCGCAGGCGGACGCCGCGATTGCCGCCGCGACGGCCGCGTTTCCCGCCTGGTCGCGCGGCAGCGTGCAGGCGCGCGCCGACGCGCTCGACAAGATCGGCACCGAGATCCTCACGCGCAAGGAGGAGCTCGGCACGCTGCTGTCGCGCGAAGAAGGAAAGACCAAGCCCGAAGGCATCGGCGAGGCGGCGCGCGCGGGCTACATCTTCAAGTTCTTCGCCGGCGAGTGCCTGCGGCTCGCGGGCGAGGTCCTGCCGTCCGTGCGACCCGGCATCGGCGTCGAGATTACGCGCGAGCCGGTGGGCGTGGTCGGCATCATCACGCCGTGGAACTTCCCGATCGCCATACCGGCCTGGAAGGTCGCTCCGGCGCTCGCGTACGGCAACTGCGTCGTGCTGAAGCCGGCCGACCTGGTGCCGGGCTGCGCCTGGGCGCTTGCCGAGATCATCTCGCGCAGCGGGTTGCCGAAGGGCGTCTTCAACCTCGTGATGGGCCGCGGCTCGGTCGTCGGCGAGAGCATCATCAACGATCCGCGCGTCGCTGCGGTCTCGTTTACCGGGTCGCAGGCGGTGGGCAAGGGCGTCGCGGCTGCGTGCGCGAAGCGCCTCGCAAAGGTGCAGCTCGAGATGGGGGGCAAGAACCCGCAGGTGGTACTCGACGACGCGGACCTCGACGTGGCGGTGAACTGCGCGCTGCAGAGCGCGTTCTTCTCCACCGGGCAGCGCTGCACGGCGGCGAGCCGGCTGATCGTCACCCAGGGCATCCACGACCGGTTCGTGACTGCGCTCACCGAGAAGCTGAAGGCGCTCAAGGTCGACGACGCGCTCAAGGACGGGACCGACATCGGCCCGGTGGTCGACCAGAAGCAGCTCGAGCAGGACCTGATGTACCTCGACGTGGGGAGGAAAGAGGGCGCCAGGCTCGCCTTCGGCGGCGAGCGCCTGAAGCGCGCGACGGACGGCTTCTACCTCCAGCCGGCGCTCTTCACGGAGACGAGCTCCGCTATGCGCATCAACCGCGAGGAGATCTTCGGGCCGGTCGCCGCGGTGATCCGGGTGAAGGACTACGACGAGGCGCTCGCCGTCGCCAACGACACGCCGTTCGGCCTCTCGTCGGGAATCGCGACGACGTCGCTCAAGCACGCGGCGCACTTCCGCCGCAACTCGGCGGCCGGCATGGTGATGGTCAACCTGCCGACCGCGGGCGTCGACTACCACGTGCCGTTCGGCGGCCGCAAGGAGTCGAGCTACGGGCCGCGCGAACAGGGGCGCTACGCCGCCGAGTTCTACACGACGGTCAAGACCGCCTACGTTCTCGCGGGCTGAGCGATGAAGCACGGCGCGACAGCCCGCACCGCGGCGCAGCTTCTCGTCGACGCGCTGAAAGTCCACGGCGTCGACACCGCGTTCTGCGTCCCCGGCGAGAGCTACCTTGCCGTCCTCGACGCGCTTTACGACGCGCGCGAGGCGATCAAGTTGATCGTTGCGCGCCAGGACGGCGGCGCGGGGTACATGGCCGAGGCCTACGGCAAGCTCACCGGCAAGCCCGGCATCTGCTTCGTCACGCGCGGACCCGGCGCGACGAACGCGTCGATCGCAGTGCACACCGCGTACCAGGACTCCACGCCGATGATCCTCTTCATCGGCCAGGTCGGCACCGACTTCGTGGAGCGCGAAGCGTTCCAGGAGATCGACTACCGGCGCATGTTCGGCCAGATGGCGAAGTGGGTCGCGTCGATCGACCGCGCCGACCGCGTGCCCGAGTACGTGAGCCACGCGTTCCACCGCGCCATGTCTGGGCGGAAGGGGCCGGTCGTCCTAGCGCTGCCGGAAGACGTGCTCGTCGAGACAGCGGCGGTGCCCGACACCGACCCCTACCGCGAAGTACAGGCGAGCCCCGGCGCGGCCGACCTCGAGCGGCTCCGCGAGCTGCTCGCCGCGGCGCAGCGGCCGTTCGTCATTGCGGGCGGCAGCGGTTGGAATGTGGGCGCATGCGCCGATCTCCGGCGCTTCGCAGAGGCGAACGCGCTGCCGGTGGGTTGCGCGTTCAGGTTCCAGGACGTCTTCGACAACCGCCACGGGAACTACGCCGGCGACGTCGGGATCGGCATCAACCCGAAGCTTGCCGCCCGAATCAAGGAGGCGGACCTCGTACTAGCGCTCGGCCCGCGGCTCGGCGAGATGACGACCGGCGGTTACACCCTGCTGGTGCCGCCGCGGCCCGCCCAGAAGCTCGTCCACGTGCATGCGGGCGCCGAGGAGCTCGGGCGCGTTTACCAGGGCGACCTGCTGGTCAATTCCGGCATGCCCCAGATTGCGGCGGCGCTGGCCGCGATGGCGCCGGTCGACGCGACCGCGTGGCGGGGCGCGACCCTGGCCGCGAACGCCGATTACGGCGAGTGGACCGCGCGCCGCGAGAACCCCGGCCGCGTGCAGATGTGGGACATCGTCGACTTCCTCGCGCGCCGTCTCCCGGAGGACGCGATCCTGGCGAACGGCGCGGGCAACTTCTCGGGCTGGTTCCACCGTTTCTACCGGCACGGCCGCTTCGGCACCCAACTCGGCCCGACCTCGGGCGCAATGGGTTACGGCACGCCGGCCGGCGTCGCGGCGAAGATCGCCGCGCCCGATCGCGTGGTGCTCTCGATCAACGGCGACGGCGATTTCCTGATGAACGGCCAGGAGATCGCGACCGCGATGCAGTACGACGCGGCGGTGATCTTCATCGTCGTGAACAACGGCATGTACGGGACGATCCGGATGCACCAGGAGCGCGACTACCCGGCGCGCGTGTACGGCACCGAGTTGCGCAACCCCGATTTCGCGGCCTACGCGCGCGCGTTCGGCGCGCACGGCGAGACAGTCGAGGAGACCGCCCAGTTCGCGCCGGCCTTCGAGCGCTCGATCGCCGCCGGCAGACCCGCGCTGATCGAGATCCGGCTCGACCCGCAGGCGATCACCACGCAGACCACGCTCGACGCGATCCGCGCGCGGGCGCAGAGGCATTGACCCGGAGGAGGCGATGAAGCAAGTGATGCGACTCGTGGCGGCACTGCTGCTTGCGCTGTGCGCGGGTGGTGCCTGGGCCCAGCAGTGGCCCACGAAGCCGGTGAAGTTCGTCGTCCCGTTCCCGCCCGGCGGGTCGGTGGATCCGCTTGCGCGGCTGCTCGGCACCAAGCTTTCAGAGTCGCTCGGGCAGCAGTTCATCGTCGAGAACAAGCCCGGCGCATCGGGGTCGATCGGCACCGCGTTCGCGGCGAAGTCGCCGCCGGACGGCTACACGTTCGTGTTCGTGTTCGACACGCACGCGGTGAACCCCTTCCTGATCCCGAAGATGCCGTTCGACACGGTCAAGGATCTCGCGCCGGTGATGCTGGTAGGCACCGCGCCGATGGCGATCGCGACGAGCGCTTCGAAGCCGTACAAGACGTGGGCCGACGTCGTGAAGGCCGCGAAGGCGAAGCCCGACAGCGTTACGTTCGGAACGATCGGAAACGGAAGCCTCGGCCACCTCACGATGACGCTCGTCCAGCAGGCGGCGGGCGTCAAGCTGGTGCACGTGCCGTACAAGGGCGGCGGGCCGATGACCCAGGACGCGCTGGGTGGTCAGGTCGAGCTCGCGGTCGGGTCGGTCGCGGTGCTCGCGTCGCACGTGAAGGGCGGCAAGCTCCGCGCCGTCGCGGTGACCGGCGACAAGCGCTCGCAGGCGATGCCCGACGTCCCCGCGCTCGCCGAGCAGGGCCTCCCCGGCTTCTCAGCACTCGCGTGGTGGGGCATCTTTGCGCCGGCCGGAACGCCGAAACCCGTTCTCGACAGGCTCCACGTCGAGCTGGTGAAGGCGCTGAACATGCCCGACGTCCGCAAGACGCTCACCGAGACGCTCGGCATGGACATCCAGGCGTCGAGCCAGGAGGCGACGCAGAAGTTCCTCGTCGGCGAAATGGCGCGCTGGGGCAAGGTGGTCAAGGACAACGACATCAAGCAGGATTGATCGACCCAGGCCGGCGCCCGGATCGACCGCGAGCATTGGCGCGCGCCGACGCGGGAGCGCCGGCCCTGCGCAGCAGGCTCAGTGGTGCAGGATCTTCGAGAGGAACTGCACCGCGCGCTCCGAGCGCGGCTTGCCGAAGAAATCCTCCTTCTGCGCGTCCTCGACGATCTCACCGCGATCCATGAAGATCACGCGGTGGGCGACCTTGCGCGCGAAGCCCATCTCGTGCGTCACCACCATCATGGTCATGCCCTCGTGGGCGAGCAGGACCATGACGTCGAGCACTTCGTTGATCATCTCCGGGTCGAGCGCCGAAGTGGGCTCGTCAAAGAGCATCGCGATCGGGTCCATGGACAGTGCGCGCGCGATCGCCACGCGCTGCTGCTGGCCGCCGGAGAGCTGGCCGGGATGTTTGTGGGCGTGCTCCTGGAGGCCGACGCGCTCCAGGTACTTCATGCCGCGCGCGAGGGCCTCGTCCCGGCTGCGGCCGAGCACCTTGACCTGAGCGAGCGCCAGGTTGTCGCTGACGGTCATGTGCGGGAACAACTCGAAGTGCTGGAACACCATTCCGACGCGCGAGCGCAGCTTCGGAAGGTCGGTCTTCGGGTCGGCGACCGAGATCCCGTCGACGATCACGTCGCCCTGCTGGAACGGCTCGAGCGCATTCACGCACTTGATGAGGGTCGACTTGCCCGATCCCGACGGGCCGCAGACGACGACCACCTCGCCCTTGTCGACGCTGGTCGTGCAGTTGCTCAGGACCTGAAACGTCCCATACCACTTGCTGACGTTCTTCATCTCGATCATTGCCATGGGATCACCGTGTCACATCCGACCGGGCACGGCGAGCTTCACCTGCAGCCGCTTGACCTGGTAGGAGAGGAAGAAGCTGATGACGAAGTACACCAGAGCCACGAACAGATACATCTCGACCAGCCGGCCGTCGCGCTGGGCGACCTTGCTCGCCGCGCCGAGGAAGTCGGTGATCGACAGCACGTACACGAGGGAGGTGTCCTGGAACAGGATGATCGTCTGCGTGAGCAGCACGGGCAGCATGTTGCGGAACGCCTGGGGCAGCACGATCTGGGCCATCGTCTGCCAGTAGTTGAGGCCGAGCGCGTAGCCCGCCCACACCTGGCCGCGCGGAATCGACTGGATGCCGGCGCGCATGATCTCGCAGTAGTACGCCGCCTCGAAGAGCGTGAAGGTGATCACCGACGACAGGATCGCGCCGACCTTCACCGGCTCGTTCGCCCCGATGATCCACGCGCCGATGTACGGCACCAGGAAGTAGAACCAGAAGATCACCAGCAGCAGCGGCACCGAGCGCATCAGGTTCACGTATCCGCCCGCCAGCATCGAGACCGCCTTGATGCTCGACAGGCGCATCATCGCGAGCAGCGTGCCGAGGATGATTCCGCCGGTCATCGCGAGCACCGTGAGAGTGACGGTGAAGGTCATGCCCTCCCTGAAGAGGTATCCGGCGGAGCGGGCGATGACGTCCCAGTCGAATCCGGTGAACATGCTAGTGGCCCGCCTGGGGCGCACCCCCGGCCGCGATCAGCCCGGGCACCGCGATCTTCCGCTCGAGCCAGCGCATGCCGAGCACGACGACGATGTTCACCAGGATGTAGATGATCGTCGCGGCGGTGAACGCCTCGAACACCTGGAAGCTGAACTCCTGCATCGCGCGCGCGCGCGCGGTGAGCTCCATCAGGCCGATGGTCAGCGCAACCGACGAGTTCTTGATGATGTTCAGGAACTCGGAGGTCAACGGCGGCATGATGATCCGGTACGCTTGCGGGAGCAGGACATAGCGGTACGCCTGCGGCATCGTCAGGCCGAGCGCCGTGCCGGCCATGTTCTGGCCGCGCGGCAGCGACTGGATGCCGGCACGCACCTGCTCGGCCACACGCGCCGCGGTGTAGAACCCCAGGCACAGGACCGCCGGCACGAAGGCGGCCCACGGCGGCGGCATCTGCTTAATCGCCTCGCCGAGCGTCCTCGGTATGAGCTCCGGCAGCACGAAGAACCAGAGGAACATCTGGACGAGCAGCGGGATGTTGCGGAACAGCTCGACGTACCCGTTGCCGACGCGCACGGCCCACGTGACCGGGGTGGTGCGGATGACGCCGAGCACGGAGCCGATGACCAGGGCAATGACCCAGGCGAGCAGTGCGGTCGAGAGCGTCCAGCCGAGGCCCGCGATGAGCCAGGACATGTAGGTCCCGACGCCGTCGGGCGCGGGCTGCCAGTAGATGCCCCAGTTCCAGTTGTAATTCATCCTGGCTCCTCCCGGGCGCCGCGCGGAGCGAGCGACGCGCGGCCAACCTACCATAAATGAACGGGGGACCCGAAGGTCCCCCGCCCGTCGATCCGGTCGGCGCGCTGCGCCGACGCCCTACTGGTACACCGCCGGGTCGCCCGAGTCCGTCGGGTTCGCCACGACCTTCTTGAACGACGCGCTCATCGGCACGTTCAGGTTGATGCCCTTCGGCGGAACCGGTTTCTGGAACCACTTCTCGTAGATCGCATTGATCTGGCCCGACTTGTAGAGATTCGTCACGGCAGTGTCGACCACCTTCTTGAACGCAGGGTCCTCCCGACGCAGCATGATGCCGTACGGCTCCACCGTGTAGGCCTCGTTCCCGATCATCCACTCGCCGGGGTTCTTCGAATTGGCGACCAGTGAATAGAGCAGGATGTCGTCCATGAAGAACGCCGCAGCCCGTCCCGTGTCGACCATCAGGAACGCCTCGGCGTGGTCCTTCGCCGCGACGATGTTCATGCCGAGGTTGCGCTTCGCGTTCTCCTCGGTCGCCCACTTGATGTTCGTCGTGCCCGAGGTCGACACGACGGTCTTGCCCTTGAGGTCGTCGAGCTTGTTGATCTTCGACGCCTTCTTCGCGACGTAGCGGTTGGCGGTCACGAAGTGCGTGATCGTGAA
The DNA here is from genome assembly GCA_035456405.1 of Burkholderiales bacterium. GTDB lineage: Bacteria > Pseudomonadota > Gammaproteobacteria > Burkholderiales > SG8-39 > JAGVSZ01. Next base: position 85,831 of record DATIDG010000075.1, on the reverse strand, counting down.
CGACACCTGCTTCTGGCGCTCGAGGTTGTTGGTGGTTGAACCGCACTCGAGGTCGATGGTGCCGTTCGCCATCAGCGGGATGCGCGTGGCCGACGTGACCGGGTTCAGCTTCACGTCGATCTTCGGCAGCTTCAGCTCGGCCTTGATCGCGTCGACGATCCGCATGCAGATGTCCATCGCGTATCCGACGACCTGCTGCTTGTCGTCGTAGTAGGAAAAGGGGATCGACGTGTCGCGGTGCCCGAGCGTGATCGTGCCGGTGTCCTTGATCTTCTTGAGGGTGCCGGTCAGCTCCTGCGAGGCTGCCGGCTGCGCCACCGCTAGCGCGAGCGCCGCAGCGACGGGGAGGGCGAGATTCCGCATTGCTTGCTTCTCCTATGGTCTGGCGCCGACGGGTCCCGGCAGCCGGGTCTCCCCGGACGGGCCGAGGTGAGGCGGGATTCTAGGCAGGTCCGGAGCGCTTGTCCAAGCTCAGGCGGCTGCGGCGTGCCGCCACCAGTCGACGCAGGCCGCGGCCAGGGCGGCCGTCGAGTCGACGCAGCGGGCGCCCAGCGCCGATGCGATCCGGTCGAGCGCCACGGGCACCTCGGTGCAGCCGAGCACGACCGCCCCCGCACCACGCTCCAGCAGCGCGCCGACCGCGCGCTCGAGCAGCGGCCCGGCAGCGTCGATCGCGCCCGCCTTGACCTTGCCGATGGCCGGCATCACGAGGTCGCGCATCTCGGCCTCCGTCGGCGCGAGGCACTCGAAACCGCGCGTCGCGAGGCGGCGCGGGTAGAAGCCGGCCGCAAGCGTTCCCGCAGTCGCGACGAGCCCCAGCCGCGCGCCCGGCCCGGCGATCCGCGCCGCCGCGTCGGCCGCCGCGTCGGCGATGTGCAAGATCGGGACAGGGCTCGACGCAGCGAGGTCGTCGTACCAGGCATGCGCGGTGTGGCACGGAATGGCGATCGCCTGCGCGCCCGCCGTCAGGAGAGCTTGGAGGCCCGCCCGCAGCGCCGGAAGCGGCGAAGGGCCGCCCTGGAGCAACGCCGCGGTGCGGTCGGGCACCTGCGGCACCGCGTATATCACCACCGGGATGTGGTCCTGGTCGCGCGACGCGGGCGTCTGCGCGATCAGCTTCGCGTAGAAATCCGCGGTGGCGAGCGGACCCATTCCGCCGAGGACTCCAAGCACTTCACCACCCAGACGGGTCACAGAGCACACAGAGAGCCACAGGGATCACGGAGAAGGGCGAGGGGCATCGCATTTCTCTGTGTCCTCTGCGATCTCTGTGGCCGCTCTTCCTATCTAGTCGAACATGATCACGCCGCGCGCGTTCTTGCCCGCCTCGAGGTCCGCGAACGCCTGCGCCGCATCGTCGATGCGGTAGCGGTGCGTGATCAGCTCGTCGAGCTTGAGCCGGCCCGACCGGTACAGGGCAAGGAGGCGCGGGAAATCCTCGCGCGGGCGCGCGGAGCCGAAGTAGCTGCCGGTGAGCGTCTTCTCCTCGAACGTGAGCGCGGGCGGCCGCACCGCGACGCTTTCCTCTCCGCGCGTCACGCCCACCACCACCGCCTTGCCGCTCTTGCGCAGGCTGCGGAACGCCTGCTCGATGGTCTTGCCGAGGCCGATGCATTCGAAGCAGTAGTCCGGCCCTCCGCCGGTGATCTTCTTCGCCGCCTTGACGACGTTCTCCTCCTGCGCGGCGTTGATCGTGTGGGTCGCGCCGAAGGCCCGGGCCATGTCGAGCTTCGCGTCGGCGACGTCGACCGCCACGATCGGGTTCGCGCCGGCGATCGCGGCGCCCTGGATCACGTTCAGGCCGACGCCGCCCGTTCCGATGACCATCACTGCGGCGCCGGGCTCGACGCGCGCGGTGTTGAACACCGCCCCGACGCCGGTCATCACACCGCAGGACACGAGCGCGGCGCGGTCGAGCGGCACGTCCTTGTCGACCTTGACGAGGTTGTCGACCGAGAGCGTCGCGTACTCCGCCATCACGCCGCACGCCGAGAAGACATAGACTGGATTCCCGGCGCGTTCGCGCGCGGGCGTCGTGCCGTCGGGCAGCGTGAAGAGCGTCTTCGCGGCGCTGTCGCACAAGTGCGGCCTGCCCGTCACGCACCATCTGCACTTGCCGCACATGTGCACGAACGAGCTGACGACGTGGTCGCCGGCGGCAAGATCGGTCACGCCTTCCCCGATCTCGGTGACCACGCCGGCGGCCTCGTGCCCGAGCACGAGCGGCAGCTGCATCTGGATCGTGCCGTTCGTCGCCGAGAGGTCGCTGTGGCAGACCCCGCACGCGCCGATCTTCACGGTGACCTCGCCGCGGCGCGGGGCCGCGACGTCGATCTCCTCGACGACGACGGGCTTGTTCAGCTCGCGGCACAATACCGCCTTGGCCTTCCGGGACATGCGCTTCTCCTCTTGCGTGCCCGGTCATGGTAGCCCATCCGGATGACTGCCTGCCGCGCGCGTCCGCGTGTAGAGTCCCGGGGATGCCATGGGGAGCCGGATGACTGACTTCTGGGTGGTCCGGGACGGCGAGCGGATCGGCCCCTTCGCCGAGGAGGAGATCCTGCGCGGCTACGAAAGCGGGGCGTTGCACGGCTCGGATCTGCTCTGGGCGGAAGGCATTGCCGACGGCGCCACCGTGGAGGAGACGTTCACGCAACTGCGCGAGGCCATCCTGACCTCGTCGCAGGGGCTCGCCCTCGCGAACATCCGGCCACCGGACGACCCGGCGGCGTCGCTCTTCGCACCGGCGAGCGTGCGCGCGGCGAGGCACGTTGAGGGTCCGATCGAGCGCGCCGTCCGCCTCCGGCGACGGCGACGGCCGATCGCGCTGGGAGCGCTGCTGGCGGTCGTCGTCGCGCTGGCCGCGGTCTACTACTTCGTCTTCGCGTAGCGCGCCGTCGACGCTACGGCGCGACGCCGGCGAGATCGCACCCGCGATGTACCCGAACGTCATCGCAGGTCCGAGCGTGATCCCGCCGGCGGGATAGTTCCCGCCCATGATGCCCGCCATGTCGTTGCCGGCCGCATAGAGCCCGGGAATCGGCTGGCCGCGCTCGCCAAGGACCCGCGCGCGACCGTCGGCCTTGATCCCGGCGTAGGTTCCGAAGTCTCCGATCACGACCTGCGCGTAATACGGTGGCGTGTCGAGGGGTGCGACGCACGGATTGGGCGCGACGTTCGCGTCGCCGAGGAAGCGGTTGTACGACGTGCCTCGCTTGACGAGGCGCAGGGCTACCTCTACAGCAAGCCGATCCCGGCCGAAGCGTTCCGCACGCTGCTTGCCGGCTCCGCGATCAAGCGGAAGACTGCCGCGCAGGCCTCAAGCCGGCACCGCGCGCTTCGCCGGTGCCGCCGCCTTCCTCGCCAGCGCCGCGCGCAGGTACTGACCGGTGTAGCTGCCTTGCGTCGCCGCGACCTCCTCCGGCGTGCCCTGCGCGATGATGCGCCCACCGCCGTCGCCGCCCTCGGGGCCGAGGTCGATCACCCAGTCCGCCGTCTTGATCACGTCGAGGTTGTGCTCGATCACCACCACCGTGTTGCCGTGGTCGCGCAGCCGGTGCAGCACGCGCAGCAGCAGGTCGATGTCGTGGAAGTGCAGCCCGGTGGTGGGCTCGTCCAGGATGTAGAGCGTGCGGCCGGTGTCGCGCTTCGAGAGCTCCAGCGCGAGCTTCACGCGCTGCGCCTCGCCGCCCGAGAGCGTCGTCGCGGGCTGGCCGAGCGTGATGTAACCAAGGCCAACCTCGAGCAGCGTCCCGAGCTTCTGCTTCACCGCGGGCACGGCGTCGAAGAACTCGTGCGCCTGCTCGACGGTCATCTCGAGCACGTCGTGGATGCCGCGGCCCTTGTAGTGGATCTCCAGCGTCTCGCGGTTGTAGCGCTTCCCGTGGCAGACGTCGCAGGGGACGTAGATGTCCGGCAGGAAGTGCATCTCGACCTTGATGACCCCGTCGCCCTGGCACGCCTCGCAGCGGCCGCCCTTCACGTTGAACGAGAAGCGGCCCGGCCCGTAGCCGCGCTCGCGCGCCGCCGGGGTGCCGGCGAAGAGGTCGCGAATGGGGGTGAAGAGGCCGGTGTAGGTCGCCGGGTTGGAGCGCGGCGTGCGGCCGATCGGGCTCTGGTCGACGCTGATCACCTTGTCGAACTGCCCGAGGCCGTCGATTTCGTCGTGCGCAGCCGGCTCGAGCGCCGAGCCGTGCAGCTCGCGTGCCACGGCGTTGTATAGCGTGTCGTTGATGAGCGTCGACTTGCCCGAGCCCGACACCCCGGTGACGCAGACGAAGAGCCCGATAGGGAGGCCGAGGTCGACCGACTTGAGGTTGTTGCCCCGCGCGCCGCGCAGGTGCAACGTCTTCGCCGGGTCCGGGTCGGGCCGATTGCGCCGTCGCGGCACCGCGATCGCGCGTTTGCCGGAAAGATACTGGCCCGTGAGCGAGGCTTCTGCGCGCTCGATGTCGTGGGGCACGCCATGCGCAACGATTTCGCCCCCGTGCACGCCCGCGCCCGGCCCCATGTCGACGACGTGGTCGGCGGCGCGGATCGCCTCCTCGTCGTGCTCGACCACGAGCACCGTGTTGCCCAGATCGCGCAGGCTCTTGAGCGTCGCGAGCAGCCGGCCGTTGTCGCGCTGGTGCAGCCCAATCGACGGCTCGTCGAGCACGTACATGACGCCGGTGAGCCCGGAACCGATCTGCGAAGCAAGCCGGATGCGCTGCGCCTCGCCGCCCGACAGCGTTTCCGCCGAGCGGTCGAGCGACAGGTACTCGAGCCCGACGTTCACGAGGAAGGTCAGCCGCGCGGCGATCTCGTTCACGATCTTCTCGGCGATCTGCGCCTTCTGGCCGGGCAGCGCGAGCGCGCGGAAGAAGGCGAGGGCGTCGCGCAGCGGCAGCGCGCTTACTTCGAAAATTGCGCGCTGGTCTCCGTCGGGTCCGACTTTGACGTGTCGCGCCTCGCGCTTCAGGCGGGTGCCAGCGCACTCCGGGCAGGGCCTGCGGTTGATGTGCTTCGCCAGCTCCTCGCGCACGACGATCGAGTCGGTCTCCTTGTAGCGGCGCTCGAGGTTCGGGATCACCCCTTCGAAGTCGTGCTCGCGCACGAAGGTCTTGCCGCGCTCGTTGAGGTAGGAGAACGGGATCTTCTCCTTCGTGCCGTACAGCACGACGGCCTGCACCTCGGGTGGGAGCTTCTCGAACGCGCGGTCGACGTCGAACCGGAAGTGCGCCGCCAGGCTGGTGAGCATCTGGAAGTAGAACTGGTTGCGCCGGTCCCAGCCTTTGATCGCGCCCGAGGCGAGCGACAGCTCCGGGTGCGCGACGACGCGCTTGGGGTCGAAGAACTCGACCGACCCCAGCCCGTCGCACTGCGGGCACGCGCCCACCGGATTGTTGAACGAGAAGAGGCGCGGCTCGAGTTCCGGCAGCGAGTAGCTGCAGATCGGGCACGCGAACTTCGCCGAGAAGAGATGCTCCTTGCCGGTGTCCGGTTCGAGGGCGATCGCGCGGCCGTCGGCGTGTCGCAGCGCGGTCTCGAACGACTCCGCGAGGCGCTGCTTCGCGTCGGCGCGAGCGCGCAGGCGGTCGACCACCACCTCGATCGTGTGCTTCGCATTCTTCGCGAGCTTCGGCAGGGTCTCGACGTCGTGGATCTGGCCGTCGATGCGCAGCCGCACAAACCCCTGCGCGCGCAGCTCGTCGAGGAGATCAGCCTGCTCGCCTTTCCGGCCAGCGATGACCGGCGCGAGGATCATCAGCTTCGTCTCCTCGGGCAGCGCGAGCACGTGGTCGACCATCTGCGCGACCGACTGCGCCTCGAGCGGCAGCAGGTGGTCGGGGCAATAGGGGGTGCCGACGCGCGCGAACAGCAGGCGCAGGTAGTCGTGGACCTCGGTGACGGTGCCGACGGTGGAGCGGGGGTTGTGCGACGTCGCCTTCTGCTCAATCGAGATCGCCGGAGACAGGCCCTCGATCAGGTCGACGTCGGGCTTCTCCATGAGCTGCAGGAACTGCCGCGCGTACGCCGACAGCGACTCGACGTAGCGCCGTTGGCCCTCGGCGTAGAGCGTGTCGAACGCGAGCGACGACTTGCCCGACCCGGACAGGCCGGTGATCACCACGAGCTGATTGCGTGGGAGGTCGAGGCTGAGGTTCTTGAGGTTGTGCGTGCGCGCGCCGCGGATGCGAATCGAATCCATCGTCTTGCGGTCTTGGGGGCGATCGGCTGCCCCGGTGGCCGTTCTGAAGGTGAATCCAACACTATACAAAGAGTCACGGTTCCGGCGCTACCCCCTGGTCCGGTCGGGCAATACCGAGCACTCCTCACTTGTGGGGATTCCCCGCCGCTCCCTACGCTGGCGCCCGCCACTCGGAAAAGAACATGGAGAACAGGGACTTGACCGGGGGTGCGGCGGGCGGCGCGCGGCGCGCGCAGCGGTGTTGGCGCGCTGGTAGGTGTGTACCAGCGGGAGCGCTTCCCCGTCTTCGCGCACTGGGCCCTGATTGCGGACTTCAGCGCCTCGGCAGTGTGCTACTCGGCCTTGGTACGGGGTGCCGACCGGGTGGCGGCTGCCTCGCTCGCGGCGTTGCGTTCGGCACCACGTTCCTCTTCTTCCTGCAGCTGCGCATCGCCGACGAATTCAAGGACTTCGAGGAGGATGCGCGCTTCCGGCCCTACCGGGCGGTGCCGCTCTGTCTCGTCACCCTGCGCGAGCTGGGCGTGCTCGGCGGTGTCGCCGCCGTCCTCCAGCTCGGCCTTGCCCTGGGGTCGGATGCGCGCCTCGTTCCGCTGCTCCTCCTGACCCTCGGCTGCCTCGCGCTGATGTCGGTCGAATTCTTCGCGGGCGGGTGGCTCCGCGAGCGGCGGTTCCTCTACATGGCGAGCCACATGGCGAGGCCATGCTGTCGGGCAAGGGGCTCCTCGCCGGTACCCCGGTGCCCGAGATCGCGGCGCGCGCGATCGCCAACAGCTGGGGCGAGGCGCTCGGGCCGTATACGCGCGCGGCATTCGATGTCGTGTGCCTCCCACCAAGGGAGGCTGGCGAGATCGTCGTGAGCGGGCCGCATATCGTGCGCAGCTATCTCGGCGGGCACGGCGACGCGGAAACCAAATTCGACGCGGACGGGACGCGGTGGCACCGCACCGGCGACAGCGGCTGGTTCGACACGCGCGGGCGGCTGTGGCTGCTCGACCGCTGCAAGGCCGTGGTTCGGGATGCGCGCGGGATCCTCTACCCGTTCGCAGTCGAGACGAAGGCGCTCGGCGCAGCGGGCGTGCGTCGCGCCGCGCTCGCGTCGACGGGCGGACGCCGCGTACTGCTCGTCGAGCTGCTCGCCGGAGCAGCCCCCGACCTCGTCGCGGTGCGCGAGCAACTCGCCTGGGCAGGGCTCGATCGCGTGACGGTCGACGCAATCCCGGTCGATGCGCGGCACAACGCGAAAGTCGACTATGCGGCGCTCGAGGCGATGGTGCGACGTCGCGACTGCGGGTGAAGCGAGCGTCGGGCCGCAGAATGAGACCGTCCCGGCGCATGCGAATCCGCTAATATGCGCACGCTCGTCCCATCCGCCTCGCATGCAGGATCCCTCACGCTCCGGCCGCATGTCGCCGGAAGAACTCCGCGCCGGCTTCTCGTTGGGGTCGTTGTTTGCGCTCCGGATGCTGGGCCTCTTCCTCATCCTGCCCGTGTTCGCAGTGCACGCGCCGAGCCTCGCCGGCGGCGACGACCTGACGCTGGTCGGCATCGCGCTCGGCGCGTACGGCCTCTCGCAAGCGATCCTGCAGATCCCGTACGGCATCGCGGCCGACCGGTATGGGCGCAAGCGGATGATCGTGATCGGGCTCGTGCTGTTCGCGGCGGGCAGCTTCGTCGCGGCCGCCGGCACGAACATCTATGTCACGATTCTCGGGCGCTGCATCCAGGGCGCAGGCGCGATCGCTGCCGCGGTGATGGCTCTCGCCGCCGACCTCACGCGCGAGGAGCACCGGACCAAGACAATGGCGATCATCGGCGCGTCGATCGGTTTGATGTTCGCGGTTTCGCTGGTTGCCGCCCCGGCTCTCTATCGCGGCATCGGGATGGCGGGCATCTTCGCGCTTACCGGCGTGCTCGCGCTCCTCGGCATCTGGGTGACGCTGCAGGTCGTTCCGCCGGAGCCCCCGAACCACGCGGCGGCGGCGCCCGACCTGGCGCCCGCGACTCTCGCGAGCGTGCTCCGCGACGCGGAGCTCCTCCGGCTCAACTTCGGCATCTTCACGCTGCACGTGGCGCAGATGGCGATGTTCGTGGTCGTGCCGCCGCTGCTGGTCGACCGCGGCGGGCTCGCGGTCGCCGAACACTGGAAGGTCTACCTTCCGGTAGTCGCCGCTTCGTTCGTGCTGATGATTCCGCCGCTGCTCGCGGCCGAGCGCCACGGCCGCTCGCGGCGGCTGTTCCTGGGCTCGATTGCGCTGCTCGGGGCTGCGCAGGTGTGGCTCACCGGGTGGGCCACTGGGTTGGGTAGCATCGCCCTCGGGATGCTTGCGTTCTTCGTCGGGTTCAACCTGCTCGAGGCCGCGATCCCGTCGCTCGTGACGCGCGTGGCGCCGGCACGCGCGAAGGCAAGGGCGCTGGGGGTCTACAATACGACCCAGGCGTTCGGCCTTTTCGCAGGCGGCGCGCTCGGCGGGGTGTTCGCAAAGTACTTCGGCGCAAGCGGGGTTTTCGTGTTCTGCGCCGTGCTGATGGCCGTTTGGGCCGCTGTCGCGGGGGGGATGAAAGTGCCGCCGCCGCTGCGCCTGCGCACCGTCGCGGTGCCGGCGGCGATGGACCCAGAAGAACTGCGCCGCCGGCTGGTGGAGATCCGGGGCGTGCGCGAGGCGGTGGTCGTGCCGGGCGAGGGTGTCGCGCACCTCAAGGTGACGCCCGGGTGGGACGAATCGAGCGTAATGAAAGTGGTCGAAGGGAGAGCGTGATGGCCTCAGTGAACAAAGTGATTCTCGTGGGCAACCTCGGCGCCGACCCCGAGACGCGCTACATGCCGAGCGGCGACGCGATCACCAACATCCGCATCGCCACAACCGATCGCTGGAAGGACAAGGCAAGCGGCGAGATGAAGGAAGCGACCGAGTGGCACCGCATCGCGTTCTTCGGACGGCTCGCCGAGATCGCGGGGCAGTACCTGAAAAAGGGCTCGCAGGTGTACGTGGAGGGTCGCATCCGCACCCGCAAGTGGCAAGACAAGGAAGGACAGGACCGCTATACGACGGAGATCGTCGCCGACGCAATGCAGCTCCTCGGCAAGCGCGAGGGCATGGGCGACGCGCCGCCGCGCGAGGGGGGCGAGCCGGCTCCGGCGGGCGCCAAGCCCGCGGCCAAGAAGCCCGCCACGAGCCTGGCGGACATGGACGACGACATTCCGTTCTGAACCTTGCGGCGAAAAAAATGGCGCGCGCCGTGAGGCGTGCGCCGTTTGCTTGTGTGAGGCTGCCGATTAGGCGGCGCGGCTGCGCTTCGCGCGGCGGACCGCGGTCTTCGCAGTGCGCTTGACGTCGCGCTTCGCGCTCGCGACGGCTTTCGCTACCCCGTTCCCCTTCAAGGTCTTGCGCACGGCAGTCGCCGTTTCGCCGTAGGCCTTCTGCAGCTTGCCGACGTAGGGCCGGGCGGCCTTCCGCACCTTCTCGTAGCCGCGCGAATCCTTGATCGTCGCGATGACCTGTTCGGCCGACTTAAGTGCACGGCCTTCGAAGCGCTCGCCATCCTTGACGAGCCCTGCGACGTACCGGGGCGCCTGGCTCTGCACGCGCGCAACTGCACCGAGGCCGGCGAGCCATGCGCCGCGGTAGGCGCCCTTCACTTTCCCGAATACCTGCGTGAGCTGCTGCTCGTACGCGTTGGCGGTTCTTGCGGTCATGACTATCCCCTGTCTGGATTGAGGAGTGAAATCTCGAATCTCGTGACAGGAGAGTAGCGAAGAACACTAGAGGGCTCACCCGAAATAGAGCGCGCGCCCTAGAACCGGGACAGAACCAGCGCCTACTTGAACAGGCGCCGGATCGAACCGAGCACGCCGCCCTCGTCCTGCTGCGCCGGTTTCGCCTCCTGCCGGGCAGAGCTGGACGGCTTCCCGCCCGCGAGCGCGGTCTGGCAGGGATGGGGGTCCGCGGTGCCCTTCCGCAGCGCCGCCTCGCCGAGCAGCGAGAGGCCGCCGGTCAGGATCGCGCCGCCGACCGACAGCGCGGTGCGGGCGGAGCCGAGCGTGTCGATGCCTACGCTCGGATTCGAGAGGGTGCCGGTGACCCGCACGAGCTCGGCGAGGTTCGCGGCGCCGATGCCGAGGCCTTCCTTGACATTCGGCCGCAGGGCGAGATCGAGCGATTCGTTGCGCAGGTTGATCGTGCCAGCGGCGACGATGTTGACCCGCGCGGCCTCCATTGCAATCGTGCGTTCCGCGGTGGCGATGCCGTCCCGCACCGGTAGCCGCACGACGGCGCACTGGATCTCGTTGTATTTCTCGGTGCGGCGCGTCGGGTTCGCCAGGTCCGCGATCTTCGTGAGCACGTCGCCGCCGAAATCGAGCGCAGCGCCCGAGGTGCGCGCCGGACCCATGGTCGCCCGTATTTCGCCGTTCGCGCCGCCCATGAAGCGCGCGAGCGACTCGCCCGGTCCCGCGAGGCCCAGAGCGAGGTCGGTGTTGCCACCGCTGACCGTTCCGGCGTGACCCATTGCGGCGGCGACCTTCTCGCCGCTGATTCCTTTGCCCTCGACTTTGAAGGCGAGCGTCGCCGGCCTGGCGCGCGCGGCGTCGAGCGTGGCGCGTCCGGCGACGGTGCCGCCGCCGACGAGCGCCTGCAGCGGCTGCACTTCGAGGCGGCCGTCCTTGAGTGCCGCCTTGACCTGGACCTTATCCAGCGGCAGCCCGCTCGGCAGGACGAGCCGTTCGATCGCGGCGTCGGCCGCGCCGTCGAAGGTCCGGAGCCCCTCGAGCGGAAACGGTGCGTCGCTGAACATCCGCCCGTTGCCATCCTTGCCGCCTGCACCGAGCTTGCCGCCGCGCGCGCCGAGCGACGCGAGGTCCACGAGCGACGACTTCACGCTCGCAGTCGCGAATGGCCGCACGCCGCCGGTCTTCACCGCGACGCGGCCCTCGATGGCGCTCTTCCCGAATGCAGCGTGCATCGGATCGACCAGGTACTCGTCGCGCGATGCCTTCGCCTTTGCGGTGAGCGTCAACGGCACCGGCGGAGCGAACGCACCGCCGGAAAGCTTCGCGAGCCCCGCGGCATCATTCACCTCCGCCTTCACCTCGCCGTCGAGCGTCGGGAGCTTCGCGCTGAAGTCAACCGTGCCTTTGACCTTCGCGGTCGCGCCGGCAGTCGCGAAAGCGAGGTCCACGGGCCACGAGCTGTCCTTCGCGAGCAGGCGGCGGATCAGGCCCATCGAACCCTTCATCGTGAACGGCTGGTCGCGGAAGGCCGCAGCGAGGTCGACATTAAGCACGTCGCCGAACGTCTTGCGCTCCAGCCGCAGCCGCTGGATCGCGAAACGCTGCATTTCCTTCTTCGCGCCATTGCGCCACGCGAGCTGCCCGCGATCGATCGACGCGCCGAGCAGATCGAAATCCGCACCGCCCGGCTCGCCGGGCGCGGCGGGCTTCGCCGCAGCGGGAGGCTTGAAGACCCAGTTGCCGATACCCTTCGCGTCGGTCTCGAGCAGGACGTCGGGTTCGACGAGTACGAGCCGGGTGACCTCGACGCGCTTGCGCAGCAACGGCAGCAGGGCGACGCTGCCCTCCAGGCGCTTCGCCCGCGCCATGTCGGGGCGCGAGCCCCACGGCGCATTCGCGAAGGAGACATCCTCGGCCACAAGCGCGAGATGGGGAAAGAGCTTGACGTCGAGCTTGCCGCGGATGCGCAGCTCGCGCCCGGTCGCGGCTTTCACCTCGTCGGTCGCGAGCTTCGCGTATTTCCCGAGGTCGATCGTGTGGATGAGGACGACGAGGCCGACCACCGCCGCGACGACCATGCCGGCGGCGGTCAACAGGGCGATCGTGAGCCAGCGCGGGAACCGGATGGACATCGGGAGAGGAACCTTGCGAGAAGGCTACTCCGGGCGGCGGCCGGGCGTCCACGCAGTTTGGCACGGCAGGCATGCCCTATGGCAGCACGGCGCGAGGGATTTTCAGGCCCCGGCGAGGAGGAACCAGCCCGCGTTGTAGAAAATGTGCAGCGCCGCGCCCGGCGCGATCGAACCGTATCTGTCGCGGAAATACCCGAAGACCAGCGAGGGCAGAAACGTCGCGGCGGCAAGGGCCGGGTCGTGCGCTGCGAGGTGCGCGCCGGCGAAGGCGAGGCTCGTTGCCACGTTCGCGGTCGTGATCCCCCAGTTCTCGCGCGCGCCCCAGCGAGTGCGCGCGAGCCAGGGCTGGAGCGCGCCGCGGTACACGAGCTCCTCGAGGAGCGGCCACGCGATCGCAAGGCTCGCGAAGCGGAGCGGGTCGAGGAGCGCCCACCCGGGGTTGGCGGCCTGGTGCGCGAACGCGTAGAGCCCGAGCCACGCGGCTGATGCGGCGAGCGCCGCCGCGAAGGGCGGATCACGCGCGAGCCGTGCGGCGAGGACCATGTGCAGAGCCGCTCTACTGAATCAGGCGCTCACCGTGCAGGGCGCGAGGAGCGGCAATGCGATATGGGCCGCACCACACACACAAAGTCACAGCCGGAGCCGGGGTAGGTGCGGGGCAGTACCTCTTTGCTCGGGCGTGGCGACCCGGACGACCGGCCGGTCGGTGGCGCCCGGTTCCTGCGCGATCACCGCGAACGCCGCGAGGAGCAGCGCAGCCGCCAGCAGCGCGCCAACGATCGCCTCGATGATCCGGCTGTCGGCGCCGCGCATGGCCCGCTCCTCAGCGCACGATCTGGTTGAGCTCGAAGATCGGGAGCAGGAGCGCGAGCACGATGGCGGCCATCGCGAGTATGAGCAGCGGCGCGCGCAGCGCGACGAACGCAGCGATGCGGCGCTCGATCTCGCGCGTCGACTGCGTCGCCGTGCGGTCGAGCATCTCGGCCAGCCGGCCGCTCGCTTCGCCGCTGGCGATCATGTGCACCATGAACGGCCACCGCTCGCTGAGCTGGATCTGCAGATAGCTCCGGGGTGCGCGCTTGACCATCGTGCGGTCAGGGAAGAATCTGCGTGAGGGCGATGATCACCGAGCGTCCGCGCTCGCCGCGCTCGATCAGCGCGCGGTAGCCCGCGGCGACGCGGCCGACCTGCACCGTGGCCTCCGCGCTGAAGAACCGGCTCTTCACGTCGATCGGCCCGTCGATCTGCGCTGCCGTCGGCTGCGGCAGCGCGCGGTGGAAGTCCTCGAGGCCGCGGAACGGCGTGCGGCCGCGCGCTTCGACGATGCGCGCCGCATCCGCGGCCGACAGCGACGGCACGATTGCGAGGAGCACGGTGGCCGATGCGGTATTGACGTTCACCGGCGTCTCATCCGGTAGCGCGGTGACGTGCGGGGCGAGGCGGGCGAGCGCCTCGGGCGTCATGCTCTTCACGCGGGCGAGCTCGCCAACGTCCGCGACCGGGCGGTGCGGCGCGCGGTAGGCCGGCTCGCGCGCGAGGTAGTCGAGATCCTCGACGCCCGCGGATTGCGTGACCGAGTCGTCGGGGTCGATCCAGTCGACGATCGCGTCGGCGAGCGTGGCGGGCAGGTCCAGCGCGCCGAGCAGGCGCTGCAGCACAACCACGTCGGCCGGGCTCGGTGCCGTGCCGCGCACCAGGTTGTTGAGGTTGAACTTCGCCTGCTCGTCCGCGATCGCGCCGGTGAGCGTCGCGCCTTCGGAAGGGATCGCGGGCAGCCTGCGGGCCCACGTCTCGTTCAGGTGGTCGACCGACGCGTCGTCCTCGGCGAGGATCGCTGCCGCCCAGTGCGTCGCGGCGCGGGCGATCGTGTCGGCCCGCGCCCTCGCGACCAGGTTCTCGACCTGGCGCAGCCACAGCGACTCGGACCAGAGAAGGTACGTGGCAGTGCTCGTCGCGAGGACGACCACGAGCGTCGCCACGACGACGGCCACCCCGCGCTGGGCCCAGATGCGCGTCACAGCTGCGGCTGCCTAGTCGTGGTCGGCATGAGGCGCACCACACGCTCGCCGGAAGTGAGCGTGAGCGCGACCTCGACGCCCGCCGGGACGGCCTTCTGCGGCGCGCTCGTCCCCGTCGGCGGCCATTGCGCGTGCCACTGTCCGCGGCGGTCGAGGAAGCGAATCTCCATCTGTTTGACGGCCCGCAGCGCGGCCACCACGGTCGGCTCGGTGCGCGGGCCTTGGTCGAGGACCGTCCACGCGATCAGCTCGACCGCGTCGCCGCGCAGCCGGTAGCCGAGCCGGCGCGGCGATTCTGCGGCGCGCGGGTCGGCGGCGAGCGCCGTGCGCGTCAGGACGAGCTGGCCCTCCTGCATGCGCGTTGGCACCGGGGTCCCGGCCACCGCGGGCGCGATCGAATCGCCCGCGTCGGGCACCGGGCGCGGGACTGCGGTCGCCACGTCCTGCTCGAGGCGCGCGAGGAACAGCGCGACCTCGTGCCACTTGTGGTTCTCCCGGTCGATGTGCCTGCGGCTGTCGAGAACGACCGACAGGGCGCGATAGGCGATGCCGGACAGCACCGCGAAGATCACGATCGCGAACAGCAACTCGATGAGGGTGAAACCCGTGGCGGAGCGGCGCATATCATTCGCTCCTGACCGCGAAGCCCACCAGCGTCGCGACCGCGCGCTGTGGCGCGCGCGGCCCGTAGACCTGCACCTCGACGCGCCGGAAGAGCGGGTTGGGCGTGGCGGTGACGGTCTCGCGCCACGCGAACGCGACGCCGCCCTGCTCGGCGTTGCCGGCGCGGGTACCGATGTCGGGCCAGAGGGGCCGCGCGGCGTACTCGGCGACGCGGTTCTGCGCGACCCACGTCGCGAGCAGGCGCTCCTTCAGCTCGAGCGTCCCGTCGGCTGCGACGCTCGCCGAGCGCACCGCGGCGGCGAGCGCGACGGCGAGGATGGCCAGGGCCACCAGAACCTCAATCAGGGTGAATCCGCGAAACCGTCTCATGCTGGCCTCCTCAGGGCGCGGTCTCGACGACCGGCCGGCCACGGCCGTCGGAGGTGACACGCATGCGGTGCTCTTCGAGCGCCAGCGTGATGCGGAACGGCCCGCTCGTGCCCGTCGGCAGGATCACGATCGCGGGCGTCGCGTTGGTAGTGCGCTCGGGCGTCTCGACGGCCGCGAGCTGGACGCCGGTGGTGAACGTCCGCGCGCGCAGGGCGGCGTCGCGATCCACGGTTCGCCACACGCGATCCGGATCGCGCCGCACGAATCGGTAGCCGTTCGCGTCGGGCTGCCAGGCAAAGGCCGCGCCGGTCACGATCGCCTCGTCGTGCGCGTGGCCGAGCACCGCCGCGAGCCGCGTCGCCTCCTCGCGCAGGCTCTGCCGCCCGTCCGGCGCGAGCCGCACCGTCGCGAGCGACACGAGCACCGCCAAGATGACCACGACTACCAGCACCTCCAGCAGCGTGAATCCCGAGGAGCGGCGCACGATGGCGGTCACTGCGCGCATACGGCCCGCGTCCGTCAGTAATAGATATCCGAGTTGTTGCCGCCGCCGACGGGCTCGCCGTCCGCACCGAGGCTGAAGACGTCGATCTCGCTGCGCACGCCCGGGTTCAGGTATCGGCACTCGCGGCCCCATGGATCCTTGGGCACGCCGTCGAGATCGCCGCTCTGCTTCCAGTTGAGCGGCTGCGGCTGCGTCGTCGGGTGCGGCACGAGCGCGCCGCGGCCCTGCTTGGTCGAGGCGTAGGCAGTAGACGCGATCGGAGACGGCGGGGAGCGTCGCGGCCCGCACGGCGGCGGTCCGGCGGGCGGTGTCACCCCTGCTTGCGGGCGACGGGCTCCTCGAGACGCGTTGCATATCCTTCGTCCCTTGCGGCCACCCCCGCCAGCGGGCGTCCATTCCGTGGCTTGCCGCGCGCAGTTCTTGGTCTTGTCGGGCGCCGCCCGAGCGCGATCGGCTATGCCAACGTCATTTATGACGAAGGCATTTAGCCGCAGGCGCGCGCACCCGTCAAGCGCGTCTGCCCGCAAAGCCGACGAACGGTCAGTGGTTGTCGTGAACTCGACGGATCGAGCGCTATCGCCCGCTCACGACGGGGCGCATATCGGGCGCGCAACACCCCGATTTCAATGAGGAATTCCGATGCCTTCCGGTATACTGCGCGACCTGCAAGAGATTCCGGGGATGCGAATGCCGATCTACGAGTACCGCTGCGCCGCATGCGGGTTCCAGAACGAGTACATCCAGAAGGTCTCCGACGCGCTGCTCACCACGTGCCCGCAGTGCGGGAAGGACACTTTCAAGAAGCTGCTGACCGCGGCCGGCTTCCAGCTGAAGGGTTCCGGCTGGTACGCGACGGACTTCAAGGGCGGAGGCGCGAAGCCGGCTGAGACGAAACCCGAAGGCGAGACCAAGACCGGGGACAAGGGCGACGCAAAGGAGGCTGCGCCGGCCTGCGGGTCCGGGGCCTGCCCGGCCTGCTCCTGAGCCCGCGCCTGCGCGCGGCCGGGGTCGCGGCCGCAGGCGCCTGCCGCGCAGCCGCACGGCCGGGTCGCGCGCAATCTCCATGCGAAAGTACCTCATCACCGGGCTGCTTATCTGGATTCCGCTCGCGATCACGATCTGGGTGCTGCACCTGATCGTGTCGTCGATGGACCAGGTGCTCACGCTGCTGCCGCCGGCGCTGCAGCCGGCGTCTCTCCTGGGCCACCAGATCCCGGGGCTCGGCCTGCTGCTTACCGTGGTGGTCGTGTTCGTCACCGGGGTGCTGGCGTCCAACATCATCGGCCAGCGCATGCTGCGCATCTGGGAGGCCGTGCTGCGCCGCATCCCCGTCGTGAATTCCCTCTACGGCGGGGTAAAGCAGATCAGCGATACGCTGTTCCGCCCCGGCGGGCAGGCGTTCCGCAAGGCGGTGCTGGTCCAGTGGCCGCAGGCGGGAAGCTGGACGATCGCGTTCCTAACCGGCGCACCCGGCGGCGACGTCGTGAACCACCTTCATGGCGACTACGTTAGCGTCTACGTGCCGACGACACCCAACCCGACCGGCGGCTATTTCGTGATGCTGCCGCGCAAGGACGTGGTGGAGCTGGACATGAGCGTCGACGAGGCCCTGAAGTACATCATCTCGATGGGCGTTGCCGTTCCGACCCGCGTGCCGCGCCGGGGCGCGCCGGCGGCATTGAAAGCGCCGCCGCTATAGAGGCTGCGGGCCGCAAGCCGCGAGTCGCAATCGGCTTGCGCCTCGCGATTCACGATTCAACACTGGCGACTCACGAACATGCGCACCCACTATTGCGGCCACGTCACCGCCGCCCAGCTCGACCAGACCGTGACCCTCTGCGGCTGGGTGAACACCCGCCGCGACCACGGGGGCGTCATCTTCATCGACCTGCGCGATCGCGAAGGGATCGTGCAAATCGTGTGCAACCCGGGCCGGACTGCGGCGTTCGCGGCTGCCGAGCGCGTGCGCAGCGAGTACGTCCTTGCGGTGACAGGCAGGGTGATCCGGCGCGAACCCTTCCTCGTGAACCCGAAGCTCGCGACCGGCGAGGTCGAGGTGGTCGCGGAAACGCTGGAGATCCTCAACCCCGCCGCGCCGCCGCCGTTCCAGCTCGACGAGCCGAACCTGAGCGAGACGGTGCGGCTCACGCACCGGGTGATCGACCTGCGTCGGCGCGAAATGCAGCACAACCTTATGCTGCGCTATCGCGTCGCGATGGCGGTGCGCCGGTACTTCGACGCGCACGGGTTCGTCGACATCGAGACGCCGATGCTCACCAGGTCGACGCCCGAGGGGGCGCGCGACTATCTGGTCCCGTCGCGTCTCAACGCCGGCGAGTTCTACGCGCTGCCGCAGTCGCCGCAGCTCTTCAAGCAGCTGCTGATGATCGCGGGATTCGACCGCTACTATCAGATCACCAAGTGCTTCCGGGACGAGGATCTGCGCGCCGACCGGCAGCCCGAGTTCACCCAGATCGACGTGGAGACCTCGTTCCTAGCCGAGGAGGAGATCCGCTCGATCATGGAGGGGATGGTGCGGACGGTGTTCAAGGAGGTCATGGATGTCGACCTCCCCAGCCCGTTCCCCGTGATGAAGTTCGCCGACGCGATGCGCG
This sequence comes from Burkholderiales bacterium, assembly GCA_035456405.1. GTDB lineage: Bacteria > Pseudomonadota > Gammaproteobacteria > Burkholderiales > SG8-39 > JAGVSZ01. Next base: position 67,651 of record DATIDG010000075.1, on the reverse strand, counting down.
ACTACGGTTCGGACAAGCCCGACCTGCGCGTCCCGCTCAAGCTCACCGAGCTGACCGACGTAATGAAGGACGTCGAATTCAAGGTGTTCGCGGGGCCGGCTGGCACGCCCGGCGGCCGCGTCGCGGGTCTGCTCGTCCCGCGCGGCGGCGAGCTCACCCGGGGCGAGATCGACGACTACACCGAGTTCGTGTCGATCTACGGCGCGAAGGGACTCGCGTACATCAAGTTCAATGACGTCGCGAAGGGCCGCGACGGGATGCAGTCGCCGATCGTCAAGAACCTTCCCGACGGGGCGCTGCGCACGATCGTCGAGCGGTCCGGCGCGAACGACGGCGACCTGATCTTCTTCGGCGCCGGGAAGGCGAAGGTCGTGAACGACGCGCTCGGCGCGCTGCGCCAAAAGCTCGGGCACGAGAAGGGCTACGCCGAAGGCGGCTGGCGGCCGCTGTGGGTGGTCGACTTCCCGATGTTCGAGTACGACGAGGAGGACAAGCGCTGGGTCGCGATGCACCACCCGTTCACCAGCCCGAAGGACGGTCACCAGGAGTACCTCGAGTCGGACCCGGCACGCGCGCTCGCCAAGGCCTACGACGTGGTACTCAACGGCTGGGAGATCGGCGGCGGCTCAGTGCGGATCCACCGCGCCGACGTGCAGTCGAAGGTGTTCCGGGCGCTCGCGATCGGCGCGGACGAGGCGCAGCGGAAGTTCGGCTTCCTGCTCGATGCGCTGCAGTACGGCGCGCCGCCGCACGGCGGGATCGCGTTCGGCCTCGACCGCATCGTCACGATGATGGCGGGCGCCGAGTCGATCCGGGACGTGATCGCGTTTCCGAAGACGCAGAAGGGGCAGTGCCTGCTCACCCAGGCGCCCTCGCCGGTGGACGAGAAGCAGCTGCGCGAGCTGCACATCCGGCTGCGGTCGGAAGGCAAGTAAGGTCTCACCGCAAAGGCGCGAAGACCGCCGCAAAGGAAAAGGAGAGTGAACAGGCACTGGAACGGGCTGCTGTTGCGATTCTTTGCGCTTCTTTGCGTCCTTTGCGTCTTTGCGGTGGGAGGTGTCGGCGCCCGCGAGGCGCCGCTGCTCTCCGAGGTCGCGACCGCCGACCTGCCCAAGGAGGCCCGCGACACGATCGTTCTGATCAGGAGTGGCGGGCCGTTCCCTTACCGGAAGGACGGCGCGACGTTCGGCAACTTCGAGAAGCGGCTGCCGCTCAAGGGGCGCGGCTACTACCGCGAGTACACGGTGCCCACGCCCGGTGCGCGCGACCGCGGCGCGCGGCGCATCGTCGCCGGCACGGGCACGGGCGGGGACGTGCGCACCTCGGGCGAGTACTATTACACGGACGACCACTACCGGACGTTCAAGCGCGTTCGCGAGTAGGGAATGGACATCGATTACGAGCAGCTTCTCAGCGACCCGGGCGAAGCGGGAATCTTCGCGCGCCCGCCGGACGGCGCGGCACTGGACGCCGCCGCCGAGCGCGTTGGCCTCACGCGCTGGGACGTCGATCTTGCCGGCGTGAAGACCAAGGAGCAGCTGCTCGCGACGCTCGCCGGGCGGCTCGCCTTCCCGGAGTGGTTCGGCAACAACTGGGACGCCCTCAACGACGTGCTCGCCGAGATGGCCTGGGAGCAGCCGGGTGGCGTCGTGCTCACCCTGGCGAACTGCGGCGAGCTCGCGCACGCCGACCCCGAGACCCTCGAGACCGCGCTCGAAGTGCTCGACAGCGTCGCCGAGGGCTGCTACGACGAAGACATCCCCTTCTGGGTGTTCCTCGACGGCATCGATCCGGTGGCGTTCGACCTGCCGGTGCTCGGCGAGAACAACGACGGGTGAACCGCCGCTCGTCCCCTTTTTCACTCGTTCCCGCAGTTGAAGTACAAAATCCCCTGCTCTGTCCTCGTCGTCATCCATACGCCGGGGCTCCTCGTACTGCTGCTCGAGCGCGCGCCGTGGCCTGGGTATTGGCAGTCGGTGACGGGCAGCGTCGCGCGCGCGGACGAGCCGCTGCGCGAGACGGCGGTCCGCGAGGTCGCGGAGGAGACCGGACTGGATGCGAACCGGCATCGGCTGGTCGACTGGGGTGTCGAGAACACTTTCGAAATCTACCGGCAGTGGCGCTCCCGCTACGCCCCGGGGGTGACCCACAACGTCGAGCACGTGTTCGGTCTTACCGTCCCCGAACCGCTCTCCGTGCGACTCGCCCCGAAAGAGCATTCGCAATACCTCTGGCTTCCCTGGCAGGCGGCCGCCGAGAAGTGCTTTTCCTGGTCGAACCGCGACGCGATCCTGACGCTGCCCGAGCGGGCGACCGCCGACAAGCGATGAGCGGGCGGGCACGCGTTTCGGCTCCGATGCTCGCGCTCACCCTGGCGTGGGCAGCGCACGCGGTGCCGGCCGAGATCGTCGTCGAGACCGCTCGCGACGGCGATGCATACATGATCTCCGCGCGCGGCGACCTCGCGGCCGACCCCGGTGTCGCGTGGCGGGTGCTGACCGACTACGATCGTTACCCCGCGTTCGTGCCGGACCTGCACTCCAGTCGCACCGTGTCGCGCGGCCCGGACGGCGCGGTGGTCGAGCAGCGCGGCGAGCTGCGCTTCCTGTTCGTCCGGTTTCCCCTCGAGGTGAGGTACGCGATCCGCGAGCGGCCGCCGAGCGTGGTGGAGTCGCGCGCCACGAGCGGGAGCTTTCGCGAGATGACCGGGCGCTACGAGCTGACGCCGAACGGCGGCGCGCTCCGCGTGGTGTACGCCGGACGGCTGGTCCCCGATTTCGCGATGCCGCCGCTGATCGGCACGATCGCCGTCCGCATGACCGTAGAACGCCAGTTCACCGCGATGATCGAGGAGATCGAGCGGCAGAGCGCTGCGCCCCGATGAGCGCTCGCGCGCTCGTCGCGATCGTTGCGCTCGCCGTGCTCGGCGGTTGCACCGGGCTCGCGCCGCCGGCGCCCCGGGACGCCGCGCCGGACGCCCTCGTGGCGCGCTGCGAGCGGCTGTACGTGGTGCTCGACGAGGCGGTCGCGGCCGCGGGCGTGCCGGACGGCGGCGAAGCCCGCCTGGCCGGTTATCCCTACGCGCGCGTGGACCGGCTGCTCGCGAGCTTCGGCGAAGCGCCACTGGACGCCGCCGCGCTCCAAGCTTGGGTCGACGCGCTGATCGGGCTCGATCGCGCGGCCCGCCGCGCGGAGCTCGACAACGTGCCGCGATCCGCACGCCCCGCCGTCGCAGCACGGCTCGCGGCCGACGGCTGGCCCGAGAACGAGCCGGCCGCGCTGATCGAGGGTTGCTCGCGCGTGCTGCGTGACCACGATCTGGCGGACCCGCGCCGTCGCGACCGGCTGCTAAACATTGCGCGCGTACCCGACGACTACGACACGTGGAAGCGGGTCGTCGGCCTGTACGTGCTCGCGAGCTTTCCGTTCGCGTACGGCGTGAGTAGGTATCAGGACGGGGTCCAGGCGACGTTCGACACGCCGCTCGAGGGCTTGCCGGTGCGCGGCACGCTGGTGCGCTACGCGCCGCCCGAGACCGCGACGCTCCCGGCCGGGGAGGTCGGCGCAATCATCGCCCGCTCTTCGCGCGGGCCGCTCGGGATACCGCGACCGGAAGGCGAGGACCTTGCGCGCCTGCTTGGGGCATTCGCCCCGGTGCTCGAAGTGGACGTGGCGGATGCCGACGACCGCATCGGGTATCCGGTGATCGGCGCCGACCGGGTGCCGACCGTCGACGTGGCGCGGCCGGTGGCGTTCACGCGCGTCGCGCACGCGCGCGTCGGCGACCGCGTCCTGCTGCAACTGGTGTACAGCTTCTGGTTTCCGGCGCGGCCGAGAACCTCCGCGCTCGACCCGCTGGGCGGTTCGCTCGACGGCGTGACCTGGCGGGTGACCCTCGGGATCGACGGATATCCGGTGCTTTTTGACAGCATGCACAACTGCGGCTGCTATCACATGTTCTTTCCGACGCCGCGCGCCGCACTCCGGCGCCAGCCCTACACGATCGAGGAGACGGCATTCGTGCCGCAGCGTCTGCCCGCGGCCGCGCCGCCGGACCGCCTCGTGCTGCGCGTGGCGTCACGCACGCACTACCTCGAGCGGGTGACCGTCGCCGGCCGCGATCCGGCAGGTGCGCGCCGCTACGGGCTCGCTGCGGACGAGACGCTGCGCTCGATTCCCGGGCCCGACGGCGCCGGGCACAGCCTGTTCCGGCCGGACGGGATCGTGCCGGGCACCGAGCGCGGCGAGCGGTGGCTCTTCTGGCCGATGGGCGTTCGCGAGCCGGGCGCCATGCGGCAGTGGGGCCGGCACGCGACGGCGTTCGTCGGCCGGCGCCACTTCGATGACCCGTGGCTGGTGGAGCGGTACTTCGTCATTCTCGAGCCTTGACACTACAATCGAGTCGTTCCCAAGCGTTCCGCCAATGGATCTCAACGTCGCCACCTACAACATCCACAAGGGCTTCTCGGTCTTCAATCGCCGGATGGTGATTCACGAGCTGCGCGATCGCCTCCGCGGGCTCGGCGCCGACATCATCTTCCTGCAGGAGGTGATCGGCCGGCACGAGCGCCATGCGAACCGGTTCCACGAGTGGCCGGACGAGCCGCAGTACGAGTTCCTCGCCGACGCGGTCTGGGGCGAGTTCGCGTACGGCCGCAACGCCGTCTACGACCACGGGCACCACGGCAATGCGATCCTGTCGCGCTTCCCGATCGTCTCGGCCGAGAACCTGGACGTGTCGTCGCACCCGTTCGAGAGGCGCGGCGTCCTGCATTGCGAGGTGCGCCTTCCGCGCACCGACGTCAGCCTGCACTGTCTGTGCGTGCACTTCGCGCTGATGGAGCGCGGCCGCAAGCAGCAGATCAAAGCGCTCATCGACCGCATCGTCGAGCTCGTGCCCGACGACGCGCCGCTGATCGTCGCCGGCGACTTCAACGATTGGCGCAACCGCGCGGGGCACCGGCTCGCCGGTGAGCTGGGCCTCGCGGAGGTGTTTCGCGATCACCGCGGCCGGCCGGCGCGCAGCTTCCCGAGCCGGCTGCCGCTGTTCCGGCTCGACCGCATCTACACGCGGGGCTTCTCGATCCATCACGCCGAGGTCCACCACGGTCACGCGTGGTCGCGCATCTCAGACCACGCCATGCTGACCGCGCGCCTCGCGTTCGACTGACCGCGCACGGCCGGGGCGCGCGATGCCGCCCGTCGACGCCAACCGCCTGACGCTGCTCGAGACCGGCGCGGCGTACTTCCCCGCGCTGGAAGCCGCGATCGCCTCGGCGCGCAACGAGGTATACCTCGAGACCTACATCTTCGCCGACGACGCGACGGGGCGGCGCATCGCGCGCGCGCTCGCCGAGGCCGCAGCGCAGGGCGTGCGCACGCACGTGATCGTCGACGGCATGACCGTGAAGCGCTACATCGGCGGCATCCGTGACCGCCTGCTCGCGGCGAACGTGTCGCTCGGGATCTACCGGCCCGACATCTCGCCGTGGGATTTCCGGCGCACCCGGCTGCGGCGGCTGCACCGCAAGCTCGCAGTGATCGACGGCCGGGTCGCGTTCGTCGGCGGGATCAACATCATCGACGACATGCACACGCCGGGCCACAAGCCGCCGCGCTACGACTTCGCGGTGCGGATCGAAGGCCCGCTCGTCGCCGAGATCCGCGCGGAGGCGGACCGCCTGTGGCGCCTCGTCGCGCTGTCCAACTTCAAACAGTGGTGGGAGTCGGCGCCGCCGCCCGCCGCGCCGGCACCCGCCGGCTTCCAGCGCGCGGCGTTCGTCGTGCGCGACAACTTCCGCCACCGCTCCGACATCGAGGACGCGTATCTCGCAGCGATCGACGGAGCGAACGAGGAGATCATCCTGGCGAGCGCGTACTTCTTCCCGGGCGTCGCATTCCGGCGCACGCTCATTGCCGCGGCCCGGCGCGGGGTGCGCGTGGTCGTCCTGCTCCAGAAGCGCGTCGAGTACGTCCTGCTGCACTACGCTTCGCGAGCGCTGTACGGCCAGCTCCTGGACGCGGGCGTGCAGATCCACGAGTACGGAGCGAGCTTCCTGCACGCGAAGGTCGCCGTGGTCGACGGGCGCTGGGCAACGGTCGGATCCTCGAACATCGATCCGTTGAGCCTTTTCCTGTCGCGCGAGGCGAATGTCGTGGTCGAGGATCGGCGGTTCGCGCAGGAGCTGCGCGCGCGGCTGGTCGAGCGCATCGCGAACGGCGCGGCGCCAGTGTCGCGCCCGCGCTGGCGCAGGAAGCCGATCGGAATGCGCATGCAGATCTGGATCGCCTACGGAGTTGCGCGCCTGCTGATCGGGTGGTCGGGATACGCGGCGAAGCACTTCGGCGATGTCTGACTGGCCGGGAGGGGAAGGGGGATGAGAGCGGCGCCTTCGACCGCAGTGGGCGTCTACCGCGGCGACCGCAGGAGCGGCCCTACGCCGCCGACAGTCGCCCGCCCGCGAGGCGCGGGATGACCTCGAGCGCCGAGCGCTGCGCGGCGAACTCGATTTCGTGCTCGAGGCCGCGCGCGGCCATCATTCGCCCGACGCGGCAGTTGAGGAGCGTCGGGAACGGGTCCCCCGAGCGGTAGAAGGCGCGCGCGACCCGCGCCGCGTCGGAGAAGTCCGCCCCCTCGCCGAGGCGCTCGGCGACGAGGTCGACGAGGTAACCCGCGCCGTAGAAGTCCTCGAGGTTGAAGTTGCCCATCGAGCCCGAGCACACGATGAGGATCGTGCGGTCTCGGTGCGCCGCGAGCACGTGCTCGATCACCGCGCGGCCGTTCAGGAGCGCCGCGGCGTACACGTCTTCGGCGCCGGTGGCACCCTTGAGGGCGGCGGTGCCGTTGGTGGTCGAGTAGATCACCGTCTTCGCGGCCACCCCGTGCGCGACGAGCGCGAGCGGCGTCGGCGGCGCGAATCCGGGCAGCGTCTCGGCGTACAGCTCCCCGGCGAGGACGACGGCACCGGCATCGTGCCGCGCGGCCTCCTCGCGGGCTGCGGCTTCGTCGAGCGCCGGGATCACGCTTTCGGCGCCGTGCGCGACCGCGGTGACGATCGTGGAGGTCGCGAACAGGACGTCGAGCACGATCGCCACCTTGCCCGCCATGCGCACTGTGTCGAGATCCTCCTTGCGTCCGAGGACGTGGACCTTGTGCGCGAGCTGGACGGTGGCAGCCATCCGACGCCTCAATCGGGACGGCGCGAGTACATTCCGTACCCTTCCATGTGCATCACCATGTCGCCGTGCTGGTTGTATACCTCCCAGCGATGCAGCACGGTACCGCGGTCGGGCTTGGAGCGCGAGATCTTCGCCTCGAGGACTGTCATCTTCATCCTGAGGCGATCGCCCGGCCGCACCGGCTTGGTCCAGCGCACCTCGTTCACGCCGGGCGAGCCGAGGCTGGCCGACTGCAGGAGGTAGGCGTCGCAGATCATGCGCATGCAGAGGCCCGCCGTCTGCCAGCCGCTCGCGATCAGCCCGCCGTAGGGCGAGTCCTCGGCCGCGCGCTCGTCGATGTGGAAGTACTGAGGGTCGAAGCGGCGTGCGAAGTCGATGATCTCGTCCTTTCCGAGCGTTGGGGCCTCCATCTCCCACACCCGGCCCGGCGTGAAGTCCTCGAAGTGGTACTTCTTCGTCACGGTTCGTTCTCGTCCGTAGCCGTGCGACGGAGGAAGAGCTGCGTGCCGATCATGGACAGCACGACCTCGCCGGCCTGGTTGATCACTTCCCAGGTGAACATCACCGCGCCGCGATTCGGCTTCGTCTTCGAGGGCCGCGCCTCGGTCGCGGTGGAGCGGAACCGCAGCGTGTCGCCCGGACGCACCGGCTTGAGGAACCGGATCTCGTCGATGCCGGGGGAGCCCACGCAGGCGCTGTCGTTGAGGTAGCCGTCGCACATGAGCCGCATGCCGACGCACGCGGTCTGCCAGCCGCTCGCAATCAGGCCGCCGTAGGGCGATGCACGCGCCTGCGCCTCGTCGGTGTGGTAGCGCTGCGGATCCCACTCGCGCGCGAACGCGACGATGTCCTGCGCCGAGAGCGTGCGCGCGCCCAGCTCGAACGTCCAGCCGGGATGGAAGTCCTCGAAGTAGTACCTGAACACGGGTGAAAAAAAGACGCGGCCCGCGAGGCCGCTTCACGCGCGATTATCCACGAACTTGAACTGCCGTGCGGTGCTGGGGCCGGTACGTTGCGCGGGGGGCGGTATCATCGTACATTCCTGCCCCGAAGCGAGCGCATGAGCGATCCGACCGGCCTCGACCGCGGCCTCACCAACTACGGCGACCGCGACTTCGCCCGCTATCTGCGGCGCTCGTTCGCGCGCTCGATGGGCTACTCGACCGCGATGCTCGCGCGACCGGTGGTCGGGATCGCGACCGCGGCGAGCGGGTTCAACAACTGCCACCGCACGACGCCCGAACTCGTCGAGGCGGTTAAGCGCGGCGTCATCGCAGCCGGCGGGCTCCCGCTCGAGTTCCCGACGATCTCGCTCGGCGAGGTGTTCCTCAACCCGACGAGCCTCGTGTTCCGCAATCTCATGTCGATCGACGTCGAGGAGATGATCCGCGCGCAGCCGATGGACGCGGTGGTGCTCGTCGGCGGATGCGACAAGACGGTCCCCGCCCAGCTCATGGGCGCGGTCAGCGCGAACGTGCCGGCGATCCATCTCGTGGTGGGGCCGATGTTGACCGGCCGATTCCAGGGCGAGCGCCTCGGCGCGTGCACGGACTGCCGGCGGTTCTGGGCCGCATACCGGCGCGGCGAGATCGATGAGCAGCGCGTCGGCGAGATCGAGGGCAATCTCGCCACGACCGCGGGCACCTGCGCCGTGATGGGCACCGCGAGCACGATGGCGAGCATCACCGAGGCGCTGGGGATGAGCCTGCCGGGCTGCGCGGCGATCCCCGCGGTGCACGCCGACCGCCTGCGAATGGCCGAGGCGACCGGCGCGCGCGCGGTTGCGCTCGCACGGGAGAAGCTGCGCCCGGCGGAAATCGTCACCGCGCGGTCGGTCGAGAACGCGCTGCGAGTCCTGCTCGCGATCGGCGGATCGACCAACGCGATCATCCATCTCACCGCGATCGCCGGCCGGGCGGGCGTGAAGGTCGGCCTGGACAGACTCAACGAGCTGTCCGAGACGACTCCGACGCTCGTCGACCTCAAGCCGGTCGGCCAGGGGTACATGGAGGATCTGTTCGCCGCCGGCGGCGTCGGCGCGGTGCTGCGCGAGATCAAGGACCTCCTGCACCTCGATTGCCGATCGGTCGCCGGGCAGACGCTCGCCGAGCGCGTCGCCGAAGCCGATCCGTGGGTCGATCGCGCGGTGGTGCGCAGCCGCGCCGAACCGTTCGGCGCCAAGGGCGGGCTGGTCGCGCTGTTCGGCAACCTCGCGCCGAACGGCGCGATCCTGAAGCAGGCGGCGGCCGACTCGAGGCTGTTCGAGCACGATGGCCGGGCGGTCGTCTTTACCGACCTCGAGGATCTCGCGCGCCGGATCGACGACCCGAACCTCGACGTCGAGCCCGACGACATGCTGGTCCTGCAGAACGCCGGTCCGATCGGTGCCGGCATGCCCGAGGCGGGATACCTGCCGATCCCCGGCCGGCTCGCCAAGCGCGGCGTGAAGGACATGATCCGGATCTCCGATGCGCGCATGAGCGGCACCGCGTACGGAACGGTCGTGCTGCACGTCTCGCCCGAGTCAGCGGTCGGCGGTCCGCTCGCGCTCGTGCGCGACGGCGACCGCATCCGGCTGTCGGTCAAGCAGCGGCGCATCGACCTCGCGGTCAGCGACGAGGAGCTCGCGCGGCGCCGTGCCGCGTGGCGGCCGAGGGAGAAACCGGTCCGCGGCTACGCGCGGCTGTACGCGGACACCGTCCTCCAGGCCGAGCACGGCTGCGACTTCGATTTCCTGCGTGCCGGCGGACGGGCCTGATTCATCGCGCGCGCTGTCGAACGTCGTCGTCGAGCAGCCGGTAGGCGAGCCACTCCCGCGATCCGTCCTCGTTGCACACCCCGAACCGAAAGGGGTTTCCCTCGCGGCCCGGCGTGTTGAAGCGCAGGTCCTCGAACCACACGCAGCGCGCCGGATTGCCCAGGTCAAGCCGGTAGAGCGCGGGGTACTCCGCGAACCAGCGAAAAAACTCGAGCTCGCGCACGCCCCAGACGGCCGCCGCGAGCATCCGCTCTTCGGGCGCGGTGCCGAATTTGTTGATCACCGTCCAGGAAACCTCCCTGACCGGGGGGTACGCCGCATCGAGCCGCGCGATGAAGCTCGCGTCGGGGCCGCGTGCGGTCGGGGTGTGGTCGCGCACGAGGTTCACGTTCGCATAGTGATACCGGTCACCCTGGGTGATCACGACCATCCAGTTGAAGGGCGACACCGGGCGGGGCAACGCGGAGACGCGCGCTCCGTCGAGGCCCTCCCGCGCGGCGTATTCGGCTCCGAGGTCGACCGCGCGCGAATGCAGCACCGCCTGCATCCCGACGTAGCCCGCGAGCACCGCGAGCCCGAGCAACGCCGGGAGACGCGAGCGGCGCCAGATCCATGCGCCGGCCAGCCCCGCGAGGATGATCCCGGTAAACCAGAGATCGATGATGAAGGTCGTGCTCCACGCGATGCGCGCATCGGACACCGGCGCGAACACGATCGTTCCGAACGAAGTGATCAGGTCGCCGAGAATGTGGATGCCGATGGCCATCGCGCACACGCCGCAGTAGTCGCGCCAGGTCGCGCCGCTGCGGTCGATCTTCGCGCACGCCCAGGCGAGCAATCCCGCCCATATCGGGAGCATCAGCACCGAGTGCGTGAGGCCGCGGTGGCCGGTGACGTAGGCAACCGGCGACACGTAGGCGAGCACCCAGTCAATGTCGGGAAACGCGGCGACGAAGAAACCCGCGAGGACCCGCGCGCGGACCGAAATGCGCGCGGCGCGGGGCGCAGTGGCGCGCGCTGCGAGCGCGCCGCTCAGGGCGTGGGTGAGCGTGTCCATGGGTCCCGAATGTAGCAGCCGGGCGCGCGACGAGTGTGCCGCCGACACATCCCCCGGCCCGGGAGCGGAAGACCGGCGCGGACTGCGCGCGCAGTCAGTTGGCGAAGGCGTGTCGAATGCGCTGCGTGTCGCCGGCCTGCAGGTCGACGAACGTATGAAACGGAAGCTGCGCCGAGTTCCGGATCTCGAGGCGATGCCGTCCCGGCGGCAGCTCGAGCTCCGCGAGCGGCGGCGTCGTGCCGCGCAGCTTGCCGTCGACGTAGATCTCGCCCCACGGCGACACCGTGAGAACGATCTTCCCCGTCTGCGGGGGGGGAGGAGGGGCCGGCTTCGGCGGCGGCGCTGCGGCGACCTCGTTAGGCGGCGGCGTCACGACCGGTGCGGCGGGCGGATCGGGTAGTTTCTTCGTGGCGCGTGCCGGCGGCTTGGGGCGCGCCGCGGGCGCCGGTGGTTTCTCGCGCGCAGCCACGGATGGCGGAGGCGGAACGGGCGGCTCCTCGACGGGCGCAGGCGCGGCCGCGACGATCGGCATGGGCGGCGCGGGCGCGCGCGCGACGCTCGGCGGCTGCGATTCGCCGCGCAACGCGAGGAAGCCGGCAGTGATCGCGAGCACAGCCGCAATTGCGGCGATCTGCAGCAAGCGGCGGGGTGAGCGCATCGACGGACCGGGTGTTGGCGCGTCGGATGCTTCCTGCGCGTCGGGCATCACAAGCGTCGGGTCTTCGTCCGACATTTTGCGCATCGGCGGATCGGCGCGCGTCGACGCGGGCGCGGACGGCTCCTTCTCGAGCTTCTCCTCGAGCTGGCGCAACTCGCGGAAAAGCCAGCGCGCGCTCGGGTGACGCGCGTCGGGGCGCTTGGCGAGCATGCGCAGCACGATCGCGTCGAGGTCAGGTGGGACGCGCGGATTGTGCGCGCTCGGCGGCTCCGGCATCGCCTCGAGCACCGCGCGCATGATCGCAGTCGCCCCCCCGCCGTTGAAGGCTTGCCGTCCAGTAAGCATCTCGTAGAGCACCGCGCCAAGCGAAAAGACGTCGCTGCGACCGTCGAGGGTGCCGTCGCCGCGGATCTGCTCGGGCGACATGTACTTCGGAGAGCCGGCGCGGCTGCCCGCGAGGACGTCGGCCTCGCCGAGCCGCGCGATTCCGAAATCGGTGATCTTCGGGCGGCGGTTGTGCAGCACGATGATGTTCGCCGGCTTCACGTCCCGGTGCACGACGCCGTGCTCGTGCGCATAGGCGAGGCCGCGCGCGACCTGGCCGGCGATCTCGACCGCGCGCGCGACCGGGAGCGGCGCGTGCTCGTCGAGCATGTCGCGGAGGCTCGAGCCCTCCAGGAGCTCCATCGCAATATAGGCCTGGCCACCCGCCTCGCCCGCGTCGTGGATCGTGACGATGTTCGGATGGTTGAGCCTTCCGGCCGAGCGGGCTTCCTGGAAGAAGCGCTCGGTGAAGCTCGCGGCCGCCTCGCCGGAGCGGCCCGAATCGATCGTCTTGACCGCGACGACACGATCGATGATCGGGTCGCGCGCCTTGTACACGACCCCCATCGCGCCGCGCCCCAGCTCGCCGAGTACTTCGTAGCGGCCCAGCCGGGCGGTCAGGATTGCCTGGCTCACCTCTTGCACGGGGACGATTGTCGCAAGAAAGTGCATGTAACGGCCTGCGATAAGCGCCGGAATCCAAACTATTTCTTTTTGCTTGCGCCGCCGCCGCCCTAACATTGCGGGGCATGCCGGGCGGGTCGGCGGGGGAGTGTTAGGCCCGCGCCTGCAGAAAAACGCCAACCATGTCAATGTCATACTGCAACGGGTGCTGCGGCGCACCCTCCCACTCATGAGCCGGCTCGCGCTGGACGTCGCCGCGCGGTCGGACCTCGGCCGGGTCCGCAGCTTCAACGAGGACAGCTTCGTCACGGACGCGAAGCGCGGTGTCGTGGCCGTCGCCGACGGCATGGCGGAGCACAAGGGGGCCGATCTCGCCGCCAAGCTCGCCACTACCACCCTCGTGCAGTCGCTCCTCGCGGGCCAGAACCTCGCGCCGCGCGCCGCGACGAATGCCGCCTTCGCCGCCGCCAATCGCGCGATCCTGGAGCGCGCGCGGGCCGACCCGACGCTGAAGGGCATGGGAACGACGCTCGCGCTCGCGTGGTTCCACGGCGACCGCGTGTCGATCGCGCACGTGGGCGACTCGCGCGTCTACCGCTGGCGCGCGGGCAGGCTTGAGCGCCTCACGACCGACCACTCGTTCGTCCAGAGCCAGCTCGCCGCCGGCCAGATGACGAGCGAGGAGGCACGCGTGTCGCGCAGCCGCCAGCTGGTGACGCGCGTGCTCGGCGCCGAGGAGCAGGTAGTGCCGGACCTCGGCGAGCACGAGGTGCTCGCCGGCGACGTGTACCTGCTGTGCACCGACGGGCTGCACGACCTGGTGGAGGACGGCGACATCGCTGCCGCGCTCGAGGTCCTCGCGCCCAACCTGGAGCTCGCCGCGACGACGCTCGTGGCGATGGCGAACGATCGCGGTGGGCGCGACAATGTCTCGGTGGTGGTCGTGCGCGTCGACCGCAGGCGCGAGCCGAAGCGCGCGCCCGCGCCGGAGCCGCAGGGCCTCTTCGGCTGGCTGCGCGCGAAGCTCGGGACCTGATCGAGGGAGCGGGCGAGCGATGGCGAAACTCGTGGCGAGCCGCGCGGGCGCGGCGCTCGGGTCCTGGTTCATCGAGCGCGATCGCGTCGTGATCGGCCGCGCCGAGGGCGCGGGCGTCCGACTCGAGGATCAAGCGGTCAGCAAGCAGCACGCCGCGATCGAGATGGTCGGCAACGACCACATCCTGCAGGACCTTGGCAGCGCGAACGGCACGTTCGTGAACGGCACGCGCGTCACGCGCCACCTCATGCGACATGGCGACCTGGTCGAGATCCTCGATTTCCAGCTGCGCTACGTAGACCACAAGAGCGTCGTCGGCGGCGACGGCGAGCGTACGATGATCTTCAGCGCCGGCGAGTTCGGGCAGGCGCCCGCGGCACCGCCGGGCGGGCGGGCGCCCGCGGCCGAGGCGCGCGTGCTCGAGCTGAAGCTTCCCGAGGGCCTGCTGCGCAGCGCGGGGCAGGCCGGCGGACGCGAGATCGTCCTCGACCGCGCCCTCACGGCGCTCGGGCGGCGCGGCGACGAGTACGCCGCGATCTTCCGCCGTCCACAGGGCTATTTCATCGCGCGCGTCGAAGGCAAGGCGCCGCGCGTCAACGGCAAGCCGATCGCCGACGACTGGCAGCCGCTCGCCGGGGGCGACATCGTCCATGTCGGCATCGAGAAGCTCGAGCTCTCGCTCGCGGACCGCGAGCGCCGCTGAGCGGGGCTACGGCTTCGCTTCACGGATCAGGAGGCCGGTCGTCGAGACGCGGACCTCCAGGTCCATCGGTCGGTCGACCGGCACGAAGCTCGCCGATCCGTACTCGGCGTCGTAGAGCGGCGCGAGCCATGCGGTCCGGCCGCGCAGGCTGAAGAGGTCGAGCGCGCGCGGCTCCCCGAGCGGATAGACGGTGCGCAAGGCGGTGCGCTCCTGGTCGACCGAGCGGTAGCGGCCCGCGATCCGGTCGAGCTCGTAGGCGGTGTGAACGCCGAGGATGTTCGCGATCGGCTTCCACTTGAGGATGTGCGCGTCCACGTACAACTCGTCCCCGGCGATCACGTAGCCCGAGACACGGCCGTCGGGAAAGCGCACCCGGGCGTCGAAGCGCTGCGGCCCGCTCGGTTTCACCGCGATCCGCGCGGCGACCGTCTCGTGGGTCAGCGCCTGATAGCCGCGCATGCCGACGGCGATCACCGTCGCCATGGCGCCGATCGCCGTGACCGCGAGGCCGATGAGGAGCCGCACCGCGAAGCCGATCGGCTGGCGGCGGAACAGCACGACGAAGCCCGCGGCCATCTGCAGAAGACCGACGAGCCCGAAGGCTACGCCGACCAGGAAGAGTGGCGACGCGACGATGTCGTCCAGGCTCGACACGGAGCGCGCGTCGACCCGGTCAGGCCGCCTGCCGCAGCTCGGCGGCGTATTCGCGCAGGTACGCAGCAAGGGTCCGCCGCGGCCGGCCGAGCAGCTGATCTGCTCCGGCGCAGCAGCCGCACCGCAGGGTGCCGCTCGCGAGGTAGTCCCAGTACTCGGTGATTGCGCGGATGCGTGCCGGCGGGAACCCTTGCGCCTCGAGCATACCCTCGGCCTCCGGGAGGCAGATATCGACGTAGCGCACGGATTCGCGCAGCTCGGCGGAGAGGAGGCTCGCAACCGCCCCGAAGTCGGCTTCCTCCGGGCCGGAAAGGTCGCACGCGGGCCCGTTGGGGGCGGCGGACCCGATCCGTTGGGCGATGATCGCACCCGCGTCGACCGCGTCCAGCCAGGCGATCGCCGCCTCGCGGAACGGGCCGACGATCCGCCAGCCGCCGCCGTCGCGCCGCGTGAAGTGCGGGATCGTCTGCATGTACGGCATGCAGCGCAGAAGCGTGTTCGGGAGGCCGGAGGCGAGGATCTCGCGCTCGACCAGACCGATCCACCGCAGCAGCGTCACCGGCGATCGGGCGTTCGCGCCCGACGCGGAGAGGAGGTGGATGCGCTCGACGCCCGATTCCTTCGCGACGGCGGCGAGCGCCATCTGCTCCTCCACGGCGCGCTGGTCGAAGACCGGCACGAGCACGAGATCCGACGCGCCCTCGAGGAGCCGTCGGCGCTCCTGCGCGGAACCCGGAGGTGCGGCCCGCACCGCAAATTCGGGCGGGAAGCCGGCGGCGGGGGCGGACCGCAGCAGGCCCAGGCGCTTGCCTCCGGGCAGCGGCGCGAGCGCCGCGGCAACCGCGCGCGATACGCGTCCCTGGCCTGCGCTGACGACGATCATCCCCGGTTTTCCCCTGTCCGGCCTCGACCGCAGCGCCAGCGACGTGCGCGAAGCCGGGGTTTCCTAGGTTCGCATATTTCCGGCCGTCGTTCAGCCGATGCGACCGACGGCGCCCGTGGCGAGCTCGATGCGCTCGAGGACGAACGTCGGAATCTCGTGACGATCCGTCGCGCCCGCGTCCGCGCGCGCGTGGATCGGCGCCAGCAGCAGCGCCAACGCCAGCATGCCGAGGAGCGCGAGGCCGGTCAGACGGGTCGGGATGGTGTTCATTGCTGAGCCTCCTTGACCGAGGCCGTCGGGGGCCGGAGCCTTCCTGCTCCGCACCCCCTGCCCCTGTCATTACGGGTTGTAGTTGTCGACGAGGTCGTACTTGCCGCGGGCTTCGCCCGACCGGACGGCCTGGGCCGCCTGGACGGACTGCCCTTGCTTCCAATAGGCGTCGTCGAAGGTGTAGTTGTTGTCCGCGAGTGCGGCAGTGGCGCCGAGCGCGAGCACGGCGGCGAGGACGGTGTTGCGGATCATGGTGATCTCCTTGTGGTCGAGTTGAACGATTGCAGCGATCGGATTAGGGGTTGTAGCGGTCGACCAGGTCGTACTTGCCTTGCGTCTGGGCCGACTCCGTGGCCTGGACGGACTGGACCGACTGCGCCTGCTTCCAGTAGGCATCGTCGAACGCCCAGTTGTTGTCCGCGAACGCGGCGGTGGTGCCGAGCGCGAGCACGGCGGCGAGGATGGTTTTGCGGATCATGGTGGTGCTCCTTTCAAGTTCGGGTTGATGGATCGGTCTCTCTCGTCGGGTCCGCGGGGCTCTCTTGGAACCACCGCGATCTCGATGGACTGCATTCTGGATGTTCGACCACGCCGAATAAACAGGGTAGGATCAAAATGACTGTTCAGGAATAAGTGACAATAGGCCCACCAAAGATGGACCGACTTACCAGCATGGAGGTGTTCCACTGGGTCGTGGAACTGGGCAGCTTCTCCCGGGCCGCGGACCGGCTGGACTTGTCCAAGGCGAGTGTGACTGCTCACATAGCAGCGCTCGAAAGCCGCCTTGGCGTGAAGCTGCTGAACCGGACGACCCGGCGGCTGAGCCTCACCGACGACGGCGCTGCCTATCTGGACCACGTTCGCCGGGTACTCGCCGACGTCCAGGAAACGGATGCCATGCTCGCTGCCGGCCGCAGCGTGCCCCGCGGCGTGCTGCGCGTCGACATGCCGGTGACCCTCGGGCGGCAGTACATCGTTCCCGCGCTGCCGCGCTTTGCGGCACAGTATCCGGAGCTCCAGGTCATTGCGCTGCTCGAGGACCGCCGCACCAACCTCGTTGAGGAGGGCATTGACGCGGCCGTGCGCAACGGTCCGCTCAGCGACTCGTCACTCGTCGCGCGCCGGGTCTACGAGTCGCGGTTCGCGACCTACGCGTCCCCGGACTACCTGGCGCTGCACGGCGAACCGAAAACACCGGCCGAGCTCGACGCGCACAGCTGCCTCGGCCTGTTCGCCGTCGGGCGCGGCGACATCTTCGACTGGGCGTTCGAGAAGGACGGCGAGCGCGTCGTGCACCGGCCGGGCGGCCGGCTGACCGTCAGCAACGGCGAGGCGATGGTCGACGCAGCAGTGAACGGCGCCGGCATCGTGCAAACGCTCGACATGTTCGCGAGCCGCTGGGTCGCCTCCGGCGCGCTGCGTCCGATTCTCGTCGACTGGCAAAGCCCCGACCCCTATCCGATCTCGGTGGTCTACCCGCAGGGCCGGCACCTCTCGGCGAAAGTGCGGGCGTTCGTGGACTTCGTCGCGGGGCTCTTCCCGCGCGCGCGGGGCACTTAACCGCACACCTCCCACGCCCCCTTCTCGGCGAGGACGAGGCCGACGACCTCGTCCCAGGACTGCGCGCGGGGTCCGGGCAGATGCTCGTTGGTGGAGTTCGAGAACACGATCGTCTTGAGGCCCTGTGCGCGCAGCCGCGCGACGTTCTCGGGCGAGTCCTCGATGTACAGGTCGGCGCCGACCGCGGCCTTCTCGCGCATGAAGCACAGGTCCCAGTACGGGATGTCGTGGAAGTCGAGCCACTCGATGGTCTGGCGCACGGCGACCTGGTGGAAGTACTTGATGAACAGGCGATGCGTGATGATGCGGATGCGCACGTCCTCTCCCGAGAGCGCGCGCAGCGCCTGCGGGGCGCCGGGCATCGGCGGCAGGCGGCGAAACAGCTCGCGTTGCGTGACCGCGAACCGGTGCAGGGCGTCGTACCCGCCGGGCGCCCGGTCCACACCCCACTCCGGCAGCGTCCACGAGACCCGGTCGGGGAGCGTCGCGATGTCCACGCCGAGCCACTCGGCCGCGACCGGCTTCAGGCCGCCGTAGAAATCGGCGCACACGCCGTCGAGGTCGACGCCGAGGACGAAGCGGCGGTCGCCCGGCATGGCGCGCAGCGCTAGGTCTTGGGTTTCTCTTCCGGCTTCAGCTGCACGCTTTTCAGCTCGAGGAACTCCTCGAGCCCGAACCGTCCGAGCTCGCGGCCGTGCCCCGACTGCTTGAATCCGCCGAACGGTGCGAACATGTTGAACGGTCCGCCGTTGATGTCGACCTGCCCGGTGCGCAGCCGCCGCGCGACCTGCAGCGCGTGCTCCTCGCTCGACGACCACACTCCGCCGCCGAGGCCGTACGGCGTGTCGTTGGCGATGCGGATCGCGTCCGCCTCGTCCTTGTAGGTGATGATCGACAGGACCGGCCCGAAGATCTCCTCCTGCGCGATCGTCGCTTTCGGATTGACCTTGCCGAACACGGTGGGCTTGACGTAATAGCCCCGCGCGAAGCCTTCGGGCGCGTCGGGCCCGCCGGCGAGCACTTCGGCGCCTTCCTCGATGCCCCTGCGGATGTAGCCGCGCACGCGCTCGCGCTGCGCGGCGGAGGTGAGCGGCCCGAGCTTCGTCTTCTCGTCCAGCGGGTCGCCGAGGGTGTACTTCTGCGCCTCTTCCGCGGCGAGCCTCGCCGCCTCCGCGTACCTCGACTCCGGCACGAGCAGGCGCGTGTGCGCGCTGCACGTCTGCCCGGAGTTGAGGAAGCACGCCGACACCGTGCCCTTCACCGCGGCGGCGAGGTCGGCGTCGTCGAGGACGATCGACGCGCTCTTGCCGCCCAGCTCGAGCGCAACGCGCTTCACCGTTGCGGAGGCGAGCTCGGACACGCGCTTGCCGGCGCGCGTCGAGCCGGTGAACGAGACCATGTCGACGTCGGGATGCTTCACCAGCGCCTCGCCGACCGCCGGCCCGTAGCCGGTCACCAGGTTAAACACGCCCTTAGGCAGGCCGACCGAGTCGATGATCTCCGCGAGGATGAACGCGTTGAGCGGCGCGACCTCGGAGGGCTTCAGCACGACCGTGCAGCCGGCGGCGAGCGCCGGGGCGACCTTCGCCGCGATCTGGTGCAGCGGATAGTTCCACGGCGTGATGCACACGACGACGCCGACCGGCTCGCGCAGCACGATCGAGTTGCCGACCTTCTCTTCCCATTGGAAGCCGCCGAGCATCTTCGCGTACATGCCGAAGGTGAACGTCGGCGAGCCGGCCTGGATGCGCGTCGCGAGCTTCAGCGGCATGCCGACCTCCTGCGCGATCGTCCTGCCGATCTCCTCAGCGCGGGCCTTCATGCCCTCGTTGATCTTCGCGAGGCAGGCTGCGCGCTCCGCGGGCAGCGTCGCGGCCCAGCCATCGAACGCCGCGCGCGCGGCGGCGACGGCCGAGTTGGCGTCGTGCTCGTCGCCCTCGGGGATCCTCGCGATCACCTCCTCCGTCGCGGCGGAGTGGACGTCGATCGAGCCTTTGCCGTGCGGCGCGGCCCATGCGCCGTTGATGTAGAGCTTGTCGCGGAGTTGCATCGGGAACCTCGTCGGAAGGAGGGCGGGGAGGCGCCTATTATACGGAGCGATGCGTATGCGCCGCCTCTTCGCCGTCGCCCTCGCGCTGCTCGCGGCCGCGGCGCGCGCGAGCGACCCGCTGCCCGCGCTCGGCGCCGACCCGGACGCCGTCACCGTCTCCGGAATCTCCTCGGGCGGGTACATGGCGGTGCAGTTCCACGTCGCCCACTCGGGCACCGTGAAGGGGGTGGCCGTGCTTGCGGGCGGACCCTACTACTGCGCGCAGGGCAGCGTCTTTACCGCGTACAACAACTGCATGACGCCGGGCCGGTGGACCCCATTGCCGGAGGTCGAGCAACTTAAGGTCCGGGCCGAGGGGCTCGCGCGCGCGCGGGCCATCGATCCGACGGAGAATCTCGCAGGCACCCGGGTGTGGCTGTTCGCCGGCACCAACGACCGGACGGTCGTTCCCGCCGTCGTTGATGCGCTGCGCCGTTTCTATGGGCTGTTCAAGGTAGCGCCCGATCGCCTCGCCATGGTGAACGACCGGCCCGCGGGGCATGCGATGGTGACTGAGAGCGCGGGCGGCGCCTGCCCGCTGACGGCGCCGCCTTTCATCAACGACTGCGATTTCGACGCGGCCGGCGCGCTGCTCGGACACCTGCTCGGGCCGCTCGAGCCGCCTGCGGCGAAGGAGTCGGGACGCATCATCCGCTTCGACCAGAAGGCGTTCGCGGGCGGCGATACCTACTCGATCGGGATGGCGGACTCCGGCTACGCGTACGTGCCGCGGGTGTGCGAGACCGCGCAGTGCCGGGTCCACGTGGCCTTCCATGGCTGCCGGCAGAGCGTCGAGGCGATCGGCGAGCGCTTCGTGCGCGAGGCGGGGTACAACCGCTGGGCGGACGCGAACCGGCTGATCGTCCTGTACCCGCAGACCATCAGCCGCAACGGGTGGGGCATGGCGGCTTTGCGGTGGAGCTTCCTCTTCAACCCGCGCGGCTGCTGGGACTGGTGGGGCTACACCGGGGCGCAGTACATGACGAAGGCCGGGCCGCAGGTCGCCGCGGTTAAGGCGATGGTGGACAGGCTCGCGTCACCACCTGCGCGCTGACGTTGCGGCAGGCGGGACGGTTGCTACGCTACGGCTTGCCCGACCACTTCGGGCCGCGTGCGTTCGAAGGCGAGGATCTTGTCCCGCAGGAACTTGGGCCACGGCGCCGACTGCTTCGTCGCGAGGTCCGCGTTCACATAGATCAGCTCGCCGCTCGTGAGGTGCTGATCGCCGCGCCAGACGCCGAACAGGAACACCATCGAGGTCCGGCCGATCCGCGCGACCCGGCAGCAGACGTCGAGCAGATCGTCGTAGCCCGCCGAGCCGTGATACTCGGCAGTGGCCTTGATCGCGTAGATGTCCATCCCAACGTCCACGATCTCCTGCGGATAGTTGAAGCCGATCTCGCGCCAGTACTCGGCGATGGCGACGTCGAAGTAAAGGAAGTAGTTGCCGTTGAACACGACGTCCTGCCGGTCCACTTCCGCCCAGCGGACGCGGAGCCGGTGGCTGAAAGTGAAGTGTTCTCTTAGCATCCTTTGCGCTCGAAGGGGTCACTCGTGGTCCACCGCGATCGCCTCGAGGAAGCGCGATACGCAGTTGTAGCCTGCGATGGTAACGGTCAGCTCGACGAGCTCGCGCTCGGGAAGCTGCTCGCGCACTTGCACGAACACCTCCTCGGGAACACGCACCTGGCGGGTCATCGCGTCGGCGTAGGCGAGGACCGCGCGGTCCGCGTCGGCGAGTCCATCGGGCGTGCGGGTGGCGCGCAGCGCGTCGACCTGCGCCTGCGTGAGCCCCTCCTTCAGTGCGAACGGGACGTGCGCCTCGAACTCGTAGTCGGCGCCGTTGATCACCGCGATGCGCAGGATCGCCAGCTCGCGATAGCGGCCCGACAGCACCCCTTTCTGCCGGACTGCGGTGAAGAACGCGAGCCAACCCTCGGCCAGCGGCGGGCTGTGCAGCAGCATGCGGTAGAGATTGAGCATCCTGCCGCCGCGCTCGCGCTTGATGCGCTCGACCAGCGGGGCGATATCCGGGCGGTCGATGTCGGGATAGGGAAGACGGGCCATGGCGACTCCGAGCGGTCGAGGCGCGCAGTATAGCGACGCTGCGTCGCTATAATCCGACGCACGGCCCACTCATGAACGCCCTGTGCGACCTCGCGGCGCTCGCCGCCGCAATCCCCGACGGCGCGAAGCTCGCGATCCCGAACGACCCGCACGGCGTCGCCATGGCGGCGACGCGTGAGCTCGTGCGGCGGAGGGCAAGGGACCTGCGCATCGTGTGCGTGCCGACGAGCGGCATCCAGGCCGACGTGCTGATCGGCGCCGGCTGCGTCGCGGCGATCGAGACCTCGGCCGTCTCGATCGGCGAGTACGGCACCGCGCCACGGTTCGCCGCCGCCGCGCGCGACGGGAGCGTGCAGATCATGGACGCTACCTGCCCGGCCATCCACGCCGGCCTCCAGGCAGGTTTGAAAGGGCTGCCGTTCATTCCGCTGCGCGGCCTGCTCGGCACCGACATCCTCGCCAACCGGCCCGACTGGATGGTGATCGACAATCCGTTCGCACCCGGCGACCCGGTGGTGGTGCTGCCGGCGATCCGGCCGGATATCGCGATCTTCCATGCGCCGCGCGCGGACCGGCTCGGGAACGTGTTCATCGGCCGCTCGCGCGACCTCGTGAACATCGCGCAGGCGTCGCGCGCGAGCTTCGTCACGGTCGAGGAGGTCGTCGATGACGATTTGCTCGAGGATCCGGAGCGCTCGGCGGGCGTGGTCCCGGCGCTCTACGTCGAGCGAATCGCAGTCGCGCACCGCGGTGCCTGGCCCCTCGCTTTGCCGGGTCGCTACGCGGCGGACGGGGCGGCGCTCGGGCGTTACGCGCAGGTGGCGCGCACGCGCGAGGGCTTCAACGCCTGGGTGACGGCATGGCTCGCCGGCCCCGCATCGACCGCGTCCGCATGAACACGACGAAGACCGAGGTCCTCGTCGCCACGATCGCGCGGCTGCTCGAGGGCTGCCGCAGCGTCGTGATCGGCAACCAGTCGCCGATCCCCGGCACCGCCGCGCTCGTCGCGCGCGAGCTCGCCGGCGGCGCGATGCGCGTGACGATCCTCGGCTCGCGCCGGCACACCGATTTCACGAGCGGCGGCGTGGAGACGTTCGACCGTGCCGCGCAGGGGCGCGTCGACGTGTTCTTCCTCGGCGGCGGGCAGATCGACGGCGAGGCGAACATCAACCTGGTCGGTGCGGGCGACTATCCGCGCGTGGACGTGCGCTGGCCGGGGTCGTTCGGTTCGGCGTACCTGTACTTCCTGGTCCCGCGCGTGATCCTGTTCCGCGAAGAGCACACGTCCCGCGTCTTCGTGAAGAAGGTCGACTTCGTGAGCGCGCCCGGCACGAGCCCGCTCGGAGTCTATCGCCCCGGCGGCCCGTGGAAGCTCGTGACCGGCCTCGGGCAGTTCGCGTTCGACAGGTCGCGCAAGCGCTTCGCGCTCGAGTCCGTGCATCCGGGTCACACGGTCGAGGAGATCGTCGCGAGCACCGGCTTCGAGTTCGACCGCGCCGCGAGCGTCCCGGCCACGCCCGCGCCGGAGCCGCACGTGCTTGCGCTGATCCGGGGCAGGATTCGCGACGAGATCGCGGAGACGTACCCGAAGTTCGCAGGCACGCTGCTTGCGTCCCCCTGAGGGGGCGCCCTGCGCCGGGGAGCAAGGCTCCGGAACCAAAGTGGCAATGCGAGGTCAGCCTCTACTGGACACGATTTCCGCGCCGCACGCATGCCGTGTCCGTAGAACAAGATGCCGGACGGCCACCTCGCGCCGTGAGGCCCTTCCCTCGCCGGCGCATACCGCATCGATCTACCGCACATCGGGGGAAAGCGCGTGCTGACCGATCACGATGTCTACCTCCTCAAGGAGGGCACGCACGGGCGGCTGTACGAGAAGCTCGGCTGCGTGCTGCGCGAAGGCGGCGCGCAGTTCGCGGTGTGGGCGCCGAACGCGCGCAAGGTCGCCGTGATCGGCGACTTCAACGGCTGGAACGCGGACGCGCATCCCCTGCACGTGCGCGGCGACGGCTCGGGGCTGTGGGAAGGCTTCATTTCGGGCGTCAAGCGCGGCGACGCGTACAAGTTCCACGTCGTCTCGACGCGCGAGGGATTCACGAGCGACAAGGCCGATCCCTTCGCGCTGTACGCGCGGACGCCGCCGGACACCGCGTCGCGCGCCTGGACCCTCGAATACGAGTGGGGGGACGGCGACTGGATGGCGTCGCGCTGCGCCGCGAACGCGCTCGACGCGCCGGTCTCGATCTACGAGGTCCACCTCGGATCGTGGCGGCGCGCCGACGGCGGCGGCTTTCTCGGCTACCGCGAGTGCGCGCACGCGCTTGCCGACCACGTGCGCGAGCTCGGCTTCACGCACGTCGAGTTGCTGCCGTTGACCGAGCACCCCTTCTACGGCTCGTGGGGCTACCAGACGACCGGGTACTTCGCGCCGACCGCGCGGTACGGGACCCCGCAGGACTTCATGTATCTCGTCGACGTGCTCCATCGGGCGGGCATCGGCGTCGTCCTCGACTGGGTGCCATCGCACTTCCCGGGGGACGGCCACGGCCTCGCCTACTTCGACGGGACGCACCTGTACGAGCACGCCGATCCGCGCCAGGGGTTCCACCCGGAGTGGAGCTCCAATATCTTCAACTACGGTCGCAACGAGGTGCGCGCGTTCCTGCTCTCGAGCGCGCTGTTCTGGCTGGACCGGTACCACGTGGACGGCCTGCGGGTCGACGCGGTCGCGTCGATGCTGTACCTCGACTACGGCCGCAAGCAGGGCGAGTGGATCCCGAACCGCTACGGCGGCAGGGAGAATCTCGATGCGATCGCATTCCTGCGCATGCTGAACGAGGCGGTGTACCGCGACCATCCGGACGTGCAGACGATCGCCGAGGAGTCGACCGCGTGGCCGATGGTGTCGCGGCCGGCCTACGTCGGCGGCCTCGGCTTCGGCATGAAGTGGAACATGGGCTGGATGCACGACACGCTCGGCTATTTCGCCCAGGACCCCATTCATCGCAAGTACCATCACGACCGGCTGACCTTCTCGATCTGGTACGCGTTCGCGGAGAACTTCATGCTGCCGCTCTCCCACGACGAGGTGGTGCACGGCAAGGGCTCGCTCCTGGGGAAGATGCCCGGCGACACCTGGCGCCAGTTCGCGAACCTGCGCGCACTCTACGGCTACCAATGGGCGCATCCCGGCAAGAAGCTGCTCTTCATGGGCGGCGAATTCGGACAGCGGCGCGAGTGGGCGCACGACGAAGGGCTCGAGTGGTGGGTGTTGCAGCACCCGGACCATGCGGGGCTGCAGCGGTGGGTGGCGGACCTGAACCGGCTCTACCGCGCCGAGCCGGCGCTGCACGAGGTCGACTTCGACGCGGCCGGGTTCGAGTGGATCGATTGCCATGCGACGGAGGAGAGCGTCATCGCGTTCCTGCGCAAATCGAAGCGCGGCAGGCCGGTGGTCGTCGCATGCAACTTCACGCCCGTCCCGCGCCCCAACTATATCCTCGGCGTGCCGCACGGCGGGTTCTGGCGCGAGGCGCTGAACAGCGATGCGACGCTGTACGGCGGGAGCGGCGTGGGCAACTTCGGCGGCGTGGAGGCCGCACCGGTCCCGGCGCACGGCCGCTTCCACTCGGTCACGGTATCGCTGCCTCCGCTCGCAACGCTGTTCCTCGTGCACGAGGGCGCCGATGAGTGAACGCGGCGGCAATGCCGGGCGCCAGTCCGACGGGCGAGTGCGGGCAGTGATCGAGAACGTTGCGCCGTGCGTCGACGGCGGGCGCTTCGCGGTGAAGCGCGTGGTCGGGGACCGTGTCGTGGTCGAGGCGGACTGCTTCGCCGACGGGCACGACGTGCTCGCCGCACGCGTGCTCTGGCGCGCCGAGGCCGAGCGCGACTGGCACGAGGCGCCGATGACGCCGATCGGGAACGACCGCTGGCGCGGCAGCTTCGACGTCGACCGCCTCGGGCGCTACGTCTACACGGCGACGGCGTGGGTGGATCCGTTCCTGTCGTGGCGCCACGACTTCGCTCGACGGGAAGACGCGGAGGACTTGCGGATCGCGGCGCTCGCCGGCGCCGATCTCGTCGCGGCGGCGGCGGCGCGCGCGCCGCAGGCCGAGCGCGCCAGGCTCGCAAGTTGGGCGGACCGGCTCCGCGCCGAGCGCGATCCGGCGACGCTGCGCGCGGTGGCGCTCGATGTCCCGCTCGGGGAGCTCGCGGCGGCGTACCCCGATCGCCGCTTCGCGTGCACCTTTCCGGTCGAGCTGGCGCTGGTCGTCGATCGCGAGCGTGCGAGATTCAGCACCTGGTACGAGATGTTCCCGCGCTCCGCGGCGCCGGAGCCGGGCCGGCACGGGACGTTCCGCGACGTCGAGGCGCGCCTGCCGTACATTGCGAAGATGGGCTTCGACGTGCTCTATTTCCCGCCGATCCATCCGATCGGGAAGGAGCGGCGCAAGGGCCCGAACAACGCGCTTGCCGCCGGCGCGGACGACGTCGGCAGCCCCTGGGCCATCGGCGCCGCAGAAGGGGGGCACAAGTCGATCCACCCCGCGCTCGGCACGCTGGAGGAATTCCGGCAGCTCGCCGCCGCTGCCCGCGGCCACGGCATCGAGCTCGCGCTCGACATCGCGTACCAGTGCGCTCCCGACCACCCGTACGCCGCGGCCCACCCCGAGTGGTTCCGCAAGCGGCCCGACGGCAGCGTGCAGTACGCCGAGAATCCGCCGAAGAAGTACCAGGACATCTTTCCGTTCAACTTCGATTCCGACGACTGGCGCGGCCTCTGGACCGAGCTCGAGAGCGTGCTCGAGTTCTGGGCCGGGCAGGGCGTGACGATCTTTCGCGTCGACAACCCGCACACGAAGGCGTTTCCGTTCTGGGAGTGGGCGATCGCCGAGGTGAAGCGCAAGTATCCGGACGCGATCTTCCTGTCGGAGGCGTTCACGCGACCCAAGGTGATGCACCGGCTGGCCAAGCTCGGCTTCACGCAGTCCTACACCTACTTCGCATGGCGCAACACCAAGGCGGAGCTGACGGAATACTTCTCCGAGCTCGCCGCAGGGCCGGGGCGCGAGTACCTGCGGCCGAACGCGTGGCCCAACACGCCGGACATCCTGACCGAGTACCTCCAGTTCGGGGGGCGGCCCGCCTTCATGGTCCGGCTCGTGCTGGCGGCCACGCTCGCGGCGAGCTACGGCATCTACGGGCCGGCGTTCGAGCTCTGCGAGGCCGAGCCGCGCGAGCCGGGCAGCGAGGAGTACCGCGACTCGGAGAAGTACCAGCTGCGTCACTGGGACATCGCGCGCGACGACAGCCTCGCCGGGTTCATCGCCCGGGTGAACCGGGCGCGGCGCGACAACCCGGCGCTGCAGTCGGACGAGGGCCTGCGGTTCTTCCCGGTCGACAACGACTCCCTGATCTGTTACGTGAAGAGCACGCGGGACGGCGAGAACGCGGTGCTGACGGTGGTGAACCTGGATCCGTATCATCCGCAGTCGGGATGGGTCGAGCTCGACCTTGCGGCGCTCGGGCTCGACGCCACTGCGCCGTACCAGATGCACGAGCTGCTCACCAATGCGCGCTACCTGTGGAACGGCCCGCGAAACTTCGTGAGCCTCGATCCCGCGCGCTCGCCGGCGCACGTGTTCCGGCTGCGACGGCGCGTGCGCACCGAGCGGGACTTCGACTATTTCCTGTGAGCGGCCGGTGATGGACGAGCGCGTGAGGCAGCCGAGTGAGGACGAGGGGGCGGCGCCCCGGCGAGCGTCGCCGCGGCGCCCGCCGACCCGCTCTGGTACAAGGACGCCGTCATCTACCAGGTGCACGTCCGCGCGTTCTTCGACTCAAACGACGACGGGATCGGGGATTTCCGCGGCCTCACGTCGAAGCTCGACTACATCAAGGAGCTCGGGGTCAATACGCTCTGGCTCCAGCCCTTCTATCCGTCGCCGCTGAAGGACGACGGCTACGACGTCGCCGACTACCTCAATCTGCACCCGCAGTACGGCACGCGCAACGACTTCCGCGCGTTCATGCGCGAGGCCCATCGCCGTGGCCTGCGCGTCATCACCGAGATGGTGGTGAACCACACCTCCGACCAGCACGCGTGGTTCCAGGCCGCGCGGCGCGCGCCGGGCGGCTCCTCGAAGCGCAACTTCTACGTCTGGAGCGACACCGACCAGCGGTATCGCGGGACGCGCATCATCTTCACCGACACCGAGACCTCGAACTGGGCCTGGGACCCGGTGGCGAAGGCCTATTACTGGCACCGGTTCTTCAGCCACCAGCCCGACCTCAACTTCGACAACCCGACGGTGCTCAAGGCGGTGTTCCGCGCGATGCGGTTCTGGCTCGACATGGGCGTGGACGGGTTCCGGCTCGACGCCATTCCCTACCTGGTCGAGCGCGAGGGAACGAACAACGAGAACCTCCCCGAGACCCACGCGGTGATCAAGCGGTTCCGTTCGCTGATCGACGCCCGGTACCCGAACCGGCTGCTGCTCGCCGAGGCAAACCAGTGGCCCGAGGACGTGCGCGAGTACTTCGGCGACGGCGACGAGTGCCACATGGCGTACCACTTCCCGCTGATGCCGCGGATCTACATGGCGATCGCGCAGGAGGACCGGTACCCGGTGGTGGAGATCATGCAGCAGACGCCCGAGATCCCGGCGACGGCCCAGTGGGCCATCTTCCTGCGCAACCACGACGAGCTGACGCTTGAGATGGTGACCAGCCGGGAACGCGATTACATGTACCGGATGTACGCCGCGGACGCGCGTGCGCGCATCAACCTCGGCATCCGCCGGCGGCTCGCGCCGCTGATGGAGAACGACCCGGAGCGGGTCAAGCTGATGAACAGCCTGCTCCTGTCGATGCCGGGGGCGCCGATCATCTACTACGGCGACGAGATCGGCATGGGCGACAACATCTTCCTCGGCGACCGCAACGGCGTGCGCACGCCGATGCAGTGGACGCCCGACCGCAACGCCGGCTTCTCGCGCGCCGATCCGCAGCGCCTCTACCTGCCGCCGATCATGGACCCGGTGTACGGGTACGAGGCGGTGAACGTCGAGGCGCAGGCGCGCGACCCCGCGTCGCTCCTCAACTGGATGAAGCGCATGCTGGCGGTGCGCCGCACGAGCCAGGCATTCGGGCGCGGCCGGCTGTCGTTTCTCAAGCCCGGCAACCGCAAGGTGCTTGCCTATCTGCGCGAGCTCGGCGACGAGGCGATCCTGTGCGTGGCCAACGTCGGTCGCTCCGCGCAGCCGGTCGAGCTCGACCTCAGGCGCTATCGGGGGCGGGTGCCGGTCGAGATGGCGGGGCGCACCGCGTTTCCGCCGATCGGCGAGATGCCGTACCTCCTAACGCTGCCGGCGCACGGCTTCTTCTGGTTCCGGCTCGCCGCGGACGTCGAGATGCCGAAGTGGCACGAAGAGCAGGTCGCCCGCGAGGAGGTGCCGGTCCTCGTGCTGTTCGACGGCTGGATGAGCTTCTTCCGCGACCGCGTGGTGCCGTGGCGGATCGGCATGGCGCAGAAGGTCCGCGAGCAACTCGAGCAGGAGGTGCTGCCGGGCTTCATCGAGCCGCAGCGCTGGTACGCAACCAAGGGCGAGAAGGTGAAGCGCGCCCGTCTCGCCGAGCACGCGTTGTGGGAGGTCGGCGGACGCACCTGGCTCCTCGGCCGGTTCGAGGTCGAGACTGCGGCCGGAGCGGCGCCGTACTTCCTGCCGCTCGCGCTGGCGTGGGAGGAGACCGAGGAGGCGCGGGCCCGCAGGCTCGGCGGCGCGTTAGTCGCGAAGGTGCGGCAGCAGGCGAACGTCGGCGTTCTCGCCGACGCGTTCGCCGACGAGGCGTTCTGCCGCGCGCTGGTCGTGGCCATCGGCGCGGGGCGCGAGGTGCCGGCGACGCAGGGAACCCTGCGCTTCGTGCCCACGCGCGCGTACCCGGAGATCGCCGGCGCGGACGCGGCGACCCTCGAGATCGGCCGCGCGGAGGGGCAGAGCAGCAACACCGTGGTGACGCTCGGCGAGCGGCTGTTCCTCAAGGCCTACCGCCGTCTGCAGCCGGGGGCGAATCCGGAAGTCGAGATCGGCCGCTTCCTCACCGAGGTGGCGCGGTTCCCGAACTGCGTCCCGGTCGCGGGCGTGCTCGAGCACGCTGCCGCCGACGGCGCTGTCACCACGCTCGCGCTGCTGCAGGCGTACGTCGAGAACGACGGCGACGGCTGGAGCTACACCCTCGACTACCTCGAGCGGTTCCTCGACGCCCATCGCACGGCGACCGAGCCGGTCCCGCAGGACGTGCACGGCGGCTACCTTGCGCTCGTACAGACGCTCGGCACCCGCACCGCCGACCTGCATCGCGCGCTTGCCCGTCAGACCGGGGACCCGGCCTTCGACCCGGAACCCTTCGGCCCGGCCGACCTGGAGGACTGGAAGCGCCGCGTGCGGGAGGAGCTGCAGGAGACGCTCGCTGCCGTGGAGACGCATCGGCGCGAGATGACCGTTCCGGTGCGGCTCGACGCGCAGGAGCTGCTCGATGCGCGCGAACGGCTGCTCGCGCGCATCGACGCCGCCGCGGCGCCGCCAAGCGGCACCCTCAAGACCCGACTGCACGGCGACTACCATCTCGGGCAGGTGCTGCTCGTGAAGAACGATTTCGCGATCATCGACTTCGAGGGCGAGCCCGGCCGCACGCTCGCCGAGCGGCGCGCCAAGCACTGGCCGCTCCGCGACGTCGCCAGCATGCTCCGGTCGTTCGACTATGCGCGCTGGACCGCCCTGCGGCGGGTGGCGCAGGGTGACGAGGAGGCGGCCCGGCTCGAGCCGCTCGCGACCGGCTGGGCCGACGAGGCCCGGGGCGCGTTCCTCGGCGCGTACGAGGAGGCGTTGCAGGGCGCTGGGCTGTTCGCCGCGTTCGGCGAAGCGCGCGATCTGCTCGCGCTCGCCGAGCTGGAAAAGGCGCTGTACGAGCTGCGCTACGAACTCGGCAATCGACCCGGATGGGTGGGCATCCCGCTCGCAGGGGTGCTCGCCCTCGCACGCGCCTCCTGAGCGGAGCGGTGGCGCGATCGCAATAGGAGGCAACGAATGGACAACGTCAGCATGCTGCTCGAGCCCGCGCGGGCGTTCCTCGCGCAGGCGGGCGCGTTCCTGCCGCGACTCGCCCTCGCGGGCGTCGTGCTCATCGCCGGGTGGTTTGCCGCGAAGGTCGTGCGCTTCGCGGTCGAGCGCGGCCTGCGCGCGATCAACTTCAACGTCCTCGCCGAGCGGGCCGGGATGGACGGCTTCCTGCAGCAGGGCGGCATCAGCACCGACACGACCGGAATCTTCGGACTGATCGCGTACTGGGTCGTCATCCTCGCTGCGCTGATCATCGCCTTCAACGGCCTCGGCCTCACCTACATCACGGATCTCCTGCGGCAAGTGGTGCTGTTCGTGCCGCACGTCATCGTGGCGCTGCTGATCCTCGCGTTCGGCGCGTATTTCGCGCGCTTCATCGGCACGACGGTCACGACCTACTGCCGCAACGTGGGCATCCAGGACGCGGACGTGCTCGGCAAGATCGCGCAGTACGCGATCATCGCCTTCGTCGTGCTGATCGCGCTCGACCAGATGAGCGTCGGCGGCGAGATCGTGCGCACGAGCTTCCTCATCGTCCTCGCCGGCGTCGTGTTCGGGCTCGCGCTCGCATTCGGGCTTGGCGGGCGGCGCTGGGCCGCGACGATGCTGGAGCGCTGGTGGCCGAGCCGCGGGAGGGAGGAGAAGCGATGAGCGACGACCGCACCCTCGCACTGGTGCTCGCCGGCGGCGAGGGCACCCGGCTCCACCCGCTGACCGCCGTCCGATCGAAGCCGGCGGTGCCCTTCGGCGGGCGCTACCGGATCGTGGACTTCGTGCTCTCCAACCTCGTCAACTCGCGCATCTACTCGATCTACCTGCTGGTGCAGTACAAGTCGCAGTCGCTCATCGAGCACATCCGCAAGAGCTGGGTGGTGTCCCCGATCCTGCCGCGCCACTTCGTTACGGTCGTGCCCCCGCAGATGCACGAGGGGCCCGAGTGGTTCGGCGGCACTGCCGACGCGGTCTACCAGAACCTCGACCTTGTCGAGACGAACCGTCCGTCGCTCGTCGTGGTGTTCGGTGCCGATCACATCTACCGCATGGACGTGCGGCAGATGGTCGACTTCCATCGCAGCCGCAACGCGGACGTTACCGTGGCGGCGCTGCCGGTGCCGCTCGCCGACGCGACTGCCTTCGGCGTCATGCGCTGCGACGCGGACGGGCGCATCCGGAGCTTCCTCGAGAAGCCCGCGCAGCCGCCCCCGATTTCCGGGGACCCGACCCGCGCCTACGCGTCGATGGGCAACTACATCTTCGGCGCGGAGGTCCTCGTGCAGGCGCTGCGCGAGGGGCGCAGCCGCGGGGAGACGGACTTCGGCCGCGACGTACTTCCCCGCCTTATCCGGTCGCACCGCATCTACGCCTACGACTTCGCCTCGAACCGGGTCCCGGGCGTGCGGCCGCACGAGGAGCAGGCATACTGGCGCGACGTGGGCACGATCGATGCCTACTTCGACGCGAACATGGACACCCTCGGCGCGGAGCCGAAGCTGCACCTCTTCAATCCGCGCTGGCCGATCCTGTCGAGCGCGTACCAGGGGCCGCCGGCCAACATCCTCGACGGGCGAATCGTGCGCAGCCACGTCGGCACGGGCAGCCTGATCCGCGGGAGCGAGGTTCGCAACTCGGTCATCCGCCGGGAGGTGCTGCTCGAGGAGGACGTGGTGGTCGAAGACTCGATCATCATGGACTACTGCGTGATCCGGCGCGGCGCCCGCGTACGGCGCGCGATCATCGACCGGTATAACGCAATCGACCCCGGCGAGCGACTGGGCTACGAGCCGGAGACCGATCGTGCCCGAAACCACGTCACGGATTCGGGCATCGTCGTGGTGCCGATGGCCGAGGTGCGCGCCGAAACGAACATTTACGAGTGACGCCCGGCCCTCGCGCCGGGGCGCATCGTCCGGCGCTGGCCACCGGGCCATTCTCGAAGAAGCAAGGCGCCGCCGTCGTGACGGTTTCCCCGGCGCGGTAGACTTCGATCGTGCGGTGAGGGAGGGCGCGTGACCGTGCGCATCCTTGGACGCCGCCCACACAATAAGACCTGCATTCGTGAGCTTTGAGAGCCTGTTCTTCCTTCCGCGCTGGCCGCTGCCGTTCGGCCAGCTGCTGTGGGTGGGCGTGCTGCTGGTCGCGGCAATCGTCGCGGGAGAGGCCGCGCGGCGCTGGCTGCGCCTGCCCCGCATTCTCGGCTACATCACCGTCGGCGCCGTGCTCGGGCCGGAGGCGAGCGGGGTAATCACCGGCGAGACGCTCGGCGACCTGCACGTGCTGGTCGAGATCGCCGTCGGGCTGCTGCTGTTCGAGCTCGGGCAGCGTGTCGACTTGGGCTGGCTGCGCCGCAATCCGTGGCTGCTCGCCACGAGCGTCCTGGAGGCCGGCCTCGCGTTCGCCGCGGTGTTCACGCTCCTGACCGTGCTCGGCGAGCGGCCGGTCGCGGCGTCGGCGGCCGCAGTGCTGGCAATGGCGACCTCGCCCGCCGTAGTCATGACGATGGTGAAGGACCTGCGCGCGCAGGGCCAGGTCACCGAGCGCCTGCTGCTGCTCACCGCGCTCAACACCACGTACGCCGTCGTGGGACTCGCGATCATCGTCGGTTGGGTACACCTAGAGCATCAGCGTGACCCGCTCGTCATGCTCGCGCACCCCGCCTACCTTGTCGGCGGGTCGCTCGCCGCCGCGGTGGTGGTGGCGGTGGCCACGCTGGCACTGCTCAAGCTGCTCGGGCGGCGACCGGGATTCCAGTTCTCGATCCTGGTGGCGATCGTGCTGCTGACGGTGGCCGGCGCGGCCGCCCTGAAACTCTCGATGCCCCTCACGCTGCTGCTGCTCGGCGTGCTCGCCCGCGCGCTCGATCGCGAGCGGCACTTCGTGTCGCTGCGCTTCGGCGAGACGACGATGCTCTTCGTCGTGATCCTGTTCGCCGCTGCGGGCGCGAGCCTGGAGTTCTCGGGATGGGGAGCGGCATTCGCGACGGCGCTCGGCTTCATCGCCGCGCGCTTCGTCGGCAAGGCGGTCGCGATCCTCGTCCTGGCGCGGGCGAGCGCTCTCAGCTTGAGGGGTGCCTGGCTCGTCAACCTCGGGCTCGCGCCGATGTCGGGCATCGCCCTCCTGCTGCTCCAAGACCTCGCGCGGTTCGACCCGAAGCTCGGCGGGGAAATCTCGGCGGCCATGGTGCTCGCGATCACCATCCTCGCGTTCCTCGGACCGCTCGCGACGGAGTTCGCAGTCCGCAAGGCCGGTGAAGCAGGAGAGGCGCGTCACCCGTGACGGCCATGCCGTTCAAGTCGTCCCAGCCGCTCACGATCGGCGTGGAGCTGGAGCTGCAGATCCTGAGCCGCGTCGACTGCGACCTCACCCGCGGCGCGCGGGAGCTGCTCGCGCTCATCGAGCGGCACGGCCATCCCGGGGACGTGAAGCCGGAGATCACCGAGAGCATGATCGAGGTGAGCACCGGCATCCACGAGCGTCACGGCGCGCTTCTCGCCGAGCTCCGCGGCATCCGCGACGCCGTGGTCACCGCTGCCGACCGCCTGAACCTCCTCATCGCGGGGGGCGGCGCCCATCCGTTTCAGCACTGGCGCGAGCGCCAGATCTTCGACCGCCCACGGTTCAAGCAGATCTCCGAGCTCTACGGCTACCTCGCCAAGCAGTTCACCATCTTCGGCCAGCACGTCCACATCGGTTGCGCCGAGGGGGACGGCGCGCTGTACCTGCTGCACGCGCTGTCGCGCTACATCCCGCACTTCATCGCGCTCGCCGCGTCCTCACCCTACTTCCAGGGGGTCGACACCGCATTCGACTCGGCGCGGCTCAACTCGGTGTTCGCGTTCCCGCTGAGCGGGCGCGCGCCGCTCGTCGAGCGCTGGGAGGGGTTCGCGGCCTACTTCGAGAAGATGCGTGGCTACGGGATCGTCGGGAGCATGAAGGACTTCTACTGGGACATCCGCCCGAAACCGGAGTACGGGACGATCGAGATCCGGGTCTTCGACACGCCGCTCACGGTAGAGAAGGCGGCCGCGCTCGCGGCCTACGCCCAGACCCTCAGCCGCTACCTCCTGATCGAGCGGCCGGCGGCGTTGAGCGAGGACATGTACCACGTGTACAACTACAACCGCTTCCAGGCGTGCCGGTTCGGGCTGGAGGGCAACCTGATCGACCCGGCGACGCAGACACACCGCGCGATTCGCGACGACGTCCTGGAAACGGCCGCCGCGCTCGCCGTGCACGCGCGGGAGCTCGAGTCCGACGCGGCGATCGCGCAGATCGAGGCCTGGGCGCGCGACGGGTCTAACGACGCGCGCTGGATGCGGGAGTGCTACGCCGCGAACGAGTCCTTCGAGGATCTGGTTTGGCAGCAGAGTCGACTCTGGAGCGGCCGGGACTGAAGGCGGTCCCGGCTGCGCGATCTGCGGCGGGACGCGAGCCGCCGCTCCGCATCGGGCTGTCCGCGCGGCTCCTGCACGCCGATTCCGCGGGGACCCTCGGGTTCCGCAACAAGACGCTGCAGTTCCTGGAGAGCTCGCTCGCCCACTGGATCATGGCCCACGGCGCGCTCGTGTTCATGATCCCCACGCTGGAGACCGACGCGAGTCTGCGTCGCGCCAGCGTCTCGATGCGCGATTACGTCGATGCGCTCGACGGGCTCGTGCTCCAGGGCGGCGCCGACCTGAGCCCGACGACGTACGGCGAGGAGCCGCGCCGGCCGGACTGGCGCGGCGACCGGCTGCGCGACTTGTACGAGATCGATCTGCTGTGGGAGTTCGTCATCCATCGCAAGCCGGTGCTCGGCATCTGCCGCGGCGCGCAGCTCGTGAACGTCGCGTTCAACGGCACGCTGCACCAGGACATCGCGACCGAGGTGCCGAACGCCGCGCGGCACGTCGATCGCGAGGCCTACGACACGCTGTATCACGACGTCTCGTTCGAACCGGGCTCGCGCCTCGCCGAGCTCTACGGCGCGGGACACCGCGCGCGCGTGACCAGCATCCATCACCAGTCGGTGAAGCGCCTCGGAAACAGCCTCGTCGTCGAGGCGCGCTCGCCTTCCGACGGCGTGGTCGAAGCGATCCGCTGGACCGGTGGTAGCTTCGTGATGGGGCTGCAGTGGCATCCGGAGTTCCATCCGCCGGCGGGCGCCGATCTCCTCGACAGCGGACCGATCATGGCCGAGTTCCTCGGCGAAGCGCGTCGGCGGAAGCAGGACGGCGGGCAGCGCGCCGCGGCGGGCGCGTCGACCGCCAAGCAACCGTAAGGTACTCGCGCGGCGCCGACCGCACCGCGCCGAGGCTGGGCGGCGACCGTCCCTGCATGAAGCGCCCTGTCATGCGCGTACCCGTCCGATCCGACGCGCGAGCCAGGTCCACACCGCGCCGTGCGGGATCTCCCCCGTCGTCACGTAGTGCATGGCGTTGCGATTCCTGGTCGCGAAAGTACTGTCGGGCGCGCGCCGCAGCCGTGCCGCAGAAAAGGACGGTGTCCCCCTTCCAAGCGCGTTCCCTCCTCGGGGAGCAGCGCGCGCCTTGACGGTCGCCAGGAGGACCCGTCGCTCCGCGGGGATCATAATCGGGACGGGACGACCGGCACGCAGCCGGTCAGATCGACGGGAGAGTCACGATGGAAGCGAGCATGAAACGGCTGGTGCAAGTGCGGCGGCAGGTCGTCGCGGACGTGTTCGCCTGCCTCCTAGTCGAGTCCCGGCACGACTGACGTGGCGCTGCTAACGCGGAGGCGCACAGCGCTCGCCCTCGGGGCGCTTGCGCTCGGCGCGCTCGTCGGTGGATGCCGGGCCCGGGAGGCGGACGACAACGGCATCGTGGTGTTCCGCCACCCGAAGCTCTTCGGCGACCCGGGGCCGTTCGACGCGCTGATCGCCGGCTTCGAGCGCGCGAGCGGGATCCGCGTGCGGCGCGATGCGCTTCCCGCCTCGAGCGACGAACAGCACCTCTTCTACGCGATCAATCTCCAGGCACGATCGCGCGAATTCGACGTGCTCGCGCTTGACGCCATCTGGGTCGCGGAGTTCGCCCAGGCCGGCTGGCTGCGTGACCTTACCCACCTGCTGCCCCCGGAACATGGCGCCGATCTCTTCCCGGGGCCGCGCGAGAGCGTGACCTGGCGCGAGCGCATCCACGCGCTGCCCTGGTTTGCCGACGCCGGCCTGCTTTACTATCGGAAGGACCTCCTGGACAGACACGGCCTCTCGCCGCCGGGCACCTGGCAGGGGCTCATGGACGCCGCGCGAGTCGTCACGCGGCAGCGACCCGGGCTGCACGGCTTCGTCTGGCAAGGCAAACAATACGAAGGCCTGGTGTGCAATGCCCTCGAATTCGTCCGGAGCCATGGGGGCGACCTCGCCGCGGCGCAGGCTGACGCCGCGGCGCGCGGGCTCGCCTTCATGCGCGCGCTGGTGACCGAAGGGGTGACTCCGGCGTACGTGACCACGTTGACGGAGGAGCCGACGCGGGTGATCTTCGGTCGCGGCGGCGCTCTGTTCCTGCGCAACTGGCCCTACGCCTGGCGCCTGCTTGAACGCGAGGGGTCGCCAGTGCGCGGCCGGGTCGGCGTCTCCGTCCTCCCGCACGCACCGGGGCACGCGGCGGCGGCTACGCTGGGCGGCTGGCAGCTCGGCGTCAACGCGCACTCCCCACGCCCTGAATCGGCCGAGCGCCTCGCCGCGTTCCTCGCTGCTGCGCCGGCGCAGAAGGCGCTCGCGCTCGCCTACGGCTACAGCCCGCCGCGGCGCTCGCTCTACGACGACGCCGAGCTCGCCGCGGCGCAGCCTTTCATCGCACGGCTCCGCGCGGTGCTCGAGGCGGCGCGGCCGCGGCCGGTGTCGCCGCAGTACGTGGCGCTGTCGCAGACGCTGCAGGCCCAGTTCAGCGCTGTGCTCACCGGCGCGCGGGCGCCAGAGACCGCCCTCGCCGCGATCCGGCGCGTCGCCACGATGCTGCAGACCCGATGAGATCCGGGCGCGCCGAATCCCTGCTGCTCGTCGGGCCGGCGGCTTGCCTGCTCGCGGTGGTGACGGCGGTGCCGATGGTCCACGTGGTTTGGCTCAGCCTCCAGGAGCGCACCCCGTTCCGCCCCCCGGCCTTCGCCGGGCTCGAGAACTACCTCCGGCTCGCCGCCGACGAGCGGTTCTGGAACGCGCTGTGGAACACCGTCTACTTCGCGGTGGTCTCGGTGGCGCTCGAGCTTGTGCTCGGCCTCGCCGTTGCGCTCGCCGTCGCGCGCGCGGGCCGCATGCGGTCGCTCGTCTACGGCGCGATCCTCGTTCCGTGGGCGGTCCCGACCGTTGTGTCGGCGCGCATGTGGGAGTGGATGTACAACCCCGAGATCGGGGTGCTGAATCACCTGCTCGGGGCGCGCATCAACTGGCTCGGCGACCCGGTGTTGGCGCTGCACGCGGCGATTGCGATGGACGTATGGAAGTCGACCCCGTTCGTCGCGCTGCTGCTGCTTGCCGGCCTCCAGGGCATTCCCCGCGACCTGTACCGCGCGGCCG
Organism: Burkholderiales bacterium; assembly: GCA_035456405.1. Lineage (GTDB taxonomy): Bacteria > Pseudomonadota > Gammaproteobacteria > Burkholderiales > SG8-39 > JAGVSZ01. The sequence goes on along the minus strand of DATIDG010000075.1, from coordinate 29,157 downwards.
CGATCGACGGCGCGGGCGCATGGATCGCCTTCCGCCGCATCACGCTGCCGCTGCTCGCGCCGGTGATCCTGGTCGCGACCGTGTTCCGCACCATCGACGCGCTGCGCGTCTTCGATGCGGTCTACGTGCTCACCGGCGGAGGGCCCGCCAACGGCACCGAGACCCTGTCCATCTACGCGTACAAGGTGCTGTTCCAGACCCTCGACTTCGGCTACGGCTCGACACTCGCCGTGGCCGTGCTTGCGGTCACTGCGGCTGCCACGCTCGTCTATGCACGGCTGCTCGGCGGGGGCACCGAATGAGACGGCTTGGCGCGTGGATCGGACTCGCTGCGGTCGTGCTGTGGTCGCTCGCCCCGTTCGCCTGGCAGGTGCTGACCTCGCTCAAGCCGTACGCCGAGCTGGAGACGCTGCCCCCGCTCCTCCCCGGCGCACCCACGCTCGCGCACTACCACGCGATCCTCGCCGGCCAGCCGTTCGGGCAGCTGATGCTCAACAGCCTCGTGGCGGCCTCGGGCGCGACCCTGCTCGCGCTCCTTTTCGGGAGCCTCGCCGGGTTCGCGCTCGCGAAGCTCCGGCCGCCCGGCCGCGCGGCGACGCTCGCCGCGGCAGTGACACTCTCGATGCTGCCGCCGATAGCGACCGTGAGCCCGCTCTTCCTGCTGACGAACGCGGCCGGCCTGCACGACACGCTCGCGGCCCTCGTCCTCGTCTACGCCGGGTTCGCCCTGCCGCTCGCCGTATGGCTGATGACGCAGTTCTTCCGCGGCGTGCCCGACGAGCTGTACGTCGCGGCGCGCGTCGACGGGTGCTCCGCGGCCGGCGCCTTCGTGCGGGTGATGCTGCCGCTCGCCGTGCCCGGGCTGGTCGCGACTGGGCTCCTCGTGTTCGTCTTCGCGTGGAACGAATTCCTGTACGCGCTCTCGCTCACCGCGAGCACCGCATCGCGCACGGTGCCGGTCGGGATCGCGCTGTTTCCCGGGATTCACGAGGTGCCGTGGGGCGAGATCGCCGCCGGTTCGGTCGTCGCGACCGCGCCCGTGGTGCTGCTCGCGATCGTCTTCCAGCGCCGGGTCCTCGAGGGCCTGACCGCCGGCGCGGTGAAGGGCTGATGGCTGCCATCGCCTTCGACCGGGTGAGCAAGCGCTTCGGCGCGACCGTCGTCGCGGACGAGCTGACGCTCGAGGTCGTCGACGGCGAGTTCTTCGTCTTCCTCGGCCCGAGCGGCTCCGGCAAGTCGACGCTCCTGCACATGATCGCCGGCGTCGAGCCGCCCTCGGCCGGGCGCATCCGGATCGGCGGCGCCGACGTGACCGACGTGCCGCCGCAGAAGCGCGACGTTGCAATGGTGTTCCAGAGCTACGCGCTGTATCCGCACCTCGACGTCGCGGAAAACCTCGCATTCCCGCTCCGCAACCGCGGGGTTTCCCGGGGCGCTGCGCGTGCCGAAGCCGAGCGGGTCGCGGCTGTGCTCGGCCTCGCCGGGCTCCTGGACAAGAAGCCGCGCCAGCTCTCGGGCGGCCAGCGCCAGCGCGTCGCCCTCGGCCGCGCACTCGTCCGCCGGCCGGCGGCGTTCCTGATGGACGAGCCGCTGTCCAACCTCGACGCGGCGCTGCGAATCGAGATCCGCGAGGAGATCAAGCGCGTGCACCAGGCGCACCGCGTCACGACGGTCTACGTGACGCACGACCAGGAGGAGGCGCTGGCGCTCGCCGACCGCGTCGCCGTCCTCCGGGACGGGCGCGTGCAGCAATGCGCTGCGCCTGCGGCGATCTATGGCCGTCCGGCGGACGCGTTCGTCGCGCGCTTCGTGGGTACGCCGCCGATGAACCTGGTGTCCGCCGCCGCGCTCGCGCAGAATCCGGCGCTGCGTGCGCGCCTCGCCGGCCGCGATCCCGCGGGCGTCACGGTCGGCCTGCGACCGCACGCGCTCGAGGCCCACCCGGTGCCGCGTCCCGATGCGATCGCGCTCGAGGTGGCGCTCGTCGAGCCGGCAGGCGCCGACACCTGGGTCGTGGCCGGCACCGGCGAGGCGCGCCTGAAGGGCAGGCTCGCTTCCGGCGCCTCGCTCGCGCCGGGGGCCATGGCACACTTCGCGTTCGCAGTCGACGCCGTGCATCTCTTTGACGCGGCGAGCGGGCGGCGGCTCGATTGAGGCCGGGACTGCCGCTACATACGCTCGAAAGGGGGAACCACCATGCCGCTGCGCACTCTCCTGCTCGTCCTCGTGCTCGCCCTGACCGCCCTTTTCGCGGCCGTGAACTGGGGCGCCTTCCGGCGCCGACCACGCTCGGGCTGATCATGCTGGCGATCACCGCGACTGGACCGCGTTTGCGACCGACGTCGGCCTGCTGGCCGCGGGTACGTGGCGCGGCGCGTTCATGCGGTCCGAGGATCTCGGTGCATTCGTCGCCGACCTGCGCGAATGCGACCTCCCGATGAATCCGCGCCACGCTGCCACGTTCGCTCGACTGGGTGTCGTCAGGTCCGACCGGGCCGAAGATTACCCGGCGCTCGCCGACGCCATCGGCGAGCTGTCGCTGTTCGGGGCGGTGACCGGCCGGGTCGCGCGCGCCGTCACGCGCACGCGCAAAGCGGCAAAATCAGCGGTCCGGCGGGCGACGCCCCGTCGCATCGCGCCGGGACGCACACGAGGGCAGGACATGAACGACGCGCTCGCGCAACGGCACGTCGAACCGACGCCACGCACCGTGCCGCTGCGCCGCGCGGTGGCGCGCGCCGTCTCGGCGCCGATCACGGCCGTCTGGCCGGGCCGGTCGTTCGCGCGCGGCGCCACCTGGGACGGCGAGGGCGTCAACTTCGCCCTCTTCTCCGAGCACGCCGAGCGCGTGGAGCTGTGCATCTTCGACGCCGCGGGACGGCGCGAGTTGCAGCGCATCGAGATCCGCGAGTGCACCGACCAGGTGTGGCACTGCTACTTGCCCGAGGCGCGTCCCGGAATGCTCTACGGGTACCGCGTGCACGGTCCCTACCGGCCCGAGGAAGGTCACCGCTTCAACCCGAACAAGCTCCTCCTCGACCCGTACGCGCGGAACGTCGTGGGAAACCTGCGCTGGAGCGACGCGCTGTTCGGGTACACGATCGGACACCGCCGCGAGGACCTGTCCTTCGACCGCCGCGACAGCGCAAGCGGCACCGCCAAGTGCAAGATCATCGATGCGGCATTCACCTGGGGCGGCGACCGGCGCCCGCAGATCCCGTGGCAGGACATGGTGATCTACGAGCTGCACGTGCGCGGCTTCACCTTCCAGCATCCCGACGTGCCGCCGCCCCTGCGCGGGACCTACGCCGGCCTTGCGACCGCGCCGGTGATCGACTACCTGCGGCGGCTCGGGGTAACCACCGTCGAGCTGATGCCGGTCCAGGCGTTCGCCGACGACCGCCGCCTCGTCGAGCAAGGACTGCGCAACTACTGGGGCTACAACACGATCGGCTTCTTTGCCCCCGACGCACGCTATTCGGCCTCGGGCAAGGTGAACGAGTTCAAGACGATGGTGAAGACGCTGCACTCGGCCGGCATCGAGGTCATCCTCGACGTGGTCTACAACCACACGGCCGAAGGCAGCCACCTCGGACCCACGCTCTGCTTCCGCGGCATCGACAACGCGTCGTACTATCGGCTGAAGGGCGAGGAACGCCGCTACTACACGGACTTCACCGGCACCGGCAACACGCTCAACATGCAGCACCCGCGCGTGCTGCAGCTCATCATGGACTCGCTGCGGTACTGGGTCACCGAGATGCACGTCGACGGCTTCCGCTTCGACCTCGCCGCCGCGCTCGCGCGCGAGCTGCACGAGGTGGACAAGCTTGGCTCGTTCTTCGACATCATCCGTCAGGACCCGGTGCTCAACCAGGTCAAGCTCATCGCCGAGCCGTGGGACCTCGGCGCCGGCGGCTACCAGGTCGGCAACTTCCCGGTCGGCTGGGCGGAGTGGAACGACCGCTACCGCGACGCGATGCGCGCGTACTGGAAGGGCGACGGCGGCGTGATCGGCGAGTTCGCGCTACGCCTCACCGGCTCAAGCGACCTCTACAACCGCTCGAGCCGTCGTCCGTATGCCAGCATCAACTACATCGCGTCGCACGACGGATTCACGCTGCACGACCTCGTGTCCTACAACCAGAAGCACAACGAGGCGAACGGCGAGGAGAACCGTGACGGGCACGACAACAACCTGTCGTGGAACTGTGGGGTGGAGGGGCCGACCGACGACCCCGCGGTGCAGGCACTCCGCGAGCAGCAGAAGCGCAACATGCTCGCAACGCTGCTCCTGTCGCAGGGCGTTCCGATGCTGCTCGCCGGCGACGAGCTCGGCCGCACTCAGGGCGGGAACAACAACGCGTACTGTCAGGACAACGCGACGAGCTGGGTCGACTGGGCACCGGATGAGGCGCGCACGAGGCTCGCCGAGTTCGTGCGCCGGCTAATCGCGATCCGGCGCGCGCACCCTGCGTTCCGCCGGCGCGACTTCTTCCAGGGCCGTCCGCTCTACGGGAGCCTCGCCAAGGACATCGCGTGGCTGAAGCCCGACGGGACCGAAATGAGCGATCACGAGTGGGAGCACGACTTCGCCCGCTGCCTCGGCGTGTACCTCGCGGGGGAGGGGCTGACTGAGACCGATGCGCGCGGGCAGCCGGTCACCGATCGCAACTTCATCGTGCTGTTCAACGCGCATCACGAGTCGATCCCGTTCCGGCTTCCCGGGCGCGAGGGCGCGGGGCGATGGTTCGCGCTGTTCGACACCGCGTGCGCCGATGGCCTCGCCTCGAACGGGACCTTCGACGCCGGCGGGACCTATCCGCTGCAGGGCCGCTCGCTGGCCCTGCTGGTCCACTCACAAGCCGCGGCCTGAGGCCCGGCCGGTGCCGGCGCGGGTCCGCCGCCCGCGATCGGCGCCATCCGCATGACGGACGAGGAGACGCATGAGACGACGCCACGACATGCCTTTCGGGGCGGCGCTGCGCGACGACGGCGCCACGCGCTTCCGGCTCTGGGCGCCGGGAGCGCGGCGGGTGGACCTCGCGCTCGCGCACGATGTCGCACGCGCAGAGCTCTCCATGGCGCCACACGAGGGGGGCTGGTACGAGACGGTGGCGCCGGACGCGCCGGCCGGGACGCGCTATGCGTTCCGGATCGACGGGGGCATCGCCGTGCCCGACCCGGCGTCGCGGTTCAACCCGGAGGACGTTCACGCACCGAGCTTGGTGGTCGATCCGCTCGCGTTCGAGTGGCGCGACGCCGACTGGCGCGGCCGGCCGTGGGAGGAAGCGGTCGTGTACGAGCTGCACGTCGGGACGTTCACGCCCGCGGGGACGTTCGCCGCGGCCAGCGAGCGGCTGGACGACCTCGTCGATCTTGGCGTCACCGCGATCGAGCTCATGCCGGTGGCCGACTTTCCCGGCCGGCGCAACTGGGGTTACGACGGGGTGCTGCCCTTCGCGCCGGACGCGTCGTACGGCACGCCGGAGGACCTCAAGAGGCTGGTCGTCGCGGCGCACTCGCGCGGCCTGATGATGCTGCTCGACGTCGTGTACAACCACTTCGGTCCCGAGGGCAACTACCTCCATCTCTACGCGCCGCAGTTCTTCAATCCGGCGCACGAGACGCCGTGGGGCGCCGCGATCAACTTCGACGGCGAGCATGCGCGGACGGTGCGCGACTTCTTCGTGCACAACGCGCTCTACTGGCTCGAGGAGTACTGCTTCGACGGGCTGCGCCTCGACGCGGTGCACGCGGTCGCGGACGACTCGGCCCCCGACATCGTGGCCGAGATCGCCGGCGCGGTGCGCGCGGGGCCCGGGCGCGACCGGCACGTGCACGTCGTGCTCGAGAACGACGGCAATCACGCGCGCTATCTCGCGCGCGAGGCCGGCGGACGCCCGGCGCTCGCGACGGCGCAGTGGAACGACGACGTCCACCACGCCGCGCACGTCCTGCTGACCGGCGAGACGGACGGCTACTACGCCGACTACGCCGACCGCCCGCTCTGGTACTTCGGGCGCTGCCTCGCCGAGGGCTTCGGCTATCAGGGCGAGATCTCCCGCTACCGTGGCGGCCGCGCGCGCGGCGAACCGAGCACCGCGCTGCCCGCCGGCGCATTCCTGAACTTCCTCCAGACGCACGATCAGGTCGGCAACCGCGCGCTCGGCGAGCGCATCGGCGCGCTCGCGCGCCCCGACGCGCTCGACGCGGTGACCGCCTGCATCCTGCTCGCGCCGGCGCCGCCGCTTCTGTTCATGGGCGAGGAATTCGGCGCCTCGGCGCCGTTCCTCTTCTTCTGCGACTTCGGCCCGGACCTCGCCGCCGCGGTCGCGCAGGGGCGCCGCGCGGAGTTCGCGCGGTTTGCCCGCTTCCGCGACCCGGCGGCACGCGACGCGATTCCGGACCCGAACGACGTGGCGACGTTCGAGCGCTCGAAGCTCGCCTGGGAGGAGCGCGCGAAGGGCGCGCACGGCGACCGCCTGGCGCTGTGCCGCCGGCTGCTCGCGCTGCGACGCGAGCACGTCGCACCCCGCCTGGCCGGCATGCGGCCGCCGGGCGAATTCGAATGCTTCGATCGCGGCGGGCTCGCGGTGCGCTGGATACTCGGTGATGGAGCGCGGCTGCACCTCGCCGCCAATCTTGCCGATTCGCCCGCGCGCAGCGCATCGCCGCCCGGGCGGGTCATTTACGCGAGCCATCCGCGCCCGACGGGCGCATTCGCCGGGAATTTCGCACCGCCCTGGTCGGTCCTCGTCACGCTGGAGGCGCACGTTGGCTGATCGGACGGCGATCGAACGGCTGGCGGAGCGCCAGGGCGTCGCGCTGGACTACCACGACATCTGGGGGAATCGCCATCACGCCGCGCCCGGGTCGCTCGTCGCCATTCTCGCCGCCATGGGCGTGCCGGCGGCCGACGACCCAGCGGCCGAAGCGGCGCTGCGCGCTGACGACGCAGCATGCTGGCGCCGCGTGCTGCCGCCGGTCATGGTGGTGCGCGCCGACCGGCTGCCGTCGCGAGTGCGCCTGAACCTCCCGACCGCACTCGACGGCGCGAGGTTCGCGTGGCGGATCCGCGAGGAATCGGGGGTCGAGCACGGCGGTGAGCTGGTACCCGCCGCGCTGCGTCTCGTCGAGTCGGCGACGTCGGACGGCGTGGAGTACGCGGCGCGCGAACTGCCACTGCCCGTGACGCCGCCGCTCGGCTACCACCGCCTCGAGATCGCGCGGGGCGGCGAGACGCTCGCGGCGATGCCGCTCGTCGTCGTCCCGCGCGCCTGCTACTCCCCGCCGGCGCTCGCCGGCGGCGCGCGCGTCTGGGGCCTCGCCGTGCAGCTGTACGCCGTGCGCTCCGAGCGCAACTGGGGCATCGGCGACCTCACCGACCTCGGCACGCTCGTCGAGCTTTGGGGCGCGCGCGGCGCGGCGATGATCGGCGTGAATCCCATGCACGCGCTCTTTCCGCACAACCCGGCCCATGCGAGCCCGTACAGTCCGTCGAGCCGGCTGTTCGCGAACGTCCTCTATCTGGACGTGGAGGCCGTCGACGACTACCGCGAATGCGAGGACGCGCGTGCGCACGTGCGGTCGGCGCCGTTCCAGATGCGCCTCAAGACGCTGCGCGACGCGGAGCTGGTCGACTATCCCGGCGTTGCGGCGGCCAAGTTCGAAGTGCTCGAGCGGCTCTATGCGCACTTCCGGCAGCGGCACCTCGTCGAGGACTCGCCCCGCGCACGCGCGTTCCGCGCGTACCAGGCGCGCGAAGGCGAGGACCTGCGTCGGCATGCGCTGTTCGAGGCGCTGCAGGCCCACTTCAACCGCGCCGACCCCTCGGTCTGGGGCTGGCAGGTCTGGCCGGCGGCGTACCGCGATCCGGGCGCGGAGGAGGTGGCGCGTTTCGCCGCGGAGCACACAGACCGCGTCGAGTTCTACGCGTATCTCCAGTGGCAGGCCGACCGGCAGCTCGCTGCGGTCGGCCGCCGTTCGTTCGAGCTCGGGCTCGCGGTCGGGCTCTACCAGGACCTGGCGGTGTCGGTCGACCGCGCCGGCGCGGAGGTCTGGTCCAACCAGCGCCTCTACGCGGCGGGCGCAGGCGTGGGTGCGCCGCCCGACGACTTCAACCTCAACGGGCAGGACTGGGGGCTGCCGCCGCTCGTTCCCGAGCGGCTGCGCGAGGCGGCGTTCGCGCCGTTCGTCGCGACGCTGCGCGCGAACATGCGCCACGCGGGGGCGCTCCGCATCGACCATGTGATGGGTCTGATGCGGCTGTTCTGGGTGCCGCCCGCGGGCAAGCCCAGGGACGGCGCATACGTGCACTACCCGTTCGCCGATCTTCTCGGGCTGGTCGCGCTCGAGAGCCAGCGCAACCGCTGTCTCGTCGTCGGCGAGGACCTCGGCACCGTGCCCGACGAGGTGCGCGCGGCGCTCGCCGAGGCGGGCGTACTCTCCTACCGGCTGCTGTACTTCGAGCGCGACGGCGGCGGCGACTTCAAGCCGCCGGCGGACTACCCGGCACAGGCCATCGTCGCAGTCTCGACGCACGATCTGCCCACACTCGCCGGCTGGTGGAGCGGCGACGATCTCGGGCTGCGCGCGTCGCTCGGCATGTTCCCGACCCCGGTGGCGCGGGAGGCGCAGATCGTGGCGCGCGCGCAGGACCGCGCGCGGCTGCTGCTCGCGCTCGAACGCGAGTCGCTGCTGCCCGCGGACGCGACGGCCAACCCGGGCTCGCTTCCCGCGATGACCCCGGAGCTCGCGCGCGCCCTGCATTTGTACCTCGCGCGCACGCCCGCGCAGCTCGTCGCGGTGCAGGTCGAGGACGTGCTCGGCGTCCCGACGCAGGTCAACCTGCCCGGCACGACCGACGCCTACCCGAACTGGCGCTGCAAGCTGCCGCTCGCGCTCGAGCGCTTTCCGGACGACGAGCGCATCGCTGAGCTCGTTGGCACCCTCGCGCGGGTGCGGGGTCGGCCGAAGCGCCAGCGTCCGAAACGGGACGGCGTCGACGTCGCCGTCATCCCCCGTGCGACCTACCGGCTGCAGCTGCACCGCGATTTCACCTTTGCGCACGCGACCGAGCTGGTGCCGTTTCTCGCACGGCTGGGCGTGAGCCACGTGTACTGCTCGCCGTACCTGCGTGCGCGGGCGGGCAGCCGCCACGGCTACGACATCGTCGACCACTCGGCGCTCAACCCGGAGATCGGCAACCGCGACGACTTCGACCGGTTCGTCGCGGAGCTGAAGGCGCACGGCATGGGCCAGATCCTGGACATGGTGCCCAACCACATGGGCGTGATGGGCGCCGACAACGCCTGGTGGATGGCGGTGCTCGAGGACGGTCCCGCGTCGGCGTACGCCGAGTTCTTCGACATCGAGTGGGCGTCGGTCGACCCGGCTTTCACGGGGAAGATCGTCGTCCCGGTGCTCGGCGATCACTACGGCGAGGTGCTCGAGCGCGGCGAGCTGAAGCCCGCCTACGAGCAGGACGTGGGCGGCTTCGCGGTCTGGTACCACGAGCATCGCTTCCCGATCGACCCACGCGAGTACCCGCGGGTGCTCGAGCGCGCGGTGCGGCTGATCGCGCCGGGCACGCTGCCGCCCGAACCCGCGGCGGAGCTCGAAAGCCTGAGCGCGGCGCTCGCAAAGCTTCCGCCGCGCGAGGCGACGGCGCCGGAGGCGGTTGCCGAGCGCGCGCGCGACAAGGCGCTGCTCAAGGCACGGCTCGCACGCCTCGCTCGCGGACACCCGGCAGCCGCGGAGGCGATCGACCGCGCGGTCCGCGCGCTTGCCGGCAAGCCGGGCGAGCCGGCAAGCTTCGCGCCTCTGCACGACCTGCTCGAGGCGCAGGTCTACCGGCTCGCGTACTGGCGCGTGGCCGCCGACGAGATCAATTACCGGCGCTTCTTCGACATCAACGACTTGGCGGCGCTGCGCATGGAGAACGAGGCGGTCTTCGAGGCGACGCACCGCTTCGTGCTCGACCTCGCGGCCGAGGGAGCTATCGACGGGCTGCGAATCGACCACCCCGACGGGCTGTACGATCCGGCGCGCTACTTCCGCCGCCTGCAGGATCGCTACGCGCAGCTCGCCGCGATCGAGGGCGCGGGCGGCGAGCGGCCGCGCCCGCTCTACGTCGTGGTGGAGAAGATCATCGCGCCGCACGAGCAGCTGCCCGAGAGCTGGCCGGTCCACGGCACCACCGGCTACCGCTTCGTCAACGTCGTGAACGGGCTGTTCGTGGACACCGAGGCGCGCGCGCGGGTCGACCGGGCCTGGCGCGCGTTCGTGCGCGACGAAGCCCTCGACTTCGACGAGGCCGCCTACCGCGGGAAGCGGGCGATCATGCGCAGCGCCCTGGCCGGCGAGCTGAACGTCCTCGCGAACCGCCTGCTGCGGCTAGCGCGCTCGACGCGCCGCACCCGTGACTACACGCTGAACACCTTGCGCCAGGCGCTGGCGGAAGTCGTGGCCTGCTTCCCGGTTTACCGTACCTACATCGCAGAACGTCCCGCGTTGCAGGATCGCCGCTACGTCGACTGGGCGGTCGCGCGGGCGAAGCGCCGCGGGCGCGCGGGCGACGCCACCGTGTTCGACTTCGTCCGCAGCGCGCTCCTCGCGCGCGCTCCGGCCGGCGCCCCGGACGCTCTTGCCGCCGAGTACCGCACGTTCGCGATGCGCTTCCAGCAGTTCACCGCGCCGGTGACGGCGAAGGGGGTGGAGGACACCGCGTTCTACAGCTTCAACCGGCTCGTCGCACTGAACGAGGTGGGCGGTCATCCCGACGACTTCGGCATGACGGTCTCGGCGTTTCACGGAGCGAGCGCAGACCGCGCGGCGAAGTGGCCGCACACGATGCTCGCGACCTCCACTCACGACGGCAAGCGATCGGAGGACGTGCGCGCGCGGATCGACGTCATCTCGGAGCTGCCGGCGGCGTGGCGGCTCGCCGTGCGGCGCTGGAGCCGCATCAACCGCAGCAAGAAGCGCACGGTGGAGGGCGATGCGGCGCCGTCGCGCAACGACGAGTACCTGCTTTATCAGACGCTCATCGGGAGCTTCCCCGCCGAAGCGCCCGATGCTGACGGCCTCGCCGCCTACCGCGACCGCATCGAGGGCTACATGCTCAAAGCCGTGCGGGAGGCGAAGGTGCGCACGAGCTGGATCAACCCGAACGAGGCCTACGAGCGCGCGGTCGCCGGGTTCGTCCAGGCGCTGCTCGGCAAGGCCGAGGGGAACCTGTTCCTCGACGACTTCCGCGCCCAGCTCGCGCCTTTCGCCTGGTACGGCGCGCTCAACTCGCTGTCCATGGCGCTCGTCAAGCTCACCTCGCCCGGCGTGCCCGATATCTACCAGGGAAACGAGCTCGCCGACCTGAGCCTGGTCGACCCCGACAACCGCCGCCCGGTGGACTACGGGTTGCGGCGGGCGTGTCTGGCGGAGCTGGAAGCGCTCGCCGCGGCGCCGCCGGACGCGCGCCTGCGGGGGCTCTGCGCCCGCCCGCACGACGGACGCGCGAAGCTCTGGACGACCTGGCGCGCGCTCGCGCTCCGTCGTGAACGGCCCGAGCTCTTCGCGCGGGGCGATTACCACGCGATCGCGATCGCGGGCGCGCGCGCCCGCCACGCGATCGCCTACGCGCGGCGGCACGGCGCCGGCGTCGTCGTCGTCGTGGCCGGACGGCTGTTCGCCTCGCTCGGGCTCGACGCGGGCGTGCTCCCGCTCGGCGCAGGCGCATGGGGCGACACGACCGCCGACGTCTCGTTCCTGCCGGAGGGCGCCCGGCTGACGAACTGGCTGACCGGAGAGACCGTCGACTGCCGGGACGGCCGGTTGCCGCTCGCGCGGGCGCTCGCCGTCTTTCCCGGGGCGCTGCTCGCATACGACGGCGCGCGCGCCTGATCGCAACCGGAGGCACAAGTGAACGAGCAACTCGCACGGATCGACATCTTGGACTTCGCCCGCTGGGGCGCCGGTGCAACGACCGCTGTGCGCGTCGTCCTGATCGCGGTCGTGGCCTGGATCCTCGTCGGGGTGCTGCAGCGGTTGATCCGCCTCTTCCGCGAGCGGCTCACCGCCCGTATGGAGGACCGGGAGCAGGTCAAGCGTGCCGAGACGCTCGGCCGGGCGTTCCGCTACTCGGTCGCGGTCGTCGTAAGCCTGATCGCCATGATGCTGATTCTCGCGGAGCTCGGCCTCTCGGTCGCGCCAATCCTCGGCGCGGCGGGCGTCGTCGGCGTCGCGGTCGGCTTCGGGGCGCAGAGCCTCGTCAAGGACTACTTCACCGGGTTCTTCATCCTGCTCGAGAACCAGATCCGCCAGGGCGACGTGGTGCAGGTCGCAGACAAGTCGGGGCTCGTGGAGGAGATCACCCTGCGCTACGTGCGCCTGCGCGACTACGATGGCAACGTGCACTACGTGCCCAACAGCCTGATCACGACGGTGTCGAACATGAGCCGCGGGTTTGCGCAGGCCGTCCTCGACGTCGGCGTCGCCTACCGCGAGGACATCGACGGGGCGTTTGCGGTGATGCGCGAGGTGGCGGCCGACATGCGCGCCGATCCGGCGTTCGGGCCGCGCATCCTCGACGACCTCGAGGTCGCCGGCGTGGAGAAGTGGGCCGACTCCGCCGTCGTGCTGCGCGCGCGCCTCAGGACCGCGCCGCTCGAGCAGTGGAGCGTCCGGCGCGAGTTCTTCTGGCGGCTCAAGAAGGCCTTCGACGCGCACGGCATCGAGATTCCGTATCCGCATCTCACGGTCTACGCGGGCGAGGGGAAGGGCGGCAGCGCCCCGGAATTCAGGTTCCGCGCGGTAGCGGAACCGCGCTAGCGGCGCACGCGGGCGCGCGGGCGGTTAGACTTCCCGCGCATGACCCGCCCCGAGCCCCTTGCGTCGGGCGAGCGCGAGCTGATCGACCGGTGCCGCGCCGCGTCGATCGACCTCCTGAAGCGCAACCTCTCCACGGCCGGAATCCTTGCCGCCACGCCGGGCGCCCTCGCCAGATCGCGCGGCTACACGGCGATCTTCGCGCGCGACACCGCCGTGTGCGCGTTCGGCATGGCGCTCTCCGGCGACCGCGAGCTCGAGCGCGCGGCGCCGGCTGGGCTCCTCACCCTCGCCGAGCACCAGGCGCCGAACGGCCAGATCCCCAAGTTCGTCGACGTGGGGCGCGCCGAGGCGGACTTTTGGTACCTCGGCTGCATCGACGCCACGCTCTGGTGGCTGATCGGGCTCGCGTTTCTCGACCGCGTGCAGCCCGCCGGCCGCCTCGTCAACCGGCTGGAGCCGGCGGTACGCAGGGCGGTCCACTGGGCGCAGTGCCAGGAGCACCAGCGCTTCTTCCTCCTGCAGCAGAACGAGGCGAGCGACTGGGCTGACATCATGCCCCGGTCGGGCTTCGTGCTGTACACGAACGCGCTGTGGTACCTCGTGAAGCGGCTCTTCGACCTCCCGGGCGTTGAAGACACGCGACGCAGCGCGAACGAACTGTTCCACCCCTTCTCCGCCTCGCTCGCCGAATACCGGCGCGCGCGCCTGCTCGCGCACTACGTGCGGCGCGACGCGCGTCACCGCGACCTCTACCTCAGCTTCGTGAACTTCTCGTTCTACGGCGACGAGGGCGACGTCTTCGGCAACGTGCTCGCCGTGCTGTGCGGGCTCGCCGACGCCGCCGCGGCGAAACGGACGCTCGATGCGCTCGACCGCGCCCGCATCGGCGAGCCGTGGCCGGTGCGCGTCGTCTGTGATCCGATCCTGGAGGAGAGCATCTTCTGGCGCCCGTACATGTCGCGCCACAAGCAGAACCTCGCCTGGCAGTACCACAACGGCGGGATCTGGCCCTTCGTCGGCGGGTTCTGGGTGACCGCGCTCGCCGAGCGCGGCGACCGGACGCGTGCGGAGCGCGAGCTAGCGAAGCTGGCCGCGGTAAACGCCCTCGACGGCTGGGCGTTCACCGAGTGGCTGAACGGGCAGACCGGCGCCCCGGGCGGCATGCGCGGCCAGTCCTGGAACGCGGCGACTTTCCTGATGGCGCTGCATGCGGTCGGCGCGCGTGCGCCGGTGTTCGGCCGGCTCTCCGGCGGGCGCGCACTGCGTTAGTCGGCGCTCGGGGCAGCCAAGCCTATCCCTCTAGGATCTGGCGCGCGACGTTGTCCACGACGACCGGCGTCTCATAGTAAGCGAACGTCGGCTCGCTCCCGAAGACTTCCTTGATCCGCTGCTTGAACGCATCGCCATGCCACTTCTGCGCCTCCGCGACCGACGGCCAGAGGTACGCGCCGCCGCCGTACCCGCGCTCAGCGTCGTAGAGGTAGTTCTTGCGGACGAGCGTCGGGTTCGCGCCCCATGTCGGCGCCGATTCGCGCGCGCGCTTCTGGTAGTCCTCTCGCGTCATTCCGGCGGGCAGCTTGAACAGGACGATCTCGGTAATCATCACGGCCTCCTTGGCATTGGCGCGAGCCGACTCTACACCCGCCGTTCAGCCGAGCGCTAGCGCGGCGATGCCGACCACGATCAGCGCCGCGGCTACCAGGCGCCGCGCCGGATCAGGTTCGCTCAGGAAGTGCGCGCCCATGAGCGCCGCGAAGAGGATGCTCATCTCGCGCGCGGGTGCGACGTAACTCACCGGCGTGAACACCATCGCGGTGAGGACCAGGATGTAGGCGAGCGGCGAGAGGATCGACACGAGCACGATCCACTTGCGATCGACTTGCCAGGACGCGCGGAGCGACCCGGGAGAGCGCCACTCCGCGAGCGGCCAGAGCATGACGAGGCGCGTGGCGAGGCACGCCCAGTCGAACACGATCGGCGGGATGAAGTAGTGGCTCACCGCCAGCTTGTCCACCACCGTGTACAGCGCGATCGTGAGGCCGGTTAGCAGCGCGAAGCCGGCGCCCTTCGGCCGGTCGCGCGAGAAGAGCCGCAGCGGGTTTCCGGTGAGCAGATAGGCGCCGAGGATCACCAGCGCGGCGCCGGCGAGCGCAAGTGCGCCCGGACGTTCGCCGAGAATGAGAATCGCGGCGACAATGGTGAGCACCGGCCCGGTGGCCCGCGCGAGGGGGTAGACCACCGACAGGTCGCCGTGCCGGTAGCCGCGGTCGAGCAGCAGGAAGTACGCGGTGTGGATCGCCGCGCTCGCGACGATCGGCACGAGGTGCTCCGCCCGGAACTCGTAGCCCTGCCACACCCACTGCCCGAGCGCGAGCGGCGCCCAGAGCACGGCGGCCACCAGCGCGACGAGCGTCATGAACGCGGCGCCGCCGCGCGCGCGCTTTAGGAAGAGGTTCCAGCTCGAGTGGGCGAGTGCAGCGGCGAGAACGAGGGCCAGGGCGGCGGTGGTCACGGCACGCCCGCCGCAGGGTGAGGGAAGGGCGGTAACATCCCGGTCGGATTCTAGAAGCCATGGACGAGATCGTCATCCGCGCGATGCAGAAGTGGCCGAACGTGCCCAACGTGTTCGGCTGGCTGAAGCTCGACCGGCGCGGGAACTGGCTCGTGAAGAGCCGGCAGTCGGGCGCCGGCGCGCCGGCGTTCGAGCGGATCACGAACGCCGCCGTGATCGACTTCATCGGCCGCAACTACGCGCACGACGAGCGGGGGCGCTGGTTCTTCCAGAACGGGCCGCAGCGCGTGTTCGTGACGCTCGAGTACACCCCCTTCGTGTATCGCCTGCGCGACGACGGCGATTCCATCGAGACGCACACGGGGGTCGCGGCAACCGAGGTGCGCAGCGCGTGGATCGACGACGGGGGGATGCTTGTCCTGGAGACGGAGCTCGGCCCGGGGGTCCTGCTCGACCGCGACCTGCCGCGGCTCCTCGATCGCATCGAGACCGCCAGCGGTCGGGCAAGCGAGGAGTCGCTCGCGGCGCTCACTGCGGGTGCCGTGCCCGATCTCACGCTCGAGCTCGGCCGCAGGCGTGTCCCCCTGAGCGCACTTGCCGTAGGCGAGGCCGCGGCGCGGTTCGGCTTCGATCCCGCACCGGCCCCTGTGCCGGGCGAGCCGGAATGCTGAGCGCCGGCGATCCGCCGTGCGCGTCGAGACGATTCAGGGAGAACGTCGTGAAAATGCGAAAACTTGCAGTCGGTGTGGCGGGTGCGGCGCTCGCGGGCTGCTCGAGCTGGTGGCCGTTCGGCAGCTCTTCGAGCCCCGACCGGCCGTGGTACCCGTCCGACGCGTCGGTGTACAAGTGCGATGCGAGCAAGACGCTCGTCGTGCGCTACCTCGAGGGCGGCAAGGCGGCGATGGTGATGTTTCCGGACCGCGAGTTCCGCCTCGACCAGGTGCGCTCGGCGTCGGGGGTGTCCTACTCCAACGGCCGCACCGACCTGCGCACGAAAGGCGACGAGGCGCAGCTGGACGAGGGCGGCAATCCGCTGTACGCGAACTGCAAGCGCGTGCCGCAGTGAGCGGCAGGCCGTCACGATTCGAGGGGGCACGGCTCCCATCGTGCTCCCCGAGCTCGGGAGAATCGCCGCAAATGCGGCGATTCTCTCTCTAGATGCCGTCGAACTCCGGCTCGTAGCGAACGAGCCCGCTCGCCCCGGCGAGCGCGCCCGGCGCGAGCTCCAGCGCCATGAAGGCTTCCTCGGGCGCCTCGAACTCGCACGTGAGCCCGAGCGTGGCCGCGGTGCGGAATCCGAAGCGACGGTAGTAGTCGGGATCGCCGAGCAGCGCCATGAAGCCGTAGCCGGTCTCGCGGGCGCGGTCGATTGCCGCGCGCATCAGCTGCGCGCCGATGCCGCGGCGCTGCAGCGCGGGCCGTACCGCGAGCGGCGCGAGGCCCGCGCCGCGGGGCGCGAGCCCGGGCCCGTGCAGCGTCACGTCGGTGAGCAGCGCGTGACCGACGATCGAGTGCCCCATCGTGGCGACGAGCGAGGCGGTGATCTTGCCGTGGCGGCGCAGCGTATCGACGAGATCGGCTTCGAGATGGCCCTTGAATGCGGCGACGATCACGCGCCGCACGGCGCGCGCATCGTGGGGCTCCTCGACGCGAATCGCGAGCTCGCGCGGGGCGTCCATCGGACCCGCCTGGGAGAGGACGATCGTATCGCTCATGCCGGCAATTATGCGGCAAGTCTCACGCTGCGGCGGCGACCTGGTCCTCCACGCGCGCCAGCGCCGCGAGGAATAAGTCCGGGTCGTTGCGCGTGAGCGCTGCAGCATCGCACAGCATCCGGCGCCACAGGCGCGCGCGCGGCCGGCCCTGGTAGAGCCCGAGCATGTGCCGCGCGACCGCGCGGAGCGGGGCGCCGCTCGCGCGGGCGTACGCGTGCATCCGCTCGACCACCTCGGGGCGCGTCGGGGCGGCGCCGCCGAACAGGCGCGCGTGGAGAGTCGCCAGGCAGTAGCTGTCGTGATAGGCGGCGCGGCCGAGCATGACGCCGTCGACGTGCGCGAGTTGCGCCTCGGCCTCCGCGGGGCTCGCAATCCCTCCGTTCGCCACGAATTCGAGCTCGGGGAACTCGCGCTTCAGCCGGTGCACCTCGTCGTGGCGCAGCCGCGGAACCGCGCGGTTCTCTTTCGGCGAGAGGCCTTTGAGCACGGCGTTCCGCGCATGGACGATGAACGTGCGGGCGCCTGCGCGCCTCGCGATCGTCTCCACGAACCGGCGCACGAAGTCGAAGTCCTCGGCCCGGTCGATGCCGAGTCGGTGCTTGACCGTCACCGGCACCGGCACGGCGTCCTGCATCGCCTTCATGCAGTCGGCGACGAGCGCCGGCTCCGCCATCAGGCACGCGCCGAACGCGCCGCGCCGCACGCGCTCCGAGGGACAGCCGCAGTTGAGATTGATCTCGTCGTAGCCCCAGCGCGCGCCGAGCTGCGCGCACGCGGCCAGCTCCGCCGGCTCGCTGCCGCCGAGCTGCAGCGCGACCGGATGCTCGGCCGGGTCGAAGTCGAGGTGCCGCGGGACGTCGCCGTGCGTGAGCGCCGCAGTGGTGATCATCTCGGAGTAGACAACCGCGCGCGGCGCGAGCTGGCGGAAGAAGAACCGGCAGTGCCGGTCCGACCAGTCCATCATCGGCGCGGTGCAGAGACGATGCTCTAGCAGAATCAACAACTTACCTTTGATATCAAGGTCATGATCTAGTCCGGTATCAATTCCTATCACGCAAAATCACGCGCATTGACGTACAAGCATTGATACGCAAGTGATACGGGGACATGGCAAGCATCATCAAGCTGAACGGCCGCTGGCGCGCGCTGGTGCGCAAGGCCGGCGTGTACCGTTGCAGCACGTTCGACACGAAGGGCGCGGCGAGGACGTGGGCATCGAAGCTCGAGGCCGAGATCGAGAGGGTATCGGGCGTCGGGCAAGTTCAACGCCAAGAAGATCACTCTCGCCGACCGCATTCACCGCCACACGCTCGAAGTGTACCCGCTGAAACCCTACGGGGTGACGAAGCAGCGCGAGCTAGCAAAGCTCGAGCGCGAGATCGACCATGAGTCGTCCGGATTCGGCTGACGCCTACATCGGAAGACTTGCCAAAATGGCATTGGCGAGTTCTTATAACTTTCCTGCGATCCTCCATTCCGTTGGAGTACAGTCCGCCCGAAGAGCAGCGAGCGCGCGAATGCCCTATCAGATCATGTATTCCTCTCAAGCAACGGAGCCGATGACGGTCACCGGCCTCGAGGAGATTCTCACGGATGCGCGAACCGGCAATGAAGCGCGCAACGTCACCGGTGCACTGGTCTATGTCGACGGTGTGTTCTTTCAGATTATCGAAGGCGACAAAGACGTCGTACACGATCTAATGGGAAGCATTGCGAGCGACTCCAGGCATCACTCCGTCAAGGTCTTCTACGAGGCCGAAGTCGAAGTGCGGGCTTTCGAATCTTGGAGCATGGCTTACCTGAGCGCGACTGCCGAGCAGATGTCGAAGTGGGCAGAGCTCCCGGGCACCGCTACGGTCGAGGAACTATTGGCAGATATCAATCGCGGCCCGCATCGGGTATCCCGGATTCTCGTAAATATCCTGAATGCGTTAGCGCGGTGAGGACGGTGCGTGCCGGGCCGGCGTTTGCGGGACGGGGACTATCGGACTAACTTGGCAGATCAGGTGGACTCAGGGTTGGGATACCTGTTCCAAATTGCGTTTTCAACTTGATTGGCTGCAAATGGCGCGCGAGCCGCCTATCGAGCGATAGTCTCGGTTCGCCCGAGGAAGCGGTAGAACCGGCCCACCGCCGGGTGGCCCGGTATTGCGTGGCGGGAGTGAACCCAGAAAAGTACGCGAATCGCCCAGTTTGACGCGCCGGCGGGGCACTCCTTGTGGGAATCGTTCGAGATTTCGAGGCTGGAACGGCGCACTCCAGGCGCCTCCGTGGCGCTGCCGACCTAGCGGGTCCGGGCCGCTTTCACGAACTCGAGCGAATCCCGAAACAGTTCGAGATCCCTCTCGTACTCAGCCGCCTCGGCGCGGTTGATCTGTATCCATTCCCTCGAACTTGCCATACCGCCGGGCTGAAACGGGACGACGTCGTCCCGTGAGAACTGCAGTTCGGTCGCGGTGGCGCCTGGCAGGCGCAGTCCGACGCCGCCGCTGCTGATGCAGGCGAACATCTTGTCGCTGACGAAGTAGGCGTCGAGACCATTGATTTTCCTGGCACTGACGCCCGGGAGCTTGAGAAGCAGAGCGTCGATCTGCGCCTTGCGGCTGGACTCGGGGGTATCGGTACTCAAGGGGGATCGGCCTGGGTTGTCGCGAACAGAGCGATTAAATCAAAAAACGCCTTGTCCGGCGCGGTCACCGAGCATGCACGGCACACGCGGGACTCAGGCGACGTAATAGAAGCGATACGTATCCCACTGGTGTTCCCCCGTTCCCGGGATCGGCTCGCCCGGCCGAGCGTCCGGAATTGGCCCGACTCCCGCCGATGGCGCTCCTCGATAGCGGACATTTGGGTTGCATCTGCTTTCGGGATCGGCGACCGGCTGGACGCGACCCGTTGCTGTCTTCGCGCTCTAGGGAAAACGGACGTTCGCGTGCTTTGCTGGGCGACCGAAAAGGAGACGCTCGCGGGCGTTCATGGCGAGGGGCGTTGAGATGTCTGCGTCTCCGGAAACGCTGAGGTGAGCGGCCTCGAGGCTCGAGCGATGCACGCGGTGATCTCGCTCGCGGCGTAGACGGCGAGCGTCGCCAGGGCGACGGCGCGCGCGTCGAGGGCTTCTTGCAGCGCCCTTTGAGCTGGGACAACTCGGCGGCGATGCTGCGGCATAGAGTAGACACGCTCGTCCGGACGTCGGAGGATCGCCGTGACCCATGCCCGTCTCGCCCACCTGACGCTCGCTATCGCCCTGCTGTTCGGCGCCTCAGCATGCAAGGAGCCGCCTGGCACCGCCGACACCGGGCGGTCCGCAGATCTCCCGCAACCGGGTCACGTGCGCCTCGTCGAGTATCCCGTCGACGCCGTCGACCTCGGTCAGGGCTGGCACGAGGAGCAGGCGGTCAAGGCCGTGGCGACCTGCATCGACTTCCGGCCCCTCGCCGACACCGGTCAGGAGCAGACAATGCGGATCAGCGTGGTGACCGATCGCAGCGATCTCATGGATCAGCTCGAGATCTCGGCGGAGGTCCAGGTGAAGGCGATCGCCTACTCGGTGTCCGGCAAGGCGAGCTATGCCCAGGCCGTGGAGATCAAGGCCGAGAGCCTGAACTTCGTCGCTCATGCGCGCGTGGACAACGGCGTCGAGTACGCGGCGCCGGCGGACGTCGCTGGCCTGAAGCGCATCGACCTCACACCCCACTACCGCGACCTCGCGCGACGGGATCTGGGGGCCTTCGAGCGCGAGTGCGGCGACGGATTCGTCTCTGCGATCCACGCGGGCGCCGAGCTCACGGCGATCCTTTCCTTCGCCGAGCAGAGCACCACCGAGCGCAAGGAGCTCGAAGCCGCGATGAAAGGGTCGGGCTGGGGCTTCTCGGCCAAGGGCCAGGCCTCGGCCAAGATGGACCACTACGCAGGCAAGAGCAAGCTCACGATCAGCTATCACCAGACCGGCGGCCAGGGCAATCCGATCCCCACCGATCAGGCGGGCTTCCTCCAGGCGATCCAGAGGCTCCCCGCGCTGGCGGCGCAGGACGGGGTCAACTACCGCATCCGGGTCCAAAGCTACCGGTCCCTGCCCGGCTATCCGACGGTCGCGGAGAAGAAGGGCTCGTTCCACGGCGAGCTCGCGGCGAGCTACGGCCGGCTCGCCTCGCTTCGGGACGACGCCGTCGAGATCCTCGAGAGCCTCGAGTCACCCGAGATCGATAGCAAGACGAAGAAAGTCGCTCCTGGAGACGACTATGTCGACTTTCGCCCCGACCCGGTGGCGCGCATGCGCGCGCTGCACGACGAGCTCACTGCGAGGCTCAGGGAGATGACGCAATTCGCCGCGGCATGCAGCCATCTAAACGATCCGCCGCAGAGAGAGCTAAGCGAGCAGTGCCGTTTGCCCTCCGCACTGCGCGAGACAAACGACTATCATTACCGTATCCGCCTCCCGGTCCTCAGGACGCAGACGGCAAATTCCACCGGCGAGCCGACTGCTGCCCAGAGGAAAGACGCGATCATCGAGCAGTACGTGCGCAGCGTCTCCCGTCGGCGCTGCGCGCGCGACGTCGGTGACCGGGGCTGCCTCCTCGAGAGCGAGATCGCGGCCTTGCGCGCGTCGCTCGATGAGCAGGAAAAACAAGCCCCGGCGGCGCCGGGGCTTCTCCGTTGAGCGCGCCGGGCGGACGCGCTTCGCGGACGTCAGCCGAGCGCGGCTTGCACCGCGCTTCGCCCTTACGGTAATTTGATGCGCGCGGTACTCCGCCGACGCGTGGATGTCGGTGTTCAGGCCCTTGTCCGGAATCTTGATATTGCCCACCGACTCGGAGGCGAACTTCGACGCCAGCGCTTTCTCCATTTCCCGCACGCTGAACACGCAAGGTCCTGCGCCCGTCACCACCACGCGCACGCCACTACCGGAGTCAGCCACGGGTGAGCAGCGCGGCCACGTCGAACAACAAACCATAGACCACGGCCTTGTTCTGGTAGGCGATGTCGGCAATCGGTGCCGGCAGGGTGAAGACCACCTGGTAATACGCCACCGGCAGCAAATCGGCCTGGCGCGCGTCGAGCCAGCGCTTGGCTGCGCTGCTCTGGCACTTCGGGCAGTGCCGGTTGCGGCAGGAGTTGTAGGCGATCTGGTCGGCCCCGCAGCCTTCACAGCGCAAGACGTGCCGCCCAGCGCCGCGCTGCGGCACTGCTCGATGGCCGACATGACCTTGAGCTGAGCGAGGCTCAGGTGCGCGCGCTGAGCCTGGCGCCAAGCGGGTCCATGGAGACGGAAGATGTCGGCGAGCACCGGGGCTGGGCCGCCCCACGGCGGCCGACCTACGTGGCCGGCAAGCCCTCCAGTGGGCTGATCACCGAGCGGAGCAAGTCGGTGGCCACCAACTTCTTGTGCCCGAGCAGCACTTGGATGACGCGGATATCGACCTTCTGCTCCAAGAGGTGCGTGGCGAAACTGTGGCGCAGCGTGTGCATCGACACGCGCTGGTCGATCCCGGCGGCTTGGGCAGCAGCGTGGATGCAGCGGTTGAGCTGACGCGCGCTCAGCGGGCCCATGGGATCCAGGCCCGGGAAGAGCCACCCGCCGGGCAGGAGCTAACGCGGTCGCTATGTACCGTCTGATATGCTGCCACCCGCCGCCAGTGAGCGGTTCGCCGAGCGGATGCTCGCCCTCCTCAGCACGCTCGCCGCCAACCTACTGAGGGACCGAATGAGCGCTCACCCGTCCGATCGACCTCGCAGCAAGCTCCCGATCGTTGTCGTCCTCATCCCGATCGTTATCGCCGCCATGGCCGGCAGTGCTTACTACCTGCGGCCACGTTTCGAATCCGTGCCGCCGCAGATCACCGTCTCGCCCAATGTCGACGTCCTGGGCGTGGCGCCACTTGAGATCCAGGTCACCGACAAGGGGACAGGCTTGAGATCTGTCACGGCGACGCTGTCCCAAGGCGGGACCGAGCATAGCCTCGCCTCCGAGCAGTTCGACAGACCCGTGAGCGAGAAGAAGATTGCGCTGGCCGTGACGAAGGTGTCCGGCGTGAAGGAAGGACCCGCCGTGCTTCACGTCACTGCACGCGATGCCTCGCTGTTGCATGGCAACGAGGCCGTGCTGGAGAAGAACCTCACGATCGACATCACGCCGCCCACACTGGAGCTCATTGCCGACGACCGCTACGTGAATTTCGGTGGCGTAGGCGCGATTGTCTACAAGGCGTCGGCGGACACGGCGACCAGCGGGGTGAAGATCGGCGATTACTTCTTCCCCGGCTTCCCCGGCCAGGTGAAGGACCATCCGGACCACTTACTAGGCCTCTTCGCGCATCCCTACAACGCCTCGCCGGAGGCGAGGCCCACGCTGGTCGCCACTGACAAAGCCGGCAACACGCGCGAGATGCGGCTCGCCTACGAGCTCAAGAACGTCCGGTACAAGAAGAGCACCATCGCTATATCGGACAGCTTCTTGCAGAACAAGATGGCGCCGCTGCTGACCGACGTCACCGCGCGGCAGGGCGAACCAAAGGACGTCTTCGTCGCCGTAAACAGGCGGCTGCGGAAGGAAAACGAGGATCGCATCACCGCGATCACGAAGAAGGCCACACCCTCGATGCTGTGGAAGGACGCGTTCGCCCAGCTCAGCAACTCGAAGGTCGAGGCGAACTTCGCGGACCAGCGGACGTACACCTACAACGGCGAACCGATCGATACCGCGTACCACCTCGGCTACGACCTCTCGGTTACGAAGAACTACCCGGTCGAAGCTTCCAACAGCGGCACAGTCGCCTTCACCGGCGACCTGGGCATCTACGGCAACACCGTGATCCTCGATCACGGCCTCGGCATCTTCACCCTCTACGGCCATCTCAGTTCGATCGACGTCAACGCGGGCGATTCCGTCGCCAAGCGCCAAGTCCTCGGCAAGACGGGTGAGACGGGGCTTGCCGCCGGCGACCACTTGCATTTCGGGATCTATCTCGATGGTGTCGCGGTGCTGCCCGTGGAGTGGTGGGACCAGAAGTGGATCGACGAAAACATCAAGCCCAAGCTGGAAGGGCGGAGCGGGCAGGAGATCGCGGAGGCGCAGCAGCCGGTGAAGGGAACGCGGAAGGGCGGGGGAAAACGACGGCGATAGTCGTTCGCTACCCCGCTGCTCGGCCGGCGCGGCCAACTGCGCATCCACCATGGAGGTGGTACTGGTTCCATCGCCTTGGCGACGGAACCTGCGCCGCCTGCACCATGTGCATTCGGTTTCGTTATCTCAGTCCCGACCGTACTGTAGCCAAGGCGGTGCGCGACCATGGGGCGTATTGTCCCCGACCTTGACGCGATTCGCGCGAACCGACTATGGTTGGGCCGGTTCACGGCTGCGGCTTGCGGATCGCTCGGTCTCGCGATCCGCAAGGAATCGACCGAACGGACTCTGGGAGAGCGCAAGGATGAGCGAGCTGGTGCTGGTGGTGAACATCCGGGTCAAGCCCGAGAACGTCGAGAAGTTCATGGCCGAGGTCCTGGCGAACGCGGAGGCCGCGCGCACGGAGCCCGGGTGCAGGCAGTTCGAGGTGCTCGTCGACAAGAGCGACCCGACCAGGCTGATGCTCTACGAGATCTACGCCGACGATGCGGCGTTCGAGGCGCACCAGCAGACGCCGCACTTCAAGCACTACCTCGCGAACGCGGTGCCGCTGCTCGCCGCGCGCGAGCGGGCCTTCATGCGCCGCGCCGGGTGAGGCGCGCCGCCGTCGCGCTTGCCGTCGCCGGCTGCACCGCGGTCGCGCCGTATGCTCCGCCCGCGGAGGGACCGCATGCGGAGCTGCGAGTGGTCGCCAACGCGCTCGGCGGAACGATCTTCGCGGTAGCGCGCGACTCGCCGGGGTGCGGCGACGGCGGCGGACGGCTGCTCGCGCGGCTCGAGCAGCGCCAGCCGCCGGATCTGCGCACCGTCTACCTCGCCGACGGATCGCCTGCGCAGGCGCCCACCGTCGAGCTGCGCATCGCGGCGGATCAGCCGCTCACCCTGCTCGTCCAGGCGCAGGGCATGCTCGACGGGTGGTTCGGTTACGGGTGCGCGCGGGCGTCGACCTTCACGCCGGCCAACGGCGCTCGATACGACGCGGTGTTCGTGTCCGAGGATCCGTACCGCTGCCGGATCGACGTCTGGCGTGTCGAGCCGGACCATCGCGCGACGCCGGAGGACCTGACGCGAGACTCGCCGCCGTGCACGCTGCGAGCGTACGGGAGCTGAGACCGGGGACCGCACGTGGGGAGACGCAAGACGACCGCGACGATCAGCGCGCACCGCTGAAGGAGAGTCATCCCATGCTCAAGCTCAAGCCGAACTGCGAATGCTGCAACCGCGATCTCCCGCCCGAATCGCGTGACGCCAGGATCTGTTCCTTCGAGTGCACGTTCTGCGCGGCGTGCGCGGAAGGCGTGCTGCAGAGCAAGTGCCCGAATTGCGGGGGCGAGCTGGTACGCCGGCCGATCCGCCCGGCCGGAAAGCTCGCGAAGTATCCGGCATCGACCGAGCGCGTCTACAAGCCCGAAGGATGCGCGCGATGACCTCCCGGATGACCGCTGCCGTGCGCTCCGATCTCGCTCCGACGGGCAGGCTCCGCGTCGGAATCAACTACGGCAATTTCCTGCTCGTGCTCAAGGACTCCGCGAGCGTCGAGCCGCAGGGGATCGCGCCGGACCTCGCGCGCGAGCTCGGACGGCGCGCCGGCGTGCCGGTCGAGTTCGTCCGCTTCGACCAGGCCGGAAAGATGGCCGACGCGGTAAGGGCCGGCCTCTGGGACGTCGCGTTTCTCGCCGCGGAGCCGGCGCGCGCGAACGAGATCGCGTTCACGGCCGCCTATCTCGAGATCGAGGCGACCTACCTCGTGCCGGCCGGGTCGCCGATCCGCACCATCGCCGAGGTCGACCGTCCGGGCGTGCGCATCGCCGTCGCCAACAAGGCCGCCTATGACCTGTACCTGAGCCGCACGCTGAAGCGCGCCCAGCTCGTGCGCGCGGAGGGCCTCGACGGTTCGTACGAGCTGTTTGTCGCGCAGAAGCTGGACGTGCTCTCCGGGCTGAAGCCGCGCCTGCTCATGGATCTCGAGAAGCTTGCCGGCGCGCGCATCCTCGACGGCCGGTTCACTGCCGTCCAGCAGGGAATCGGCACGCCCAAGGCCCGCGCGGAGGCGGCGGCGTACCTGCGCGAGTT
Organism: Burkholderiales bacterium; assembly: GCA_035456405.1. Classification (GTDB taxonomy): domain Bacteria; phylum Pseudomonadota; class Gammaproteobacteria; order Burkholderiales; family SG8-39; genus JAGVSZ01. Next base: position 2,909 of record DATIDG010000075.1, on the reverse strand, counting down.
CGTCGAGGAGGCGAAGTCGTCGGGCCTCGTCGCGCAGGCGATCGCCAAGCACGGCGTGCGGGGCGTCAACGTCGCGCCCGCGGCGCCGACTCGCTAGGAGGCGCCAGCGCCGAGCGGCCCGCCGATCACGCGGCGGTCTGCGTTCCGGGAGCCAGCGACGTGCAGCCGCTGCGGAAGGCGTCGCAGCGCTCGATGAACTCGCGCGTGCTCTTCGGCATGGGCACCCGGGCGCGCGTGATGTAGGTGATGAGGTCCTTTCCTTCCCGGATCAGCTGCCGGGCGTCCGCGAGCTCCTGCTGCGCCCGCGCTGACGGCTCGGCGGCGAGCCGCGGCTCGAACGCGGTGAGCTGCTCGGCGGACGCAACGAAGGTCGTCCACACCTCGAAGAGATCCGGGTCGGTGCGGAGCGTCTCGGTCTTGAGCTTGGCCGCCTCCGCGAACTCGCCGACGATCTTCTCGATTCCGGAGAACGGCGCCAGGTCCGCGAACGTCCTGATCAGGGTGTCGGCAATGGCGTCGATGTCGCGCATCGTCTGCGCGATCTTGACGTAGCGGCTTTCGTAGAAGCTCTCCAGCGGCAGCGCGAAGGCCTTGAAGGGTTCGCCCCACAGCTCGTCGATGCCCTCCTCGCCGCTCCGGTGCCGCACCAGTTTGCCGAGCTCGAGCGCTTCCTTCAGGTGATCGCCGCACGTCCGCATGAGGGGATTGTCGGACTGGATCTCGACTCCCAGCTTCTGGATCTCCACCAGCTGGGTGAAGATGCCGGTGGCCCGGTTGAACAATGCGCCGGCCAGCATCGCGCCCTTGATCCGGCGCCGCGCGGGATCGGTCTCCCGCTCGTAGGCGCGCCGCGCCTCGTCGAGCCGCGTGCCGGGCACGTTCAGGCCGTGCTCGGTGTGATTGAAGAGCCGGCGCGTAAGCGCGCCGATCAGCTCCTTCTTGGCTTCCAGCGTGTCGGCGGGAACGGGGTAGGTCTTGACCCAGTAGCCGTAATAGTGGACGCGCAACTGGCCGTTGATGACCTGTTTGGCGCCGAGCGGAATGGGAGAGTCCACGGTGCTGCCCCTCCCCTGCGCGGTGCAGGCGAGTCCTGAAAGGGCGTAAGGCTAGCGCTGTTGTTTGTGCAATGCAATGCGGACGGCTGGCTGCGCGCCGAGCGGCTGCTCACAGCGTTATCGTCGGGCTCAACCCACTGATTCGACGGGCGAACGGCCGGGCCAGGCGACCTGGCGGCCCGCCCCCGCAAGCGCGCGCTTGCGGATCGGTGCTACAGGTCGCTCGAGTGGACGAGACGCGGTGCCGGACGTAGCCCGCCGGCGTGGAGGAGGCGGATGGCCCGTTCGATCGTTTCGCGGGAGACGGGCCGGCCCACGCGCACGATCACGGGCGCCTCCTGGGAGGCTGGCGCGTCCGCCTCCCGTTCCTGCAGCTCTTGCTTGATCCGCGCAAAGGTCTCGGCAATGTTGGTGCGAACTGCGGGCGTGTACCGGAACGCGCTCGACAGGCACGACAGGTGTCCCTTCGGCAAGGTGCTCGGCATGGCGACTTCCTCCTTGTGGATCGCTGGCTCAGCCAGCTCTGGCCGCAGCGTAGGCCCTGCGGCGCGCGCGGGGCCGGTACTCTTGGCTGCGGCGTTGTGAGGTTTTCACCGAACCGGTGCCGCAGACGCGGCCGCCGTGAAGTGCTGCGCGCACGGGCACGCTCGCGACGGAATGCGGCCTATGGCACGATCGCATGCGGCTGCCGCCTAGGCGGCGGCAGGACCCGGAACCCCGACCCGTGTGTGGACGCTACGTGCACCCCGACGATGCGGCGATCGAGCGCGCGTGGCATGTCGGCCGGCACAACAGCAATCCGTTTGCCCGCCGGTACAACGTCCTGCCGACGATGGCGGTTCCGGTGTTGCGCATCGAACCCGATGCCGGCGTGCTGGAGCTCGCCGCAGCGCGGTGGGGATTCATTCCGCACTGGTGGAAGGACACGAAGGCGCCGCAATCCACCATCAACGCACGGTCCGAGGAAGCGGCCGCTAAACCGATGTGGCGGCAGGCCTATCGCCGCGCGCGCTGCCTGCTCCCGGCTGAAGGCTGGTACGAGTGGCGGGAGATGGAGCGGGTCGACCGCGGGACGGGCGAGGTGACGCGGTACAAGCAACCGTACTTCATGCGCCGCACCGACGGCGCGCCGTTCTGCTTCGCCGGCCTCATGTCGTGGTGGACGGCCCCGGATGCGGGCGCGGGCATGCTGAGCTGCGCGGTCCTGACCCGCGCCGCGGCCGGACCGGTGGCGGAGATCCACGACCGCATGCCCGTTGTCCTTCCCGACCGCGTCCACGCGGAATGGCTCGATCCCGAGCTCGCGGATGCCGCCCGCGTGGCCGCGCTCATCGCCGCAGCCGAGCAGTCGGAGTTTCGCTGCGTGCCGGTGAGCACGGCGATCAATGGGCGCGCGGCGGACGACCCGAAGCTCATCGAGGCGGTCGATCTTTAGTGGAGCGGCAGATGACGCGGAAACCGGACGCCCTGCTTCCGGAAGGCGAGGGCCTCCGCCGTGCCGTCGCCTGGCTCGCCGAACAGCCGCGCCGCGATCTCGCGACGATCGAGGAAGCGAGTCGCCGCTTCAACCTGTCGCCGCTCGACGAGGAGTTCCTGCTGAACCACTTCCGCGAATCCGGGCAGGGCCGGACCGGCCGCTGATCGGGCGGTGCATCGGCGTCACGGCGCGCCGCCGCTCCGCGCAGCCGGCCGGAAGCGCGGCAGCGGTCAGCCCGCCGCATTCGCGACGTACCAGTCGTAGGCCTTGCGGAAGCCCTGCTGGAGCGGGGTCGTCGCCTTCCAACCGAGCGCCGCGAGCTTCGAGACGTCCATCACCTTGCGCGGCATGCCGTCGGGCTTGGACCGGTCGTAGAC